>JBEHYN010000083.1:0-2617 GCA_048498155.1 Pseudomonadota bacterium | reverse complement strand
GGCGCCTGTTCCGACCGGACATAGCCCTGCTTTGCTTGCCCCTTCACCGCCTTGAGCGCCCGCAGGCAACCATTCAGGAAAACCCCCGGCGGAGTCAGGGTCCATTGCGCCGCCCACAGCCAGAAATTCAGGGAGGCTTCCGGCACCGGCGGATCGTCGAGCCGTTGCAGGATGGCTTTCAGCTTGTGTTCGCTGCCCTCGGCCTCGAAACCGACCACCAGGCCGCGCACCTTGGCGCCCCCCAACGGCACCACCACATGTTCGCCTGCCGCCAGCTGCCAACCGTCCGGCACCAGGTAATCGAGCGCTTCGGCCATGGGCGCCAGCACCGCGACCTTGGCCACGATGCGGGTCTCCTGACGTTGTAAGGGGAATTCGGACACGGCCAGACTCATCACATAGCTCATTACACGAATCCCGCCGATTTGTCACAACCCTGCCGTAAAACCCGCTTCACAGATCGCCGCCGCTAAATTACAGTGGCTGTCTACGCGCGTTTTTGCCCAGTCACCACGACTGCCGGGGGTTTGATGAGTTCGGAAAGCGGAAGTCCTACGCTTGACCTCGACGACTGGCAGGCCCTGCGCCGTCACCTGCTTAACCATGCTGGCGATTTCGCCCGCGATCTGGCGCAGGACAAGGCGCTGCTCGATGCGCTGGGGCTGCAGGCCAAGAACAGCAAGCACCTGATCGATTTCGGCCCGGCCGCCCTGTCGCGGCTGGAAGCCCGGGCGCTCAAGGATTTCGACGTCCGCCGCCAGCTTGAAATGACCGCCAAGGCCAATTTCGACGCCCAGAACCAGACGCACAGCCTGGTCCTGAGCCTGATGGAGGCGCGCAACCATTCCGACCTGGCCCGCCGGCTCAACGATGAGGCGCGGGACCGCTTCGGCCTGATCGCCGCCACCGTCGCGCTGGAAGAAACCGCACCGGTACCGCTCGGCTGGAAGCTGCTGGACGACGGCGGCGTCGACTATATCATCGGCGAAACCGGCCTGTCCCTGCTGGGCCCCGAAGGCGTCTGCCGCGTCCTGTTCGGCGATGACGTGGCGCGCATCAAGTCGGCAGCGGTGCTGCGCATCGCCTTGTGGCGCGAGGGCCGGCCGGGCCTGGTCGCCTTCGGATCCTCGGATTTCGATGGTTTCTCGGCCGATATGGGCGCCGAGTTGGTCGCCTTCGTGGCGCGGGTCGTGGAGCGGGTGGCCGATCGCTGGCCGGTGCTGGCCTAGTAACCGCCCCTTAGCACTTCTTTACATATCCTGACCCTTAACTTATCCACAGCTTCTCCCATATGAGGTATAAGCGCGTGGCTGAGCCGCGCCTTTGAGGTCTCCCTCCCCGACCACAAAAGGTTCTGTTTGGAGTAAGCCCTCTCACCGTCTCCCTCTATCTTCGAGGCGGGGCAGGGAGACCACCAATCGCGCGGCGTCAACCACGGGCTCGATTCGTGCCCGATGACCGATTTAAGTGACGCGCAGTTCCGGTGGCTGGACTGGCTGAAAGGCCAGCGCCGCTGCTCGCCGCGCACCATCGAGGCCTATGCCCACGCCCTGCGCTATTACCTCGCCCATCTGACGCGCACCGTCTCTTCCGACCTGACCCTGGCCGACGTTGTGGCGGTGTCGTCCGCCGATGTGCGCGGCTGGATGGCGCACCTGCGCGGCAAGGACCCTCCCCTGTCGGCGCGCTCTCTGGCCCAGCATCTGTCAGCGATCAAGTCGTTCCATAACTGGCTCGATGTCCACCTTGACCTGGGCAATGCCCAGGTGGCGATGATGCGCGGCCCGCGCCTGAAGGCCACCTTGCCTCGACCGTTGAACGAGGACCAGGCCGCCGGGCTGCTGGCCGAAACGCGGCTGGACGCGGACCGCGACGACTGGGAAAATGCCCGCGACGAGGCGGTCTATTCGCTGCTCTACGGCCTGGGCCTGCGCATTTCCGAGGCCCTGTCGCTGACTGTCGCCGACACGCCGCTGACCGAATCCTTGCGCATCACCGGCAAGGGCAACAAGATGCGCACCCTGCCCGTCCTGCCGGCCGTACGCGACGCCATCGAGGCTTATAAGGCGCAAGTGCCGTTTCCGCTAACGCCCGAGATGAAGCTGTTCCGCGCCAAACGCGGCGGTGAATTGAGCCCGCGCCATGTCCAGGCCAGCCTGCAGCACATGCGGTCGCGCCTGGGCCTGAGCGACCGAGCGACGCCGCACGCCTTGCGCCATTCGTTCGCCACGCACCTGCTGGGCTCCGGCGCCGACCTGCGCTCGATCCAGGAGCTGCTGGGCCATGTATCGCTGTCGACCACGCAGAAATACACCCAGGTCGACACGGAAAAGCTGCTGTCCGCCTACGCCGCCGCCCACCCGAAGGGATAAGAGCCGATTGGCATGGATCTTGAGAGTCTCTCGCGGACTCAAACGAATGGCGGGGACAGATGGAAGAGCAGCGTTACCTTTATCGTATCGATATCGGCAGGAAATGGCTGGCGGTCGCCTTTTTTGCCGCCTGCAGCCTTTATGGTATCCACATGGCGCAGGCCACGGATCGGGGCCTGATCATCGACGGCATTATTCGTCTGAATATAGAGCAGGCCCGGTGGTTCAACTGGGGAATCGCCGCC
>JBEHYN010000082.1:0-2690 GCA_048498155.1 Pseudomonadota bacterium | reverse complement strand
CCACGCGCTACGACAGACGAGCCATCCACTTCCTCGCCTTCATCCACCTCGCCGCCGCCATGCTTTGGATGCGGTGAATGTCGATTCAGCCTAGGGCTTAGCTTCAGGCGCGGCGGCGGCCGGAGAAGCGGAGGAAGCCTCTGCTTCGGCAACCGGAGCGGCCGCTGGCTTGGGCGCCGGGATAGCCGCTGGCGAGTCGTTCAGCGTCCGCAGATAGGCGATGACGTTGACGCGTTGTTCCTGCTTCTTCATGCCGGTGTAAGTCATCTTGGTGCCGGACACGTCCGCCTGAGGCCCACTGAGGAACTTGTCGAGTTCGTCGTAGCTCCAGGCGCCGATCTTGTCGCCCATGGCCACCATGCCCGTTGAATAGGCGTACCCCGGATGCGAGCCGGGCTTACGCCCCAGCACGCCGAAAAGGTTCGGACCGGTCATGTTCGGGCCGCCCTTGTCGAAGTTGTGGCAGGTCATGCAGACGGCGGTAGCTGTCTTGCCCGCCGCTAGATCCGCCGTCGGCAGGACCGTGCCCCAATCGGGCGGCAACACTGGCGCGGCCGGACCGCCGCCGGATTCCGTGGTCGCCACGGTGATGGCGTAGCCGGGCTTTGACGTCGGTTCGTTTTGATAAACGATGGAGGAGAGCTCTTCGAGGCCGACCACCGCCAGGGCTGTCGCCAGAACCGCTCCGGCTATCTTATTGAATGTGAGATCGCTCATCTGTGCCCGCCGGCCCTCTTAAGAAACCAGACGCCGGCATCCCGACGTCGGGGAGAATCACCAGGGATTCCCACGCCCCATCCTTGCTTTGGGCTCTCTTACACGCTACCGGCCCTGGCGCAACCCGGCCATGCGCCTTGCGACGCCAAGCTGCGCCGGAATCCTAGTTTGTCTGCCAAACTACCCCGAACAACCGAGGCGATTCGCCGCAAAACCGCTCACCCAGCCCCATGAACCCGATCGTCATCATTCCCGCACGCATGGCGGCCACCCGTCTGCCCGGCAAGCCCCTGGCCGACATCGGCGGGCAGCCGATGATCGTTCGGGTTCTGCGCGCGGCCCTGAAGGCTGACCTCGGCCCCGTGGCGGTGGCTGCGGGCGACCCCGAGATTGTGGAGGCGGTGCGCGCGGCGGGCGGCCGGGCCGTGCTGACGGATCCGGCCTTGCCGTCCGGCTCCGACCGCATCCTGGCGGCCTTGGCGGTGCTCGATCCGAATGGCCGCCACGACGTGGTGATCAATCTGCAGGGCGACATGCCGTTTGTGCAGGCCCAGGTGCTGACGGCCTGCGCCGATCTGCTGGCCGATCAAGCCGCCTGTGACATCGCTACGGTCGTCACCCCCGAGGATTCAGAGGCCGACCGGACCAATCCCGACGTAGTCAAGGCGGTGTTGGCCCTGGCCGAGAGGGCTAAGGCGGGCAGGGCGCTGTATTTCACCCGTTCGGTGTTGCATGGACCCGGACCCATCTGGCGGCACGTGGGGATATACGGCTATCGGCGCGCGGCCCTTGAGCGTTTCAACGCCGAGCCGCCCTCGCCCCTCGAGCAACGCGAGAAGCTGGAACAGCTTCGAGCCCTAGAAATGGGCCTGCAGATCTGGGCCGCCAGGATCGACAAGCCGCCCATCTCGGTGGATACCCCCGACGATCTGGCGCGCGCACGGGCCGCTGCCCAAAGCGAGGACCGATGAGCGCCAAGCCGAAAATCGCTTTCCAGGGCGAGCCGGGGGCCAACAGCCATGAGGCCTGCCGCGACTATTTCCCGGACATGGAGCCCGCGCCCTATCCGACGTTCGAGGACGCCTTCGACGCGGTAAAGTCCGGCGCCTGTCAGCTGGGCATGATTCCGGTGGAGAACTCCCTCGTCGGCCGCGTGGCCGACGTGCACCACCTCTTGCCCAACTCGGGTCTGAAGATCATCGGCGAGCGGTTCAAACCCATCGGCTTTCACATCATGGCCAACCCCGGCGTCAAGCTGGCGGATGTGCAGGTGGTGCAGAGCATGCCGGTGGCCCTGGGCCAATGCCGCAAGGCCCTGCGCAAGCTTAAGGTCCGCACCGAGCCCTTCGGCGACACCGCCGGTGCGGCCAAGGCCCTGGCCGAACACCCCGACCCGCACCGCGCCGCCATCGCCCCGGCCCTGGCGGCCCAGCTCTATGGACTGGACATCCTGCAACGCAACGTCGAGGACGCGCACAATAACACCACGCGCTTTTTGGTGATGACGGCCGATCCCAATCCGCCGCCTCCCGCCTTCACCGACAAGTGCATCACCAGCTTCGTGTTCCGCGTGCGCAACGTGCCGGCGGCCCTCTACAAGGCCATGGGCGGGTTCGCCACCAACAACGTCAACATGACCAAGCTGGAAAGCTACATGGAGAACGGCAGCTTCAACGCCACCCTGTTCTACGCCGAGGTCGACGGCCGGCCTGAGGACCGGGGCTTGGCCCTGGCCTTGGAAGAGCTGGGATTCTTCTGCGAGCGGATGGAAGTTCTGGGGGTCTATCCGGCCGACCCGTTCCGGTTCAAGGCGGGAAGCTAGTTCGTGGACTCATCGATCCGCTGGGGTCATTGGGAATATCTACTTAGCCACACGTGCTCCCCCGCTCGCGGGAGCTTTGCAAAAGTAGCGGTTCGTGATTCCCTTTTGCTTGACGCGCAAGGGAGTTGAGCGATGCCGATCCGCAGTTCTC
>JBEHYN010000081.1:0-3190 GCA_048498155.1 Pseudomonadota bacterium | reverse complement strand
GATCCGTGCGTACAAGCGCGAATCGTGCAGCCGACGGGTCATGGCCAGCAGCATGGTGAGCAGGCCGACGGAGGCCAGCGCCACGAGACCGCGATGCGAACCCCTCAGGCTGTCGTCGAGGGCAAGGCCGATCAGAAACGGCAGGACCACTTGCCCAACCGCCTCGCCACAGGCCAGCAGCAGCGACAGGGCGATCCGCGGCCGGTGGCCCTTCAACATCGCAAGGAAGGTCAACATCGACGCGCCTCCGATGCCCTGCGGGTAACCAATGCCGATGGCAGGCTCCGCGTTGCGGCCAGCGATCGCCGCGGCCGCGTTCGATGCTCGGTTGCGGCTATGGGGGTTGAGGAGAACCCGGTGTCGGAGCGGCGCGACCTGGCTGGAGTCCGCCGGCGACGGCCCAGTGGCCGGAAAAAACCGCCGCTGGCCGCGATTTGTGGACGCGAGCCGCGATATGGGAGGGAATGGTGGGCGGTGACGGTCTCGAACCGCCGACCCTCTCGGTGTAAACGAGATGCTCTACCACTGAGCTAACCGCCCGTCCGGCAAGGACGCGCAGTAACTAGGGCGTCGAGGCCCGAGCGTCAATCAAGCCCTCCCAGATCGCTTGACTTGCCCCGAGGCCCTCGGTACACGGGCGCCACGTTTCGCGGGGCTGACGGCCACGCCGATGCGGGTGTAGCTCAGTTGGTTAGAGCGTCGGCCTGTCACGCCGAAGGTCGCGGGTTCGAGTCCCGTCACTCGCGCCACTTTCCTTGCAATCCTCGAAGTGCGCGCGAACCATGAACTGTGGCTGTCATGCCACAGCTGTGCGCTGCCACATTGTCGCCGCCTGTACGACCAAATCCTCTCACAAATCCCTAGGATTTTCAGGAGATGCGGTCACCGCTGGAGCGGCGTTCCAGACGTTGCGGAACAGCCCGGCCATCGCCATATCGAATACGGAACCGCCGGTCCCACACGGCGTTTTCCCGAAACTGGAGTTCTGGGGCAAACAGATGCGCCTGTTGACGTCGATCGCCATCGCAGCGGGATTGGCAGCCATGCCGGCGGCCGCGCGGGCGGTCGACCTGCTGAGCGTGCCCACCTCGACCAATGAATCGCTGCCGGTTGCCGATTCCGGCTTCGACTGGAATCGCTTCTACGCGGGCATCTATGGGGTCGGGCAGTCGAGCCCGGCCGGCGGCGGCCAGTTCGGCGGCGGCCTGGATCTGGGCGTCAACGGCCGATTCGAGTTCGTACTGGTGGGCGCCGAAGTTGCAATCGAGGGGCTGGGGGGCGGAGCCGGCGGCGTCGGTTATGTCCAGGGCCTGGGCAAGGCCGGCATTGCGCTGACCGACGATGTCGTCGCCTACGGCGCCGGTGGCGCCGGGCTGGCTCTTTCCGGCCCGAGCGAATCGGACGCGCTGTTCGGTGGCGGCGTCGAGCTTGCGGTCACCGACGATGTGTCGGTCGGGGCGCGTTACCTGCACGGCTTTCCCATCACCGGAGCAAATCCAAAGGATCAGGTCACGATCGGAGCGAACTTCCACTTTTGAGGAGCCGATCACAATTTGGAGCAGAATGTGGCGCACCTTCAGGCTGCGTTCATTTTGTTCTGCGTATTCAGTAGCTTGAAGAAATCTGCCCGAGACGCCTGAGTGTGGCGAATGGGGCACACGGATGACAGAAACGGGGCGGGGGCGGTGTCGCCTGGGCGATATCGGCGTTACATAAGGGCTCTCGTGAATCGCGGCTCCCAAGCGGTCCACGACTTAGACAGACAAAGGACTTTCAAATGCGTTCTCTCAAGCTTGCCTTGCTCGCTACCGCGGCTACGGCTGTGCTCTCTTCGGCGGCCTTCGCTGCCGATCTGATCGTCGATCAGCCGTCGGCTCCGCCGGTGGTGGACAACAGCTTCACCTGGGACGGTGCGTATATTGGCGCCTTCATCCAGGGCCAGTCGGCTCCGGCGGCCTTCGGCCTCGGTGTCAACCTCGGCGTGAACGCCCTGATGGACAATCTGGTCCTTGGCGGCGAAATCGAAGCGGTTGCGGCTACCGGTCCGAACTTCTCGGCTCAGGCCACTGCCAAGATCGGCGGCCTGATCAATGACAGCGCTCTGCTCTACGCCTTCTCTGGTCTTGGTTCGCGGACCCCGTCCAGCTGGTACGTTCCGGTGGGCGTTGGTGTTGAGTTCGCCGTTGCCGACAATGTCGGCATCAAGGCGGAAGCCCAGTACAACGTCGACCTGACGACCTCTGCCGAGAATTCGGCGGCGATCAAGGTCGGTCTGAACTGGCACTTCTAAGACGCTTCTCCCGGCGTCACGGGAGAGTTTAGAGCGGGGCCCCCGTCGGGGGCCCCGCTCTCTTTTGGTGCGGGCAGGATCGAGTAACCGATCATTAAGCCTATGAGATAATTAAACTTTGTCGCTAATTGTTGTGAAATAGAGGCGCGCGCAAAATCCCCGCCAATCGATCGCACTTCCAGGGGAATCGTCATGAAATTCGCGCACTCTCTGCTGGCCGGCGCCGCCTTGGCGGTCGCTCTGGCCACCTCCGCCTCGGCGGCTGATCTGCTGAAGCCCGCCGATCCGATCTATTCGAGCCCGCTGTTCAATTTCGAAGGCTTCTACCTGGGCGGCAGCGCCGGCGGCGCCATCGATGGCGGCACCCTGGCGGGCACGCTCGGCGTCATCGCCGGTGCCAATTTCGCCGTCACCGACGGAATCATCGTCGGCGGCGAATTCCAGGGCGACGCGTATTGGACCGGCGGCGGTTTCACCTCGTTCGATGCTCTCGCGCTCGGCCGAGTCGGCGGCTTCATTTCCGACAACACGATGCTCTACGGCGACCTCGGCGCCGGCTTCAAGGGCGGCACCGCGGTCTACGCGGTGGGCGGCGGCGCGGAGATGGCGCTGAGCGGTCCGTTGAGTCTGCGCGGCGACTTGCAGATCCTGGGGCCGTGGGGCGCTCTGCCCTCGACCGGGCGCGCCACCGTCGGCCTGCTCTGGCACATGAACTGAGTTCTGCGACCACCAATCCCATGCACGGAAGGCCCTGCGAAAGCGGGGCCTTTTCGTTTCCTTGCATCGCTGCATGATCCGGGATCTGGCGAGCAAATATGATTGATTGTCTCAGGTATTGTTTTCCTTGAATCGGGCAGGGGCGTGGGCTAATCCCGACGCATTCAAAGAACGCCGTCCGAG
>JBEHYN010000080.1:0-3289 GCA_048498155.1 Pseudomonadota bacterium | reverse complement strand
CCACGCGCTACGACAGACGAGCCATCCACTTCCTCGCCTTCATCCACCTCGCCGCCGCCATGCTTTGGATGCGGTGAATGTCGATTCAGCCTAGGGTGACGAAGCATATAGATGACGCGTTCATCATCAGCGGCGATCATGACGCTCCAATCGGGAGCTGCACCGCTGATTCTCGCCGTCCTTCAGGCCCGCATGTCCTCCACCCGTCTTCCGGGCAAGGTGATGGCCGACCTCGTGGGCGCGCCGATGATCGCGCGCCAGATCGAGCGGGTGGGACGCTGCCGGCTGATCGACCGCATCGTCCTCGCCACCAGTATTGATCCCAGCGATGATCCCCTGGCCGAGTGCGCGCAGGCCCTGGGCATCGGCCTGCATCGCGGCGCGCTGGACGACGTGCTGGGCCGCTACCTGGGGGCGCTGAAAGTGTTCGGGCCAGCCGATCACGTGGTGCGCTTGACCGGCGACTGCCCCCTGGCCGACCCTAATGTGATCGACGCCACCTTGGCCCTGTATCTGGAGCAGGCAACCGACTACGCGGCCAACACTCCGGCCCATCGCACCTATCCCAAGGGTCTGGACGTAGAGGTGGTGCGCGCGGACTGTCTGCTGCGCGCCGGGCGCGAGGCGGTTGATCCCTATGAGCGCGAGCACGTGACGCCGCATTTCTATCGCCATCCGGAGCAGTTCACGCAGACCTTCCTCAGCCAGGACGCCGAAGAGGGCGATGTGCGCTGGACGGTGGACCGGCCCGACGACCTGCAGTTCGTGCGCGCGGTTTACGGCGCGCTTTACGCCGCCAAGCCCGCCTTTACCTCGGATGACGTGCGCGCTTTGCTGCGAGCGCGGCCGGACCTGGCGATGCTCGGCGGCGACCGGAGGATTTGAACATGACGGCGGTGGTGCTGCGGGCACTTCAGCCCAACGACAAGGACCGGCTGCTGGTCTGGCGCAATGCGCCGGAGGTGTCGGCCTATATGTATTCCGACCACCTGATCACGCCGCAGGAACATGAGCGCTGGTTCGCCGACGTGGAGGGCGATGACCGACGCGACTACCGCGTCATCGAGGTCGATGGCGCCCCGGTCGGCCTTGCCAGTTTCTACGACATCGACCGCGCTCAAGGTCGCGCCTCCTGGGCCTTCTACTTGGCCGACCCCACGGTGCGCGGCAAGGGCGTGGGCGGGATCGTGGAATATCTGATGATCGAGCGGGCGTTTGGGGAACTGGGCCTTCGCAAGCTGTGGTGCGAGGTGCTGGCGTCCAACGAAGCGGTGTGGCGCTTGCATTTGAAATACGGCTTCGTGCAGGAGGCGCGGTTTCGCGCCCATGTGGTCAAGGGCGGGTGGCCGCTGGATGTGCTGGGCCTTGGGCTGTTGGCGGAGGATTGGGCGCGGACGAAACCAGGCCTGGTCGAGCGACTGGTTCGACTGGGCTACGCCGTCAGCTAATCTCCCCGCTCCTCCCGGCGACCCGTAGGGCGGCGCGGAGCAGCCAAGGCCGGGACCCAGATCGTAAGGCGCGAAGGTCGCAGATGGGGGGTTAGTCGCCACGCGCTCTGCTAGGTCACCCGTGTTTGTCGGGAACTTGCTTTGGCTGCACTGACCAGGTCGCTGGCTCGTCGTCTTTGTCGGCTTCAGCCGCCGCCGCCGTCGCCTGCACCTTGTCGGGTGTATGATGGGCGGGGGCGTAGATCGCATAGACCTTCATTGGCGTTGTGCCGATATTGGTGATGTTGTGCCAGGTCCCCGCCGGAACGAGGACACACCAGCCGTTTGACACTTCCTCTTCAAAGGTCAGCTTATCCTTCGCGGATCCCATCTGTACTCGACCGCTGCCAGCGTCGAGGCGCAGGAATTGATCGGTCTCTGGATGCGCTTCAAGTCCAATGTCGCCGCCAACCGGAATCGACATCAGCGTCACTTGCAGATAGCGCCCGCTCCAGGCGACCGAACGGTAGTCTGTGTTTTGCTTTGTCGCGCGTTCAATGTCGAACGATTGCGGCTTAGGCCCAATGTCCTTGATCCTGTGAGCAGTGCTTATCATGACGGATCTCCCCAATTGTGTGGCGCTGCGCCATATCGCATGGCCGCGGTTAGCGGTGGCCGAGGCGCTTGCCGCCGAACGGCCACAGCACCACAAGAAGCATCAGGATCAGCCAAACGACACCTCCGATGAGGGGCGCGGGCCACCAATTCGTACGCCCCGCTAAAACGACGAAGGCAACAGCGAAACGGCTACGCTTAGTGTTCGTTCCAACCTGTCTTGGGCTTTGGAAATTCACCGTACAGAACGCCACCTGGAGCTCCGCTCAGGGTCGGGTTCCGCCAGATCAGCAAGGCCGCAAAGCCGCCGTTCATCCGCTCTGCCAGGAAGCGGACCCTGGGAACGGCGGAATTGGGGGGGGGGAGCGGACCTTCCTGGATTCCAGGCTGTGCCCGTGCAAGATCGCACGATGGGCGACGTATCGGTCAATTTCATTGCCTTCGACGAGACACGCGACACCTGTCTCATGGTGCTGGTCAAAGGGCCGTGGAGTGGCTCAACTGAGGAACACCTGCGAGCGTTGCAGGACCGCATGTACGGTTGCCTTGAAGCGGCGTTAGACGGTCAACTCGCACGTCAGTTCCCGGATGCCATGGGCAAACCTGTCGTGGTCCAGATTGACTGCTACGACGTTCCTCGAAGCGAAGTGGATGAGTTCGTAACGCGCTTCGCCCACGGTATTGGGACGCTGCCGGACTATGCGGCCGGTGCTTCGCCATATGTCACGGAGTTTCGGTTCGAAGTGAACCACGACACCGTGGCGACGGAAGGTTGATGCCAGAAAGCCGACATCCGCAACGGTTCAATTGGGGGGACAGCGGACTCAACAGTCCTGTTCGTGAAGGGTCTATCCAAGCAGCTCATGGGCAATCAGGCCCACCGCAACAACCATAAAGGCTAATCCTGCAGCGTTGGTCCAAGCGCCAATTCGAAAGCGCCGCGGATCATCGGATTCGTAAATACGCGCGCCCTCGCTTGATCGGGAATAGCTCCACATGACGTACCGGTGCTTGAACGCCCTGTATGTGCCCCGACCAAAATGCCAAATACCCCACACGGCACAGCAAAGTATGGCTAAGTTTGCGATCATTCGCCGAGATTAGCAGCAGGGTCACATCCTGTAAGCAGACCTTCCCGGCGTCTCACAGGGGTCGAGGCTGTGTAAAAACTCGGTTGGGTGGGCGGTGCCGCCGGTCTGAGATGAGACGCTCGCCCCCCTCAGGTCCGGATGGCCGCCATCATCGGC
>JBEHYN010000079.1:0-4424 GCA_048498155.1 Pseudomonadota bacterium | reverse complement strand
CGGCATCGCTCAACTCCCTTGCGCGTCAAGCAAAAGGGAATCACGAACCGCTACTTTTGCAAAGCTCCCGCTTGCGGGGGAGCTGTCACGAAGTGACTGTGGGGGCGTGGGTTCTGCACGCCCCCTCTACCCTTCGGCTATTCCTCCCCCGCTACGCGGTGGAGGACGCAGTCTTCGCCCTACCCCCGCCAATAGGCCGCGATCGCTACCGCTAGCCCCACGATCGCCAAGCCCAGCGCGAACCAGACCAGTCGGCTGGGTCTTGGGACCGGCGCGGTCATGGGCGTCGGAACCGGGGCCTGGGCATGACGCGCGATGCCTTCCAGAACGTTCAGGCTGTCTTCGGCCAGGCGTTGCAGTCGGGCGGGGGGCGACAGTTCGCGGGTGATCCAGCGGCGGACCACAGGGTCGGCGGCGGCCCAGATGTCGTGGGCCGGATCGATGCGGCGAGCGACGCCCTCTACGGTGACCATGGTCTTTTGCAGCAGGACCAGCTCGGGCCGCAGGCGCATGTCGAACAGGGCGGTGATCTCAAATAGCTGAGTGAGGACCCGGCCCATGGACACCTCGGCCGCGCCGTGCCCGAAGATCGGCTCGCCCACCGCCCGGATGGCCTGGGCGAAGGCTTCAACCGAGTGATGCTCGGGCACATAGCCGGCCTGGAAATGCACCCGGGACACGCGCAGATAATCCCGCTCCAGGAAGCCCCACAGGATTTCCGCCAGATAACGACGTTCTGCCGGGCCCAGGCGGCCCATAATGCCGTAGTCCACGGCCGTCAGCCGGTCGGGCGGGGCGGCGAACAGATTGCCCTCGTGCAGATCGGCGTGAAACACCCCGTGATCCAGGGCCTGGGCCAGGAAGGCGCGGGTCAATTGCACAGCCAGGGCCGGACGGTCCAGGCCGGGCTGCTGGAGGGCCGCAGGGCTGGATAGAGGCTCGCCCTGCGCCCACGCCAGGGTCAGGACCCGCTTGGCCACGCCGTCCCAGATCACTTCCGGCGCCAGCATATAGGGATCACGGGCCATCACCTCGCCCAGCTCGCTAGCCCCGGCCGCCTCCAGCCGCAGGTCCAGCTCGAGCTCGAGCGAGCGGGCGACCGTTGCGGCCAAGGCGATCGGCTCAAGCCGCCTGGCCCGCGCCCCCAGGCCCTGGGCGATGCGCGCGGCCAGGGTCAGGGCGCCGATGTCTGAGTGGATGCGCTGTTCCACCCCCGGCCGCAGGATCTTCACCGCCACCTTGCGCCCGTCCAACAAGCGGGCCGGATGGGCCTGGGCCAGGGAGGCGGCGGCTATGGCGGGGCCGAATTCGCTGAACAGGGAGTCCACCGGCCGGCCTAGGGCGCGGGCGACCTCGGCCTTGGCCTGGTCCAGCGGAAAGGGCTCGAGCTGATCCTTCAGGCGCGCTAGATCCTCGGCGAATTCCTCGCCGAAGATATCGGCCCGCGTGGACAGCAGCTGGCCAAGCTTGATCGCGGCGGGCCCCAGGTGTTCCAGGGCTGTCGCCAGACGCTCGCCCGGACGTCCCTTTCGGGCCTCAGGCCCTCTCAACAGTCGAAGCAGGCGGGCCGCCGCCTTGCTCGAGGGCGGCAGATAGGGCTCCAGCGGCGCTGGCAGCAGGGCGTCGGCGCGGATCAGCACCCAGGCCGCGCCGACAAGCCGGCTTAATGAGGAAAAATCACCCGCCAAGATCTAGATCGCCCAACCGTGATGCAGAGCGGCGACCCCGCCGGTGAAATTACTCCAGCCGGTGCGGGCGAATCCGGCCCTACCCAACATGGCGGCCAGTTCGGCCTGGGGGGGGAAGCGCCGGATGCTCTCCACCAGATACTGATAGGCCGCCCGGTCCCCGGTGATTGTCTCGCCCACCGCCGGGATGACCTTGAAGCTGTAGGCGTCATAGACGTTTTGCAGAGCCTCGGTCACGGGGCGGGAAAATTCCAGGCACAGGAAGCGCCCGCCCGGACGCAGCACCCGCCGCGCCTCGATCAGGGCGGCCTGCACATCGGTGACATTTCGCAAGCCGAAGGAGATGACATAGGCGTCCGCCGCGCCGTCAGGCAGGGGCAGGCGTTGGGCGTCGCCCACAGCCCATGCAATCTCCGGCTCAGTGCCCTTGCGCCGCCCGGCGGCGACCATCTCGGCATTGTAGTCGACCACCAACACCTGGGCGCTCTCGCCGCCGCGCCGCTTCTGCGCCTTGCGCGCCAGGCGGGCAAAGCGGCGGGCCATGTCGCCGGTGCCCCCGGCGCAGTCGATGATCGTCTCGCCGGGCTGGGGATTGAGCCTGGCGGCGGTCATGTCCTTCCATACGCGGTGCACTCCGGCGGACATCAGATCGTTCATCAGGTCGTAACGGGCGGCGACCTTGTCGAACACGCCGCGCACCAGGCCCGCCTTGGCCGACGCCTCGACGTCCTGAAACCCGAAAGTGGACTTGGGGCCGTCCATCGCCTGATCCTCGCAAGAGCCTGCCGCGCCATCTCGCTGGTCGCACGACCAAGGGTTTGGCGCAAATCAGCGCGTTAGGCCAGCATGGCGGGCGTCGATCAGGCGCGTTATGGAGACATATGCCCGAACTGCCGGAAGTGGAGACTGTTCGCCGGGGCCTGCAGCCGACGCTGGAGGGCGCCCAGCTGGTGCGCGTGGAAGCCCGCAGGCCGGACCTGCGCTTTCCCCTGCCGCAGGACTTCGCCGCCCGCCTGACCGGCGCCCGGATCGGAGCCTTGGAGCGCAGAGCCAAATACCTGCTGGCGGGACTGGACACGGGCGAGACCCTGGTGATGCACCTGGGCATGACCGGCCGCTTCGAAATCGAACAGGGCGAAGACAATCACAGCCCAGGCCAGTTCCATTATGCCGCTCCGGTGGGCGGCAAGCACGCCCATGTGGTGCTGGAAACCGCCGCTGGGCGCCGGGTGGTCTATAGCGACGCTCGTCGGTTCGGCTTTATGGAGCTGATCCGAACCGACGGCCTGAACGCCCACCCCTGGTTCAGCGGCATGGGCCCCGAGCCCCTGGGGCCGGATTTTGCGGCGGCTCATCTAAAAAAGGCGCTGTCCGGCCGGGTCCAGGCGATCAAGCTCATGCTGTTGGACCAGAAGATCGTCGCTGGCTTGGGCAATATCTATGTGTGCGAGGCCCTGCACCGGGCGCGCATCTCGCCCTTCACCCCGGCGGGCAAACTAACCAAGGCCCGGCTGGAGACGCTCGTGGCGATCGTGCGGGATGTTTTGCAGGAAGCCATAGCGGCGGGCGGATCGACCCTGCGCGACTATGTGGGGGCTGACGGCGCCCTGGGCTATTTCCAGCACAGCTTCCGTTGTTATGGCCGTGAGGATCAGCCCTGCCTCACGCCCGCTTGCCCCGGCGTCATCGCGCGCCAGGTGCAGGGCGGTCGCTCGACCTTCTTTTGCGCCACGTGCCAGACCTGATGCCGTTCAGCGCCAAGCCGGTCTCCGCCTGCCGCGCCATCATGGCCCTCGCCGCCTGCTGTCTGCTGGGCGCCGCGCGTCCGGCCCTGGCGCAGCCCTCCATTTGGGTGGTCCATGGCAAGACCTGCACGATCACCTTGTTCGGCTCGATCCACGTCCTGCCTGCAGGCCTGAACTGGGAGCCGCCGGCCTTGGCAAAGGCCCTGGCCCACGCCGATGAGCTGTGGTTCGAAATTCCGCTCGGCGCCAATGAGCAGGCGCAGGCGGCAAGCAAGGCGCAGCTCCGAGGCGCCTTGCCTGAGGGCCAGAGCCTCTCGGCCCTGATGTCCCCCGAGGGCGCCCGACGCCTATCCGCCTTCGCCGCCCAACATCGGCTGTCCCCAGCCAAGCTCAACCATATGCAGCCTTGGTACGCCGACCTGATCGTGTCTTCATTCGCCTACGCTCAGAGCGGCGGAGCGGTCCAGGATGGGGTCGAAGATCAACTGGCGCAGGCGGCGCCCCAAGCGCCCCGAAAGGCCTTCGAGACCGCCGAGCAGCAGATCGACATTATCGCCGACGCGCCGCAAAGGGCTCAGGTCGCCTCTTTGGAGGCCAGCCTGCGCGAGGCGGCCACCGATCCAGACGAATACGCCCGCCTCGTCGATGCGTGGATGCGCGGCGACGGGGCCGAAATTTACCGTCATGACATTCTAACTTTGCGCCGTGATGCGCCCGCCCTATTCCAGATTCTGATCACCCAGCGCAACGCAGCCTGGACCCGCGTTCTGGACCAGCGCCTGACAGGTGCGGGAAATGTCGTAGTGGTGGTCGGCGCGGCCCATCTCCTCGGCCCCGATGGCGTTCCGGCCCAACTGAGGGCGCTAGGCTATCAAGTGGACGGGCCGAAGGACTAGGCTGAATCGACATTCACCGCATCCAAAGCATGGCGGCGGCGAGGTGGATGAAGGCGAGGAAGTGGATGGCTCGTCTGTCGTAGCGCGTGGCGAAG
>JBEHYN010000078.1:0-4704 GCA_048498155.1 Pseudomonadota bacterium | reverse complement strand
GCTTCGCCACGCGCTACGACAGACGAGCCATCCACTTCCTCGCCTTCATCCACCTCGCCGCCGCCATGCTTTGGATGCGGTGAATGTCGATTCAGCCTAATCCTCGTCCTCGCCGGTCCCGCCGACGTCGTTGGCCATATCCGGCGCGGCCAGTTGACGAACAGCGACGATCTCCGCGCCGGGAAAGGCCTGCATCACCGATTTGACGAAGGGGTCGGCCTCGATCTCCTGGCGGGCGGCCACACGCTCGCGCTGTTCGCGCTCATAAAGGCTCTCGCCCCCGCCGCCGCCCTCGGCGGCCACCAGCCAGGGCTGGCCGGTCCATTCCTTCAGCCGCACCGCCAAGCGCTGGGCCAGGTTGGTCGGGGCGCCGGGCGCTGGCTCAAAGGCGATAGCGCCCGGCCGGAAGGAGACGGGCCGAGCGAATTTGGCCAGATCAAACTTCAAGGCGACGTCGCGCTTGGCCTCAATCAGCCGCATGACGTCGTCCATCGACTGCAAAACGATCTGCGTGGCCGGTTCGGCCAGGCTTTGCGGCTGGGACAGGGCGCGGGCCATGGCCGTGGCGCCGCCGCCTCCGCTGCTCCCGCCGCCGGAGGGCTGGGACGCGGGGCGTGAACCGCCGGATATAGGCTCGCCGGCCTGCAGCGCCTTAAGCGCCTCTTCCGGCCCCGGCAGGTCGGCGGCGTAGGTCAGGCGGATCAGGGCCATTTCGCAGGCCGCCGCCGGATCGGGCGCGCGGCGGCATTCCTCATAGGCCTTCAGCAGCATCTGCCACAGCCGCGCCAAGGTGCCCGCCGAGGCCGCCGCGCCGATGGCCGCCAAGCGGGAGGCCTGGTCCGACGGCAGCATCAGGGCGTCCGGCCCGAGGGCCTTGGCCACCGAGGCGCCATGCGCGTGTTCCAACAGGTCCAGCAGCACCACCGCCGGATCGGCCCCGAAACCGTGCAGGGTGCGGAAGGCCTTAAGCGCCTCGGCGGCGTCGCCGCGCATGACATGTTCGAACAGGGCGATGGTCTGGGCCCGGTCAGCCAGGCCCAGCATGTCGCGGATCACCGCCGCGCCGACCGTCTGGCCGCGCTCGGCCTGGACCATGGCCTGATCGAGCAGGGACTGGGCGTCGCGCACCGAGCCTTCCGCCGCGCGGGCGATCAGCAGCAGGCCCTCCTGGTCCACCAGGGCGCCTTCGGCCTGGCAAATCTGCTCCAGGTTCGCCACCAGCACATCCGGTTCGACCCGGCGCAGGTCGAAGCGCTGGCAGCGGGACAGGATGGTGACCGGCACCTTGCGGATCTCGGTGGTGGCGAAGATGAACTTGGCGTGCGGCGGGGGCTCTTCCAGGGTCTTGAGCAGGGCGTTGAACGCCGCCGTGGACAGCATATGCACTTCGTCGATGACATAGACCTTGTAGCGGGCCTCCACCGGCGAATAGCGCACGCTGTCGAGCAGTTCGCGCATCTCATCGACCTTGGTGCGGCTGGCCGCGTCCATCTCCAGCACGTCGATGTGGCGCCCGTCGATGATCGCGCGGCAGTGACGGCCCTCCACCGCCAGATCGACCGAGGGCTGGTGCACCGTGTCGCTCTCGTAGTTCAGCGCGCGGGCCAGCAGGCGGGCGGTGGTGGTCTTGCCCACCCCGCGCACCCCGGTGAGCATGAAGGCGTGGGCGATGCGGCCCGAAGCGAAGGCGTTCTTGAGGGTGCGGACCATGGCCTCCTGGCCGATCAGGTCCTCAAAGGTGCGCGGACGATATTTGCGCGCCAGCACCTGGTAGTCGGCCGACAGGGCGGCAGGCGGCGCGGCGGACACCGCCTTGGCCGCAGGGGGCTCAGGCGGCGCTTCTTCGGCGAACATGGAAAAGGTCTTGTCGTCGCGCTCTTCAGCCGCAGAGGCGTCCGGCTCGCCGGCGTCCCAGGGCGGGTCTTCCGTCTGTTCGATGTCGGGCGGACGGTCGGCGGGCATGGATCTTTTGAAAAAGGGCGGTGGAGACTGGACGACGACCCGCAGCGAAACTCGTTACGGCTGCTTCCTTCCGGACCTGACCGGGTTGGCGAGGACTACGCCCGCCGCCAGCCTCCACGCCCAATATCGGGCGCCTGGGCCGAGCACGCAAGGCGGGCTGACAGCTTTGTCGATTTGACGCGCGTCATGGGCTAACTGGAGCTGAGTGTTAGGACTGTTTTCATGACCGCCGATCCCCACCAGCACATTTTCGCAGGCAACCGCTTGGACCGGGCGGGCGACCGGCGCGGCGACGTCGCCTGGATGGCCGCCCAACTGTCCGATCCTCGCGCGGTCTCCATTGTGCTGTGGAACGGCCAGCCGCTGATCCAGGAGCTGGATGACGGCGCCATCGTCGCCGCCCGCCTGGACGGGGGCTTGGCGCTCAAGCTCGCCGGTTCGAACGAACCGGTGGTGTTCCTGGGCCTGTCGGACGATGGGCCGGTCCTGGCCATTGATCTGGAAGGCGTGGCCGATCCTGCCGAAGGGCCTTTGCAGGGTCATGGCCGTTTTGCCGACCTGCGGGCCACTGTCGCTCACCTGCCCGCCGCAGACGCCAATCTGATCGGCACGGCCCGCAGCCTGTTCGAGTGGCGACGCCATCATCGCTTTTGCTCAGCGTGCGGCCACCCCAGCCAGGTCGCCGATGGCGGCTGGCGGCGTGTCTGCCCCAGTTGCCACGCCCAGCACTTCCCCCGCGTGAACCCTTGCGTGATCATGCTGGCGGTGCGCGGCGAGCAGTGCCTGCTGGGGCGCCAGGCGGCCTGGCCCCAGGGCCGATTCTCCACCTTGGCCGGCTATGTCGAGCCCGGGGAATCCATCGAAGAGGCCTGCGCCCGCGAGGTGCGAGAGGAGAGTGGCCTGACTGTCACGGCCGTGCGCTATCACTCCAGCCAGCCCTGGCCCTATCCCTCCAACCTGATGGTCGGCCTGATCGCCGAGGTGGAAGGCGAGGCGGCGCCCGACACGACCGAGCTTGAGGCCCTGATCTGGTTGACCCGCCAGGAAGCGCGCGACCTGCTGGAAGGCAAGTTGGACGGCTTCATGACCCCTGCCCCCATCGCCATCTCCCACCATCTGATCAGGTATTGGGCGTACGGAACCGACTAAGCGCCCTGATCTAAACTGAAGGCGCTGGTGCGGCCGCGCAACGGATGGGCAAGCAGACGCTCAGCACCTCCGACAAGGGGGAGAGAGAGCGGACTTTGAGTCGAAATGGGGGAATCGCCGCGGAATCGGCGGGAATTAGTCGGCCAGGCCCCGGGGCTTCTTGGACTTCTTCGCCGCGCTTGCTGCCGCGAAGATTAGCCCCAGGCCGAGCAGGGCGATCAGGCCGGACTGCAGCAGCACGCTCGATATGAAGCCGTGGGTCAGGCCGCCGGTCACGTCCAGGGCTATGGCCCGAACGTCCGGGCCGAGCGTGGGCATGTGCTCGGGCGACAGCTTGTCGGCTAGGGCCTTGTCCAGCAGAGGACCAGCGGCGCTGATTCCGGCGGCGCCGATCAGGCCGGTGATCAACAGCGGCGTTCCCAACCAGCGCATGGCCGAGGCTTTTGACCGAACGGTCGCGGCGGCGATCAGCAACAGAGCCAACAGCGGGACCAGCGGGCTCCAGACCATGGCCGTGCGCGCCTGACGCGCCATCTTCAGATTCTCCTGCATGCCCGCAGCGGCGGCGGCGGAAACGACCGACGCTTCGTCGGGCAGCTTGCCAACCGCGTCCGCAACGGACTTGCCGAGATTGTCGGCCACAGCCAGTTTGGCCGGCGCCTTGCACTGCAGCATCATGGCCATGTCGAGCGCTTTCAGTTGCCTGGCGGTGCAGTTCGGCTTGCTGTCGATCACCTTATGGAAGGCCGCCGGGGCGCCGCCGGCCACGGCCGCCTTGATCGGGCCCAGCGGTGCGGTCACGGTGTCGGCCTTGCCGTCGAGCAAGGCGAACAGCCGGTCGATGGTGGTCTCGCCGGCGGTCTGCAGCACGCTCGCCGGCAGGGTGGCGGCCAGGGCCGTGGTCAGCTCGACCTGACCCGGGGAGGGACCCTCGGACGGTGCGCCGGAACGGGCGGCGCCGCCGCGCAGGCTGGAGTCGACGAAGAACTTCGCGGCAAGAGGCGGCAAACGGTCGTAGATCTTCTTGTCCGCCAGCACCGCCTTGTAGTGGCCTGGAGACACTAGATTCGCATTCACATTGAACAGTAGCAGCGCCAACACGGAAGCAACAATGAACACGAAGGCGAAGATCGTTGCGAAAAATCTACCCATGAACTTCATGTGTTCCCCCCCCGGAAAATCTAATGGTTGTCGACTACCTTTATCTCAGCAGCCTGTTGCTATGGACGCCCCGGAAAAATTAATGCCTGAGAAAGCTTGACCGTCAACCCGACTCTCCCGGGTGTGGAAACCGGCGCATCGCGCGCGAAGACGAAGATAAGGATCGTCAGCGCGCTGATTTGACAGAATTTCGCTAGCCCCCCCCACAATCACGGCCATTGCGTGTGGATTTTTGCGTCCTCCACCGCTTGCGGGGGAGGGGGACCCGAAGGGTGGAGGGGGCGCGCCTGGAACGCCGCGCTTGACCTACGCCCCCTCAGTCGATTCGCGCCAGCTCCCACGCTGGCGGGAGCTTTGCGATAGTCGCTGCCCGACGCCCTGGTCTTGATGGATATGGGCCTGGTGTGACGCTTAGGGCGGGCGTCTGGCTGT
>JBEHYN010000077.1:0-5394 GCA_048498155.1 Pseudomonadota bacterium | reverse complement strand
GTCGAAACTCAAGACTGAAACTTCGGTGGACCTTGGACATCGTTCTCTCCGAGAGAACTGTCCCCTATTTCCACTGTCTCATTCCAGGGGTGCACTCCAGTTTTGTCCTACTTGAATTGCGGTAATTTCGGCGACCGGCTCGGCTTCCATTTGCTCAATTCCGTACTTCCTCCGACCGCGGATGTAACGCACTTTTTCTTCGGCCCCTGGACCGAAATCGACATCAAATCGTTCGACCTTCTCGTCGTCGGTATTGGTAATTCCGTTTACGGTCCGATGATCAACGACCAGTTGGAACGACTTGTCGCCGAAGCGCCGCGCACGATCGGGATATTCGGCACCCAATATCGCGGAGCGATCGATACGGCCGGCTTGCGTAAGGTCATGCAGCACATCGATACTTGGTACGCGCGCTATGAGGAGGACGTCCATCTCTACGGCGACATGGCCCGCAACACGGTTCACCTGGGCGACTGGCTGATCGACGCATTTCCCATGGCAAACGCCGTCGTCGACGAGACCCTGAACATTGGCGATGAGGTTTGGGGCGACCAGCCGCTGGATCGGACCATCCAGCGCATCCAGCGCTACAAGACCGTCTATTCGCCTCGCATTCATCCCCTGCTCTGCGCCCTAACCAGCGCCCAGACCATGGCCTATACTGAACAGAGGGAGTTGTACGGCGCCGAGCCGTCCGGAAAATTCCGCTCCATGCTGTTCGATATTTTCGGCCGCACCTATCCAGAGAACACCTTGTGCCAGATCGACCGCGAAAAGGTGCGGGCCTACAAGAACAAGATCAATCAATCGGTCGGACGCCTGCGGGAAGACCTGCGTAAAAGCCTCGCCTGACCACCCCGTCTGCGTTGATTATTTCCCTGCCGTTTCACTCAGGATGCCGACCTTATGGGCGCGATACACACTGGGCCTCTTGCGACTCTTGCCCTTCAGTTGCGGGTCGCCGGCAATCTGGAGGCGTTCATCGAAACGGGCACCTATCTGGGCAACTCGATTGCCTGGGCTTCGGCCAATTTCCTCCAGGTGTTCACGATTGAAATCGACGCAAACTACCTGTCTCAAGCACGGCAGAGACACGCCGGTCTGACGAATGTTCAATACGTGGAAGGGGATTCCGCCGCTCAGCTGACCAATGTCCTTGGGCGCCTCGATGGCCCTGCGCTATGCTGGCTGGACGCCCATGCCGGCGCCGGGTTCTTCGCGCCGGAAGACAACTGCCCCCTGCTCGCGGAACTCGAGGCGGTGATGAGCTCGCCGCACGATCACTGCATTCTGATCGATGACGCGCGGGCCTTTGTGGCACCGCCGCCTCCGCCGTTCAAATATCAGAAATGGCCTCCGCTCGAAGACATCTTCGCCGCCATTGCCGCCCGCAAGGCCTACCATGTCGTTGTGATCGAAGACGCCATGATCGCCGTACCTGCGCGCCATCGAGAGCTCGTGGCGAATTTCTGCTTTTCAATCCGGCCGGCGATCTAAGCCGGCCGGCAGAGCTCGCTTACCCCGCCAGCGCCGTTATCGCCTCTCCAACCGCCCGGATCACCGACGTCCAGTCCCCCGGCTCGGGCTGGCGGAAAAGCTTCACGTTCGGGTACCAGGGCGCGGTGTCCCCATTTAAGCCCCAACGCCATTCGGGCGCCGAGGGTATCAGGGCGAACACCGGCCGGCCGAGCGCCGCGGCGAGATGCAGCGGCGCTGAATCCACCGATACGATCACATCACAGTTCGCCATAAAGCCCGCCAAGGCTGAAAAGTCGTTGAATTGTCCTGATAAATCAGAAATCCAAGTATAGTTCGAAAAGGTGCTATTTGCTTGGTGTTTGTTGGCGAGCAGATAGGCGATGTTGGAATTTCGCGGCAGGAGTTCGACCAATTCCGCCGGCGGAAACCTAGAATTTCCCCAATTTACAGACGGATTACCAAACCAGCATAGCCCCACCTTTAGCTGGCCATTGAACGGCGCAAATGGAGGCGCCCAAGCGTCCACGACCTCGGGAGCGCAAGCCAGATAGCCTTGGGAAAACGTCGGGATGCGGCCCTCGGCGGCACCCATCCAGCGCGGCAACTGATAGTCGAAAATCCAGTAGTCGAAGGAGTCCGGTTCACCGAAACACCAATGGTCGACCACACGCTCGGCGCCGGGAAGATCGGCGTAAAGGGCCAAGAGCGCCGGTTGGCAGGCATAGATCACACGCGCCCCGAGATCGGCCAGCGCCCTGACGTAGCGGGCCATCATGATATTGTCGCCAAGTCCGCTGCCCAAATTTTGGACGAGGATTCGCTTGTCCCGTGGGTCTTGTCCTCGCCAGCGTTTGCTGGGCACCGAATCGATAGTCGGATGGTGTTGGGCGAAAAAGGTGAGGCTATCCAGCCGACACACGGTTCGCCATCCCGCATCATGATGGCCTGAAAGCCGCTGGATGTCGGCCAGGGCATTCAAGCACATGGTGCTGTCAGGTCTAAGATATAACGCTTGCTCAAACAGGCATTCGGCATAGACGAACTCACCGAGGGCATAGGCGCAGTTGCCAGCCCACCTGAGCAATTCAGGGTCATTCGGGGAATTTCCCAACGCGTGGGTCGCTATGTCCAGCCCGCCGCGGAAATCGTTGACGATCCTGCAAAGAAGCTGAACTTGTTGGACCGGCGTGGAGTGAGGAACAGCCGCGCGAGCGTGGGTCTGGGACGCAGCTATATTCCACTGAGACCAATAAATAGTCGCCAAGGACGAATGTGCGAAGGCGTTGTGCGGCTCTAGCTGCAAGGCTCTCGTAAAGGCGGCGATCGCCCCAGGCGCATCCCCCTGGATGTTCCAGCTGCAGACTCCAGCCTGCAGCGGGGGAAAGATTTGATCCGGATGCTCCCGCTCCGCGGCTACACAAAGCGCAAGCGCTTCATCAACCTTTTTGTCCGCGATCAGCCGGCCCGTCGCCGCCAGAAACTCGTTGTCGTCAAATGGGGGCGTCATGAACCAGCCGGATTGATGGTCTGCGGTGAGGTATGCGCCGCCAAGCCTAACAGCGCGGCAGCCAAAGGACAGCCCAATGGCGCCTTTTGCAGGTGCGCGGCGCGGCTCTATCGGCTATCGGGCGCAAAGGGGAGTCGCCTCATGATCGTCGTCAGCTATCTGTGTCGCCCGGCCGCTGCGAGCCTGGCCAACCATCGTCAATATGCCGATCGGTTGGGCTATGATCACGAGTGGGTCGACGCCTCCATCATGCCCCAGTCGGTGCAGAGTCTGGCGTTCTATAAGCTGGAAGTGTTGCAGAACGCCCTCGAGCGCGCTGGGCCGGGCGGGCTAGTGCTCATCCTTAGCGAGAACGCGGCGATTCTCGAGCCGATCCCGCTGGAGCATATGGTCGAGGGGGCCGACTGGCTGCTAGTGCGCACCGATACGCGGCCGTTGCCGCAGACGGACGTTCAGATCTGGCGCAACACGGGCGAGGTTCGGCGCACCTTGCTGGCGCTGTCGCAGAGATGCCGGCCCTACCTCGGCCTGCCCAGCGAGGGGGACCTGTTCGTCGATCTGGAAAGCCGCCGTTGGCAAAACACCATCGGCGCCGTGTACCCGGTGATGCCTGCATGCTTCGACATCGATCCCCTGTGGGATCGCGAACCGACCTTTGCCGTCAGCATACGGAATACGCCGCCACAACGGCCGAACACGCCGGACGTTGGCGTGTGTCCGCGCTTCACCGACCTGTTGATCGAGCGGATCAATCGCCGCAACAGCACAGGCGAGCCGGTGTTTTCCTTTACCACGCCGTTTGAGCCCGAGCCGGCGGAACGCAGTTGCTACAACCCCGGCCGCCCCATCGCGCTGGTCACGCTCTACACGCCCAATGCCGGACGCTTCGCCCGCATCGCGGAAGCCAACTTCCGGCGCTACTGCGAGCGGCATGGCTACACCCTGTATGTCCACCGCGACATTCCCGCCGAAGTCGGCATGCAGGCCAGCGGCAACTGGTTCAAACCGTGGCTGCTGCGCGCCTATATGGAGCATCACGAATGGGTGGTGTGGCTAGACGCCGACGTGCTGTTCGGCGACATGGAGCGCAGGCTGGAACCCCTGATGGAAGGGCGCGATCTGCTGCTGGCCAATGACGCGGGGCATTGGAAATTCAATTCGGGGGTGATGGGTTTTCGCAGGATGCCGCAAAACGAAGCGGTGCTGCATCATTTGATGGTGCACATCATGGGCCTGGAAGACAAGGACGGCGTCTGGGCCAGCGGCGGAGATCAGGCCCACTTCATCGAGGCGCTGGAGCAGTACGGCCTGATCGGCGAGGGCGTGATCCAGGACCATGTGGCGTTCAACACCTATTGGGAATACCGCCGCCCCGACAGCTTCATCGTCCACTACGCCGGCATGTGGTGGGATATACGCGCAATGATGATGGCGCAGGATGAAGGCTTGCTGGCGCCCTGACGCGGCCAACCGCAGGATCCGCCTCAGGCGCCGGCGGCCTCATCCCAGGCTAGGCGGTAGTCGGTCTGCTGGGCGATGAACCCCGGCCTGACCTGGGCCGTCTTTCGGGCGGCCACCATGATGTAGGTCGGCCCCGGCGTGGTGCATATCTCGATGCGGTGTCCCACCTTGGCCGGGTCCTGCGCTTCAGCCGGTTCGGGCGTGTCGCTCTGCACGACCAAGGTCATCAGCTGGACCTCGAAGCCGGCCTCCTGGGAGAACATCCGCCACATGAAGTCCGGGCTGAACTGATAAAAGCCGTGCCCGAGTTGGTTATTGGCCCCATTGACCGAGATGAACAGCCCGCCGACCTTCAGCATCTGCTTGGCGTTCTCGAACGCCATCAGGGTGTTGAACACGTGCTCTATGGTGCCGCCGTCAAAGATGGTGTCGAACTGTCCGACTAGGTCCGCAGGGACCGGATAGTTCAGATCGTGGACGATCTCGGCGCCCTCGAACGGCGAGGCGTCCATGGCCGTGACAGTCTCGCTGCCGAGATAGCGGAACAATGACTCGGTGAACCCATTGTTGCCAGACAGGATTTCGAAAGGCGCATAGGGGTCATACTTGCGGATGACCGTTTCCGCGCGATGCCGGTGCGGGTCGTGCGGCTCCCGACCGATGTGCCACCCCTGCCGGCCGAGCTGTAGCGTCTTGCCTTTGATCTTGCCCCGGAATCTCAAGAGAAAATCCAGGGTGCTGATATCGACGCCCATTTGTTACAGCCTTTTTCCGATCTCGCCCGATCAGCGTCTTCATAGGTCTCGGCCCAAGCCCTGACAAGCCGGTGAGGCGTTGTGGTGTCAGGCGTCTGGGAGCTTTGCAAAAGTAGCGGTTCGTGATTCCCTTTTGCTTGACGCGCAAGGGAGTTGAGCGATGCCGATCCGCAGTTCTCAGTCTGGGATGGC
>JBEHYN010000076.1:0-5664 GCA_048498155.1 Pseudomonadota bacterium | reverse complement strand
CGGCGACTGCGAGGCTGAACTGGCCCAGGCCCGCGCCCTGGGGGTGGATATCTGGACCGCGCCGGACCTGAACCTGACCCGGGACATCGACGGGGCGGCGGCGCTGAGCGCGGCGACAGACCTGGTGCTGGGCGTGGGCAACGCCTCGGCCAACCTAGCCGGCGCCTGCGGCGCGCCCCTGTGGCTCAGCCTGCCCCCCGCCGCCTGGCCCCGCCTCGGCGCGCCGACCTATCCCTGGTTCGCGGGATCGCGGGTGTTTACCGCGGAGCGGTTCGGCGAGTGGGAGGCGGTGATGGCGGCGATGGCGGCAGCGTTGGCCGACAGGTTTGCGGTTGGGTGAGCCCTCACAGCCCTTTGCGCGCCCGCCCGGCGCCGTTATACCGACGGCCTTGATGGTGATGCCGGTTTAGCTCAGTTGGTAGAGCAGCGCTTTTGTAAAGCGAAGGTCGCGGGTTCGAGTCCTGCAACCGGCGCCATCGCCGTGAAAAACTGAACCACCAAGCACACCAAGAACACCAAGGATCGCGCAATTGCGCGATCAAGCCATTGCTCGCTTCGCGATCCTGCGGCCCGCAGACAGCGCTGCCCTCTTGGTGTTCTTGGTGAGCTTGGTGGTTCAATAATGTAGCTGCCGGCTGACGCCATCAGGGAGAAGCGGCGTGGGGCATCAACCGGACCCCATCATTGGCAGTCGGCGGTGGGCGCGCAGGCGTGGTCTTCGCCATCAACCCCGCCAAGGGCCCTGCGGCCGCGCCGCTCTCAATCTCGGCTTTCGCCCAGGCTTCTTCGGCCAACTGGGGCCAGTCGGGCGTCAGGCCCAGGTCTTTGCAGATGAGGGCGATGATCTCGCTGACCGGGCGCGTCAGGATATCCCCATAGAGGTCGTCCTGGTCGAGCCATTCGGCGGTTTCTTCGGCCAGCCGTTCGACCTCGTCCTCGTCCGCGCCATCGGCCCCGGCGATACGGCCGACGATCCGCTCGATGCGCGCCTTCTGGACCCGCTCCAAGACCGGTCGGGCCAACTTGGCCTGCGCGGCCTCATGCGCCGCCTTGGCCTCAAGGGTTTGCAGATCGGCGATCAGCTTGGATTGCAGCAGGATGGTCATGCGCACAGCACGCGACACGCGGGCATAGGCCATGGGGATGTGGGCGCCGACGCTGTGTGGCGCGGATTCGGGCGATCCCGCCTGCGTCGCCTCGCGCTCAATGGCCCGAGCGATCTCCAGCCCGCCCTCGGCCAACTGGCCCAGCATCCACAGCTGACGCTCGAGCAAGGTGCGCGCCATGTCCCCGACCGCGGCGCTCGTCGGAGCGGCGACCGTTGCGGTTTGGGGAGGGGCTTGGGTGGTGGTGGACATTTAAGAACAAATAGTGAACAATGAAAAGTGAGTTGTCAAGCTTCCCTGGGGATGGCGGCGTCAACCCGAGTATCACGTCTATGCGTCATTGACCTATAGGCCAATGGCGCATAAACTTTTGAGGATGTAGGCCCTGCAAACCGTCGTTGAGCTGGAGTCGTTTCTTAAGCGCGCCAGGGCGATCCTGACCGACGACGAACGCATGGGGATCGTCACGTTTCTGGCGGCCAACCCTGAAGCGGGCGTTTCGCTGGGTGGGGGCCTGCGCAAGGTCCGCATCGCCCGCGAGGGCGGCGGCAAGAGCGGCGGCTATCGCACGCTTTATGTTTTTGGAGGCGATGCCTCTGTTTTTGGTGACGGTGTTCGCCAAGAACGAAAAGGGTAATCTGACCAAGGCCGAACAAGCGGCGGCGGTCGCTTTGAGCAAGGCGTTGCTCGCAGCCTATGGAGGCCATGTATGAGCGAAGTTTATGAGAGCCTGGTGGAAGGGCTGAACGAAGCGCTGGCTTTCGCTCGTGGCGAGAAGACGGGCGCCGTTGTCCACCAGATAGATGTCCCCGCTGTCGATGTCGCGGCGATCCGGGCGCGCACCGGCCTGTCGCAAAGCGCGTTCGCGCGCAGCATCGGCGTCGCCAAGGGCACGCTGCTCAACTGGGAACATGGCCGCCGGCATCCTTCCGGCCCCGCCCAGGTGCTGCTGGCCATGATCGCGAAGAAGCCCTCGCTCGTGACCGAGTTGCTGAGGGACGTCGCCTGACTCCGCCGGACATGGGACAGAGGGGGTGCGTAGCCCGCGTCGAGCGGCCTAAAGAATTTGAACCACCAAGAACACCAAGAACACCAAGATCAAAAAATCCCGTGATCCTCGGAAATCGCGAAGCGATTGTCCGGGGATCCAGCCGGCGCGACCTGAAAGCGGGGCGCCTTATCGCGCGTTGAGGTTTTCGCAGCTGAGTCCTCGGGCCTGGGCGGAGTTTATCCTCGGGTCGGCCATAGGCCGAGCCCGGGGGCCCATCCCGAGGATGACTGGGTGGGTTATGAGCCCCCGTCAGAAAGCGCCGTCGATCTCTTGTCAGCCTTTGTTTTTCCGTCTGACCCGGCCCGTCAAGGGCCTGCGGCCGCTGCGCGGCGCGCCTCGCGCGCCCTTGACCGGCCTGGTCAGGCGGAAGATCAGCCTCCATGAGATCGACGGCGGGGTGTGCGTTGGGTAGTGGGCAGGGCGTTGCAGGAACCTTGTGCTCCGTAGCGCAATCGCTTTGCGCGGAAGCGCAAAGCCTAGGCCTCCCAGTATTGATCCTTCGCCACCACTGTGTCGTAGAGCCCATAACGCGTCAGCCCCTTGTGGCTCTCGATGCCTGTGTATTGCAGCGAGGCATCCTCGTAGCGGCGGAACGCGAATACCGCCTGGTTCATCTTCTCTGTGTTGAACACCCTTAGGCGCACGAGCAAGTGGAAGTCCTTCACCGTCAGGCCTGTGACGGCTAGGAACAAGTCCGGCTCCAGCTTTGTGATCACGTCCTGCAGTGTGTTCTCGCGAAAGTCCGTCAGGTACATGAAGGCGGGAATGCGCGTGGCAAACTTGATCAGCTTCTCCTGAACGAGCTTGCGCTTGGACTTGTATTCCTTCTCCTCGTCGGTGAGCTGCTTTTTCTGTTTTTCGTTCAGCTCCTGTTCCTTGGCTGTATTCTTGAGATCCTTGACCTTCTCGCTCTTGTTGATGATCGTCTCGATGACGTTGTCGCCCAGCGCCCGCCATCCCTCGATGCGCTCCACAGCGGCCATCGCCTCGGGGTTGTCCAGGATTCGGCGCAGCGTATCGTTATCGACGTTCACCAGCAGCGCGCTCTCCCATTTGCGCGCCAGAAGTGTCGCAGATGTGCCCGCCATCGCCATGTCGAGAATGCCGCCTGCATCGATCTGCATCATGTTGGCGCCGTCGTAGGCCAGCACTGGAAGGAACGACACGAGGTCCTTTACGGCGTTTTCCGGATTCGACTCGTTGGGGGACAGTCCGATCCCGTATTCGGAAAGCTGGCGGAGCGCGCGCGTGGGAGCGAAGTCGAACACGTAGCAAACGGGCTTAAGGATTTCCTCCTCGTTCGGATTGTCACCATTCGGGTTCTTGATGGACCACGGCGACTGCACGCGGAATGCCGCCTGAAAATAGGACTCAGGCGACTTCAAATTGCGCAGCATCAAGATGGATGACCACTGCGGAACGGTGACGCCGGTTGTCAGCTTTCCACATGAGAGCGTGATGGTCTTGCTGTCAAAACCGCTGCCAATAGCCTTGCGCACCGGAGGCAACGCCTCAAGGCCGATCCCCGCCGTAGCGCCTGCCGCCACGATGACCTCATAGTCATGCCAAAAGGTGCTGTGCCTTTCCGCCAGCAGGTTCGCCATCGCATGGCAGGCGGCGACGTTGGGCAGGAACCAAAATGAGTGCTGCAGGTATGGCAACAATCGCACGTCAGAATATGGGAACGGGGGCTTCGTGCCGGTCTTGAGGTGCTCGACCGACTTGGGCGCATATGCGCCCCGAATGATATCCAGCCACTTCTGCACGTCGCTCTTGTGAGTGAACTGCGCGGTCTCGCCAGTCCCCTTTGCCTCGAAGAAAGCATTGAGGTCGAACTCATCGAACTCGCCAGCGCTGGCGATGGCCACAAGCTCGTCAGGCATCTGGTAAGTGAGCAGACGCATCTGCGGCAGTGCGCCGTATGGGTTCCACTTGCCTGAGTTTTGGCCCGCGAACGCCTCCTTGGCGCGCTGCTCATCCGTATAGGTCCAGTTGAAGATCTGCTCCTCAATGAACTCATGGCCAGCCGCCCACGCTTCGGCCAGCGTATCCAGCATCCGGTTCGCAAACTCCGGAGGCGTGAACACCTCATCGTTCGAGAGGTTCGCGATGCACGTCAGTACGTCCGGGTTGCGACCGCGCAGATCGAAGGCAGCTTGGGCCTCAGCAGGCATCAGCCAAGTCCTTTACTGTCATTGCCGGGAAGGTCTTGATCGGCGTGAACAGCTCATGTCTCCCCAGATGGGCGAAGAGCGAACCCTCAGCGCTAAACGCGGACGACCCCGTCAGAACGTCGAGCCGGAAGTCACGCCGCTGAAACTTACCCCTGCCGAGATAGCCCCACTCGGCAAAGGTAATCGGTTGGCCATTGCGGGCGCGCATCGTCAGTGCGTCACCGTGCACGAGGTTCTGCGACAGTACGTAGAATGCGGCCCGGTAAAGGTCGTGCGCGTCATCCAAATTGAGATAGTCGGCGAAAATTTCGAGCAGGTTCGCCCGGCACTCGGCGATGTTATCTTTAAGAAGCTCAACTCCGTAGATGCACATCAGGGCGAGCAGCGCATAGTGCGTGCGCTCGAAATCGGACTTGCCGTACTTCGCCTCGACGGCGGCCAGCTTGCGCTGAAGAACCGGGACTAGAAAATTGCCGCTCCCGCACGCAGGCTCGAGAAAGCGCGAGTCAATGCGCTCGGTCTCGCCCTTGACGAGGTCGAGCATATTTTCGACCAGCCACCGAGGCGTAAACACCTCCCCGTGGTCAGCAACACGCTTCTTTGACCTGATCAGACTCATCCGAAGTACATAGCAGCATATCCAGCCGTCTTGACGTGCAGCTTGCACCGGCAGAACGGAGGCGTCCACTGAGGCGAGCTCCCCCGGTGTGCGCGTTATGGAGGAGCCCCCTTGATCGCGCGCACTACGCGAGCTTGGGTCCCCCCGTCCGCCGTTCCGGCGGCCGGAGGATGACGGGTTGGTGGGGTGGGCCGGCCGCTTTGCCAAAGCCTCACGCCGCCGCTAAGGCCCTCCGCAGGCCCTCGGGGTCGCCCTTGATCGCGCGCAGCAGGGTGCGGGCCGGGCCGCTGGGCTTCTTAGCTCCTCTTTCCCATTCCTGGATTGTCCGCACGCTGAATTCATAGGCGGCGGCGAACTGGGTCTGGGTCATGCCCGCCGCTCGCCGAATAGCCCGCACATCGACCTCGGGCGCCATGTCGGGCGCCGCGTCGGGGTTAGCGGCAATCTGCCGGGCGATGGCCTCGTCGCTCATGGCGTCGAGCTTTTGCCAATCGGTCTGCGCCAGCGCGCGCCGCGCGGCTTCACTTAAGGTTTTGGGCATAGCCGTGACACTACGCCTGTGACGTAGTTTTGGCGAGGGTTTCCAAAGAGTGAGGTGAGCGCGGCGCAAGCGCGTGCTCCCACGCTGGCGGGAGCTTTGCGATAGTCGCTGCCCGACGCCCTGGTCTTGATGGATATGGGCCTGGTGTGACGCTTAGGGCGGGCGTCTGGCTG
>JBEHYN010000075.1:0-5905 GCA_048498155.1 Pseudomonadota bacterium | reverse complement strand
GCCGCCCCGTCGATGTCCCGGGTCAGGTTCAGGTCCGGCGCGGTCCAGATATCCACCCCCAGGGCGCGGGCCTGGGCCAGTTCAGCCTCGCAGTCGCCGTACTGCAGATTGACGAAGCGCACGCCGGGCGTCCGCAGCACCGGGGCCCAGGCCTCAAACGGGGCGTACTGCTTGCGCCGGTCCCCGCCGGTCTGCAGGCTTTTCCACACCAGCCCGACCTTGGGCCGAGGGTCGTCCCGGCCAAGCACTGCGCGCCAATGGGCGAGCCAGGCAGGGTCGGGATTCAGATAGCCGCCCGGCGCCGCGAAGCTCGCCAGATCGGGGCGAAAGCGCCGGGCCAGGCTGGCCATGGGCGCCCACAGGTCGATCTCGCTGTCCGCACCGGGCGCGGTTCGCAGGGGTCGGCCGTCGGCCTTGCCCGTGGCGTGGGCGCTCACGAGGGCCTGCGGAAAGGACCGCCCGAACAGGGCGACCAGACGCGGCTCCACCGCCAGGGTCAGTCGCCCGCCGGGGCCCAAGGCCTTGATCACGTCGGGGATCATGCCGGCGAACATGATCTCATCGCCCAGCCCCTGTTCCCCCACGATCAACAGGCGCTTGTCGGCCAAGGCGTCGTCTGGACTCCAGAGCTGGCCGGGCATGCGGAAGATCGGCGCCTTGGCGAAGTCGGGCTCCAGCCGCGCCTCATAGTCCGCCCACCCACCCACGAGGTCGCCCTGCGTCAGGCGGGTCAGGGCGCGCACGAAGCGGATCGGCGCGGTCTGCTGCGGGGCGGCGCGCGGCAAGGCGGCGTCGCAGTCGGCCAGGGCGCCGGCCAGATCGTCCAGATCCAGCTTGGCGTTGGCCCGGTTGTACAGGGGCTCGATCAGCTCCGGCGCCAGGGACAGGGCCTGTTCAAAGAAGGTCAGGGCGTTGGCCGCATCCCCCTGTTGCAACAGCACCGCCCCCAGGGCGTTCCACAGGAAGGCGTTGTCCACGTCCGCCGCTATGGCGCCGCGCAACACCTCGATCGCCTGGCCATAGTCATGCCCCCCGGCCAGGGCCCGGGCCAGCTGGGCGGTCAGGTGAGGGGAGGCGGGGTCGGCGGCGAGCGCCCGGGCGAACAGCTGAGCCGCCACGTCAGCCATGCCCAGGTCCAGAGACAACCGGCCGAGGTCTTCCAGCAGGTCCGCAGACTCGCCTTCCAAGGCCAAGGTCTGCTGGTGGGCTTCCAACGCCTGGACCAGTTCGCCTTGCCCCTCCAACGCCAGGGCCGCGATCCGCCAGGCGGGACCGCAGCGCGGGTCCAGCGCCAGGGCAGCGCGGGCTTGGTCAGCCGCCTGGACATGCTCGCCCTTGGCCAGGGCGCTCAGCGCCTCCGCCAGGATGGGGCCAACGGGCGCGGCCAGGGCGCCGACCGCCGCCTGCAGGCGCAAGGCGCGCCCCCGCCAAGCCGCCGCCGCGTCGTTTGGGCCTGCTTGTCCGGGCATGAACAGACCTAGCCTTCCTGAGTCGCAGGCTCCAGTATCGCAGGTGACGCCAAGGAGGCCATGACTTGACCGCGCCCACGACCGTCATCCAGACCTCATGCTGCATCGTCGGCGGCGGGCCGGCCGGCATGATGCTCGGCTATCTGCTCGCCCGGGCCGGGGTGCAGGTGGTGGTGCTGGAGAAGCACGCGGACTTCCTGCGCGACTTTCGCGGCGATACGGTCCACCCCTCCACCCTCAATGTGCTGGACGAGCTGGGCTTGCTGGACGCCTTCCTGCAGCGGCCGCACCACAAGCTGTCCAAGATCGACATCCAATTCGGCGAGCACACCTACCACGCCGCCGACTTCACCCGGCTGCCCGGCCGCAGCCGCTTCATCGCCTTCATGCCGCAGTGGGAGTTCCTCAACTTCCTGGCCGAACACGCCGCCGCCTTGCCCAGCTTCCGCCTGATGATGTCCACCACCGGTCAATCGCTCATTGTCGAGCATGATCGGATCGTGGGGGTGAAGGCGCAGGGCGCGGACGGGGACTTGGAGATCCGCGCCGATCTGGTGGTAGGCGCCGATGGGCGCACCTCGGACATGCGCCAGGCCTCCGGTCTTCAGGTGAAGGACCTTGGCGCCCCCATCGATGTGCTGTGGTTCCGTATCGGCCGCGACCCCGCCGACTTCGACCAGACCCTGGGGCGCATCGATCCGGGACGCTTCATGGTCACCATCGACCGAGGCGACTACTGGCAATGCGCCTACGTCATCCGCAAGGGCGAGGCTGACGCGATCAAGGCGGGGTCGCTGGAGGGGTTCAAGCGCGATGTGGTCGCCGGCGCGCCGCGCTTGGCGGACCATATCGATGACCTGACCAGTTGGAACGAGGTCAAGCTGTTGAGCGTGACCGTCGACCGCCTGGAGCAATGGTCGCGCCCCGGCCTGCTGTGCATCGGCGACAGCGCCCACGCCATGTCGCCGGTGGGCGGGGTGGGCATCAACATGGCCATCCAGGACGCGGTGGCTGCGGCCAACATCCTCGCCGCCAAGTTCAAGACCGGCGGCCTGGACCCGGCGCTGGACGGCGTGCGTCGGCGCAGGCTGTTCCCGACCCAGGCGACCCAGGCGTTTCAAGTGTTCGTTCACCGCCAGGTGCTGGAGCCGGTCTTGGCCGCGTCGAGCCTGAAAGCGCCCTTGTTCGTGCGGTTGCTGAACCGTTCGGCCTTCCTGCGCGGCCTGCCCGCTCGGTTCATCGGGCTGGGCGTGCGGCCTGAACACGTCAAATCGCCGATCGCTTATGCCGCGCCGCCGCTTGGTCCTTCAGATTCTCGTCGCGGCGGCTTATATGGCCAGCCTCATTTGCCGAAAGCCGCCATGGCCCGTTACCTGATCACCTCCGCCTTGCCGTACATTAACGGCATCAAGCACCTGGGCAACCTGGCGGGCTCTATGTTGCCGGCGGACGTCTATGCCCGGTTCCAGCGCGCGCGCGGTCATGAGGTGCTCTACATCTGCGCCACCGACGAGCACGGCACTCCGGCCGAACTGGCCGCCGCCGCCGCCGGACAGGACGTGGCGAGCTATTGCGCGGAGCAGCACGTCCTTCAGGACGACATCGGCCGCGCCTACGGACTGTCCTGGGACTGGTTTGGCCGCTCCTCCTCGCCGCAGAACCATCGCCTGACCCAGCACTTCGCCGAGGTGCTGGAGGACAACGGCCTGATCGAGGAACGCACCGACCGTATGGTCTATTCGGTCGACGACCGTCGCTTCTTGCCTGATCGCTATGTGGAGGGGACCTGCCCCCATTGCGGCTATACCCCCGCGCGTGGGGACCAGTGCGATAACTGCGGCCGGCTGCTGGATCCGGTGGATCTGATCGATCCCTATTCGGCCATCTCAGGCACTCGCAACATCGAGGTGCGCGACACGCGCCACCTCTATCTGCTGCAGACCAAGCTCGAAGGGCCGATCCGCGCCTGGATCGACAGCAAGGCCGACTGGCCGCTCCTGCCGCGCTCCATCGCTTACAAGCACCTGGAAGAGGGCCTGATCGACCGGGGCATCACGCGCGATCTGGCCTGGGGCGTGCCGGTGATGCGCGGCGGGCTGCCGCGTCCGGGCTTTGAGGACAAGGTGTTCTACGTCTGGTTCGACGCCCCCATCGAATATATCGCCGCGACCCAGGAATGGGCCGATGCGGCGCAAGAGGGCGAGGCGCGCGACTGGCGCCGTTGGTGGCGCACAGATGAGGGGGCCGACGAGGTCCGCTATGTGGAGTTCATGGGCAAGGACAATGTGGCGTTCCACACCGTCAGCTTCCCCGCCACCCTCATCGGCTCGGGCGAGCCGTGGAAGATGGTCGATACCCTGAAGGCCTTCAACTGGCTGAACTGGTACGGCGGCAAGTTCTCCACCTCGCAAGGGCGCGGCGTGTTCATGGACCAGGCGCTGGAGCTGCTGCCGCCGGATTACTGGCGCTGGTATCTGACGGCCAATACGCCGGAGAGTTCGGACACAGCCTTCACCTGGGAGCAGTTCCAGTCGGCGGCCAATCGCGACCTGGCCGATGTGCTCGGCAACTTCGTCAACCGCATCCTGAAGTTCTGCGAGACCCGGTTCGAGGGCGTGGTCCCCGCCGGCGGCGAGCCCGGGGAGCTGGAGCTTAAGCTCTATGCCGAGGTGTCCCAGAAGCTGGGCGAGCTGACCCAGCAGATGGAATCCATCGAGGTGCGCAAATCTGCTCAGGCCCTGCGCGAGCTGTGGGTCGTGGGTAATCAATATCTGCAGGAAGCCGCGCCCTGGACCGCCATCAAGACCGATCCGGCGCGCGCGGCCATGATCGTGCGCACCGGCCTGAACCTGGTGGCCCTGTTCGCCCGGGTTTGCGGTCCGATCCTTCCGTTCACCGCCGGCAAGATCGCCGAGGCGGTCGGCGAGCCCTATCCCGGCGACTGGCCGGGGCTGCACGCAGCCCTGGAGCTATCGCGCCTCCAGCCCGGCCGTCCGGTGCGCGCGCCTGAGGTGCTGTTCCGCAAGATCGAGGACGCCCAGACCGAAGAGTGGGCCGTCCGCTTCGGCGGCGCCGACGCCTAAACAGCGAGACGCCCCCGAGGACATTGTCCCCGAGGGCGCTGCGTGGGTTCGGCGGGTTTGGCCTTAGTGAACCGGTTCGGGCTCAGGCTTGTGTTCGTGCCCGTGCCCGTGCCCGTGCCCGTGATCGTGATCGTGATCGTGATCGTGCCCGTGATCGTGATCGTGATCGTGATCCACGCTGTGTTCGTGGACCACGTCCGGCTCGTGGTGAGCGACTTCCGGCTCGTGGTGCGCGACCTCAGGCTCGTGGCTCATGATGGGCTCGTGGATCATCATCGGCTCGTGATGCACGGTCGGCTCCATTTCCATGGGCTGGTAGGCCGTGTTCATGGTGCGGAAGCGCCGCCGTTCGGCCGCCCGACGCTGTTCAGCCATGTTGCGCTGAATGAGCAGCAGGATCAGCACCGCCAGGAAAGCCAGGAAGGCGGCGATCTGGGCGCGCACGGTGACGTGGCCGATGATGGGCAAGGTGCGATCATGCAGCGGCGATTGCGAAGCATCCGCCGGAGCGGGCGCCGCGGCCGGGGTCGTCGCGGCCGCAGGCGCCGGGGCGGCGGCCGTATCGGACTTGTGCCCAAAAAGCTTGGCGAAGAACTCCGACAGAGAAGGCAGGTGCAGGCCATTCTGGGCCGCTTGGGCTTGGGCGGTGACCTGGGCCACGGCCGATTGCAAGGTGGCCAGGGACAACAGCTTGGACGCGCCCTGACCCTTCAGCTCGGCGGAAACCTCGGCGCGCAGCGGACCGCTCGCCTTCTGGCCGGGGGTGACCTGCCAAGCGAACCGGGCGGCCTGACCGGCCTTCAAGGCCTGGCTTTGCGAGCCGTTCGGCGTCACCGCGTAACCATCGCCGGAAAGGGTGGCGGACACGTCGGCGTGGCGAGCAGCGCGCTTGAAGCCGAACTTTTCGGCTTGGGCTCGCAGCACATCCCACAGATTGGCCGGCAGGGTCAGGGCGACGCCGCCGGGCTTGCCTTGGGCGATATCCGGGGACACCGCCAGATTTGAGCCCTGGACGACCGCTTGGCCGACCGCAGCCTGAAGTTGGACCAGCTTGGTCGGCGGCGCGGCGGGGACCGGTTTGGCCACCGGCGGGGCGGCGGCGGCGTGAACGGGCGCGGGCGCCGGAGCGGCGACTGGGCCGTGACCGATCCGCCAGGCATGATGGGCGCCGCCATGGCGCCCATAGATGCGCCGACGTTCGGCGGGGGACAGATCTTCCGGGTTGGCAATGGGCGCCATGGTGACCACCGTGGGCGCGGGGGCATGTTGCGTAACGGGCGGGCCGCCGGCCAGAGGCGGCGGCGCGGACTGTTGCGGCGGCGGCGGCGGCGCCGTCTCCGCCGGGGCGGAGGG
>JBEHYN010000074.1:0-6113 GCA_048498155.1 Pseudomonadota bacterium | reverse complement strand
CTGATCACCCCGATCGCCATGGAAGAAAAGCTGCGCTTCGCCATCCGCGAAGGCGGACGGACCGTCGGCGCCGGCGTGGTGGCTAAGATCATCGCGTAGTCTGCGCTACATTAAGAAAACCAAGCGGTCGTCGGAGCAATCCGGCGGCCGTTTTGCTTTGCCGGTTCATACCGTCGGATGGTTCATAAGCCGGTAAGGGCAGCTCAGACGCTGCGGCCGTCGCTTGACAAGCGTGGATATCTCAGCCGAGGTTTACGAATATCTGGGTCAATAGGGGGGACTGACAATGAAACCAATCGCGATACTTGCGTCTTTGGCGCTGTTCGGCCTGACGCCGGTGGTTGCTGCCTCTGACGCCGGTTCCGCGCGCGGGTGGGACCGCGCAGCCGACGCGAGTCCGTTGAGCCGGACCGGCGCAGAGAGCGCTGCGCCCATGTCGCGCCTGCAACTGGCCGACAACAGCGATGAAGGGGCTTGTGAGGTGACTTATGGGGGGTCGACGCAGTGCCACGACTCGTACCGTGGACTTTGCAAGATAGCCAACTACCTATATTCGGTCAGCACGGAGTTCCACTCTGGCGAGACCTGTAGCGAAATTGGGTATCGGTAACGCAGGCTGTTGATCGCCGCTGCGGCTCCAGCTGCCAGGGTGAGCGCAGTTAAGGCCTCCACACCGTCGTGATCGCATCCACATCCGGCCGCGCCCGCTCCAGCGGCGCTTCCGTAGGTGTGCCGATCAGCACATAGCCCGCAATGCGTTCGCCGGGGTGCAGGCCCAACAGGGACAGGGCTCGGGGGTCAAAGGCGTACCAGTCGGTGATCCAGTTGGCGCCGAAGCCCATGGCGGTGGCCGCCAGCACCAGCGTCATGCAACAGGCGCCGGCCGATAGCTCCTGCTCCCAAACGGGAATGCTCGCCGTCTGGTCCACACGGGACACGACGGCGATGCACAGGGGCGGGGTCTTCAGCTTGACCAAGGTGTTCGTCGCCTTGACCGGATCGGGTTGTTCCTTGGCCAGACCTTCCAGCCGGGCGGCCAGTTCGCCCTTGGCCTCGCCCTCTAGTACGATGAAACGCCAGGGGAACAGCTTGCCGTGGTCGGGCGTGCGGGCGGCCAGGCGCAACAGGTCGCGCAGGGCTTGGCCGGTGGGCGCGGGCGCGGTCAGGGCCTGGGGCGTGGCAGAGCGGCGGCTAGCCAGCAGAGCCAACGTCTCCTCGCTCACCTGTCCGAAGGGCGTCGGTTGGCCAAATTCGGGGGCGGGGGGAACTGGGGGCAAGGACGCACCTCGTTTGACGGGCTGTTAAGGGCGCCAGCTATAGGCTGCGCCGCCCGGGGATTAAAGGCCGGGTGGGACTGGCAAGCGGTGCGCCGTCCCCCATATGCTAATAACGTCGCCGCAGCCTATTGGCCGGAAATGTGTTAAAGGGGCGCGTCTTTCGGGGCGCGGGGCTATGGGAGCCGACCGATGAGCAGACGTCTGGAACTGGTCGAGCAGGCTATGGCTCCCCCCGTGTGGGCGGCTCTGCGCGCCCAGGCGCAAGAAGCGGCCAGCGCCGAGCCGACCCTGGCGTCCCTGCTCAATGCCGTGGTGCTGTCGCACGAGAGCCTGGGCGATGCCCTGTCCTATCAACTGGCGCGCAAGCTGAACGACCATGAGCTGAGCGCTATGAGCGCGCGCGAATTCTGCGACGGCGCTTTCGCCGACGAGCCGGACCTGGTGCGCCAGGCCGAAGCGGACCTCAAGGCCGTGTTCGAGCGCGATCCGGCCTGCAAGAGCTATGTGCAGCCCTTCCTATTCTTTAAAGGCTTCCAAGCGCTGCAAACCTATCGCGTGGCCCACTGGCTGTGGCGCAATGGCCGGCAGACTCTGGCGCTCTATCTGCAAAGCCGCATGTCGGAAATCTTCCAGGTGGACATCCATCCGGCGGCCAAGATCGGCGTGGGCATATTCCTCGACCACGGCACGGGCATCGTCATCGGCGAGACCGCCGTGGTGGGCGATGACGTCTCCATGCTGCACGGGGTGACCCTGGGCGGCACGGGGGCCGAGCGCGGCGACCGCCACCCCAAGATCGGCAAGGGCGTGCTGCTGGGCGCCGGGGCCAAGGTGTTGGGCAATATCACGATCGGCGAATACGCCAAGGTCGCCTCTGGTTCTGTGGTGCTCAAGCCCGTGCCCGCGCATTGCACGGCGGCGGGGGTTCCCGCCCGTCTGGTCAACTGCCCAACCTGCGAAGAGCCGGCGCGGACCATGGATCACACCCTGGCCGACGTGGTCTACGACTACGTCATCTGACGTCGATCAAGCGGCCAATCCCCATTGCGCACAGGCTGAAAGCCTTTAGGGTCCGCCCCCGGCGCCTAGAGCCGGATGAGTTCGCTTGCGAACTCTGAATCCGGCTCTACATTCTGAATTTAGAGCAAGATTCAGACATGAGGCGATTCCGCCTTATGTCATCTTGCTCTCGGCGCACGACTCTGTAACCAGCCCCTCTGAAGGACGGATCTCGTGAAAGATACCGACACTAAACGCATCGAGACCCACCTGAAGCGAACCTTTGGCAACGACGCCATCTCGCTGAAGCCCCGCCCCAAGCAGAAGGACTCCGCCGAGGTCTATATCGGCGAGGAGTTCATCGGCGTGGTCTATGAGGACGAGGACGAGGACGGTTCATTCCTGTTCGAGATGGCCATCCTCAGCGAGGATCTGGACTAGGCTGATCGGCGTTCACTGGGCCCTTCATCAGATCCTCTAGGCCTACGAAGACCACCTCATATCGTCATCCCACGGTCGGCTGAAAGCCGATCCGGGGGACCCAAGCAACGATTTAAATTGCAAACTCGCTTGGGTCCCCCGGTCCGCCCGTCGGGCGGCCGTGGGATGACGGACTTTTTCAAACTTGCGGCGCCGCCTACAGCACCCCCAGCATGCTCGCCACCAGAGGGTGGCGCACGATGTCCATGTCGCGCAGGCGCACCACGGATATGCCTGCCACGTTTTCCAGCCGATCAGCCACGTCGCCGAGGCCCGAGACGCCAGGCAGCAGGTCCGATTGGTTTGGATCGCCCGTGATGACCATGGTGGAATGCCAGCCCAAGCGGGTCAGCAGCATCTTGAGTTGGACATAGGTGCAGTTCTGCGCCTCGTCGATCACCACGAAGGCGTTATTCAAAGTGCGTCCGCGCATGAAGCCCACCGGGGCGATTTCGATGGCGCCTTCCGCCATCAGGGCGCGCACCCGCTTCATCGACAGCCGGTCTGACAGGGCGTCGTAGAGTGGGCGCAGATAGGGCGCCAGCTTGTCTTCCATCTCGCCCGGCAGAAAGCCGATGGATTCGCCGGCTTCGACTGCTGGTCGGGACAGGACGATGCGCCCCACCTTGCCGGCTTCCAGCGACTCTACCGCCTTGGCGATGGCCAGATAGGTCTTTCCGGTGCCCGCCGGGCCCAGGGCCATGACCAGATTGCGGTCATCGATGGCCTTGATCAGTTCGGTCTGGCCCTCGGATTTGGCTTTGATCGTTTTGAGATACCCTTGTTCGCGCCCATCTTCGTTGCTCGAGCTCAGGGGAGACCAATTGCGGTCGATGGGCAGACGGCGGATTTTGCTGTCTTCCTCGAACTGCGCCGGATTGAACTCGCCTTCACGCACCAGTCGCTTCAGGGCACGCTTGGTCATATGGGCCTCCGTTGGGACAAGAAAAAAGGGCGAGACCGCAATGGCTCGCCCTGGGACAAAACTCGGATGGAAGAGGAACAGGCTGCTGCTGCAGGACCGAGCTCGGCGGCGCTTGGCGGCGGCCGGTCCGGCGGGCTTGCCCCGCGTGCGCTGAAGAACCTAACGGTCATCCAGTCCTCTCGAATCGTCTCAACTAAGCTATGCTAACGTGCTTTCCGAATGGTTAAACCACAGAAATGTCACAATACGGCCGCAGCAAATGAATGTTTTCGAGCTTGAAGGACGAGCGCCCGATTTACCGGGTTCGGATGAATACTGGATTGCACCCAGCGCAAGCGTGATTGGGCGTGTAAAGCTCAACAAAAACGTCAGCATATGGTTCAGCGCCGTTGTGCGCGGCGATGTGGAAGACATTGTCATAGGCGAGAACACCAACATCCAGGACGGTTCAGTGTTGCACGCCGATCCGGGCTATCCTTTATCGATAGGCGCCGACGTGACCGTGGGTCACATGGCTATGCTGCACGGCTGCCAGATCGGGTCAAACAGTCTAATCGGCATTGGCGCGGTTGTGCTCAACGGGGCCAAGATCGGGCGAAATTGCCTCATCGGCGCCCGCGCCCTGATCACGGAAGGCAAGGAGATTCCGGACGGAAGTCTGGTGGTCGGCGCTCCAGGCCGGGTCGCGCGGGCCTTAAGCGAGGACGAAATCGACAGCTTGGCCGAATCGGCCAGGCGGTACGTCGCCAACTGGAAGCGTTATGCGGCGAGCTTTCGTCCGTCCGCTTAATAGCGCGAATCAGTTTTAAGACGCCGATTGATTCGGGTTCAGGCGATTCGCCGTCCGTCGACGGCGGCCAAGCGCAGTTGCGGTAAAGCATGAGTCTGCAGGCCGACGTGGCCCGGGGCTAAGGTCAGCACTTGGCGCACGGACAGTCGCTCGAACGGGCGGCCAATGAGGCGTTGCAGCGGACTGACCGGTTGATAGAGGCCCAGGAACCGGTCGACCTGACCGGTATTTGAAATCATCGGCGCCAGCAATATTTCCAACTGGGCGCTCTGTCCGCCAGCGGTAAACCCTTCAGTTTCCACGACAATCGCTTGTCCGCGGCGCAACGCATTTTCCATCGCCGACTGTAGGCCGAGGCGCTGTGCGCCCTCCCACAGGGAAATGAAGTCTGCGCGGCGCAGGTCCCGGCCATGCAGATCTTCCAGCAGACCGCCGCCCAGACGGAAGGCAAAACGCCCCGGGGCCGTGCGGCCCAGGATGAAAACCTGAGGCAGAAGGTCGGCGAATTCGCATGGATCAACGTTGCTGCGCAGGGGCGCAAGGCCCACTCCGCGCCGCCGGCGCCAATAGTCTGTCAATCGTTGTGTGTTGGAATGGGACATTCCGGCCTGCCTTTTCCCTTCCCCAGGGAAGAATCGGGCCAGGGGCCGTGTCCCGTCCGGGGGACCGGCAGGCTTTGGGCGACCGTGGAGGCGGGGCCATCATGAACAGGCGTTTGCTGTGTCTTTGGACCATGGCGGCCGGTCTGCTGCTGCTCGCCTCCAGCGCGCCGATCTCGGCCCTGGCCGGCGGCTGCAACTGCGCTCCGCGCCCGCCGCCGCAATGCTGTCGTCAGCCCACGCCGCCGCCGCCGCCGAACCAACCCTGCTGCGGCTCAGGGGGTAACAACATCATCGTGCCGGGGGTGAACGTCTATGTCGCGCCCTCGGTGATCGTGAACGCCAGCGCCAGCGCGGTCGTCTCGGTATCGGCCTCGGCCTCGGGAACAGGCGTTGGGACGGGAACCGGGACGGGCTCGGGGTCCGGCTCTGGTTCCGGTTCGGGCATAGGCAGCGGTTCTGGATCCGGCTCCGGCATCGGGTCGGGCCTGGGCACAGGTTCCGGCACGGTCATGGTCGGTGGCGGGGGCGGGGGCTCAGCCTGGTTCGAGAGCAGCGGCAGCATCGGCATGATCCCGGCGCTCAACGTCGATTCCGGTCAGCGTCTGGAACGCGCCTCGTATCAGGCTACGCGCACCAAGGTTCGCATCGTGGTGATTCAGGCGGTGTGTCTGGACGACAAGGACGTGCCTCACCCGGCTTCGCAAGTTACACCGGATCGGGAGTTGCCGGACGCCTACTTAGGCGAAATCTATCGCTGCATCGCCGGCGCCCGCATGCAGTGGACGATGGCCGAGTACCTAGGCAAGGTCGATTTCAGTCGGGGGCAGACCGTAACCTGCGCCAAGGGCGAGGCCCTGGTGCTGAATAAGGTCGACGATCAGCCTCAAGGCAAACTCCAATGCCTGCCGCAAAAGCCGGCCAGGGACTGCAATGAACGCTCACTGCTGCGTCGCTTCGGGGCCGGGGTGAAGATCATCAAGATCATCATCACCGAAACCTATACGGCCTATCGCGAAGAGCAGACCCAGACCGCTTCGGCC
>JBEHYN010000073.1:0-6664 GCA_048498155.1 Pseudomonadota bacterium | reverse complement strand
TCGCCACGCGCTACGACAGACGAGCCATCCACTTCCTCGCCTTCATCCACCTCGCCGCCGCCATGCTTTGGATGCGGTGAATGTCGATTCAGCCTAGGCTATTCGCGCGGCTTGGGCGCGGCGCTGGAAACCTCGCCCGGTTGGCCGTTCCAAGTCATGATGGGCTCGTCCGCATCGGTCAGGCCAGCCTGCTTCAGCGCCGTCTGCATATCGTAGACGGTCGCGTCCGTGGTGGTGAAGCGTAGGAGAAAGGGCTTGGCCGAACGGCCCCTGGCGCTAACGAAATCTGGAGTTCCATTGATCTGAACCGCGTAGGTCAGGTTCGGCGCCACCGAGCACAGCAGGGCGAAGCTGCGCTTGTCGTTCAACAATCGCGGGGTCTTCAGGCAATGGGGAAAGGCGCCCTCTGGGGTTTGACCGAAGGACCAGGCCTCCGGCACCATGGCCTGATCGAACACGATCTTGAGCACCAGTATTCCGCCGGAGGCCTTGCCGCCGTCGGTCGGAAAAGTGGAAACCACCTTGGGATCGACCGGAGGGGTCGCGATAATCACCAGCTCGTCTGGATTTGATGGCGCGGCCCCCGCGGTGGGCGAACCAGCCATGACCGCCAGGGCGAACAACAGTGACAGGTGAATGGGATGCATGGGTCAAAACGGAGGCCTTTGTCGGGCCCCCGTTTTCAATCTCCCTTCAGGACGGGCCCGTTCAGCCCTTCGGCGTCGAAGGCTTGGCCGTCGGGTCGGCGGATCCCAGCCCGGTGATCCCGCCGCTGGCGAGAACATGGCCGCTCACGGACGCTTTGAGCGCGTCCCAGGTCATCAAGGGGTCGCCTTGCAGGACCGTATCCAAGGCGAAAACTTGGAGGTGGTAGCGGTGCTTGGGGCCGGGCGGCGGGCGCGGACCCATGAAGGCGTTGCTGGGGCCGCGGACATTGGGGCCGTAGGTCGCGCCGGCCGGCGGGGCGCTCATGCCGGCGTCCAGCGTGGTCGTGCCGGCCGGCACATTGAACATGGTCCAGTGCAGGATGGCGTCCCCGCTGTGCAGGCCATCGGTATCCTGCATGACCACCAGATAGGACTGTGTGCTCTTGGGGCCCTTGGTCCACGCCAGGCCGGGGAAGATGTTGCCCCGGTACTGGGTGTTCTCAAACGGGATGTCGCCGCCGTCCTTGAAGGCCGGCGTGGTCACCTTCAGGCTCGCGCCTTTCTTGGCGGGCAGGACATTGAGCGCCAGCTTGGCGATGCCGACTTCCACGGCGGGCGGCGGGGCCTGGGCGAAGGCGGCGGGCGCGATCACGAGCCCGAACGCGGCGGCCAGGGCCGCGGCGGAAATACTGGGTTTCATGGTTCCTCTCCTGGGGCCCTGCGCGGCCCCTCCTTGGCGAACATTGTCCGCGAACGGGGCCTGGGGCAAGCTTCAGTTCTTCAACCGCTCAATCCACGCACGGGTCGACGGATCATGCTCCGCGCGGGCGCCCCCTTCGAGCTCAGGCAGAATGCGGCCCGCGAGGGTTTTGCCTAGCTCGACACCCCACTGGTCGAAGCTGTTGACGCCCCATAGCACCCCCTCCACCAGCACCTTGTGCTCATAAAGGGCGATCAGGGCCCCGAGGGCGTGCGGGGTCAGGCGGTCCATCACGATCAGGCTGGATGGCCGATTTCCAGGGAAGGCTTTTTGCGGCGCCAGCACATCGATGGCCGTGACCTGCAAGCCCATCGCCTTGAGCTCTTCGCGGACGGCGGATTCGGACTTACCGATCAGCAAGGCCTCGGCCTGGGCGAGCATATTGGCCAACAGCTTGGCGTGAGCGCCGACGGGACCTTCGTCGTTGCGGGCCACGCCGATGAATTCCACCGGCACGACATCGGTCCCCTGGTGCAGCATCTGGAAGAAAGCGTGTTGGCCATTGGTCCCCGGTTCGCCGAACACCACCGGGCAGGTCGCCCGCGCAACCGGCCGTCCGTCCATGCCCACCCGCTTGCCGTTGGACTCCATCTCCAGCTGCTGAAGAAACGAGGGCAACAGGCGCAGGCGTTGGCTGTAGGGGATGACCGCTCTGGCGGCGCGGCCCAGGCCGTCACGGTTGAACACCTGGGCTAGAGCCAGGAGCACCGGGGCGTTGGTCTCCAGGGGCGAGGACAGGAAATGCGAATCCATGTCCCGCCCGCCGCGCAGGAAGTCTTCGAAGACTTCCGCGCCCAGGGCGATGGCGCAGGACAGCCCCACGGCCGACCAGACCGAAAAGCGGCCCCCGACCCAATCGCGGAAGGCAAACAGACGTTCCGGCGACACGCCGAACTGCGCCACCGCCTTGGGATTGGCGGACACGGCCAGCAAGTGTCTGTCGCCGTCCGGCCCCAAGGCGCCCCTCAGCCATTCTCGGGCGGCCACGGCGTTGGCCATGGTCTCCTGGGTTGTGAAGGTCTTGGATACGACCGTCACCAAGGTCTCGGCGGGGTCTAGACCGTGCAGGGCCGCCGCAATGTCCGAACCGTCGACATTGGCGGCGAAGCGCAAGGTGAAGGCGCTGTCCAGGGGATGCAGCGCGTCCCACACCAGGCGCGGTCCAAGATCGGACCCGCCGATGCCGATATGCACGATATTGCGGAACGCCTTGCCGGAAGCGCCGCGCAGCTCACCGGAGCGAACCTGGCGGGCGAAGGCGGCAATGGCCGCGCGCACCTGGGCCACTTCGGCCGATACCGGCTCGCCCTTAGCCAGGAACGCCTGGTCCGGCGCCGCCCGCAAGGCGGGATGCAGCACGGCCCGGTCTTCCGAAGCATTGACCGCCGCCCCGGCAAACAGGGCGGCGCGCCGATCCTCCACGCCGCAGGCCCGCGCCAGGTCCAGCCCCGCCTTGAGGCCCGCGATTGACCAGGGCTGCTTGGACAGGTCCACGGTCAGACCCGCCGCCTGGACCGTCATGATCGCAAGCCGGTTCGACTCGGCGTGGAACAGACCCAGGATGGGGCGATCATCAGCCGCTGCGGCGTCGGCCAGAAACGCGGTCCATTGGGCCGTGGTGGACATCGTGGCTCCGTCGAAAAAGGATTTAGTTAACGCGGCGTTTACCATGTTGAAGCCAGTCTAGGCGGACGATTTGAGTCCATTCCCGGAGCGTTCGCAATGTCCTGTGATGTGGCCGCCGCGGCCTTTCTGTTCCTGGCATCGACCGGGCCGTCGCACTCCGCGCCGGTCTGGCGCATCGACGCGCCGGCCGCCATATCCGCCCTATCGAGGGAGCCGCTGTTTGCGGATATCATCAGTCGCGCGGTCAAGCTGAAGGCCGACACTGACATCTATCGTCAGCAATCCGCCAAGGCCTCCACGCCCGCAGCCCTGCCCCGCTTCGACGACTTCCAGTCTCGCATCTCCGCCCTGTCGGACCTGGACATGAAAGGCCACCTTGAGCTGGCCAAGCGCGGCACAGACGGCGACCTGAAATGCATCCTGCGCGGCATCTCCCAGGACCTGCCCAAGAAGCTGGCCGAGCTGGCATCGGCCAAGACCGGCCCTGACCAGGATCAGGCGCTGCGCGATATGTCCTATCTGCTCAACGACAATGTCGAAGTGATCACCGCCCCGCCCGCTCCGCCGGTCTAGGGGCACAAGGCGGTTGAATTTCACCGCCCCTTCCTCCGCTCGTTCCCGCGAAAGCGAGAATCCAGGTCTTTCCAGCGTGGCGGGTCCTGGACAGGACTGGGTCCCCGTTTTCACGGGGATGAGCGGGATTCAGATGTTCACCTTTCGATCCAAAAATTAACCATAGCTAATTTTGTGTTAATGCCTTTTTGTTCTCTTTTGGCACGGTTAAGCTTAGTGCGCTTCATCCCAATTGAGCGCCGCGCGGGCTTCCACCACGAGGGGCGCGGATAGCGCTACGGCCGGTTCAGGCGCGCGCTCCATGACCTTGCGCACCAGGGCGCAGGTGGCCTCGGCTTCCTCGGCCGGGGCCTCGAACACCAGTTCGTCGTGCACCTGCATCAGCATGCGCGCTTGCAGCCCGGCCTCGCGCAAGGCGCCCGGCATGCGCACCATGGCACGGCGGATCACGTCGGCGGCCGCGCCCTGGATCGGGGCGTTGATGGCGGCGCGGTCGGCGAAGGCGCGGTGGGCGGGCGAGGAGGCGCGGATCTCCGGGATGATGATCTTGCGGCCAAACAGGGTGGTGACATAGCCCTGCTCGCGGGCCATGGCCTTGGTCCGCTCCATATAGTCGGCGATGCCGGGGAAGCGCTCGAAATAGGTCTTGATATAGGCTCCGGCTTCCTCGCGCGGGATCGACAGCTGGTTGGCCAGGCCGAAAGCCGAGATGCCGTAGATGATGCCGAAGTTGATGGCCTTGGCCCGTCGCCGCACCTCGCCCGGCATGCCCTCCACGGGAACCCCGAACATCTCCGAGGCGGTCATGGCGTGGATATCCAGCCCTTCGACGAAGGCGCGCTTGAGCTGGGGAATGTCGCCGATGTGCGCCAGCAGGCGCAGCTCGATCTGGCTGTAATCGGCCGAAATCAACACCTGGCCAGGCTCGGCGATGAAGGCAGCGCGGATCTTGCGGCCCTCTTCCGTGCGCACGGGGATATTCTGCAGGTTCGGATCGTTGGACGAGATGCGCCCCGTCGACGTCGCCGCCAGAGCGTAGGAGGTGTGCACCCGGCCGGTGCGCGGTGAGATGGCCGCTACCAGATTGTCGGTATAGGTGCCCTTGAGCTTGGCCAGTTGGCGCCAGTCCAGTAGCACCCGGGGCAGTTCGTGCCCCTGGACGGCCAGCTCCTCCAGCACGGCGGCGTCGGTGCCCCAAGCGCCGGTGGCGGTCTTCTTGCCGCCGGGCAGTCCCATTTCGCCGAACAGAACGTCGCCGATCTGCTTTGGGCTGGCGAGGTTGAACGGATGGCCGACCAGCGCCTGCGCCTTGGCCTCGAAATCAGCCATGCGCATGGCGAATTCCTGCGACAACCGCCGCAGCCAGTCCGGGTCGATCTTGACCCCCTCGCACTCCATCTGGGCCAACACGGCGGGCAAGGGCCGCTCCAGGGTTTCATAGGCGGTCAGCAGACCCTCAGCCGCTAGGCGCGGGCGCAGCAAGTCGTACAGACGCAAGGTCACATCCGCGTCCTCGGCGGCGTATCGGGTGGCGACGTCCAGCTTGACCTGGCCGAAGTGCTTCTGCGCCTTGCCGCTGCCGGCCACCTCCTTGAAGGAGATCGGCTTGTGGCCCAGCCACAGCTCCGACAGTTCGTCCATGCCGTGGCCGTGTTCGCCAGAATCCAGAATGTAGGAGATCAGCATGGTGTCGTCGATCGGGCCGACCTGCACGCCGTAGCGCGACATGACCGCCATGTCGTACTTGGCGTTCTGGGCGACCTTGAGCACGTCTGGGTCTTCCAGCAGGGGCTTGAGCCGCGCGACGGCGTCGGTCAGGGGAATTTGGCCCAGGTCCTCGGCAACCTCGAACGCCAGCCCACCCTCGCCCTCCGAAACGTGGGCCAGGGGAATGTAGCAGGCTTGCCCCGGCGCTATGGCCAGGGACACGCCCACAAGCCCGGCGTTGGCCGAGGACAGGGCGTCGGTCTCCGTATCAAAGGCCACGACACCGGCCGCCGTCGCCTGGGCGATCCAGCGGTCCAGCCCGTCCAGGTCGCGCACGCATTCATAGGCGGTGGTGTCGATGGCGACGGGCTGGGCCGCGACGCTGGGCTGTGGCGCACGCTGCAGGGAGAAGGTCGGGGCGCTCGCGGGCGCCGCTGGGCGGGCGATGCCGGAACTAGACGGCGCCGATGGCGCATGGCCCGCCTCACCAATGCGGCGGGCCAGGGTGCGAAACTCCATCTGCTCGAGGAAGGCGGCCAGCACATCCTTGTCCGGATCGGCGGCCTGGAGCTGATCGATCGGGGTGGGCAATGGCGTTGAACGGTCCAGCGTCACCAGTTGGCGCGACAGGCGGATCTGGTCGGCGAAATCGATCAGGGTCTGGCGGCGCTTGTCCTGCTTCACCTCGCCCGCGCGGGCCAGCAGTGTGTCGAGGTCGCCGTATTCGTTGATCAGCAGGGCGGCGGTCTTGACGCCGATACCCGGGGCGCCCGGCACATTGTCCACGCTGTCGCCGCACAGGGCCTGGACGTCGATCACCTTGTCCGGCGTCACGCCGAACTTCTCAAATACCTGCTCGGGGCCGATGCGGACGTTCTTCATGGTGTCGAGCATCGACACCCCGTCGCCCACCAACTGCATCAGGTCCTTGTCCGAGGAGATGATCACCACCTCCCCGCCGGCCTTGCGCCCCGCCTCGGCATAGGCGGCGATCACATCGTCCGCCTCATAGCCCGCCAACTCGATGGCCGGCACGCCAAAGGCCCGCGTGGCCTCCCGTACCAGGGCGAACTGCGGGATCAGATCCTCGGGCGCCGGCGGGCGGTGGGCCTTGTATAGGTCGTAAAGATCGTTGCGGAAGGTCTTCTCAGAATGGTCGAACACCACCGCCAGATGGGTCGGCGCATCCGCCTCGCCCTTCATGTCGCAGAGGAATTTCCACATCATATTGCAGAAGCCCGCCACCGCGCCGACGGGCAGGCCGTCGGACTTACGCGTGAGCGGCGGCAGGGCGTGATAGGCGCGGAATTGCAGGTACCCTTGTCCTTGGCCGAAACCTGCACGATGCCGT
>JBEHYN010000072.1:0-6708 GCA_048498155.1 Pseudomonadota bacterium | reverse complement strand
GCCCAAGATGAGTGAACGCTGGACGCCTGCGTCCTGGAGAGCCAAGCCCGCCCTGCACATCCCGTCCGATTACCCGGACGCGGAGGCCTTGGCGCGTGTGGAAGACAATCTGCGGGGCATGCCGCCCCTGGTGTTCGCCGGCGAGGCGCGCAAGCTCAAGTCACTGCTGGGCGAGGTTTCCGCCGGGCGCGCTTTCCTGCTGCAAGGCGGCGATTGCGCGGAGAGCTTCAAGGAATTCGCCGCCGACAACATACGCGACACCTTCCGCCTGATCCTGCAGATGGCGGTGGTGCTGACGTTCGCCGGCGGCAAGCCGGTGGTCAAGGTCGGCCGCATCGCCGGCCAGTTCGCCAAGCCGCGCTCGTCTCCCTTGGAGACGCAAGGCGATGTGAGCTTGCCGTCCTATCGCGGCGACAACATCAACGGCATGGAGTTCGACGCCGAGGACCGGGCTCCCGATCCCGAACGCCTGATGCGCGCCTATAACCAATCGGCCGCCACGCTGAATCTGCTGCGGGCGTTCGCCTCGGGCGGCTATGCGGACCTGAACAACATTCACAAATGGACCCTGGGCTTCGTGCAGGACAGTCCGCAGGGCGCGCGCTACAGCGCCCTGACGGACAAGATCTCTGAGACCCTGGCCTTCATGCGCGCTATTGGCGTCAACCCGGACACCTATCCGGGCATGCGCCAAGTGGAGTTCTTCACCAGCCATGAAGCCCTGCTGCTGGGCTATGAGCAGGCCCTGACCCGCGTCGATTCCACATCGGGCGACTGGTACGACTGCTCGGCCCACCTGCTGTGGATCGGCGAGCGCACGCGTCAGCTCGACCACGCTCACGTCGAGTTCATGCGGGGCATCAAGAACCCCATAGGCTTGAAGGTCGGCCCGACGCTGGAGCCGGACGATCTGCTCAAGCTGATCGACGTGCTGAACCCGGACAATGAGCCGGGCCGTCTGACCTTGTACGGCCGCTTCGGCGCCGACAAGATCGCCGCGCGCCTGCCGCGCCTGCTGGAGGCCACAAAGAGCGATGGCCGCGCGGTGGTGTGGGCGACCGACCCCATGCACGGCAACACCTTGACCGCCTCCAACGGCTATAAGACTCGTCCGTTCGACCGGGTGCTGGGCGAGGTGAAGAGCTTTGTCGAGATCTGCCGCGCCGAAGGCGTTCACCCTGGCGGTGTCCATCTCGAAATGACCGGCCAGAACGTCACCGAATGCACCGGCGGAGCCCGCGCCCTGACCGAGACCGACCTGGCGGACCGCTACCACACCCACTGCGATCCGCGCCTGAACGCCGAACAGTCGTTGGAGCTGGCTTTCCTGGTGGCCGAGAAGCTGAAGGAAGACCGCCTGGGCGATTTGAAGGCGGCGAGCCAAGGCTGATCTAAGCTTGTCGCGGTCTCGCCTTGCCCTTTAATGGGCGCAGAGCGGAGACGTCAGCCATGCCTACAATCGGCGCTTTGAAGGTCAAGGCCCAGATCCTGTGCGGCGAAGAACTCGCCATGGGCCCGGGCAAGGCCGACATGCTGGAGGCCATCGCCCGCGAAGGCTCCATTTCAGCGGCCGGGCGAGCCCTCGGCATGAGCTATCGCCGCTCCTGGCTGCTGGTCGACACGATGAACCGTTGCTGGGCCACGCCTCTAGTGGACACCACCGCCGGCGGCGGTAAGGGCAAGGGCGCCCGTTTGACCGCCCTGGGGGCCGAGGTGCTGAAGGCCTATCGCGCGCTTGAGGACAGCTTGATGCAGGCATCCGAGGCGCCGCTGAAGTCCCTGACCGGCAAGCTGCGGCAGGTCCCGCAGGCCAGCCAGCACCCGAACGGCGAAGCTAAAGGTTGAGGATCCAGCCCTCTTCGGCGGCGGCCTGCACCTGATCGTCGCTCATGTCCTTAGGCGCTGCGAAGGCGGCGCCCAGCTTGCCGGCTTCGTCCAGGCGCGCGATGCGTTCTGCCATGCCGCGCACCGGCGCCTGTTCCTTGCTTTCCCCCGGGGCGGGGGAGGCGGGCACAAGGCCCAGCATGACCTCGGCGGCGACGACCTCGACGCCCTGCAGGTCTGCCTCGCTGATGGCGTTCCAGCCGGATTCGAACGGCCAGATCTTGACTGCTTCGCCGCGCGTCCGTTTCAGGCGCCGCACCAAGGGAATGCCCAGGATAGCCTGAGGTCCGCTGGCGCCGGCGTAGTAGAGCTTCCAGATCGACGGCCCCTTCACGGCCAGGTCAGCCTGGCGGAACTCGGGCAAGTCGCCGGGGCCGTGATCGTGAACCCGCTTGGGCTGCAAGGTCGTGAGGGTGTCGCGCGGCGGGCAGCCCCAGAACGGGAAGGGCCCGTCGGTGGTGCGCCGGTTGATCTCCGCGCCGACGCCGAAGCGGTTGTTGGTGTTGTCGGCCTTGTCCTTGACCATCTTGTCCAGGTAGTCCCACACCGCCAGCCACGGCTCGCCGGTCAGCTTCAAGGCTGCGGCCAGACCGCGCGGGAAGCCGAGGGGAAAGTCAAAGCCGACGAAGGCGCGCTCGCCGCGTTTCTTGAGATCGTTAAGGATCAGGACGAGGCGCTTTTCCGCCTCCGCCCGGGTGGCGAAGGTGAAGGCCTCAAAGGCCAGCCGGAAACGCACGTCGCGTTTGAGCACGCCGATCAGCACGCTGTCGGGGCCGCTGCCGGGCTTAGCGGCGGCGCTCCAGTCGACGATCACATAGGCGTTGAACAAGCGGGCCACGGCGGCCTCCTTCAGCGGACCGCGCATCTATCCTATGCGGCTGCTGTGCGGAAAGCCTTGAATGGCAGGCGCGCGAGAAATTGACTGCAATTCCGAGCGCGCCAGCGCGAAAAGGCAGCAACAATGCGAGGCAATTCGTGATCGCACGGGTCTTGCGCCCCGAGCGGCCCCCAGACACTTTCCGCTGCGACGCAACATGAGCTTGGCTGTGCCATGACAGAATTGAACGCGGGCGTGGTCGGCGCCGGGGTTTTCGGCGGATACCACGCCCACAAATATGCGGCCCTACCGGGCGTGACCTTGGTCGGGGTGCTGGATGCGGACCCTGAGCGCGGCGGGGTCCTGGCCAATAAGCTTGGCGCTCGCGCCTTCACGGACCCAGACGCCTTTCTCGACGGCCTGGACGTTGTCACCATCGCCGCCCCGGCCAGCGCCCACGCGGCTCTGGCGGTCAAGGCGCTGGAGCGCGGCGTGCATGTCTATGTGGAAAAGCCCATCGCGCTGACCGTCGCCGACGCCCAGGCCTTGGTGGCGCTCGCCGAAGCGCGCGGCTTGGTTCTCGCCTGCGGACATCAGGAGCGCGCGATCTTCCGCGTCATGGGCCTGCTGGATGCGCCCGAGACGCCGTTGCGCATCGAGGCAGTGCGGCGCTCCTCCTACTATCCTGGGCGGGGAACCGATGTGTCCTGCGGCCTGGACATGATGATCCACGACTATGACCTGGCGCTGGCGCTGAACGCGTCGGCGCCGATTTCGGTCAAGGCCTCCGGCCGTACCCTTCACGGGCCTTGCCTGGACGAAATATTCACCGAGGTCGCCTTCGCCGACGGCATGGTGCTGACGGTGGACGGCTCACGCCTGGACGATGGGCGCAAGCGCACCATGAAGATCGTCTATCCCTCCGGCGTGGTCGATCTGGATTTCATGGCCAAGACCTTCTCCAACGAGACGGGGTTCGTCCTGGATCCCGACTACGCCGAAACGTCGGACGGCAAGGACCCGCTCGGCGCCAGCGTGCAGGCTTTTCTCGCGGCGGTGCGCGGGGATGCGGCCCGGCCCTTGGTGACCGGCGCCGAAGCGGCGCGTGCGCTCGCCCTAGCGCTGGATGTCGACGCCGCCGCCACGGGCTGACGATATCTCCTGCCCCACGTAGTGGGGAAGGGGGACCACGCGAAGCGTGGTGGAAGGGGCAAGCTGCGGAGCGGGCCCCCACCACCGCCTTTCAGGCGGTCCCCCTCCCCCGTTGGCGCAGGGGAGGAGAAGCGCGTCTTTCCCTCCGCTTCGCTTGCCGTTAAACGCAGGCGCCAAGGAGTAAGTCATGAGCATCAAGAAGCCCGACGGGACCTGGGATAAGTCCAAACTGCCCAGTCGCCATGTGACCGAAGGCCCCGAGCGCGCGCCGCACCGGTCCTATCTCTACGCCATGGGTCTGGGCTCGAAAGAGATTAACCAGCCCCTGGTGGGCGTGGCCTCCTGCTGGAACGAGGCGGCGCCGTGCAACACCTCGCTGATGCGCCAGGCTCACGCAGCCTCGGTCGGGGTCAAGCGGGCCGGCGGCACGCCACGCGAGTTCTGCACCATCACCGTGACCGACGGCATCGCCATGGGCCATGAGGGCATGAAGTCCTCCCTGGTCAGCCGCGAGGTGATCGCGGACTCCGTCGAGCTGACCATGCGCGGCCACGCCTACGACGCCCTGGTCGGGGTGGCCGGCTGTGACAAGTCCCTACCGGGCATGATGATGGCGATGCTGCGCCTAAACGTGCCCTCGGCCTTCATCTATGGCGGCTCGATCCTGCCTGGTCGTTGGCATGGCCGCGACGTGACCGTGCAGGACGTGTTCGAGGGCGTGGGCAAGCAATCGGCCGGCCTGATGAGCATCGAAGAGCTGTGCGATCTGGAGCAACACGCCTGCCCCGGCGACGGCGCCTGCGGCGGTCAGTACACCGCCAACACCATGGCCTGCGTGTCCGAGGCCATCGGTCTGGCCCTGCCGCTGTCTTCAGCCTTGCCCGCGCCCTATCTGGACCGCGACCGCTATGCGGAAGCCACTGGCGAGGCGGTGATGGCGCTGCTGGAGCGCAACATCCGGCCGCGCGATATCTGCACCCTGAAGGCGTTCGAGAACGCAGCGGTGGTGGTGGGCGCGACCGGGGGCTCGACCAACGGCGGGCTGCACCTGCCAGCCATGGCCAACGAATGCGGCGTGCGCTTCACCCTGCGCGATGTGTGCGAGATCATGCGCCGCACGCCCTATCTGGCCGATCTGATGCCCGGCGGGCGTTATCCGGCCAAGAAGATGGGCGAGGCGGGCGGCATGCCCATGCTTCTCAAGATCCTATTCGACGCGGGCCTGATCCACGGCGACGTGATGACGGCCACCGGCAAGACCATGGCCGAGAACCTGAAGGACGTGAAATGGAACCCGGACCAGGACGTGATCCGTCCTCTGTCCAATCCCCTTTCGCCCACCGGCGGGGTCGTCGGCCTGAGCGGTTCGCTCGCGCCGGACGGCGCCATCGTCAAGGTCGCGGGCCTGAACCACAGACAACATCGCGGCCCGGCGCGGGTATTTGACGGCGAGGACGCCTGTTTCGCCGCTGTGGAAAAGCGTGACTACAAGGAAGGCGACGTGCTGGTCATCCGCTACGAGGGCCCCAAGGGCGGCCCCGGGATGCGCGAGATGCTATCGACCACCGCCGCCATCTATGGCCAGGGCATCAGCGACAAGGTCGCGCTAATCACCGACGGGCGTTTTTCGGGCGCGACGCGCGGTCTGTGCATCGGCCACGTGGGCCCTGAAGCCCAGGTGGGCGGCCCGATCGCCCTGATCCAGGACGGAGACATGATCACCATCGACGCTGATGCAGGGATCATCGAGCTGGAGGTCGATCCGATCATCCTGGAGCAGCGCCTGAAGCACTGGGAGCCGCGTAAGACCAACTACAACTCAGGCGCCATCTGGAAGTTCGCCCAACAGGTCGGCCCCGCCTATCTGGGGGCGGTGACCCAGCCCGGCGCAGCAGGCGAGACGCACATCTACGCGGATTTGTAAGGCGCGCCCCAGTTCGCCAACAAAACCTCGTCACCCTCGGGCTTGTCCCGAGGGTCCAAGGCTCAGCCGGTAACCCGTGGGAAGGTTTTCGCCCAGGGTGGCTGGCGGCATTGCGCCCGATCCCTGGATTCCAGGGACAAGCCCTGGAATGACGATTTGGGGTTAGGTCGGAGGGTCATCCTCCTCATCATCCCAAGGCGGCTCCTCTTCCTCGTCCTCCACCTCCGGCGTCTGGGCGACACGGGGTTCGGGGGGCGGCTGGCGCAGGATAGCTTCGACGCCGGAGATCCAGCGGCGGCAGGCGGCGATGGCTTCGCCCACGGTGGCGCGTTCGCGTTTGGCCAGGTCTACGGGCGGCCATAGCTCGAGCTCGAAATCCGGATCGCGCGGGTTGTCGAACACCAGCCGCAGGACCACCTGGTGCGCCGCGTTCGGCGACTGGTCGAGAGCGCGACGCGGCTCTCCCCGGTGGGCGCGGGCGGCCACCTGATTGTCCAGGATCAGTTCGGCGCCGACCAGTTGCGGCAGGCGATAAACCAGGCCCTTGACCCCGCCGTCCCACAGAACCGCGATCAGCCCTTCATCAACGCTCAGCCCAGCGGCGCGTCCGCGTCCGGGCGCGACGATCACCGACTCCGGATGGGCACCCAGGGCTTTTCGCAGGTAACGCCGCAGCCGCCGCTCCTCGTCCAGCCACCAGGCCGCGCCCGATCCGGCCACGGTGACGAGGCACCCGGCCAGGGCGAACAACAGCAGAATGCGGACGGCTTCATGCATGGCCCACTGAGGTTAGGGAGATTTGGGCGCGGAGGCAAAAAGGCCGTGTTGAAACCTTCGAGAGACAGGTGTCAGTTACCGGGCAGAACCAAGATCGACCGTCAGCGGTGGCGGGGAGGAGCATGAATATCTTGCCTCATTCAGGCGCGACGGC
>JBEHYN010000071.1:0-6895 GCA_048498155.1 Pseudomonadota bacterium | reverse complement strand
ATCCCCCCGACCACGCCTCGCGCTTGGAACTTGCCAAGGCCATGGCCGGCCAGGGCCGGTTTGAAGACGCGGCCGATCACCTGCTGACCATCATCCAGCAAGACCGCGAGTGGAACGATCATGCCGCGCGCAAGCAGTTGCTGACCGTGTTCGAGGCGGCCGGCCCGAGCTCCGAAGTGGCCAAGCAGGGCCGCCGGCGCCTGTCGGCTATCCTTTTCTCATAAGATGAAGATCAGCGACGACACGCCCCTCAACGCCCAAGACCTGCCCCAGGTGATCCCGGTGTTTCCCCTCAACGGGGCGCTGTTGCTGCCGCATTCCTCGCGGCCGCTGAATATCTTCGAGCCGCGCTACCTGAACATGATCGATGACGCCATGGCCGCTGAGCGCATCATCGGCATGGTGCAGATCGTCTCGAAAGATTTGCGCGAACGACCATCCCTGGCCCCCGTGGGCTGCGCAGGAAAAATAACGACGTTCTCTGAAACCGCCGATGGGCGTTATCTCATCACGCTCACCGGCGTTGTGCGGTTTCGGCTGGGCGATGAGTTGCCCGGCTATACGCCCTATCGCCGGGCCAGGGTCGATTTCAGCCCGTTCGGGGCGGATCTGACGCCCTTGTCGCGCAATGATGAAGACCGCGAGGCCCTGATCGAGCCCCTGCGCCACTATCTGAACCAGCGCGGCATGCGTATTGACTGGGCAGCGGTGAAGAGCGCGCCCGTCGAGGCCCTAGTCAACAGCCTGGCCATGGCTCTGCCGTTCGAGGCGGTTGAGCTTCAGGCCTTGCTCGAGGCCCCCACCTTGGCTGAGCGCCGCCGGACCCTCGTAGCTCTGCTGCGGATCGACGGCGCCTATGGCGTCGATGAGCCGCCGCCCTCTGTGCAATAAGGACCGCCCATGTCCAACCCCGTCTCCCAAGCCGCCGTCGACCCCCGCCTGCTGGAGGTGCTGGTCTGTCCGGTCAGCCGCAGCCCCCTGACCTACGACCGTGCGCGCGGCGAACTGGTCAGCAAGACCGCGCGCCTGGCCTATCCGGTGCGCGACGGGGTGCCGGTGATGCTGCCCGAGGAGGCGCGCGCCCTCGACGACGGCGAATGATCCTGCTTCGTCAAAGGCTTCGCAGGATAGTTTCGGGCCGTGCAGGATCAATCCTGCATAGCTGCGCCAGGAGCGAAGCAGGATGAGCGCAACACGCCCCTGGCCCCTTGAGCTGAAACTAGCCAAGGGCGGCCGCGCCCTGAACATCACCTTCGATGACGGGCAGACATTTGATCTTTCAGCCGAACTTCTTCGGGTGATGACCGGCAGCGCCCAGGACAGGGGCCACGGTTCTGGCCCGCGCCCGCCAGTCCCAGGCAAGGCGGACGTGGCCATCCTCGGCATCACCCCGGTCGGCGCCTACGCCATACGCCTGGCCTTTGACGACGGCCACGACACGGGCCTCTATAGCTGGGATCTGCTGTACGACCTCGGCGCCCGGGGGGCCGGGCATTGGGCGGCCTATCTGGAGGGACTCAAGGCTGCCGGTATGGTCCGGACGCCACAGGCAAGCGCCTAATTGTGGACTGCGACGTCTGCACACATCCCCCCGTGTTGCAGATATCGCTAAGTCTTGAACATGATCTACACGTTCAAGGTCGCGTCAAAACTCGACACAACCGGGGATTATCCTCTGGAAACCGTGCATCAAGCGCACGGTGTGGACGTGATGAAGCATGCCCGGGACCTGATTCAGAAGTATCCGGGCTGCGCCGGCGTAGAAGTGCTCTTACTGCAAACGCGCCTATTCTATATGGAAAATAACGGCGGCAGCTCCAAGCAGGCCTGATTTCAAAGCGCTTCGCCCCTGAGCAGGCGCGGCAATTCCCCGGTGGCGCCGCCCGCCTCGTGCATGACGAAACGCCGGGCTGGGCCCAGGGCGCCGACGAGGCTCATGCCCGCTCCCCGCGCCAGTCTCAGCACGGGGTTGTCGTTGGAAAACAGCCTCACGAAACCGTCCGTGGCCGCGGCCAGCATGACATTGTCGAACCGTCGCCAGGCCGCGTAACGGTCCAGCACCTGGAGCGAGCCGATGTCCTCGCCCAGCCTTTGGGCCTCCACCAACACCTGCGCCAAAGCGGCGACGTCCTTCAGTCCGAGGTTCAGGCCCTGGCCGGCGATGGGGTGGACCGCGTGGGCGGCGTCGCCGATCAGGGCCAGCCGCGGCCCGACCATGCGCTCGGCCAACTCCAGCGCCAGGGGATAGTTAAAGCGACCGTCCAGCGGCTGGATCTTGCCGAGGAATGAGCCGAACCGCCGGTCCAGATGGACCTGGAACGCCGGGGGCGAAGCGGCCATCAGGGCGGCGGCGGCGCTTTTGCTCTCGGTCCACACCAGAGACGCCCGATTGTCGGTCAGGGGCAGGATGGCGAAGGGGCCGCCGGGCAGGAAATATTCATGCGCCACCCCGCCATGCGGCCGCTCCAGGGCCACAGTGGCGACCACGCCACTCTGCGCATAGGGCCAGCCGATGGCGCCAATGCCTCCGGCCTTGCGCATGGCCGAACCCCGACCGTCCGCGCCGACGGCCAGGGGCGCCTTGAGCATCCGCCCATCGTCCAGGATCAAACGCGCCGCAGCGGCGGTGAAGTCCGCGGCGGCGATGCGCGCGGGCGCCAAGATCTCGATGTCGGCGGCCTTCAGCGCCGCCGCGAGGGCGATGCGCACCCGGCGGTTCTCAAGCATATAGCCCAGGGGCTCGCCGTCTGACCGGTCCTCGATCTCGCCGGAATCGAACCGCAGCAGGAACGGCGTGGGTCCGCTGGGCGCCGCCGCGCCGGGCCTGCGGCCATCGGTCACCAGGATCTGTTCTAGCCGTTGTGCGTGCGGCTCCAACGCCTCGCCCAAGCCCAGCGCCTTCCACTGCCGAAAGGCGCTGTAGGCGATGGCCCAGGCCCGTCCGTCGAAAGTCGGCTCCCACTGATCGGACAGGGGCGCGCGGTCGACCAGCAAGGGCTTCAGCCCCCCCGACGCCAGAGCCAGGGCCAGGGTCGCGCCCGGCACGCCGGCGCCGACGATCACTACGTCCGGGTCTTGGCTCGATGTCATGGAGCCATATGTGACGGGGCGAGACGTGGAGTCCAGCGCACGAAGCCCTCTCGCTGAATGGGCGCGGGTTTGAAAGTAAACCGCCCTTAACCAAAGCGGCTCACAAACACAGATTGTTAGACTCGGAGGGCTTATGGCGAGCAAGGCTGCGGGGCACAAGGCGAGCGCCTGGTTAGCGCGCAGCCTTAAGGCCGGATGGGCCCATCCAGCCAGCGCGCGGTTCCGCGGAGGGCTGGTCACCGTACTGGGCCTGTCCTGGATTGCGGCCTTGGCCAGCTATCACGCCGAAGATCCCAGCTGGAACACCGCCTCGCGCGAACGGGCCCTCAACCTTCTGGGTGGCCTAGGAGCCAATCTGGCGGATGTCGGGCTTCAGTCACTTGGCCTGGCCGCCTGGGTGCTGGCCATCGTGATGGTGATCTCTGGGCTCAGCCGCGTGGCCCACCGCGACCCCCGTGAAGCGCGACGCCAGCTGCGCCTACGCGCAGGCATCGGCGCCTTGGGCGTTCTGGCCCTAGCCGGGGTGATGGCGGCCCCTCCTGCTCCGGCCATATGGCCCATGGCCGAGGGCCTTGGCGGCCTTTGGGGCGCCGGAGTGCTGAACCTCGCGGGCGCCGTCTTCCGGTTCGGGCGTCTGCCCCACGCCGATTGGATCGCCGCCGGTCTGCTGGCTATCGGGGCCTTCGCGGCTCTGGGCATCTGCATCGGCATGAGCCGGCGCGACCTGGCCCTGGCGGCCGAGGGCGCGGTATCCGCCGCCCAGGGCCTGGCCCAGCGCCGGCCCGCCGAAGCGGACAAGCCCAAATCCGCCGTGCGCCGCCGTATCGCCCGCGCCCGCGCGCAAGACCCCGACGCTGACGGCCCCAAGTTAGACGTGCCCGCCCCAGCGGTGATGGGCGGCAAAATGGCCAAAACATCCATGCGCGAGGCGCGTGAGATCCAGGGCGCCTTCGCCTTTGTGCGCGAAGACGGCTTCCGTCTGCCCGAACTTAGCATGCTGGCCAAGCCCAAGGCCCGCGCATCGGCCATCGATGAGGGCGGTCTTCGCCAGAACGCGCGCCTGCTGGAAAGCGTGCTGGCCGAGTTTGGGGTCAAGGGGACCATCGACCAGATCCGCCCCGGCCCTGTGGTCACCCTGTACGAGCTGTCGCCCGCCCCCGGGGTCAAGCACGCCCGCGTGGTGGCCCTGTCGGACGATATCGCCCGCTCCATGAGCGTCTCAGCCTGCCGCGTGGCGGTGGTGCAGGGACGCAACGCCATCGGCATCGAACTGCCCAACGCCCGGCGCGAGACGGTCTATCTGCGCGACCTGCTGTCCTCCAACGAATATGAGAAGGCCGGCCACGTCCTGCCCATGGCCCTGGGCGAGACCATCGGCGGAGAGCCCTACGTCACCGACCTGGCGCGCATGCCCCACCTGTTGATCGCGGGGACCACCGGATCGGGCAAGTCGGTCGGGGTCAACGCCATGATCCTGTCGATTCTGTATCGGCTGGCCCCGGACCAGTGCCGCTTCATCATGATCGACCCCAAGATGCTGGAGCTGTCGGTTTATGACGGCATCCCGCACTTGCTGGCGCCCGTGGTGACCGATCCCAAGAAGGCCATCGTCGCCCTCAAATGGACCGTGCGCGAGATGGAGGACCGCTACCGCCGCATGTCCAAGATCGGCGTGCGCAATGTCGCCGGCTACAATGAGAAGGCGCGCGAGGCCCTGGTCACGGGCGAACACTTCGTGCGCACTGTGCAGACCGGCTTCGATGACGCGGGCCGCGCGGTCTATGAGGAAGAAAAGATCCGCCCCGAGCCCATGCCCTATCTGGTGGTGGTGATCGACGAGGTCGCCGACCTTATGATGGTGGCGGGCAAGGACATCGAGGGCGCCGTTCAGCGCTTGGCCCAGATGGCGCGGGCGGCGGGCATCCACCTGATCATGGCCACCCAAAGGCCGTCGGTGGACGTGATCACCGGCACCATCAAGGCCAACTTCCCCACCCGCATCAGCTTTCAGGTCACCTCCAAGATCGACGCGCGCACCATCATGCAGGAGCAGGGCGCCGAGCAGCTGCTGGGCCAAGGCGACATGCTGTACATGGCCGGGGGCGGCCGGATCACCCGCCTGCACGGCCCGTTCGTGTCCGACGGCGAGGTCGAGGCCGTGGCCAAGTTCCTGCGCGACCAGGGCGCGCCGCAGTACCTGGAAGAAGTCACCGCCGCCCCCGAAGAGGACGACGAGGGCTCAGGCTTCGGCGGCGAAGGCTCAGGATCGGGGGACGACCTTTACGACCAGGCCGTGGCCGTCGTCACCCGCGACCGCAAAGCCTCCACCAGCTACATCCAGCGCCGCCTACAGATTGGCTACAACCGCGCCGCGTCACTGATGGAGAAGATGGAGCGCGAGGGCGTGGTCGGCGCGGCTAACCACGCGGGCAAACGGGATATACTGGCGGGGCCGCCGCCGGTTTAGGGGGGGCTGAGTTACGCTGTGGCGGGTAACGAGCCGGCATTCCCAACCCGCCCTCAATCGCATTGATGGAATCATTTTTCGAAGGTCTGGTCCCGTCAAGGACCGGCCCTTCGAAAGCAGCCTCGCCATGCGTTTTAAAGGGGAAATGCAGCTGAGTCCCAAATCAAGCGTCCTCCACCGCTTTGGCGGGGGAGGGGGACCACGAAGTGGTGGAGGGGGCGCGCCGGGAGCGCCGCGCTTAACCTACGCCCCCTCAGTCACTCCGTGACAGCTCCCCCGCAAACGGTGGAGCACGCGCTAAAGTCGTGTCCGCCGCCCCTAATTCACCATGATCCCGCCCAGCAGCAACCGCGCGCCGGGCTTGCCCAGGATCCGGTCGGTGGCCTGCTGCAGTTTGCGGGCCATGTAGTCCGCATCGGGCACCGCGCCGGGCTGCAGATTGCCGGCGTAGTCCTGCAGGGTGCGGGCGTAGGCGTCTTTGAGGCGGGGCAGAACCAGGTCGGCGTAGTCGCGCAGGGCCGGGTCGGGCACGTCGATGCCGGCGTCCACCGTCATGACCCCGTGACCGCCCTGCCAGCGCACGATGGTTGCGCCTAGGCCGGATATCGACAGATAGGGCGGTTTCTTGTTCTTTTCGGCCTCGGCGTGAGCCAGGGCCGGCGCCAGCAGGACAAGCGCTGCCCCAAGGGCTAGAATGTTGCGTCGCGGCATCATGTCCCATCTATTGCACGGGCTCTGTTGACGCCCCATTACCGAATGCGCAGGCCTCTGCCAGCAGGAAGATGAGTTCATGACCATCATCACCAGCCCCGCACTGACCGCGCCGGCCATCACCAAGGCGCCGTCCAAGCCGCGCTTGATCTGGCAAGGGATGCGCCGTGGACTCGGCGGGCATTGTCCCAACTGCGGCCAGGGCAAGCTGTTTCGCGCCTATCTCAAGGTCAAGGCGTGCGACGCCTGCGGCCACGACAACACCCAATACCCCGCCGATGACGCCCCGCCCTACTTCACCATCCTGATCGTGGGCCACATCGTGGTAGCGCCCCTGCTGTGCTTCCCCTTCATCTGGCAAGCGCCCACCGCCCTGGTGGTGGGCACGACCCTGCCGGCCGTCGGCGGGTTGACGCTACTGCTGCTGCCCAGGGTGAAGGGCGCCATCGTCGGGCTGCTGTGGGCCCTGAACTGCAAGGGCGATCCGAGCGGGATTGGGGTTTAGTAGAGGCCCTCGTCCTCCACCGCGAAGCGGGAGCTTTGCAAAAGTAGCGGTTCGTGATTCCCTTTTGCTTGACGCGCAAGGGAGTTGAGCGATGCCGATCCGCAGTTCTCAGTCTGGGATGG
>JBEHYN010000070.1:0-7835 GCA_048498155.1 Pseudomonadota bacterium | reverse complement strand
GCTCCCCAGCCCGGCCATGACCACGAAGACAACCATAGACCAAGGTCAGACAAGCCAGACTCCAGGCCCATCAGATGAAATCAATTAGACAACACACACCACCCGCATTCGCCTGCGGGCTAACTTGCAGACCGAGAAGGGGTGGTGTGTGTCCCCGTCGGGTCCGAGCTGTAGCTAAGATACCCCCGCTCAACGAGCCGGCGCATGGCGTCATAGACTTCGGCCAACTCCTCATAGGCGCGGCGAAGTTGCGATAGCCGGTCGATCTGCATGGGGGTCAGGGGCTGGCCGGGCTCGGTGGCGGTCACGGCCTGGGCGATCCACTGGCTGCGGGCCTGGGCGGCGGCCACGCCCAGTTTTTGAAAGGTCTTGGCCTCCGCCTTACCCAACACGCGGCCGATCACTTCGCGATTGGACACATAGGCGGTGTAGTCAATTTGCTCGAGCTTGCCGCGCAGGGCGCGCTGGGCGTGCGGATCGAGGCTTTCTTCGGGCTCGAAATGCTCGCTCGACCCGCGCCGGTAACTGGACATCACGCTGGACATGGCTGGCCTCCCGGCCCGCACGGGCCGTTTGATCGCGATGCTAAGCCGAGCCTGTTAAGCGAAGCGTTAAGAGCGGATTTAGAACACCAGAACCGCTCCCTCCTCCGCTCGTTCCCGCGAAAGCGGGAATCCAGATCTTTCCAGCGTGGCGATTCCTGGACAGGACTGGGTCCCCGCTTTCGCGGGGATGAGCGGGTTATGGGTTTATGGATTCAATGAGGGGCTAGATGTCGCCGCCGATTTCCACGGGCTCAGGCTCCGCGCGGGTGACGTGAATGCCGCATTCGGTCTTGTCCGAACCCGCCCAACGGCCGGCGCGCACATCCTCGCCATCCTCCACCGGCTGGGTGCAGGGCCAGCAGCCGACCGAGGGATAGCCGAAGGCCACCAGGGGATGGGGCGGCAGGTCGTGTTCGGCCACATAGGCGTCCAGCTCCGCCTTGCCCCAATTGGCCAGGGGATTGAACTTCAGCTTGCCGTCGGCCGCCTCGACCACCTGCAAACGCAGGCGATCGCCGCCGTGGAAGCGCTTGCGCCCGGTGATCCAGGCGTCGAATTCGCTCAGCGCCCGGTCCAGCGGCAAGACCTTGCGGATGTTGCAGCAGGCGTCGGTGTCGGTCTTGTACAGATTGGCGCCGGGGTCGCTCGCGGCCAGGTCCTGGAACTGCGGGCGCAAATCGCGCACGTCCGTCAGGCCCAGTTGCTTGGTCAGGGACCGGCGATAGTCGAGGGTCTGGCCGAACAGCATGCCGGTGTCGAGAAACAGCACGGGCACAGACGGATCGATCTGGGCCGCCATGTGCAGCAGAACCGCCGACTCCGCGCCAAAGGACGACACCAAGGCGATATGGCCGCTGTGCTCGCTGAGCGCCGCGCGCAGAATCTCCGACGGATGAGCATCGCGCAGCTTGGCGTTCAATGCGGCCACTTGCGCCGCCAGCGGCGTCGCCGCTTCCGTGTCGTAAGCCATGCTCAAGCTCCAACCTCGTCCGGGCGGCTATGGCCGAGCACGGCGCGTTCGGCGTAGATCGGCGGGCGATGGTCGGCGCCGGCCTGATAGACATGACGATAGCGGCGCGTGGCAGCCAGCCATTCGGTCGGGCTGGACCCGTCCGACGGGACAAAGGCGTCAAAGCCGCAGCGCAGCATGAACTGAGCCTGCTCGCGCAGGACGTCGCCCACCGCGCGCACCTGGCCGCCATAGCCGTAGCGTTCGCGGAGCAGGCGCGCAGCGCTATAGGGGCGCCCATCGCGGAACTTGGCGAAGGCCAGCTCAACCACCGCCAAGCGCGGAAGATCATAGGCCAGGGCCTCGACTTCCTCGCTGGGCTGCAAACGCACGCCCACGCGGCGACCGGCGCCCAGCAGGGCGTCGCCCTCCGACTGGAACCGCGCCAGGGTGACGACGATGTCGCCTTCGGACGGAATGTCCTGGTCGTCCGCCACGAAGGCAAAGGACTCCTCGGCCCAAACAGCCTGGTTCCCTTCGATCCTAATCAACGTCGGCATAGACGGCCTCCTTGAACGGCGTCAGCCCGGTGCGGCGGAAGGTATCTAAGAACCGCTCCCCGTCCTGACGCAGTCTCAAATAGGTATCCACCAGGGCTTCCACAGCCTCCGGTGTGCGCGAAAAATGAAGGGCAGGCCCGAGAATTTCTGCAAGCGATGCTTCGTTATCGCCCGATCCGCCCAGGGAAATCTGATAGAATTCCTCGCCCTTCTTATCGACGCCCAAGATGCCGATATTGCCCAGGTGATGGTGTCCGCAGGCGTTGATGCAGCCGGAAATCTTGACCTTCAGCTCGCCGATTTGCTCGGCCCGCGCGGGATCGGCAAAGCGATGAGCGATGGCCTGAGCCACCGGAATGGCGCGGGCGTTGGCTAGGCTGCAATAGTCCAGCCCAGGGCAGGCGATGATGTCGGTGATCAGATCGATATTGGCCGTGGCCAGATCGGCCGCCTTCAGAGCCTCATACAGGGCGGGCACGTCGTCCAGCTTCACGTGGGGCAGAACCAGGTTCTGGGTGTAGTTCACCCGCACCTCGCCAAAAGCGTAGCGGTCGGCCAGATCGGCGACCGTATCCATCTGTTCGGACGAGCAATCGCCCGGGGTCTCACCCGGCGCTTTCAGCGAGACATCAACGATGGCGTAGCCGGCGACCTTGTGCGCATGCACGTTGCGCCGGGCGAACCGGGCAAACTCAGGATCGGCCAAAGCGGCCTGGAAGGTCTTGGAGGCCGGCGGCAGGGTCTCAAACGCGTGCGGATAGAACCCGGCCCGGATACGGGCAAGCTCCGTGTCCGGAAGATCGGCTGACGCTCCGTCGCTCTTGGCCCATTCGGCCTCGACCTGACGAGTGAATTCCTCCACGCCTAGGGCGCCCACCAGGATCTTGATGCGCGCCTTGTGGATGTTGTCGCGCCGTCCGTGGCGGTTATAGACCCGAATGATCGCTTCCAGATAGGACAGCAGCCGGTCCGGCGGCAGGTGCTCGCGTACGGTCTTGGCCAGATAGGGCATGCGCCCCTGGCCCCCGCCCACCATCACCTCAAAGCTCAGCAGGCCGTCACGCCCGCGCCGTAGCTGCAGGCCGATGTCATAGGACCGGGCCGCCGTGCGGTCCTGGGCCGAGGCGGTGACCGCGATCTTGAACTTGCGCGGCAGATAGCTGAATTCCGGGTGGAAGGTGGACCACTGACGGATGACTTCGGCCCACACGCGCGGATCGTCCACCTCATCCGCCGTGGCCCCGGCGTAGGGGTCGGCAGTGACATTGCGGATGCAATTGCCCGAGGTCTGGATGGCGTGCAGATCGACCTGCGCCAAGGCGTCCATCACGTCCGGCGCGTCGCGCAGCTTGATCCAGTGAAACTGGATATTGGTGCGGGTGGTGAAGTGGCCATAGCCCTTGTCATAGGTCTTGGCGATCCAGGCCAGCCGCCGCAATTGCACCGTAGACAGCGTGCCATAGGGAATGGCCACCCGCAGCATGTAGGCGTGCAGCTGCAGGTACAGGCCGTTCATCAGGCGCAGGGGCTTGAACTGGTCCTCGGTAATCTCGCCGGCGAGGCGGCGCGCGACCTGATTACGGAACTCGTTGGAACGGTCCGTCAGCATAGCCTTGTCGTAGGCGTCGTAGCGATACATGGCGCTTAGTGTTCCGAACCAGAAGTTCGCCAGCAGAGGGGATCGAACTCAGGGCGAACTGCTGGTTCGATGAGAACACTAAGAAGCATCCCAATTCCTAGCGTGGCTTGAGATTCAGAAATTCGCACTGTGTTCTCCATCATGCGTCAGCGAATTTCTGAATCGCCACGCTAGCTCCTACCGTTGAATCAGCTTGACGCGCCCGGTCGAGCGGGCGGCGAAGGTGGCGGCGTTCAGGGCCTCGACGTCGGCGTCGCCGTCCGCCTGCTTGCCATGTTGCGGCGTGTTTGTGGGGCCCAGGGCGCGAATGCGTTCGCGGTAGGACACCGGAACCCAATGGCTCTCCACTGGCTCCACATCAATCAGATAGGGCGCCACGACAACGGTCGGCTGCGATTCCGCCGCCGCCAAGGCTGCGCCCGCGCCGGCTTCGTCGTCAAAACGCTCGCCGTCGGTGAACCCGACCGCCCAGCGGCCCCGGTTCCAGAACACCACTTCGCCCGTGGTCAAACTATTGGCGGTGAGCACCTTCACGCCGGTCTCCGTTCGGCGGCGACCAAAGGCGCCGCGCGCTGTTTCAAGTCATCCGCCCCGATCTGCGCCAGAGCGGCGACCTCGCCTATCAGCAGCAGGGCCGGCCCGTCCAGGCCGACCACCGCCGCAGGCAAATCGATCAGGCGCGTCAGCACCCTCTGCTCATCCGCCAGACTGGCGTCGCGCACCACCAGCACGGGGGTGGACGGCGCCCGGCCCGCCTCGATCAGACGCGCGGCTACGGCCGGCGCGGTGGTCAGGCCCATATAGACCACCACCGTATGATTGGCGCGCGACAGGGCAGCCCAGTCGAGGTCTGGCTCGCCTACCGATCCGTCGGGCCCCGGCGCCGCGTGGCCAGTGACGAAGGTGACGGATTGCGCCAAGCCCCGGTGAGTCAGCGGAGCGCCCGCGCCCGCCGCCGCCGCCAGCGCCGCGGTCACGCCCGGAACGACCTGGACCTGAACGCCCGCATCGCGGCATGCCTGCAACTCCTCGCCGCCACGACCAAACACAAAGGGATCGCCGCCCTTCAGCCGCACGACAGTCAGCCCCTCGCGCGCCAGGGCCACGAGCAGGCTGTTGATGTCGTCCTGCGGCAGGGTGTGGCGCGACTTGCGCTTGCCCACGTCGATCAGACGCGCGCCCGGCGCCGCCAAATCCAAAATAGCCTGGGGCGTCAGCCGGTCGTGCACCACCACATCGGCGTTTTGCAGCAGCCGCAGGGCCTTGATCGTCAAAAGCTCCGGGTCGCCCGGACCCGCGCCCACCAAATGGACCACGCCTTCAGTCGAGCCCCCACGCGCGCCGGGGCCGTTTAGGGCCACAAGCCTACGCCCCTCGCCGGGGGCCTTTCCGCGATGGTGGGCGCCGTTGCCGGCCATGTGATAGGTCCTCTAAAAGCCGAAAGGGGCCGCGCGTTCCGTTGGAGAGCGCCGCCTATAGCGGAATATAAGCTTCGGCATGGTTGAAAATTTAGAGCCGATGGTCCACTTCGCAAAGCAAGGACTTCTGCCCGACCCATTAGGAAATCTATGGAACGCCGCCGCCTTCCGCCGCTGAACGCCCTGCGCGCCTTCGAGGCCGCCGCCCGGCATCTGAATTTCAGCCGCGCCGCCGACGAGCTGGCCGTGACCCCCGGCGCCGTCAGTCAACAGATTCAGAACCTAGAAGACTATGTGGGCGCCGCCCTATTCAAGCGCACGCCCAAGGGCCTGCTCCTGACCGATGCGGCCCAGATGTCCCTGCCCGCCCTGCGCGAGGCCTTCGACCGCCTGGCCGAGGCCGCCGCCTTGCTCACCGCCGCAGTGGACGGCCGGCGCCTGACCGTCTCGGTGGCCCCCTCCTTCGCCGCCAAGTGGCTGGTGCCGCGCCTGGGCCTGTTTGAGGAAGCTCATCCCCAGGTGGACGTTTGGCTATCGGCCGACATGGAGGTGGTGGACTTCGCCTCGGGTGAAATTGACCTGGCCATCCGCTACGGCGCCGGACGCTATCCCGGACTGGAAGTGGTCAAGCTCATGGCCGAGACGGTGATCGCCGTGGCCAGCCCCGAACTGGTCGCCGCCCACCCGCTGAGCGATCTGTCCGATCTGGCCAACCAGATCCTGCTGCACGACGGCTCGCCCGACGCCGACGACAGCTGCCCCGATTGGCCCATGTGGCTGGCCGCGCGCGGCGTGAAGGGCGTGGACGGCTCGCGCGGCCCGCGCTTCAACCAGTCCAGCCTGGTGATCGAGGCGGCTGCCGGCGGGCGCGGCGTGGCCCTGGCCAAACGCGCCCTGGCCCAGGCCGACCTGGACGCCGGCCGCCTGGTCGCGCCCTTCCAGATCGCGACAGCCGTCGACTTCGCCTATTACGTGGTCCACCCCAAGGCCAAGGGCCGCCTGCCCCAGGTGAAAGCCTTCGTCGCCTGGATCACCGCCCAAGCCGCCGCGCACGAAGCGGCGCTGATGACCATGGACAACGGCGCGGGGATTTAGGGGCGGGGGGCAGCTGCGGACGCGGCGAGCCACGCCGGAAGCGGACTCTGGCCTCCAATCCCATTCGGCAATACGATTGAGGATGGTTGGAAAGTATGAAGTCTCCGACCAGCATACCCTTAGGAGCCTCAAATGCCCGCCAACCCGGCCCTGATCGAGAAGCTCAACACCCTGCCCGTGGACCGCCTCGCTGAGGTCGAGGACTTCGTGGATTTCATCCGCCAACGCGACCAGGACCGAGCCTTGGTCCGCGCCGCCGGAGCCGCCAGCGCGCCTGCCTTCGCCGCCGTCTGGGACAACCCCGAGGACGACGCCTACGATGCCCTCTGAGACACGCAGCCACCCGGTTGCGTGCGATCGTCCAGCCTCTATGCCTGCAACTCTTCGAGTAGCGTCGCGAGCTCACGGGGTATGAGCCGCACCCGTCTTAGCGCTTTGATGAGTCTTGGCGGTGTGATCACTTGATGACCACCCCAAGCGCTTTGGTACAGAGGCAATAGATCGTGGCCGCAGTGATCGACCACCCACCCCGGCACCTGAATCTTCATGCCGTGGGTATAGGTCACATCGACGAGGGGAGACGAGGCCAACGACGGATTTGCCCGTCCTACCTTAGCGGTCACCGCATCAGAAATCGCTTGGAGCGAGGCGACTGGCAGCGTCCTGAGAAGGTGTTCGTCGCCGGATGAGACACTTACGCCGCCAATCGCTGGGTGGGTGCCATTTTCTAGTAGAAGACCGAATACGTTGACTGGGTCCAGAAGATAATTCTCGAAGCTATATCGACCTATAACCTTGATGCGTGCGGTGGCCGTGTTGCCGGCGTCACGATCCAAGACGCCGATGAATGTGGTTGTCAGCGGCGGCGCATCAAGCTTCTCAATCCACTTTTCGACGATGCCCTTGCCACCCGAAATCTTTTGAGCTCCTTTCCCAACCGACGCCGCAATGAAAACAAGAGACGGCGAGGGCCGGATTGCACACGGGTCCTTGCTTGGACCCATATCTGTAAGAAGTTCGAGAACCGCGTTATAGAAATTTACGTCATCCTCGTCTTCGACAAAGCAAAAATGGGTCGCCGGACTTACTGTGATCAGACCGGCAGTGAGTACCGAGATGATCGCAGCACGGTCCGTAACCGCGTGAATCGTATTCCCGCTACGTTCCATTTGGAAGACCGAGCCCTCAGGTGCCAACGCGACGGTCGATGGTGAGTGCGTCGTCATGATGACGCGCACTCCGTGCTTCCTGACAAGAACTTCGGACACCACGTCTAGGAATTGGACGGTCATCGAAGGATGCAAATGCGCATCCGGCTCGTCGAGCAAAAGCAGCTTAGGGAAAACACCCTCTTTGCTTGAGCTAAAGAGCCATAACGTCAGCTGCAGCAAGACCTGTTCGCCTGACGACAAATCGGCTGGACGGATTTCGACCCCCAACGACGCATCTCTAAGTCGAAGGTCGTAGAGCTCCAGAAGGCCCACCTCAGTGGGTTTCACGACCTCATATGGGAAGCCCGCCACCTTCAACGACTGAGGCTGTGTAAAAACGCGAAGCAGTACAGACTCCTGACATCGTGATGTCGGAGGCGCTGAGATGAGCCGCTTCGTTCAAGGTGAAGACCGCCGG
>JBEHYN010000069.1:0-8017 GCA_048498155.1 Pseudomonadota bacterium | reverse complement strand
AGCATCTAAGCGGGAAACTAACCTCAAAACAAGGCTTCGCCGAGAGCCGTGGTAGACCACCACGTTGATAGGCCAGGTGTGGAAGTGCCGCGAGGCATGGAGCTTACTGGTACTAATAGCTCGATTGGCTTGATCGTTCTTAGTTAAACTCATGAGCGCTTTGTAAGCTGCTCAGATATATATGATGTCTTCTCAAATCATCCGTTTTGTTGACCTGGTGGCTATGCCGGAAGGTCCCCACCCGATCCCATTCCGAACTCGGTCGTTAAGCCTTCCTGGGCCGATGGTACTTCGTCTCAAGGCGCGGGAGAGTAGGTCGCTGCCAGGTCTACAAAACGGATGATTTTCTTGGTCCAGACCCTTCATCACGTATCCCTTCCGGGCGCCCGTTTGGATCCCGCTAGACTTTGCCGCGGGGTGGAGCAGCCCGGTAGCTCGTCAGGCTCATAACCTGAAGGTCGCAGGTTCAAATCCTGCCCCCGCACCCAAGACACTCACGGCCCCGCTTCGCAGCGGGGCTGTTTGCGTTTGGGGCTAGGGCTGCCTCCTGCCGGCGCCAGCCGGAACGAAGAGTCTTGAACCACAAAGCTCACAAAGGACACGAAGAAAACACCAACCTCTTGGTGTTCTTCGTGAGCTTCGTGGTTCAATGTTCTATTCGTGGCTCTGCGATCTCGACATTCGCCGAGACTGGCATCCTGTGACTTCTGCTAGGGCTTTTCCTTCTTGGGAATAGCTGAGACTTCGGCGGCTGACATTTGGGTCAGCTTGGCGACGATGCAGGGCGTCTTGAACCCGGCCGGTCCGGCGGAGATATCTACGTCGACGGGTGAACAGACCCAGTCGGAGCCGCGCTGCTGGATGACAAAATAGTCGCTGAACGGTGGGTTGAAGCAGCGTCCAGTCGTGTCGAGTCGGATGTAGCGATGATCGCTGGTCAGGATGTTCAGCCGCGTCTGGCTCACCTGGACGGTGTTCTGGATGTCGTGAATACGAAAACATTGATTGGGGGCGAGGCTGCCGGAGGCCGAATCCTTGGCCAGTGCGACGGAGCCTGCAATCCCTGCCAGGACTAATGTTCCGGCGATCAGCCACTGTTTCATTCCGAGCTTCCTTTCTCTGGTGCTTGGAGAACGCGACAACGCCCTAGATGATAGCGCAAAAGGGCGATTTTGTCCCGGCCATTGCTTTTCGAGTCCTGACTTGAACTATCGTCACGCCTTCCACGCCGGAAACTTCGCTGACCTGGCCAAGCACGCTGCGGTCGCCCTATTGCTTGATCGCCTATTGGCCTCGCCTTCAGCCTTGCGCGTTATCGACACCCATGCCGGCGCGGGGCTGTACGATCTGTCGGCCAGCATGGCTCGCAAATCGGGCGAAGCTGAGGCGGGAGTCATGCGCCTGATGGCGGACCGGGACGCGCCACAGGCCCTTCAGAGCGTGAGGTCGGCGGTCGCCCGTTTGAACCGCAAGGGGCCCGTCGTGCTCTATCCGGGCTCGCCCCGGCAAATCGCCGAACGCCTGCGTCCGGGCGACACCTATTTAGGGGCGGAACTTCACGAGGACGATTTCGCCTTCCTTCAACAGGCCTTGGGGCCGTTCAGGCCGGGCGCCGCTGCGGTCAAGGCGGATGGATATGAGGTCGCGAAAACAGCAGCGGGGCAGGGCGGGCGGCTGTTTGTGCTGGTGGATCCGCCGTTTGAACGGGCGGATGACTATCAACGGACCGCTGATCTGGCTGGGTGTTTGTTGCGTCGCAACAGCAAAGCTGTCGTGGCGATCTGGACGCCGCTTAAGGATCTGGAGACGTTCGACGCCTTTGTCCGTAGCCTTGAGCAGGCGGTAGCCGCGCCGGTCCTGGTGGCTGAGCTTCGCCTAAAGCCGCTGGATAATCCCTTGCGGCTTAACGGATGCGCGATGATCTTCATCAATGCACCCAAGGACTTGTCGGCAGAATTTCAGCCGACGTTGGATTGGCTGGCTAGCCATGTCGGCGATCCGGGCGCCCAGGCGAGGATATGGTCGGCGGGCGCCTGATCGTTCGATTTGCACCCTGCGCGAATTGGTGTATGTTGCACTGCACAATCTAGCCCGTGCAATGCATCACGGCAGGAGCTCACGATGTCCTGGTTGGAACCCGCGCCCAAATCCAAGAGTACGGAGGCCTTGCCGGCGTTCAACGCCGAGCAGGCCTTGCGGCTGCAGATGGGGGTGGCCTCGCCCCTCTGGCTGATGTTCATGGGCGCAGCCGGGGCAGGCCTGGCCGCGTGGAGTTTCAGCCGGTGGGCCAAGCTGGCCATGCCGGAAGCTGTGGCCGAGAACGTGGTGAAGCTCCGCTTGGTCAGGCCGGCGCCGGAGGTTAAGGCGCCTGAGCTGAAAGCCGCACCCACGCCTGAACCTGTGATTGAAGCCAAGCCCGAGCCCAAGATTGAGGCTAAGCTGGACCCGAAGCCCGTCTTTGTCGCCCCGGTGGTCGCGCCGGTGATCGACAAGGCGCCCGAACCGGTTGCTCCGGTCATCGTCGAGCCGCCCCAGGCTGAAGCGCCCAAACCCGCGCCAGCACTGCAAGCCGCCCCGGCGCCCAAGGCCGCGCCGCCCGCCGAGCTTAAGGGGCCGGTTATCAAGCCGGTCGAAGCCAAGCCCGTGAAGGCGATGCCGGTTGAACCGCCCAAGCCGGTGGTCGCCCCCGCGCCGGTGTTGGCGGCTCCCGCCGTCAAGCCTGTGGTCAAGTGGGAAGCCCCCGCGCCGGTGGCAGTCGCCGCGCCTGCCAAACCGCTGCCCAAAAAGGTTGGGCCGAAGCCTACGGTGGCCAAAGCCAAGATCGCCAAAGCCAAGACCGCCAAGGCTAAGGCCCCAAAAGCCGCCCCCGCTGCTCCGGTCGCCGCAAAACCCGTCGTGGCCAAGGCGTCCAAGGCCAAGTCGGCTAAGAAGGCCCCTGCCAAGGTCTGAGCCTATCTATCGCCCACTCCGCCGTGCAAAACTGCGCTTCGGTTGAAGCTGGAGCGCTGGAATGCACGTTCGCACCCTGGTCGATCTGCACAACACCCGGCTGTCGATCGAGCGCCTGCGCCAAATCTCGGACCGAATTGTCGGGCTGGGGCCGTTCGGCATAGGGCTTGACGGCTTGCTGGGTTGGATCCCGGGGTTCGGCGCAATCTACAGCGTCGGGGCCGGCGCCCTCTTGATCTACCACGGCATGAAGGTGCGCGCCTCAGCGGGCGTGTTGTTCCAAGTGGCGGCCCTGATCACCGCAAACACCTTTTCCAACGTCATTCCGACGGCCGGCGGCTTGGTCGACATGCTGTTCACCGCCCACAAATGGTCGGCCAACCTGCTACTGGCGAACATGGACCGAACCCTCTACGTGGAGGGCAACCGCAAGGACGCGGCCGAGGCGCCCGAATACGTCGCCCTAATGGAGCGAATCCGCTCGGGAGAAGAACGCCGCCGCGTGGTGTTTCTCGACTGATCTGCGGTCAGTTGAGGTCTTTGTCGCTCAAGCGGCTTTCACCCCAGGCCTCATCAATTTCCTCGCTGGCCCATTGCGCCCCGTCGTCGCTGTCCTCGTCATCGCTCGCGCCCGGTCCGTCCGCCTCCAGCAGAGCCAGCCACACCGGATCGCTCTCATCGACGAACTCCACATCCTCCAGGTGCGCTACGACCGTTTCGCCGCTTGGCAGCAACAGTCCCAACATCTCCAGCTTGACGTCGTCCTCGGTCTCATGGGCTTCGGCCTGCACCACCAGGGCGGCGAACTCCTCGTCTTCGTCGTACCAGATCACAGGCGCCGGCTTGTCGATCGGTAAAGGTCGCCCATGCAGGGTCTCGCCCAAGGCGAATACGGCGTCCGCGCCCTCCACATCGGCCGGTGTGGCGCAATGGCCGCCAAACGTGCGAGCCGATTTCCAGGTGCGGGCGGAAAAACCAGGGTGGGCCGTCATGGATCGAGGCTCCTGTTACTGCTGACAGGCCTGATCAAATGCCCGGCCGTCGTACAGGTCAAGGCTCGATCCGCCTATCGGCCGCCAATAGCGGTCCGTCCGGCTACGGTCATAACGCCGATGAGCACCAACACCGCCGCCAGATGAGCGCCCAGATCGAGCAGGGTCACGTCGAAGGGGTGGAAGAACTGCAGAAGAAAGGCGGATAGCCCGGCCACGCCCACCGCTGCCAAGGCGGCGGTCAGGTGAGGCTGAAGCGGCGTGGACCGGCGCAGCCGCCAGGTCAGCAGGGCAGCCAAGGGAACGCCGACGGTCAAAATAAAGACAAAGCATTGGCTGCTCTGGCCCAGAGCCCAGCCGCGCGCGTCCTGCTCGGCCCAGTGGGTGAAGCAACCCAGTCCGCTGAGTGAAATCCATATGGCGATGAAGGGTACGGGCAACCAAGCCCAGGCACGGGAACGGTCCGGTATGCTGAGGTGGAAGGCGGCGATCACGCCGGCCAGACCAGTGGCTAAGGTGGCCGCCAGCTCCACAGCCATCCGGGGATCGGATGCGCGCACGGCGAATTTCGCCAGGTCCGAGCCGTGCAGGACGAAGGCCAGGGAGGCCGCACCGATCACCGCCAGCCAAGCAACTGCGCGGACCATCGGCGGCGACAGGCGGCGAACGGGTTTGCCGTCAGCGGCCAGATCGGCGATCAGCTTGTCGGTGGGCGTGCTCATGGGCGACCCGCCCTAAGGCGCAAGGCCTTGATGGCGCGGTGCACCCCAACCTTGAGGGCGGCGACCGATTGGCCCGATATCTGCGAGGCCTCCAACAAGGACAGCTCCTTAAGTTTCACCAGCTCGAGCGCTTCGCGATGGCCGGGGGGCAGGGTGGCGATCAGACCCGCCAGGGCCTGGGCCGCATCGCCGGCCTCCAATTCCTTGTTCGCTGCGGCGTCGGCGAAAGTTTCATAGGCATATGGGTCATTCACCTCGTGCGCCGCCAGCCTGACACGGCGCCGCAGGGCGTCGATCGATCGCCGACCGGCAATGGCGGCCAACCAGGGCGTGAAGGGACGGGCGGGGTCGTAGGTGTGGCGCACCCTGTGCAGGGTCAGCAGCACCTCCTGAACGATGTCCTCGGCCTTGTCGGAATCGGCGCACCGTCGCCGAACCAATACGCGCACGAACGGCGCGATGTCGGCGAGCAGGCGGCCATAGGCGACCTTATCGCCGTCCTGCGTCGCCGCCATCAAGCCGGACCAGATCCGGTCCTGGCTGGCGCCACTATGGTCTTTGCCGCCGCTCATGCCTGCCTTGATTCGCCCAAAAAATCGGCGAGCCGGAAGCATCCTGTAACCTTTGCCCAAGCGCAACGAACAACAGGATGCGGGGCGATGCCGCTTCGCCTTCACCTGGTTCCACAAGGGAGACACCCATGAGCCCCATCAAATCCGCCGCCGCCACTGTCCTGGGCGCCCTGGCCATCGCCGCCATCGCCGCCGAAGCCTCCGCGGGTCCCGTGCCCATGCCTGCCGGATCGGAAAAGTGTTACGGCGTCGCCAAGGCCGGCAAGAACGACTGCGCCGCCGGCGTTCACTCCTGCGCCGGTCAGTCGACCATGGGCGGCGACAGGTCCTCCTTCGTGTTCCTGCCCAAGGGCGCCTGCGCGAAAATCGCGGGCGGCTCCACCATGGCGCCGAAGTAAGCGTCGGCGGTCACGTCCAGGACGCTGTCATGACTACGGCCCCCACAGCCCCCCAGGCGGCCCATGCGGCGTGCGCGCAACCGATCCCGGCCCGCGCCGGGATCGGTCTGCGCCTGCCTCACCATCGCACCCTGCGCGAAGATCAGCCCGATACGGCCTGGTTCGAGGTCCATCCCGAAAATTACATGGCGCCGGCCTTGGCCGACGAGTTGTCGGCTTTCGCCGAACGCTATCCCATCTCGTTGCATGCTGTCGGCCTGTCGCTGGGCTCAGCCTGCGGTCTGGACCTTGAGCATCTGGATCGGCTTGCGCGCCTGGAACGGCGCATCCGGCCCGGCCTGATGTCCGATCACCTGTCCTGGAGCTCGGCGAGGGTGGGGGACACGCCGCTGTGCCTGCCCGACCTCCTACCCTTACCCTATACAGAGGAAGCCTTGGCGGTCGTCGGCGCCAATGTCGACCGCGCCCAGGCGCGCCTGGGCCGCCAATTGCTGATCGAGAATCCGTCGACCTATCTGCGCTTTGTCCAGTCAGCCTTGAGCGAGGCGGAATTCATGGGCGAGCTTGTACGCGCCACCGGCTGCGGCGTGCTGCTCGACATCAACAACATCTATGTCAGCGCCTGCAATCACGGCGAGGATCCCGCCGCGATCCTGGGCGGCTATCTGGACTCGATCCCCGCCGCTGGGGTGGGCGAAATTCACTTGGCTGGCCACGCGGTGCGCCCCTTGGAGGGCAACGGCGAATTGCGCATCGACGACCATGGTTCGCGCGTGTGCGCCGAAGTCTGGGCCCTATACGAGCAGGCCTTGGCCCGGCTGGGTCCACGCCCCGTCCTCATCGAATGGGATACTGCCATTCCCCCCTTCGCAGTGCTGCAGGAGGAAGCCGCCCTGGCCCAGCGCCTGCTGGAATGCGTCGGCGCAAGGCAGGCCTGTCTTGTCTAGTCTCGCGCAACTCCAGACCCGCATGGCCCAGGCGCTGTGGACCGATGGCGCAGACGGCGTCCTCTCGCAAATCGCGCCAGGCGCGGTCGGCGCCCAAGTGGCCTTGGGTATTCACCGCAATACGATCATCAGTGGCCTGATCAATGCCGTTCGCCTGACCTATCCGACCGTCGAGTGGCTGGTTGGCGAGGACTTTTTCGAGCAGGCGGTCTTCCACTTTACCCGGCGATATCCCCCAGGCGCGATGCAGCTGGCAGACTATGGGAGCGAGTTTCCCGAGTTCTTGGAAAGCTACGTCCCCGCCGCCGATCTGCCCTATCTGGGCGACGTAGCCCGGTTTGATCTCGCGGTGGACCAAGTCGCCGCCCAGGCCGTGGGCGCTTCAAGCACTGCGGTGGATCTAGCCAACGGGGTAACTCTGAAGCTGGACGGCTCTCTGCGCATTCTGCGCCTGACCTATCCGGCCAATCATATCCGCGACGCGCGCGACCAAGGTGGTGAAGGCCTTGCCTCGCTTGATCTGACGCCCGGCGTCTATGCCTACGCTCTTTGGCGTAGCGCCCAGGGCGCGTCGGTGCGGCTACTGCCGGCTGGCGTCGCGGCCTTTGTGCAGGTTGTTCTGGCCGGCGGCTCTGCCGAGGCTGGGCTTGACGCCCTGATGCTGGAGTCCGGAACCGAAGCTTTGGGGCAACTTCAAAGCGACCTGTTCTTCGCGCCATTCGCGCGCCTGCAAACCCAAACAACCGGAGAGACCGAGCCATGACCCGCCGCCCCCTGGCCGCCCCTGTGGCGGCGCCCATCAACCGGGCCGTCGCCCTGCTGGACGCCATTCCTTACTGGCTGATCGCGCTCATCGCCCGGGCGGCCGCCAGCACGGTGTTTTGGAGTTCGGGCACGCAGAAGCTGTCGGACTGGAGCGCGACCCTGGCTCTGTTTGAGACCGAGTACCATGTGCCTCTGATCCCGCCGCACCCGGCGGCCTATATGGCCACCACCATCGAGATCAGCTGTGCGGTGCTGGTCATGGCGGGCCTGGCCACGCGCGCGGCGGTGTTCATCCTGTTGGGCATGACCACGGTAATCGAGGTGTTCATCTACCCAGGCGCTTGGCCCACCCACATTCAGTGGGTCGCCTTCATGCTCATCCTGCTGGCGCGCGGGCCGGGAAAAATATCCCTGGACGCTTTGATCGGTCCCAAGCTGTTGGGTCCAACATCCGCCTGAGACTAAACACAAAGCAGCTCGGCGCGCCTCCTGTCGACGGAGCCGCGTCGAGCCGAGGACAAGGTGCGCTCTGTTGGCGCGGCCTGAAAAGGCATCGCGGCGCTCGGCGGAGGATTCTAGGCTGAATCGACATTCACCGCATCCAAAGCATGGCGGCGGCGAGGTGGATGAAGGCGAGGAAGTGGATGGCTCGTCTGTCGTAGCGCGTGGCGA
>JBEHYN010000068.1:0-8282 GCA_048498155.1 Pseudomonadota bacterium | reverse complement strand
TTTGCCCTTGGGATCGGCATAGCCGATCGTGGCGCCCCAGATGGCGTAGGAGGGGGCGAAGGTCTTATTCACATAGTCCACCGGATAGGACGTCAGCACTGATTCCAGATCGAGGGAGGAATACAGGCCCGAGGCGTGATTGAAGCTTAGGCCCGCCTGGTAGAACTGCCGGGGCTGACGCGGCTCGATCGCCTGGCCCAGGGCCGCGTTCTGGGATTTGAAGTGGAAATTGCTCCAGGTGTAGGCTTGGCGCAGGGAGAGGCGGCTGGCGCCGTCACGCCACAACACGACGTTGGCGGCGGCTTCGATCCCTTCCTTCACTGTCGGCGCCGCATTGGTGGTCGCCGTAATGCCGTTGGGGTTCCTCGGGTCGACATTGGGCAGGGTTGTGTAGACGGTCAGCAGCTCATTGGTCAGCTGCTCGTTGAAATAGTCGATGTCCCAGGAGACTCGGTCGAAGGTCCCGCGGAAGCCGATTTCGTAGGAATCGCCCCTCTGCGCCTTCAAGCCTGCGGTGGTGAAGCCGGTATAGGCGCCATTGGCCGAGGTGGTCAGAGAGATGGTCTGGGGCGCCTCGATCAATCGGCTGAAATTGCCATAGACCGAAATGTTCGCCGTCGCGTCGTACCGAAACCCAATGCGCGGCGTGGTGTTGTCATAGGTGAGGTTGGCGTTGGGATTGAGGCCCGCCGCCACCGGGTTCAAAATGGAATTGATGCGCTTCTGGTGGATCCAGGCCAGGCCGGTGAGCAGCCATAGGTTGGGCGTCACGGCCAGATCGTTGCTGACCAGAACCGTGCTGTTGGAGCCGTCGTATTTCACCTTGCCCAGCACGGCGCCGGTCGTGTCGTTGGTGACAGTCGCGCCGGAGTGTGGGGTCGCGAAGTTGCCGATATAGGCCACGGTGGTCTTGGCCTCGTGACCGAACACGGTGTCATTGCGGCGATATTTCAGCTGCGCCGACCAGTCGCCGACGTCCCAGAAGGTGCGCTGCGGCAGGTTGCCATTGTGTAGCGGCGTGGACTTGTAGCCCAGGCCCAGCTCCACGTTGGAATGCTCGTCTACGGTCCAGGTCGTCTTACTGCCGACCACCACCGAACCCATATTGACCCGCGCCCCGGTGAAGGGGTTTTGCTGCGGATTGGCCTGCAGCTGAGCCCAGGTCAGTGCGCCTTGGTTCAATTGGTACTGTCGGGAATCGGAAAAATAGACCTGAGTTCTCAGGTTTGGCGTGATCTGCCAGCCGAGATTGGCGAACAGCCGGCCGCTGCTGGCGGCAGAGTTCTGGCGATAGCCGCCGGTCTGAAAGTGGGTCAGGCTGACATAGTAGTCGAACGGCCCAACCACCTGGCCCGAGGACAGTTGCTGGCGCTGATAGCCGTAGCTGCCGCCCTCCAGGCGGACAAACAGCGGATCGCTGTCGCGGCCGGTGTGCTGGATAAAATTGATCACCCCGCCCAGTTGGGTGGCGCCGAATTCGAAGGCGTTGGCCCCTTTGTAGATCTCCACACGGCTGACGGCGTTGGGTTCGAAGGATTCGTAAGGCGTGCCATAGATCGACGTGATGGGCACGCCGTCGAACAGGACCTGAACCCCATTGCCATAGGTGAAACCGCCCTTGGTCAGGCCCGATCCACGGACCGACAGCAAGGTGCCTTCGCCGCCGCTGATCGACTGGGCGAACACGCCGGGCACATAGGCCAAGGCGTCGCTGAGGGTGGCGACGCGCTGGGGCTGAATCTGCTCTGCCGTCACTACGCTGGTGCCGCCCGGGACTTCATGCAGGGCGGCGGGGGTTGCCCGCTTGCTGGTCACCACCACCTGGTCCAGCGCAGCGGCGTCCACCGCCGCGACGCTTTGCTCGGCTTGCGCCGCGCCGCCGACGGCCATCAGCCCGGCGACGGCGGCGGAGGCCGCCAATGTCAGTCTTAAACTCAACTTAATCCCCTTCGGATTTTTCGCGCTCACCATGAGCGCGGCGTGGCGGCGAAGGCGCTTGGAACGGCGCACCAAAGCCGCGTTTAATTCCTATCAAAACAATAGGAATTAAAGATGCGAAAATCGCTGAAAGGCGAGGGCATCATTTAGCAAAACTATAATCGTTTGAACGGTGCGCTTGGTCGGAGAGACCCGGCGATGTTCACGCGCCAACGTTTCTGTCGAAAGCCGGCTCTATATGCCGCCGCCCTCGGAAAACGCTTCGCTACGCAAGACTTTGGCTTGGGTTATGGTGCTTCCGGCGGGCACGCTCGATGTCAGCCAGACGCTGCCGGCTATGGTGGAGCCGTCGCCCACTACGATGGGACCCAAGACCGTGGCGCCGGCATAGATCACCACATCGTCGCCAATGGTCGGGTGTCGCTGATAGTTTTTCAATAAGATGCCGTCCTCCCCGACGGCGAACCGCCGCGCCCCCAGGGTGACGCCTTGATAGAGGCGCACGCGCTTTCCGATGACGGTGGTTTCACCGATCACCACGCCGGTTCCGTGATCGATGAAGAAGCTCTCGCCGATCTGCGCGCCCGGATGGATGTCGATGCCGGTTTCGCTATGGGCGACCTCGGAGACAATCCGCGCCAGCATCTTGGCGCCCAGGCGATAGAGGCCGTGCGCCAGCCGATGGCGAATGATCGCCGAGACGCCGGGATAGCTGCACATCACCTCATCCAGGCTGATCGCGGCGGGATCGCCCTCATAGGCGGCGCGGATATCGCTTTCGAGGACAGAGCGAACCTTCGGCAGGTCGTCCATGAAGGCGGCGCTGATTTGGTATGAGCGATCAGCGTGATCGTCTTGGCTGGCCTGATCGTCGTGGCCGGCTAGTTCCAGCTCCCGTTGGACCTGTTGTTGCAGTGACTGCGCCATGTTGGCCAAAGTGAACATGACGAAGGCGTCGAGGCTTTCGCCGGTCAGTCCGGGCGGGCCGTAATGCCGGGGAAAAAGCGCTGCGGTCAGTCCATCGACGATCTCGATAATGGCTTTGCGCGATGGCAGATCGGGTAAGGCGCCGGCTCCGTAGCGCGTCTTGTGCGACTTTATCCGCAGTTCACCCAGTTCGGCCGCGACCTTGGTCAGGTTCGGGTACTGACTGGCCGTTCGCCCCCTTTTGATCGACGCCGCCATGCGATCAGATCTGGGGCCGCCCGCGCGTAGCCGCGATCTGATGAAGCGCGCTCACCAGGCAGTCCGCCTCCTCGAAGGTGTTGTAGAGGGCCAAGGAGGCTCTCACCGTGCCTTCCAATCCAAACCGGCGCAGGATCGGCTGAGCACAATGATGGCCCGAGCGCACGGCTATGCCGTATCGGTCCAGGGCGGCGCCGACTTCACTCGGCTCAAACCCCTCCAGCAGGAAGGACAGCACGCTGACCTTCTCAGCGGCTGTGCCGATGATGCGCAGACCCGGAACGGTGAGAAGCCCTCGCGTGGCGTACTCCAGCAGGTCGTGTTCGTGGCGGGCGATGTTTTCCAGCCCGATACGGTCCAAATAGTCGAGTGCGGCGCCGAGACCTACGGCGTCAGCTAGATTGCCGGTGCCCGCCTCGAAACGCGCGGGAGGCGGCGCATAGATCGTTTTTTCGAAGGTCACATCGGCGATCATGTTGCCGCCGCCCTGCCAAGGCTGCATGCCCTCGAGGATTTCACGCTTGCCGAACAGCACGCCGATGCCGGTGGGCGCGAAAATCTTGTGGCCGGAGAAGACGAAGAAGTCTGCGTCCAGGGCCTGAACATTGACCCGCACGTGCGCCACCGACTGTGCGCCGTCGATCAGCGTCTTCGCGCCGACGGAGTGGGCCCTGGCGATGATCGCCTCGATCGGAACGACTGTTCCCAGGGCGTTGGATACCTGGGTGACGGCGACGATCTTGGTTTTATCCGACAGCAGCCGCTCATACTCGGACAGCAAGACCTGGCCGGTGTCATCCACGGGGATCACCTTGATCTTCGCGCCCTTTTCCGTCGCCAGCTGTTGCCAAGGGACGATGTTGGCGTGGTGCTCCAGGTGAGAGACGATGATCTCATCGCCTTCGCCTATATTTTGACGACCCCATGCTTGGGCGACCAGATTGATCGCCTCGGTCGCGCCGCGCACAAATACGATCTCATCGCCCGAGCCGGCGCCGAGGAAGCGGGCGACGGTCTTTCGCGCGTTCTCATAGGCGTCGGTCGCGCGTGCGGCCAGGGTGTGCGCCGCCCGGTGAATGTTCGAGTTCTCGTGGGCATAGAAATACGCCAGCCGGTCGATGACCGCCTGTGGCTTCTGGGTCGTGGCGCCGTTGTCAAACCAGATGAGCGGCCGCCCATGGATCTTTTCGGCCAGGATGGGGAAGTCCCGCCGCACGGCCTGGACGTCGAAAGCAGGGTGGCCGCCCGCCGCCAGGGCCGGCGGTTGTTCGAGGTCGGGTATGCCGGTGGATGGGCGGGGTTCAACCCAGGAAACCGGGATGTCGCCGACGATCAGCGTTAGGTCTTCCGCGCCGGGCAGCAAATCCGCACGCGCCGTCAGCCAGTCCGAGCCGGGCGCCGGCGCTCCCTGTTTGCGCGCCTGCGCTTCGGAAAGAACATAGAGATCCGTCGCCGAAGTTGCGCTCGGCGATAAATCTTGGTGCTCGGGCGCGGACTCGAGCCGGGGCAATCCGCCGTCGTCCGGATAGGCGAACCCCTCGGGGTGCTGCGGCGAGGTCGGCTGCGTGGGCGATGCTCCCCATCCGCTCAGGGACGGAGCGGCGAGGGGGCCGACCGGGCCGATACCGGAAACCCCCAGAGGGGGAAGGCCTGCGCCGGGCAGGCCCGCGCCCAAATATCCCTCCAGGGGGATAGAATTGAGGCCAACGGACTGTTCCGGGATTCCAGGCGGCGACAGACCCAGCCCGCCCGCCGACAAAGATGGCGCCGCCAAGGGTCCGTTCGTTGCCGAACGCGCCGCAGCGGCCGCGCCGCCGTCAGGGCCGGGGCTCGTTGGGACTTGGCTCGCCGCTTCAAGGCCCGGCAGAGCGCTGAACAGGGCGTTGGCCCACCGGGCGATCTCGGCCTCGTCGGGCAGGCCCTGGCCCAGAGTGGTCACGCCTGGCGCCGCGGGGCCCGCCTCACCGGTAGACGGGGTTGTAGTCATGATACTTGCCGACCTCGACATCATCGAGCACCGCCAGCGCGTCCTCGGTGAGGACGGCCAGCGAACAGTAGAGCGAGATCAGATAGGAGGAGATGGCGTTGCGGTTGATGCCCATGAAGCGGACCGACAGGCCTGGGCTCTGTTCGCCCACCAGGCCCGGCTGAAACAGCCCTACCACGCCTTGACGCTTCTCACCGGTGCGGATCAACAGAATCTTGGACTTGCCCTTGACGATAGGCACCTTGTCCGAAGGGATCAGAGGAATGCCCCGCCAAGTCAGGAACGGTGAGCCGAACAGGTTGACCGTGGGCGGCGGCACGCCGCGCCGGGTGCATTCGCGGCCGAAGGCGGCGATGGCGAGAGGGTGAGCCAGGAAGAACCCAGGCTCCTTCCAAACCTTGGCGATCAGTTCATCCAGATCATCAGGGGTAGGCGGTCCGCCTAGGGTCTTGATCCTCTGACCGGGGTGCACGCTGGACAGCAGGCCATAGTCCGCGCTGTTGATCAGCTCGTTTTCCTGGCGCTCCTTGATGATCTCGATCGTCAGGCGCAGTTGTTCGCGAATCTGATCGTGGGGACGACTGTAAAGGTCCGAAACCCGCGTGTGAATGTCCAAGGTCGTGGTCACGGCGTTCAGGAAATACTCCCGCGCCGGGTCCTCGTAATCGACATAGGTGTCGGGCAGCAGAGACTCGTCCTTGGCCGTACAGGCCACTCGGATCGCGCTCTCGTTCTTGACCTTGTTCAACCGGTAGATGCCTGCCTCAACAGGCACCCATTGCAACAGGTGCACCAGCCAGCGTGGTGAGATGGTCGCAAGTTGGGGGACCGTCTTGGTGGCGTTGGCCAACTGACGGGCGGCGTTGTCGCCTAGGGCTTGCCGGGCTTCGGCGGTTTCGGCCATCTGTGTCCTCTGTTCCTGGCTATGGCGAACGGGGCCTGAGCGCCGCCGCGAAGAAATTGTCCAATCGGATCGACGACAAGCGCGAGCCGATACGCTCGACAGCCATGACCTCGCCCCGCCCCAACACGCCGAATATTACTAAATCCATCGGCATAATGGGAATATGATCGGAGGGTGCACACGCCAACGCAGATATTCTACCGGGCTTAGTAGCTAAGCTTCTCTCGACGCCTTCTGCCCAGGCCCGCCGTAGGAACGGTCTAGTCCGACAGAAAAACCGCAATCCCTATCGAATGTCGGGATAGACACTCGGGCTCGGCAAAGGATTTTTGCTGGTTATTGGCGTGAGTGCGCCTTTACGGTCCGCGGGACGGGGCTTTCTGATTGATTGAAAATCAACGATAATCAATCGCATGAGCAAGGGCGGTGCACGGCAAGGCGCAGGGAGAAAGCCCGGTAGCCAGAACAAGGCGACAGCAGCGGTGCGCGAGCTCGCACAGCAATATGCACCTGCTGCCATAGCCGAGCTCGCACGCCTCGCAAAGTCCGCCAAATCCGAGGCCGCTCGGGTCGCCGCGATCCGCGAAATCCTTGACCGGGCCTATGGTCGGTCACAGCAGCCACTCGCGGATGCAGATGGCCGCGTGGTGAGCTTTACGATTATGGGATTGCGCACCGCAAAAGGCGATTGATCGACGGCCGCCAGAATTTGGAGTTGCATCGTGGGCGACGACGACAACCAGCATGGTAACGCGTACCCGCATGCGCGCCGCGACATTGAGATTTACGGCACTACGCTTGACGGCCAGACCGTCAGAGTTTTCCCACCAGAAAATAGTGATAGCGAGCTGCTTTGTGTCTTGCGGTCATATGATGAGCCCCAAGTTGACGAAGTGTTTTCGGGGCGCCGGCGGTCATGGATTCAAAAGCTCTTTGCACTGGTTCGGTAATCCATCGCGTCAGGCCCTGATTGGCTCGACGTTGTCCGAGCGCACCCGCTCGCCGACGATCTCAAGCAGGAGCCCCTGCCAAGCCTCTAGCGCCGTGCGCTTTGCCGCGATGTACGAATTGGCGTCATAGTGGGTGCTTGAGACCGCTGCGCCGCCGCCGGTGTCGCCAGCATGGGCGAGAATCTTCGATCGGATGAATGGGGAAATCCCCAGGCGCTCCGAGGTCATAGCGGTGCTTCCCGTGCGCCGCAGATCGTGGACTGTGGCGCCGGTAACGCCCAGCACCGCCGACAAATCGGCCATGGCGTGGCTTAGCCGATCCGGATTGATCGGTTTGGATCGATCGCGCGGGGACGGGAACACAAAGGGTGACACCGCACCGCCTTCCTCGGCGAGTTTGAGCGCTTCCTTGATCAATTCGACGGCCTTCGGCGGCAGCGGGACCAAATGGGGCAGGCCGCCTTTCATTCGCTCGCCGGGAATGAGCCAAGTCCCTTGCTCAAGGTTCAATTCTGAAACCTGCATGGACGCGATTTCTGTTCGGCGTCCGAGAAGCAACATTGCCAGCCTTAGGGCTATGCGCATCGGCCGGCCGGCATATACGCGCACGCCCTGTTCCTCTCCCTTTTTGGGCGGCAGGCGCATTTCTGCGGGGCAATCGGCGCAGATGCCCCAGAGCGACTTGAGCTCGGCGTCGGTTAGGATGCGAACGCGCGGCGTTTCCGTGGCCGGCTTGTCGATCCGTGCAGCGGCGTTAGCTTCTAAGCGCTCCCGATCGACGCCATACGCCAACACCTGACGAATGACCGACAGGGTCCGATTGGTCTGCGCGCCGATGCCACGGTCAATGAGATCGGCGAGAAGTTTGCGGATCACCCGGCGATCGATTGCCTCCAGGCGATGGGTGCCAATTACAGGCCGGACGTAGCGGCGCAGAACGGCCCTTTCGTCCTCAATGGTGCGGTTGCGCTTCTGTTTCTTGCGGGGCTTCCAATGGCCCTTCTCGGAGGCAGTGATAAAGGCGTCCGCTAAGTCGTTGAACGTCTTGAGCGGCTCGGCCAGCGCCTTGGCCTTGGCCTCCCGCTTATCAGAAGCCGGATCGCCACCGTCCTCAACCACGGCCCGTGCCTGCCGAGCTTTGATGCGCGCGGCCTTCAAGGTCAGGGGCCTAGGCGCACCGTCGGGCGGCGCAGCTTCAGGGTCCTTGTCGTCCTCCTCCGCGACGAATTCGCCGAGTGTGATCCGACGCTGGAGTCCTTCGAGCGTCCGATATCGGTAGCTCCAGACCTTCCGTCCGTCCGCCGACACGCGCAGTTCG
>JBEHYN010000067.1:0-8408 GCA_048498155.1 Pseudomonadota bacterium | reverse complement strand
CGCTCCACGATCTCCAGCTCCAACCCCGCATGCTCACCCATCCAGGCGGCCACGCGCCTGACCTGGCCAATCACCTCGGGGCCTATGCCGTCGCAGGGGAGCAGCAACAGGCGGGGGGGAGTGGTCATTGCGGTTGTCCCTCTATCAACCGCTCATCCCCGCGAAAGCGGGGATCCAGGACTTTCCAGCTCGGCGCGATCTGGACAGAACTGGGTCCCCGCTTTCGCGGGGATGAGCGGGGTAAAAATCAAGCCGCCCAGGGCCGGGCCTGGCGGCGCTTTTCCTCAAACCGGTCGATGTCCGGCGCGTGTTGCAGGGTCTCGCCGATGGCGTCCAGGCCCTTGAGCAGCTTTTCCTTGCGGCCGGCCTCGATCTGAAAGCTCACCACATGGCCGGACGGCGCGGCGATGGTCTGCGCTTCCAGATCGACGGTGAACACATGATTGCCGCCCTTGGCTTCGGCCATCAGGGCGTGCAGGTCAGCCGCCGCAACGATGGCGGGCAGCAAGCCGTTCTGCAGGCAGTTATTGTAGAAGATGTCGGCGAAACTGGTCGACACCACGCAGCGAATGCCGAAATCGTCCAGCGCCCAGGGGGCGTGCTCGCGGCTGGAGCCGCAGCCGAAATTGTCCCCCGCGATCAGGATGCGCGCGCCCTTGTAGCCAGGCTGATTGAGCACGAACTCGGGCTTTTCCAGGCCCTCCAGATCAAAGCGGAAGTCGTAGAACAGCCCCTTGCCCAGGCCCTCGCGCTCCACGGTCTTGAGGAACTGCTTGGGGATGATCTGGTCGGTGTCGATGTTGGCGGCCGCCATGGGCGCGGCCACGCCCTGCAGATGATCGAACTTGCGCATTACAGGAACTCCCGCACGTCTGCGATGTGACCGCGAATAGCAGCGGCGGCGGCCATGGCCGGGCTCATCAGGTGGGTGCGGCCGCCCCGGCCCTGACGGCCCTCGAAGTTGCGGTTGGACGTCGAAGCGCAGCGTTCCTCCGGAGACAGACGATCCGGGTTCATGCCCAGGCACATGGAACAACCCGGTTCGCGCCATTCAAAGCCGGCGGCCAGGAACACCTTGTCCAGGCCCTCGGCCTCGGCTTCTTCCTTCACCAGGCCCGAGCCCGGCACAACCATCGCCCGCACGCCCGCCGCCACCTTCAGGCCTCGGTCCAGCGCCGTCTGGGCGATGGCGGCGGCCTGGCGCAGGTCCTCGATACGGCTATTGGTGCAGGACCCGATGAAAACCCGCTGGACCTTGGCGTCGGTGATCTTCTGACCGGCGGTCAGGCCCATGTAGTCCAGGGCCCGCGCAGCGCCGGCCTGCTTGTCCTCACTGGCAAAGCTCGCCGGATCGGGCACGAGGCCATCCACCGCCACGACGTCCTCAGGGCTGGTGCCCCAGGTGACGGTCGGAGCGATCTTGGACACGTCGATGGTCAGTTCACGGTCGAAATGCGCATCCGGGTCGCTGAGGAAACCGCGCCAATAGGCCACGGCCATGTCCCAGGCTGCCCCCTTGGGCGCAGCGGGCTTGCCCTGAAGGTAGGCGAAGGTCTTGTCATCCGGCGCCACCAGGCCGGCGCGGGCGCCGCCCTCGATGGTCAGGTTGCACAGAGTCATGCGGCCTTCAATCGACAGGGCCTCAATCGCCGGGCCGGCGTATTCGATCACGCTTCCGGTGCCCCCGCCCGTCCCGATCTGGCCGATCAGGGCCAGGGCGTAGTCCTTGGCGCCGACGCCCGGGATCGGTTCGCCCACGAAAGTCACGCGCATGTTCTTGGACTTGCGCGCCCGCAGGGTCTGGGTGGCCAGGACGTGCTCGACCTCCGACGTGCCGATGCCGTGCGCCAGGGCCCCGAAGGCGCCGTGGGTCGAGGTATGGCTGTCGCCGCAGACAATGGTCATGCCCGGCTGGGTGCGGCCCTGCTCTGGGCCGACCACGTGGACGATGCCGTTGCGGATATCGCCCATGGGGAAGAACTCGATGCCGAAGTCCTGCACATTGCGACCCAGGGTCTGCAACTGCAGGCGCGCCTCTAGGTCCGCCACGGCGTCCACGCCCAGGGCTTGGCCCTCGGTGGGAATGTTATGGTCGGCCACCGCCAGGGTCAGATCGGGTCGGCGCACAGGCCGGTGATTGGTCCGAAGGCCCGAAAAGGCCTGAGGCGTGGTCACCTCATGGATCAGGTGCAGGTCGATATAGAGGATCGACTCCCCATTGGGGTCCTCCGCCACCAGATGGGCGTCCCAAATCTTGTCGTACAGTGTCTTTCCAGGCATGGCGGGCATGTAGGCTTAAGAGCCGGTTTCGTAAAGTGCGCTAGACCTTCAGCACCATATCGCCGTAACCGGCCAGCGCGGCGTCGTGGGTCAAGAGGCGCATGGGCTCGGCAAGGGCCTGGGCGACCAGCATGCGGTCGAACGGGTCAGCGTGAAGGCCGGGCAAGGTTTCAACCGCCGCCGCGTGTTCGGGCGAGATCGGCAACAGGTCGTATCCCGCCTGGGCGAAATAGGTCATCGCCTCTCGGCCCGAGAGCGGCATGGCGCTCGGACCGCCGCGTCCGAGGGCGTGCTTGAGCGCGATTTCCCAGATGGAAGCCGCGCTCACGGCGATGGTATTGGCCGGATCAGCAATCAGCTCAGCTGCACGCCGTGGCAGCCTGGAATCATCGACCAGGGCCCACAGGGCGATATGGGTGTCGAGCAGCAGCCTCACCGGGCGCCCAAAAACAGCGCGGCCACCTTGTCGTTGTCCATGTCGATGCTCTCGGGAACTTCAAACCGGCCCTTGGCGACGCCCAAACGGCAGCCGGTGGACGGCTGGGCGATCGCAACCAGACGCGCAGCGGGCTTGCCATTGCGGGCGATGACGATTTCCGTTTCCGAACCGCTTTCCACGGCTTCCACCAGCCGGGACAGGCTACTCTTGGCGTCCAGCATATTGACCGTTTTCACGCGAACCTCGATTAGCTAGGTCTAGCCAGACTAATTCCATTTCGGCGCGAAATCAACCGACAGGCCTAGATGACCAGCCCTTCCGTCTCATCCCGTCCGGTCATCAGGTTGAGGTTCTGCACCGCCGCCCCGGCCGCGCCCTTGCCAAGATTATCCAGGGCCGCGATCAGACGGACCTGACCGCGCGTCTCGTTGCCGAACACGAACAGCTTGAGCCGGTCGGTGTTCTTCAGAATCTCCGCGTCCAGGCTCGTGTAACCGTCCTCCAGCCCAGCCACATCGACCAGCGTCTCGTCCGCATAGGCCTCGGCCAGGGCCGCGTGCACCTGCTTGACCGAAGGCCGGCCGGGCAAGGCCCACAACGGTATGGGCAGCTCCACCAGCATCCCCCGGTAATAGCGGCCGACGCTGGGTGCGAAGATCGGCGGATGGTCCAGGCCCGCGTACGTCTGCATCTCGGCCACATGCTTGTGCTGCAGCGACAGGCCGTAGGTGCGCACGACTTCCTGGGTATAGGTGTCGGCGTCCGAGTTTTCGAACTCGACGATCATGGCGCGCCCGCCGCCGGAATAGCCGGACACCGCGTTGACGCTCGCGGCGAAGCCCTTCGGCAACAGGCCCGCCCGCACCAGGGGCGCAGCTAGGGCCAGAAAGCCGGTGGGGTAGCAGCCGGGATTGGTCAGCCGTTTAGACTGGGCGATGGCCTGTCTTTGCCCCGGCGCCAGTTCGGCGAAACCATAGGTCCAGGCGGGCGCAGTGCGGTGCGCGGTGGAGGCGTCGATCACCTTGACCTGGGGATTAACGATCAGGGCCACGGCCTCCTTGGCCGCCTCGTCGGGCAGGCACAGGATCACCACGTCCGCCTCATTGAGCGCAGCCTTGCGCGCGGCCGGGTCCTTGCGCTTGTCGCCCTCCAGGGCGGTCAGCTTCAGTCCGGCGTGCTTAGACAACCGCTCGCGGATCTCCAGCCCTGTGGTCCCCGCCGCGCCGTCGATGAAAACCGTCGTCATGGTCTTTCTCCATGTGAGTTTGGGGCTAACGCTTCGCTGCTTAAGCCCCAAGCCCAAAACAAAAGCCCTCATGTAGCCGCTAGGCGATAGGGCAAACCAAAAAAGGCCCCGGCGTCGCCGCCGAGGCCTTGGGGTCGGGTCCGACGCGAGGGGCTATTCCTCGCGCGGAGCCTCTTCCCTGGCCGTCTGGCGTTCGGCGATACGGGCCGACTTGCCGCGACGATCGCGCAGATAATACAACTTGGCGCGCCGCACTGCGCCGCGACGCTTCACTTCGATGGATTCGATGTTGGGCGACATCAGGGGGAACACCCGTTCAACGCCCTCGCCGAAGGAAATCTTGCGCACGGTGAAGTTCTCATGCACGCCGCCGCCGGAGCGGGCGATGCAGACGCCTTCATAGGCCTGGACGCGCTCGCGCTCGCCTTCCTTGATCTTCACATTCACCCGCAGGGTGTCGCCCGGCTGAAAGGTCGGGATGGCCCGCTTGGCCAGCAGACGCTCGGCTTCTTCGCGTTCCAGTTCAGCAATCACGTTCGCCATATCAATACTCCTTGGGCTTAGTCGCCCTTTGCCTGTTGTTTGGCGAGAAAGGCCGACCAAAGATCGGGCCGTCTCTCACGGGTCGTTGCTTCGCTCTGTGCCCTGCGCCACTTGGCGATATCGCCGTGGTGACCGCCGAGCAGAACCTCAGGTATGTCCAGCCCCTCGAAGCTGCGTGGCCGCGTGTACTGCGGATGCTCCAGAAGGCCGTTCTCAAAACTCTCACTGTCCAGCGAGGCAGCCTGCCCCAGAACCCCCGGAACCAGCCGCACGCAGGCCTCGATCGTCACCATGGCCGCCGCCTCGCCGCCGGCGAGAACCGCGTCGCCCACGGCGACCTCCTCGAACCCGCGGGCCTCGAGCACCCGTTGGTCCACCCCCTCGAACCGCCCGCACAGGACGATCAGTCCTGGGCCGGCCGCCCACTCCCTTACCTTCGCCTGGGTCAGGGGCCGACCCCGGGCGCTCATATACAAAAGCGGCCGCCCCGACCGCTCCACTGAATCCAGTGCGGCGGCGATGACGTCCGCTCTCAAGACTTGTCCAGGACCACCCCCGGCGGGGGTATCGTCCAAGAAGCCGCGCTTATCTCGTGAAAAGCCGCGAATGTCCACTGTCTCAAGGGCCCACAGCCCCTGCTCGCGCCAGGCGGTACCGATCAGCGATGCGCCGAGCGGTCCGGGAAAGGCCTCCGGCGCCATGGTCAGGACGGTGGCGGTGAACATCATCGAGCGCTCCCCCGTCATCCTCCGGCCGCTTGAAAAGCGGACCGGGGGACCCAAGTGTCCGAGCAGATTATCCCGCGTCGCTTGGGTCGCCCGGTCAAGCCGGACGATGACGGCTATGTTTAATCCTTCTCCGACACCTCATTGGGCGGGTCGGCCACGATCTTGCCGCCCTCGATATCCACCTGAGGCACGGCTTCGCGGGTAAAGGGCAGATACCAGCCCTTGCGCCCCGGACCGGCGTCGATCTCAAGAATATCCCCGGCGCCAAAGTTCTGCACCGCCTTGACCTTGCCCAGAATCGTCCCGTCGATCGTCTCAACGGCCAGACCGATCAGGTCCGTCAGGTAGAACTCGTCCTCCTCCACCGGCGGCAGGGCCGAGCGGGGGGCGAACAGCTTGATCCCGCGCAGCTTGTCGGCGGCGGTCTTGCTGTCCACGTCCTTGGCCCGGGCGATCACCCCGCCCTTGAACGAGCGGCCCGACAGCAGGGTCAGGGCCGGCTCGCCGTTTTCCTTCAGGAGCATCCTGAAGTTGATCAGGGCCAGGGGGCTTTCAGTATAGGCCGCGATACGCAGTTCGCCTTTTACCCCAAAGGCGCCGGTGACCCTGCCCACCAGGACGAGTTTGTCAGCCATCGTCATGTCCCTAGGCGTGTCATCCTCCGGGGCGCCGGACGGCTAGCCCCGAAGGATGACGACGACAGGATCAGCTCGCGCTTTCTTCTTCTGCGGCGGGCGCCGCTTCAGCAGCAGGCGCTTCCTCGGCGACTTCGGCGGCGGCGGGTTCTTCCGCTGCCACGGCCTCATCGGCGGGCTCTTCTGCGGGCGCTTCAGCCGCGACTTCGGCCGGCGCTTCGGCCACAACCTCGGCCGGGGCCTCTTCGGCGACGACTTCGGGCTCAGGCTCCGGGGCGGGCGGGGGCGGCGGAGCGGCGGCGGCTTCAGCAGCGGCCGTGGCGCGGTCTTGTTCGCGTTGGGCGCGTTCGGCGGTGCGTTCCTCGGACTTCTTGCCCGGCTTGCCCTTGTTGGGGTTGTTTCCGTGTTCCCACTTGACCAGGCCGTGAGCCGACAGGAAGCGCGCAACGCGGTCCGTCGGCTGGGCGCCCTTCTTGATCCAGGCTTCGATCGACTCCAGCTTCAGCACGACCCGATTGGGATCGTCCTTCTTGAGCAGGGGATTATAGGCGCCGACCTTCTCGATGAAGCGGCCATCGCGGGCAGAATGGCTGTCGGCCACCACGATGGAATAATAGGGGCGCTTCTTGGCGCCGCCGCGGGTCAGACGAATCTTAAGCATCAGATTTCCTTTTTGTATGTCTGGTCAGGATTTGGGTTTGTTGAAGGGAAGGCCGGGCATTGCGCCCAGGCCGGGTAATTTCGGGCCGCCAAGGCCCGGCGCCGAGCCAGGAGACCCGCCCATGAGCTTGGCCAAGTCGGCTTGGCTGGGCATTCCGCCGGGCGGCATGCCGGGCATGCCTCCGCCGGGACCGCCCATGCCCATGGCTGACGCCATGCGGGCCATGGATTTGCCGCCGTCGCGGCTCATCATCTTGAAGGCGTCGGCCATCTGGCGGTGTTGTTTGAGCAGGCGGTTGACCTCCTGCACCTCCACGCCCGCCCCCGCGGCGATGCGCCGGCGGCGAGAGCCGTTGAGGATGTCGGGCTTGCGCCGCTCGGTCAGGGTCATGGAGGTGATGATCGCCTCCTGCCGCTTGAAGGTTTTGTCCGATAGATTGGCCTCGGAGATCTGCTTCTTGATCTTCTGCACGCCGGGCAGAAGGCCCATCAGGCCCTGCATGCCGCCCATGCGCTGCATTTGACGCAGCTGTTCGGCCAGATCTTCCAGGTCGAACTGACCTTTCTGCATCTTCTTGGCCATCTTCTCGGCCTTGGCCTGGTCGAAGTCAGCGGCGGCCTTTTCAACCAGCGCCACCACGTCGCCCGCGCCCAGAATGCGGCCCGCCACACGGCGAGCGTCGAAGGCGTCCAGCGCGTCGATCTTCTCCCCGGCGCCCAGGAACTTGATCGGCAGACCTGTGACCGCCCGCATGGACAGGGCCGCTCCGCCGCGCGCATCGCCGTCCGCCCGGGTCAGCACCAGGCCGGTCAAGGGCAGGCGTTCGTGGAAAGCCTTGGCCGTACGCACCGCGTCCTGACCGGTCAGGCTGTCGGCCACCAGCAGAGTTTCCGCCGGCTGGGCGATGCGCGCGATCTCGGCGGCCTCGCTCATCATGGCTTCGTCCAGGGTTGTGCGCCCCGCCGTATCCAGGATCAGCACGTCGTAGCCGCCCAGGCGTCCGGCGTTCAGCGCCCGGCGGGCAATGTCGGCGGCGCTCTGGCCCGCCATAATCGGCAAGGTGTCGACCCCGGCCTGCTTACCGAGGGCCTCCAGCTGCTCCATGGCCGCCGGACGGCGGGTGTCGAGCGAGGCCATCAGGACCTTTTTGCGCTCGAGCTTGGTCAGGCGAAGGCCCAGCTTGGCCGCCGTGGTGGTCTTGCCCGAGCCCTGCAGGCCGGCCATCAGGATCACCGCCGGGGGCGTAACGGCGAGGTTCAGGCCCTCGACATGGTCGCCGCCCAGCATCTCCACCAAGCCGTCGTGGACGATCTTGACCACCTGTTCGGACGGCTTGACCGCGCGGATCACAGTTTCGCCGGCGGCTAGTTCCTTGGCCTTGGCGATGAAGTCGCGCACCACCGGAAGGGCCACATCGGCCTCCAGCAGCGCCAGGCGGACCTCGCGCAGGGCCTCCTCGACATCGCGCTCCGACAGCACGCCGCGCCCGGTCAACCGGTCGAAAACGCCTGTAAGCCTCTCGCCTAAGCTCTCGAACATGCCTGCCTCAAACACCGACCCCGGACGCAACGCAAAACGCCCCCGTGGACGATCACGTCGACGGGGGGCCTCGCCGCCCTCGTCCCTGCGTAGCCTTGGCGAAGCAGGGGGTCGTGGCGGTGGAGGGCGCGTTTGAAATGCGCCGAGGGTCGCGGCTTATGCGCGCGGGGAGGGTCGGGAGTCAAGAAATGCCCCCCATCCGCTCACCCCGGCGGAGGTGGACTGGCGCAAACCTAACCACCGCTCCTCCCCGCGAAGGCGGGGATCCAGGCTTTTTTGTTAGTTGGGCTCCAAGTCCAAAGCCAAATCCCGCCATCCAGGATTGAACCGCTCGATC
>JBEHYN010000066.1:0-9027 GCA_048498155.1 Pseudomonadota bacterium | reverse complement strand
GGCACGTTCCCACGTGTTACTCACCCGTCCGCCACTAATCCCGAAGGATCCGTTCGACTTGCATGTGTTAGGCCTGCCGCCAGCGTTCGCTCTGAGCCAGGATCAAACTCTCAGGTTGAGTTGACGTTCTGACGTCGTTTCCATCTGCCCGGGGGAAAACCCGAACGGTGATGGGCGTTCATCTGCGTAGTCTATTGACGAGTTCCCATTCGATATGACCCCGGCAAGGCCGAGGTCGTACTTCATGGTATCTTCAAGAGACCGCATTTGGTCAGCGTCAAGATGATCCCGAAGGATCATCGCCAGAGCGCCGCCGCCTGCGTTTCTCTTTCCAAATCAACGATGTCAAAGACCTGAACCGGCTTTGCCGGCCCCGCAATTTAACGCCCTGCGTCGGCGGAGGCGGCTATCTAGTCGCCCCGAATTTTCGTGTCAACCGACCATTTCAGGTCCTGCCCTCCGCATCAGCCAGGGCTGAATTTGAGCGCAAAAACCACTCACGGGCCGCCGAGGGGCTTCCCTCGTAAGTCCTGAGCGATTCGATTGAAGCCGGGAATTTAGCCAGTAGACGCCGAAAAATCAAGCTGAATCTCAATGAAATCCAGCTGGATATCCGCCGCCGTTGGTCAATTCCTTCGGAGGCGCGGTTTCTATGCGGCTCGACTGGCGCTGTCAATGCCGTTCGAGGACAATTCGCGGCCGCGGGGACGGTTGCGCCCCTTGCGCACGAAGCTATCGGTCCATTATGCCTTACCCTCCGCAAAGGGTGAGCCATGCTCTCTCAAAAATCACGTTACGGCCTAAGGGCTCTTGTCGAATTGGCCCGGGCTGGGCCTGGCCAACAGCTGACAGCCGCCGAGTTGGCCGTGCGGGCCGATGCGCCCCGCAAATTCCTCGAAGCTATTTTGCTTGAAATGTCTCGCCGGGGTCTGGTTCACAGCCGTCGGGGCAAGTTTGGCGGCTATATACTCGCCAAGTCCGCGCCGTCCATCAGCTTCGCCGACGTGATTCGCGTTATCGACGGCCCCCTCGCCCTGGCGCCCTGCGTCAGCCAGATGGCGTTCCGCAAATGCGACGACTGTCCCGACCTGGACACCTGCGCCCTGCGCCCTGCCCTGCGCCTGGCGCGTGACGCCACAGCCGCCGTGCTGGAAGCCTATACGCTTGACCAGGCGGTCAGCGCGTCGGGCGGCGCGCGCGGCCTCTTGGAGGCAAGCGCCCAGCCCAGGGCTTAGCCTTGGGCGATATAGGCCTTCAGCCCCTCGGCCTCCGCTTCAGTCTCGGCGATTCTCGCCTTGACCAGATCACCGATCGACACCACCCCTAGCAGCTTGCCCTCCTTGCACACCGGCAGGTGCCGGATCCGCCGATCGGTCATGCGCGAAAGCAGCAGGTCAATCGACTCTTTGGGCTCGGCGTAAACAATGTCGCGGCTCATGAAGCTCGCCACCGGCGAGGTCAGGGCTAGCGCACCGGCTTCGGCCAAGGCGCGGACGATATCGCGTTCCGAAATGATGCCCGCGACGTCTTCATTCGCATCGAGGACGATCATGGCCCCAATGCGATGATCATTGAGCCGCTGCGCGGCGGCCGCGATGGTTTCCTGCGGCGAACAGGAAAAGATAACAGCGCCCTTTTGTCCTAAAATCTGAGAAACCAACATCTGTCATTTCCTCCGGGATTTTATCGCCTTGAGCGGGAGTGTGCGCTTGTTGACGGCCGAATCAACTCTCTTGAATGAAAGGCGTGCAGCTAAACCAGCGCGCCCAGGGGCCGATCAAGAACAGGCCGGCAAGATAACCGACCACATGCGCCTGCCACGCGATCTGAACCGGGCCCATTCCCGGGGCAAAACCGATGAGGCCCAACACGATATTGGTGACCAGCCAGGCGGCCGCGAAGCCAACGACGGTGCGGCTGGCCAAGGGCGAAAGGCCGGGCTTGTGCTCGATCAGACGCGAGGCCGCGCCGAACAGGCCTGACACCGCGCCGGAGGCCCCGACCACCGCCGCCAGGCCGTGGGAATTCAACGCCACATAGCCCAGCCCCGCCACAACGCCGCAAAGGAGATAAAACAGCAAGAACGAGAGCGCCCCCGCCCCTCGCACGCCCAACAATCGCGCGACCGGCGCGCCGAACGCCAGGGCGCCGACGGTGTTCATGCCGACATGGGCCCAGCCGCCATGAATGAACAAGGCCGTGACCAGCGTGTGCCATCGGCCATGGGTCAAATCTGCAGCGATCAGGCCGAATCGGTTGGCGGCGACATCGATCCCGCCCAGCCAAAATGTCTGAATTGGATAGGACGCCAGGACCATACCGGCCAGCATCCAGGCCGGCCATGGGCCGCGCAACGGCGGCTCTTTGATTTCATTGCTATTATTCATGGATTCGGCCCGCTTCACTCCCGACTGACTAGAGCGTGAATCACCAGCAATGCCTACGTTTTTCCCACGCTCTAACGCCTTCACATTAACCATTTTGCGAGGTCTTGGGCCTAGGACTGACCTTGTATCGTTTCGGGACGCTCGTTTGTTCGGCTGTCCTGGATAAGCCGGAGTTGTTGATGCCCCCCATCCCGTTCGTGACAGATGGCCGCTTATGGGTATTGGTCGGCGCGCTCGTCGTTGCGGGCGGTTTCATAAGCGCGGCGCAAGCGCAGACGATGAACGCCAGCGCCTCACAATATAATGCAGGCTACGGGCGCGGCTCGGGCCAGGACAACCAGCCGGTCAATGTTTCCATGCGCGACGCCAACGGCAATCTGGTGGTCGCCGGCGGCCAGGTCCTGTCTCCCTCGGGCGGCAGCATTTTCTCCACCAGCAACACCGGCGGCGTGGGATCCTCGGCCACCGGCGTAGGCGCGGGCGCCACCGCTGTGGGCAACAGTCTGTCAGTCGTCACCACCGGCAGCTACAACACGGTCATCGTCAACTCCAGGCAGACCAATACAGGCGCCGTCACAGCCACCTCCTCTGTCAATGGAGGCGTAGGCAATGCCCAGCAGTAGCGTTATGGGCTTCTTCGCCGCGCGCCGGGCGCCGGCCTTGTTGGCCGCCGGAGCGCTGGCCCTGTCGGGCTGTGTCTCGCCCACCGCCGGTCCGGGCGGAAAGTACGCAGCGCCGATCGGCAATGCGCCGGTCACCGCCAATCCAACCCCCTATTCGTCCGCCTTGGTCTGCCTTGGCGAATACGCGCGCCAACGCAGCCTGCGCGCGCCCCGCATCGCGGTCGGCCGCATCGCCGACTACACCGGCAAGGAAGAGACCGACGGTTCGGGCCGAAAGCTGACCCAGGGCGCCTCGCTCATGGCCATTTCAGCCCTGGCCAAGGCCGGAGCGCCCCTGGTGGAGCGCTATGACACCAGCGTTTCGGAGTTGGAGCTTAAATACGCCAACAATAAGCTGATCTCCGACCTTCCCGGGCCCGGGCCCCAGGGGCCGGTCGATTACCGCAAGATCCACGCGGGCCAGGTGCCCGGCTCTGACTTCTATATCGTCGGCGGCATTACCGAGCTGAACTTCAACATCCGCTCGTCCGGCGTCCAGGCCAATGGCGCCCACACCGCCTCCGCGGGTCTGGGCGGCACATTTTCCGGCAATCTGTTTGTGATGAACATCGGCCTGGACCTGCGGCTGGTGAACACCCGCTCGCTGGAAGTGGTCGATGTCATTTCCTACCAAAAGCAGATCATCGGCCGCCAAGTGGGCATTGGCCTGTTCGATGTTCTGGGCGGCAACACTTTCGACATCTCCGCAGGCGAAGGTGCGTTGGAGCCTTTGCAACTGGGCGTCAGGGCGGTGATCGAGCGCGCGGTGCTGGAGATGATGGCGAACCTCTATGGCGCGCCGGGCCCCCAAATCTGCCTGGAGAGCGACCCGCTGAACGCCGGCACCATGGGGATCACCGGGGGCTACACCCCTGCGTACAACAATGTAGGCACCAACAATGGTCAGACGCGCGACAATCCTGCTCGTTGGAACGCTGCTCGCGACTCTTCAGTCGCCCGCGGTCGCTACTAGCCAGACGTTCCAACAGAGCTCGGTCAACAACCAACAGACCCAGAGCGGCGACGTCACCGCCGACCAAACCTTGGACGTCGTGACGGCCGACACGACCACCGCCACCACCGCAGCGGGCGCCAACGGCTATTCGGCGCAGGTTCAGTCCGGCTCGCTCGACGTTCAGTCGGTTCAAACCGCTAACGGCAACGTCTCCGCCAATGCGACGCTGAACGTCAGCGGCTCCAGCGGCTCCACGGTGATGACCACTTCCGCGACGGGCAATACCGGGGAAAACGACAGCCTTGGCTTCGCCGACCTCACCGGGCGCCTGACCCAGACCACCGGCGTGGTGTCCATTGACGCCGAAAGCCAGATCAACGCCGACAACGCCGAAGCCGCCAACATCAGCCACAGCGTCCAGGCCATGGGCAACTCCCAGGAAGTCGCCACCGTCGGCGGCTCGGCAACGATGCAGTCCGATCAGACCAACCAAGCAACGGTGCAAGCCAATGGCGGCGCGGTGATCGGCTACACCGGGGATGATCAATCCACCTTTTCCTCCGTGGCCATGGGCAACAACCTAACGGCCACCGGAACAAGCGGCGCGACCACGGGGCTGACCCTGAACCAGACCAATACAGGCGATTTCATTCAGGCCGCCCAGTTCGTCAACGCCGGCAACGGCCAGACCGTCGCCGCCTCATCAAACACTATCGGCAACAACGTCTCGATCACCAATGAGAACAACCCGCTGATTACGACCAGCAACCAGAACAACAGCGCCTATATCCGCGCCCAGACCGAAGAGACCGCTTTTGAGTTCGGCCTCGGCTCGGCCAGCGCCAATGGCGTGGGCAATTCTCTGGTGGCGGGCAATTTCGGGGGCGATCTGACGCTGAACAACAACCAGACCAACAGCGGTGGCGGGGTCGAGGTCTTTTCCAGCTTCAGCGGCACGGGAGGCATAGGCTACGACGCTTCCTCCTCGGCTATCGCCATGGGCAATGCCGTAACCGGCTACGCCTGCGCCACCTGCGTCAATCGGATGGCGATCACCAACCGCCAAAACAACTCAACCGGTGTGGCCGCAACCTCCACCGTGACCATGACTGGCGCTAACCGCCAGGTGAACGGCGTCTCCACCGCCATGGGCAACACTGCGACGTTTTACGTCAGCCAGCCGAACAATTAGTCGCCTTGCATTCGCCTTAAGTCGCGGCGACTGTGTATCCGTCGGGGATCGGCGCAGTGTAGCTTATTGGCAAACCCATGAGATTTAAGTCTTTAACAGCGGCCTTGGCCGTCGTTACGGCCGCTGTTGTGGTGAGCGTGGGCTCCAGAGCCCTGGGCGAGATCACCGCAACTGGCGCCCTGGCCCCCAACCAGTGGGCGCAGGCGGCGTCGGACCTGCCGCCCGATCCGCAGGTGCGTTTCGGTCGTCTGCCAAACGGCATGACCTATGCCCTCAAGCACAACGCCACGCCCAGCGGCCAAGCTTCCGTGCGACTGCGGATCGCAGCAGGGTCTCTGATGGAAAGCGACGACCAACAGGGACTGGCCCATGTCCTTGAGCACATGGCCTTCAACGGCTCGACCCATGTGCCCACCGGTGAAATGGTCAAGATTCTCGAGCGCCATGGCTTGGCTTTCGGCGCCGACACCAATGCCTCCACCAGCCATCAGGAAACCGTCTACAAGCTGGACCTGCCCAGGACCAATTCCGATACGATCGACACCAGCTTGATGCTGCTGCGCGAGATCGCCGGAGAACTGACCCTGCCGCAAGACGCGTTGGACAAGGAACGCGGCGTGGTCCTGTCGGAAGAGCGGCTGGGCGATAATCCCAACTATCGGATCTACAAAAGCCGTCTGAAGTTCCTGCTGCCTGATCAACTGGCCTCCGCACGCCTGCCTATCGGTCAGGTGGATGTGATCAGAAATGCGCCGCGCGAAACGCTCAAGGCCTTCTACGATAAGTATTACCGGCCCGAGCGGGCCACATTGGTGGTGGTGGGCGACTTCGATCTCACCGACATGGAAGCCAAGATCAAAAGCCGCTTTTCAGACTGGGCCAACACCCATCCAGCCGGTGGCGAAGTCGATATGGGCGCGCCGCAACCCCGGCAAGACGAGGCCAAGGTGGTGGTCGAACCCGGCGCAGCCATGTCGATCCAGCTCGCCTGGACCGCGCCGGCCGACATGCGCCCGGAGACCCGGGCCGGGGATCGCGAAGACATCGTGCGGGACTTGGCGCTCGCGGTGCTCAACCGAAGACTGGGCCGGCTGAGCCGTCAGGCATCGCCGCCGTTCATCAGCGCGGCGGCCGGCAGGGGCGCCATGTTCGATTCCGCGACAGTCACCACGATCCAGGTCATGGCAGACCCTGACCAATGGAGCGTGGCCCTGGCGGCGGCGGAGCACGAACAGCGGCGGTTGGCGCAGTACGGCGTACTCAAGAGCGAACTGGACCGGGAAATCGAGGATTACATCACGGCCCTGCGTCAACGGGTGACGGCGGCGTCGACCCGCCGCACGCCCGCCCTGGCAGACATGTTTGTCGCCGCCGTGGGACAGCGCGCGGTGATCCGAGACCCGAGCCAGGACCTGGCCCAGTTCCAGCAGGACGAAGTGGGCGTTAGCGCGCAGGAAGTCTCGCTTGCCGCGCGCAACCTATTCGCCGGCGCCGCCCCCATTGTGTTCATGAGCACGCCCAAACCCATCGAGGGCGGCGATACCGCCCTAGCGGCCGCTTATCAGGCCTTTCACGCCGAAGCCATAAGCGCCCCGACGATGGTGGCCGACAAGGCCTGGCCCTACGAGGGATTCGGCGGTCCGGGAAAAATCGTTGAGCGGCGCAACCTGAGCGAGTTCGGGGCGGTGATGGTGCGCTTCGCCAACGGCGTGCGTCTTACCGTCAAGCCAACCAAATATCGGCGCAACGAGACGGATGTACAGGTTCGCTTCGGCAATGGGCGGCTGGACTTGCCCAAAAGCGCGCCCTCGCCGATCTGGGCGAGCAGCGCCCTGATTGAGGGCGGCCTCAAGCAACTGACTACCGAGGACATCGACCAGACCCTCAACAAGAAAGTGGTCGGCGCTCACTTTGCGGTGGATGACGACGCCTTCATCCTGTCTGGCGCCGCCCAGTCCACCGACCTGGACACCCAGTTGCAGCTGCTGACCGCCTATGTGGTGGAACCCGCATTCAGGCCTGAGGCCTTTGAGCGGATGCGCGTTTATGGGCAAACCCTGAACAGTCAGTACGACGCCACGGCTAGCGGAGTCCTGCGGCGTGACCTATCCCAGCTTTTGCATGGCGGCGATCAGCGCTGGGCCACCCCCAGCAACGACGTGATAGCGGCCAGTAAGGCGGCCGATCTCAAGGCGCTGCTAACCCGGCAAATGGATCGGGGCCCCATGGAAGTGGTCATCGTCGGCGACGTCGATGTTAAGCGCGCCATCGCCGCTACCGGCGCCACTTTAGGGGCCTTGCGCCGGACCGCAGCGGCGGAATCTCCGGCGCCCGACGGCCGCCTGGTGGCTTTTCCCAAGGCCGCCGACGCGCCCGTCATCGAACGCCACCGGGGTCGCTCAGACCAGGCGATGGCTGCGGCGGCTTGGCCGACCACGGACTTCTACGCCGATATGCGCGAGGCGCGCGTCTTGACCTTGCTGAGCCAGATCATTCGTCGGCGCCTGATCGACGATCTTCGCATGGACAAGGGCGACACCTATTCCCCCAACGCCGCCCTCAACGCATCGCAGACCTATCCTGGATATGGCTACCTGCTGGCGAACGTGGAGATCCCCCCGGCCAAGGTGGATGTGTTCTTCACCGAGCTGGAAAAGATCGCCGCAGATTTGCGCACTCAACCCGTCTCTCAGGATGAATTGACGCGAGCGGCGCTGCCTTTGATCGATCAGATCAAGCAGGCCCGCCAGTCCAACGACTATTGGCTGGGAGCCCTCACCGGCGTCCAGACGGACCCACGCGGCCTCCAGGCAGTGCGCACGCAGCTCACTCACTACGCCGGCGTGAAGCCCGCCGATCTGCTGGCCGCAGCTAAAAAATATCTCATCCCGAATAAGGCCTGGAAATTCGAAGTGCTTCCCGAGTCCATGTTCGCCGACGCCGCCCCGATCGGCGCATCGGCCTCCACGGCCTTGGCGGCTAAGTAGAGGTCTGCGGGCGCGGGGCTGGCGCGGAGGGCGGGCTTATCGGCCGCGCGTCGCTCGGCCAATCCTCAAGCGGCGGCCCGCTTAGGATCCCCATCAGCCGCCGACGGTCGTCTGGCGTGCAGGTCGTCTGCCCGCAGGCGTCATCCACCGCCTTGCTGACGATCTGAGGCATGGCGTCCATCACCAGAGGGACAGTCTGGACCAGGGCCTGGGACTGAATCATGGGCGTCTTTCGCAGCATGGATTGCCCGGTTTCGCTTTTTTCAAAAGCGAGCATGTCGCGTAGTTCTTGCTCGGTGCAGTTTTCGGCGTAAAGGCGCGCGGTCAGCGCCAGAAGCTGGGGCGTGAGCTTCAAGGTTTCCTGTTTCAAGCCGTCTAGGAAGGCCCGGGACAGCTGGGCGTCCAGGCCATTGGCCGCCTGGTCCACGTTCTTGGCGATCAGGTTGAACACCAGGGCCATTTGATCGTCGGCCTGCTTTTCACCGCCCGACGCTTCAACCAGCTGCAGCGCGAGATCGGTCCTGACCGCGCCGGCGTCGGACTCTAAAGCGGGGTTTGTCTGAACGTCCGCGCGTGACCCCCCGGCGACAACCGCCAAGGCGAATGCGCCCGCCAGACTCACAACCGCACGCCGCATAGGTCACACTCCGATTTGGCGCCAGAGTTACTCACCCTGGTCCGCGCGCCGTCAGTGCGCGACGCCGCCTACCCCGCCGTCGATGGTCATGTTGAACCCGCTGGAGGAGGCCGAAGCGGTCTGGGTCTGCTCTTCGCGATAGGCCGTATAGGTTTCGGTGATGATGATCTTGATGATCTTCACCCCGGCCCCGAAGCGACGCAGCAG
>JBEHYN010000065.1:0-9084 GCA_048498155.1 Pseudomonadota bacterium | reverse complement strand
GTGCTGCGACCCGCGCACCGTCAAAGCGTACTTGGAGCACGGCCCCAGCACTCAACAACCGCAAAGCGGATCGAGCGCGCCATCGTGGAACTGCGCCTATCGCTGGGGCGGCGGTCACGCCCAGGGCGAGGGCAATGAGCGCTGGGGTCGCGCGGCGCCCAAGCTGTTGCAAATAGCGGTTGCTGATCATCGAAGGTTTCTTCCCGTCTAAGTTTCTCGGTCCGCTCGAGGCGCCCATTCGCAGATTTCCGGCCCCGATTTTGCGAGGCGGTCGGATCTGTTATCGGTCACGACCTTAGCCGCGTAGCGAGGGTCCAGAAAGGGCCATCTGCCGGCTCAATACAAATTTGGGCGCCGGAAATAGTGGGGCCCCTTACTGTCGGCCCAACAGACCGGGTGCGGGCAGGGTGATCGGCATGCCAAGCGACAATCGGCGTTCATTGGCCCGCATCGCCGGACATCCTATCCACCCGATGCTGCTTTCTGTCCCAATCGCGGGTTTTGTCGGGACGTTCTTCAGCGACATCGCCTATTGGCGAACCGTGAACATGATGTGGGCAATACGGTATGGCGGGTGAGCAGCGCGAGCGCCCCGCCTACTCAACACTGACGACCCCACGACTTTACCGGTCGCCGCCGCGATAAATGCCTTGTGCACGCCTCGATTGGGGCTGACAAAGCCGCCGCGATAACCAACAATAAGCCTAAGGCGCGCCTATGACCCCCGACAAACGGGTGTCTAGGGTACAGCGCGGGGTTTAGGTCGGGGGGAAGGGCGTGCGTCCTATGCGTCTTGTGGTCGGGATTGTTGTGGTCGCCCTGTCGTTTGCGACGCTCGCCACCGCCCAAGCCAAGCCCGGGGGACCCGACAGCGTCTCGATCACCCTGCTCAGCACCACGGACCTGCACGGCCGGATTGAGCCATGGGACTACGCCGCCAACAAGCCGGAGAACCTCGGCCTCGCGAAGATCGCCACCCTGGTCAAGCGGGCGCGCGCCGAGGCGCCCGACGCATTGCTGGTGGACATCGGCGACATGGTTCAAGATCCCCAGTCAACCCTGACCAATTTCTTCCTGGCCAAGCATCCCAAGACCCTCAATCCCATGATCGCGGTCATGAACCGGATGCGCTACGACGCCATGGCGGTGGGCAATCACGAGTTCAACTTCGTGCCTGAGCCCATGTGGACCCTCAAGGGCGCCTCGCATTTCCCTTGGCTCGGCGCCAACATCAAACAGACCTACACGCAGGGCGCGCCGTACTTTAAGCCCTACATCATCAAGACGGTCAAAGGCGTGCGCATCGGCCTCGTGGCCTTCGTCGCTCCGGTGGTGGAGCCGGTGGCGGGGTATGAGCTGCAACCCATTCTGCCCTCGGCCAAGGCGGTGATCGCCGAGTTGCGGCCCAAGGTCGATCTGCTGGTGGTGCTGCTGCACTCCGGATTCGTGCGCGATCCGGTGACCGGCAAACAGGACAGCCGCATTCAAGTCCCCGGCGAGAACGTGGCCGAACAGTTCGTCGAGCAGATTCCCGGCGTCGACGTGATCATCTACGGCCACCTGCACAGCGAATTGCCCGAAAAGGTCATAAACGGGGTGCTGCTGACCGAGGCCAAGTTCTGGGGTCAGTCCCTGGCCCGCGCCGACGTGACCATGACCAAGGGTCCGGACGGGCATTGGCAGGTGGCGTCCAAGCACGCGCGCACAATTCCCGTCACGGCGGACATCCCATCCGATCCGGACATCATGAAGCTGGTGCGGCCCTATCGCCGCACGCTGGACCACTATCTGGACACCCCCATCGCCAAGGCGGCAGAGACCTTGTCCGGCGCCCATGCGCGCTATGAAGACAACCCCCTGCTCGATGTCGTGCAGCACGCCGAGCTGGCCAAGGGCGCCGAGGTGGCCCTAGCCAATCTGCCCAATGAAAAGGTCGCCATCGCGCGCGGGCCTGTCACGGTGCGACAGGTTCAGGATTTTTACCCCGCATCCAACAGCAACCCGATCCTGGCGATGACCGGTGCGCAGCTGAAGGACGCGCTGGAGCACTCGGCCAGTTTCTATTCCGCCTGGCCCACATTCGCCGGCCAGGTCGTGACGCCCGCCGGCGTCAGTCCCGATCAAGCGGCCGGCGTCACCTATAAAATCGATCTGACCCGGCCCGCGGGCGACCGGATTCGCGATCTTCAATTTCACGCAAAACCCATCGATCCCGCGCAGACGTTCCGGGTTGCAGTTTCTTCGGGCCGCCACTTGGGCGAAGACGGCTATTCCATGTACAAGGGCTTGCCGGTGGTGGGGCAAACGGGGGACATGCGCGAGGTCGTGATCGATTACGTCAAGCGCACGAAGACAATTTCTGGTCACGCGGACGGCAACTGGCGGATCGATCCCCCAGAAGCGGTCGCGGCCATGGAAGGCATGGCGGACAAGGCCGCTGGGCCGGGCAATTAGGTTCGGAATAACCGCAGGCGGCGGCAATACGGGGAAAACCCATTGCGGGCGCGCGAATTAGGGAGAAGTCGATGACACGCAAATTTCAAATGATGCTCAGCGCGGCCACGCTCGCGCTGGCGCTGTCCGCCCCTCTGGCCCAATCCTGGGCGCAAGGCTCGGGCGATCAGCCCTACGGCCAGCCTTCGACGGCCAAGGGCGACTGGCCGCTGAATTTCGCCGACACCTTTGGTTCGCGCTACTCGCCGCAGGATCAGATCAACGCAACCAACTTCAATAAATTGGAAGTGGCCTGGCGCTTGAAGACCGACATGTTCGGCGCTCGTCCGGAATACAAGCTGGAAGGCACTCCGCTTGAGATCAACGGCACGGTCTACACCACCGCCGGCTCGCGCCGTGACGTGGTGGCTCTGGACGCGCGGACAGGCGAGTTGAAGTGGACGTACAGCTTGAACGAAGGGGCGCGGGCCAACGCCTCGCCGCGCCAGCTGTCAGGCCGCGGCGTGTCCTACTGGACCGACGGCAAGGGCGATGAGCGCATCCTTTATGTGACCACCGGCTATCGTCTGGTGGAGCTGAACGCCAAGGATGGTCATCTGATCGATAGCTTCGGCGATCACGGAATGATCGACATGAAGGTCGGCGTGGTCACCGGCGTCATGGGCCATCCCGGCGAATACAAGCAGATCGATCTGGTCAACGGCGAGATCGGCCTGCACTCGACGCCCACCGTGGCGCAAGACGTGGTGATCGTCGGATCCTCCATGAAGGAGGGCTACCAGCCGGCCACCCAAAACAACACCAAGGGTCTGGTTCGCGGCTGGGATGTGAAGACCGGCCAGCTTCTTTGGACCTTCCACGACGTCCCCATGAAGGGCGAGTTCGGTTACGACAGCTGGAAGGAAAACTCGGCCGATTACAACGGCAATACCGGGGTGTGGACCGGCATTACGGTGGATCCGGAACTGGGCAGTGTCTATCTGCCGATCGAAGATCCGACCCTGGACACCTACGGCGGTGCGCGACCTGGCAATAACCTGTTCGGCGACAGCCTGGTCTGCGTGGACCTGCATACCGGCAAGATGAAGTGGTATTATCAGGTGGTTCACCACCCGCTGTGGGACTACGACCTGTCCTCCCCTCCGATGCTGGTGGACGCCAATGTCGCCGGCAAGCCGGTCAAGGCCGTGGCCGTGCCGAGCAAGCAGGGCTTCCTCTATGTGTTCGACCGCGTGACCGGCAAGCCGGTTTGGCCGATGCCGGAAAAGCCTGTTCCGCAAAGTGATGTGCCGGGCGAGCAGACCTCCAAGACCCAGCCCTTCCCCAGCAAGCCGCCGCCCTATTCCCGCCAGCAGCTCAACATGGCCGACTTGATCGATTTCACGCCTGAACTCCACGCCAAGGCCGCCGAACTGATCAAGCGCTACAAGGTTGGGCCGATTTTCACCCCGCCCGTGTTGAGCAGTCTTACGGGTCCGCTCTCCACCCTGGAGTACGACTCCAGCGCCGGCACCAATTGGACCGGCGGCGCCTTCGATCCGGAGACCCACACGGTCTATGTCCCTGCGGCGCCTTCTGCGGTGTCCCTGCACGGCCTGATCGTTCCCCCCGCCGGATACTCGGACGAGAAATATTTGGGCGGCACAGCCGGTCAGCCCTTCGTGGTCATGGGCGGCGCGGGCGCCGGCGTGGGCGCCGACACGCCCAAGCAAAGCGCCGAAGACATCCGGCTCGCGGCGATTTTGGCCAAGAGCGGCGCCGCCAAAGCGACCGGACCCGCGCCGAGCAAAACCGTCGACGGCCTGCCCATCGTCAAGCCGCCCTATGGCACCATCACCGCCATCAACATGGACACCGGCGACTTCCGCTGGCAGATCGCCCACGGCGATACGCCCGACGAGATTCGGAACAATCCGGCGCTGAAGGGCATCACCCTGCCTAAGACCGGTCAGGCCGGCAACGTCGGCATCCTGGCGACCAAGAGCCTGGTGATCAGCGGCGATCCTCTGGCCTCGACCCAACCGGGCCATCCCAAGGGCGCCTATCTGCACGCTTACGACAAGGCGACGGGGACTGAAGTGGGCAAGATCTGGATGCCGGCGCCACAAACCGGAAACCCGATGACCTATTCCTACCAAGGCAAGCAATACATTGTCATCGCCGTCTCCGGCGGCAACTATTCGGGCGAGTACATCGCCTACCGGCTGCCGTAGATCACTTGAGACCCGCTCGTCACGGCGAGCGGGTCAGAACGCCGAAATCAGCGGCGGCGGATTCATCCAAGGATCAGCCGTCCAAAATTCAGGGAGTGCGACATGCGACGTAGAGACCTTCTGGCGGCCTTGCCCGCCGCTTTGGCCGCCTCAGCCGCAGCGGCCCAGGTTCCGAAGCTGAACGGTGTTCGGATGAAAATCACCGACATCAAGCTTCAGCGAGTGCGGGTCATCAAGTCGCTCGGCACCTTTTCGGGTTTTAATGGCCCTTGGGACATCAATACGGCCAATGTGGGCGGGGGCGCCTTCATTGAGGTGCATACCGATCAAGGGCTGATCGGCATTGGCCCGGCGGTCGATCCGGTGCAACTGCCGCGCCTGAAGCACGACTGCGTCGACCGAGACCCATTCGCCCTGCAGCAGATGATCTCGGACATGAAGGACACCTCGGGCCTGTCGCCTGAGCGTCACCTTGAACTGTTGGCCTCTCCAGCGGCGAAGAGCTCGGACAATACCCCAACCACCCTACTCGCAGCGCAGGGGCGCGGGGGAGACACCAGCGCGGTGCGCGGCAACGCCGCCGTCGAGATCGCCTTGTGGGACATTATTGGCAAGGCCTGCAATCAGCCGCTCTACAAGCTTTGGGGTCCAGTCAGCGACACGGTCAGGCCCTACGCCAGCCAATCGCGCCTAGGCACGCCCAAGTCCCGCGCCGAGTTTGCGGCCCAGATACAAAGCGACGGCTGGAAGGCGATCAAGTATCGGGCCCACTTCGCCGAGATGAAGGACGACATCGCTCTGGTCGCCGAAACCCGCAAGCTGGTCGGCGACGATTTCGACATCATGGTCGACGCCAACCAAGCGACGAACTGGTTCCTCACCCCGGACGTGCGCTGGGACTTCAAGCGGGCCGTGCGCACCGCCAAGGCCTATCAGGATTTGAATGTCTATTTGCTGGAGGAGCCGCAGTCACGCTACGACTACGAACACCTGACCGAACTCAATAACATGGTCGAAATGCCCTTGGCGGGTGGCGAAGGCAACCGGGGCATCCGTGAATTCCGTGACCTGCTTGAGAGGGGTTGTTACGATATTGTTCAGCCGGAGGTCCTTTACGAGGGGCCCACGGAAATCCGCAAGATCGCGGCCATCGCCGAGGCCATGGACAAGCGCATCTCCCCGCACCTGGCCGATGGTCGGGTCGGGACTGTCTGCAACATGCACCTGATCGCATCACTACCTAACGCAGGGTACCTTGAGATCGATCACGATCTGCCGCTCAAGGCCTATTCCAACGGATTGGCCATGTTTGACGATCCGCCCGTCCTTCAAAAGAGCGGGGTGTTCAACGTGCCCCAGGGGCCGGGGTTGGGGATCACGGTCAACAAGGACATGATCGTCGCCTGATCCGTCCGCGTCGCGCCGCGCTCCAACAGAAAGGCCCGCCTTCGTCGGCGGGCCTTTTTCGTGGAACTTGGGCTGGGCGCTATTTCCCGCCCAGCACCGGCAGCTTGGCCAACTCGTTCATCTCCGCGATGCCGCCTGTACGCGGCCCGTGCAGCGGGATGATCTGCTGCACGTCGATATGGTAGCGCTCGAAGTTTTCCTTGAGGTTGACGATATAGGGGTTGGACCACTGCAGCTTAGGCGCGGCGAGCGACTCCGTGTTCCAGCCGTCCGCCTCGATCAGCATCTTCTCGGCGGGCAAATAGATGTTCAGCATCGCGACGTTATGGGCGGTGCCGACCTGATGGTAGACCTCGACCCGCCGCAGGGGATCATCCAGCACCAGCTTGCCATTGGTGACCGTCAGGAACTTCGGCTGCTTCTTCGAGCGCTGGAGCCTGTCGGGGCTGATCAGGTGCGGGGTCTTCCAGATCCGCGCATAATACTCCGCGTTGACCGGCATGGTGACGATGATCGCCCCCGCATCGACATAGGTGCGCAGCCCGCCGGAATGGTCGAAGTGAGCGTGGGTGTTGATCAGATATTTGATCGGTTTGCCCGGGATCGCCTTCTTGGCCGCCTCCATCACAGCGATGGAGCGCGCTTCACTGAGGGGCGCATCCACCATCACGATGTGATCGGACGCTTCCACCGCCACACTGTGCCATTGGAATCCTCTGATCCAGAAGACGCCCGGCGCCAGTTGGTCGACGCTGGTCTTGACCGGCGCACCCATCGCTGCGCGCATCGCCGGGGGCGCGACGATGTCCACCGGCAGGTTGACCTTCACCGACGAGATGGTGATGTCCAGCCGGTTCTTGCCGCCCATGTCGCGGACCAGATGTCCTGGAAACAGCACGCCGTCGAAGTCGCGGTAGCCGGTGAAACGGGCCTCGCACAACATGTCGCCCAGAACCGGACTGTCGATCCAGGTGCGGATGCGCGCAACCTCATTGCGCTTGTTGATCAAGCCGACGAACCTGTGCACGCCATCGATGTAGGTGACCTCGGTCCCGCCCTTGACCGCGCGGGCGGTGGCGTGGTGAGCCGCTGCGGCGCGCAGGAATCCGTGCGGCGTCGCCCAGATTTCCATGGCCCGTTCTTCGACGTTCTTGTCTTCAGGAATGTTGGTCGGCGGCAGGCCCGTGCCGGGGCCGCCCACCGGCATGATGACCCATGACGTGTCGCCCGATACGTATTCGTCGACGATGTCGGGTTTTGGGTCTTTTTGCAGCACTCGGCCGATGATGGCCGGGGGGCGCAGCATGAGCACGCGCTTACTGGCCGTCTCGTAGTTGATCGTCGCGGTGTAGCTACTCACATCATAAATCGGATCCGGCGCCGAAGGGCTCGGCGATTGGCCGAACAGATGCCATGTGCCCGATCCCACATATTCGATGGTCTTCACGTTGTCGGCGTCAAGCGCCTTGCGCGCGGCGACGAGCGCCGCCGGCATGACATAATGGCCCGCCGCCAAGGCTTGCGCCTGCGTCTTCGCCGCCAGATAGCCCAGCAGGGGAGTGGCCAGGGCCAAGCGCCGCGAAATGTTCCGCATCCGATGTTTCCTCTACCAAAATTTTTGCGGAGTCGGGTCCCAATCCGCCTCGCCCGCTTCGGGCTGCACGGTCGGGGCTTGCCGCCTCCAACTGTTATCCTTCCAGGCCTGGTTAGGCTTGGGTGTTTCACAATTTAGGATTGTTTGGCGCCGTCAAGCAAGCGCTTCGCCAAACTCACGCCGGCCTACCGAACGCCAGACCGGCGAGCTTGCGCGGGTGAAACACCGGGCGCCAAAATCGATGATATCGCTGCGGACAGTGATCGGAATGAACAAAGTGGGGGCAAGTGTCGACACGAAATACGGCTGCATGCGCTCTGGCGCTGATGACCCTGGCGGCCGGTCCGGCGTTTGCGCTGGATAAGTTGTCGCTCATTCTCGGGCAGCACACCCCGCCTTTGATGAACACCCTCAACCTGGTGGCCGAAGGCGCCGGCTTCTACAAGGAAGAGGGCCTGGAGGTGACCACCACCCTGGTCGACAACTCCACCCTGGCTCTGATGACCTGCGCCAATGGCAAGGGCGACATCTGCCCGGCCGCCATCGAACCCCTGGTCAACCACTATGACGAGGGCGTGCGCATGAAGATGTTCCTGGGCCGAGAGTCCAAATTCGGCAATGTGATCGCCGTGCCGCAGGACAGCGCGATCAAGTCTTTCGCGGACCTGAAGGGCAAGACCATCGGCGTGCATTCGGCCAGCGGCTCGGCCGGTGTGTTCACCACCCAGTCGGCCCTGTCGGCCGCCGGGCTGCAGCCCTCCGACACCAAGTTTGTGTCCATCGGCATGGACAAGGAAGCGATGGGCGCCTTGACCTCGGGCCGGGTCCAGGCTGTGGGCCTGCCGGTCTATGAGTTGGTGCCGTTCGAGATGGCCGGGGCCAAGCTGCGGGTGTTCCGCCACCCGGTCTTGGCCGACGTCGCCAATGGCGGCTACGCGGTGGCCCCCTCGATCTTGGCGACTAGGGCGGACGCCATCGGGCGCTTCTCGCGCGCCGTGGTCAAATCCTCGCTGTTGATCCGCTACAATCCCTCGGCCGCCGCGCGGGCCATGCTGAAGGCCCAGGGCAAACCTATGGCCGAGGCCGAGGTTAAGCGACTCGCCGGCGATCTGGAGGCCTGGCAGGATGACCTTCCTGCCTTTGACCCGGACAGCAAGCGTATCGGGGCGATGTCGCAAGAAGGGGTGCAGCGCTACATCCAGCTACTGAAGGACGCCGGTCTGAGCAAGCGGGCGATTGCGGCGTCTGAGGTCGTCACCGACCAATTCATCGCCTTCGCCAATGACTTCGACCGCAAAGCCTTCGAACAGCGCGCCAAAGCCATGAAGTGACGCTCCGCGCGCGGCGGCGTTCGCCGCGCGCGGACGCGACGGAGCGGTCTTAGGCGGCCGGGGGCGGGGGCGGCGCCGCAACCGG
>JBEHYN010000064.1:0-9685 GCA_048498155.1 Pseudomonadota bacterium | reverse complement strand
AGCGCTTCACACTCATCGTTCTGCTCCGAATCAATAAATCCGGAACGGAATGAATCAGCGCTCAGTCGCCCTGTGAATCCTGAATGTCGATTGGTCCTAAGCCTTGACCTCCTGAGCCGGGCCGGGACACTGGCGCCCAATCTTGGCCAAAGGCTCTCCTCGTGACCTATCAGAACCTCATCATTGAACCCCATCCCGGCGCCGTGGTGATCCGGCTGAACCGGCCCGGCGCCCTGAATGCCTTGAACAATGCCCTTATGGATGAGTTGAAAGCGGCCCTGGACGCGGCTGAAGATGCCCCCGAGGTGCGGTCGATCATCATCACCGGTTCGGACAAGGCCTTCGCGGCGGGCGCCGACATCAAGGAAATGGCCGACAAGACCTATGCCCAGGCCCTGGCCGAGGACTTCATCACCCGCAATTGGGAGCGCGCGGCCAGCTGCCGAAAGCCCTTGATCGCGGCGGTGGCGGGTTACGCCTTGGGGGGTGGATGTGAGCTGGCCATGATGTGCGACATTGTCATTGCCGCCGACAACGCTCGTTTCGGACAGCCGGAAATCACCATCGGCACGGTGCCGGGCGCCGGCGGCAGCCAAAGGCTGACCCGGGCCGTGGGCAAGGCCAAGGCCATGGACATGGTCCTGACGGGGCGGATGATGGACGCCGCCGAAGCCGAGCGCTGTGGTCTTGTCAGCCGGATTGTTCCGCTCGAGGTTCTAATGGACGAGGCCCTGGCGACGGCGGCCAAACTCGCGGCCCTGCCGCCCCTGGCCCTGCTGACGGCCAAGGCCCTTGTGCAAGCGGCTTTTGAGACGCCCCTCACCCAAGGACTGAAGCAGGAGCGCCAAGCTTTCCACTCCATGTTCGGTTTGAATGACCAGAAGGAGGGCATGGCCGCCTTTCTGGAAAAGCGAAAGCCGGTGTTCCAGGGCGACTAGGTCGGTTGCGCGGGGTGTGTCCTGGCCGGCGCACCCGGTTCGCGCTCAATGCTTTGCTTGCGGCTCGCGTTGACGCGGGGCCGGGGTTTCAGTATATCCGCGCCTCCTGAAATCTCTCGCCGCCGCCGCCCGCCGGGTCACGCGCCGGCGCAGCCTGTAACCGACAAGGTCCAAGACCATGGCCAATACGCCCGGCGCCAAGAAGGCGATCCGCAAGATTGAGCGCCGCACCGAAGTGAATAAGGCCCGCCGCTCGCGCGTGCGCACCTTCCTGCGAAAGTTCGAAGACGCCCTCACCGGCGGCGATCTGGCCGTCGCCCGCGCCGCCTTCGTTGAGGCTCAGTCCGAGCTCATGCGAGCGGTTTCCAAAGGCGTCGTGCACAAAAATACCGGCGCGCGCAAAGTGTCGCGCCTGGCGGCGCAGCTCAAAAAAGCTGCGGTCGCCTGAGGGTTGTGGTGCCGCGACAAGCTCGCCCGTAGTTTCCCTAAATAGTTGAAAATTATGAGCTGATCGGAGCACTTCCGGTCAGCTTTTTTCATGTTCGATGAACGTCCCTTGGGCCGCTCGCTTTTCCGTGAACAGACGTCCTTTTCGCCGTTTTCCCTGCCTTGTGAAGGGTGTCGTCGAGTCAACAAATTTATCCGCAGCGGTCGTTAAGAATCACCGTTGACGCTCTTGGGGTCCGGGCTACTCTGGGCTGGTAACGCTCTTCAATCTTAACACGGATGAATACCAGCGTCGCCGGGCCGCATTAGTGGTCGGTGATTACAGATTTGTTTTTATTCAACAATACTCGAGCATCGCGGGGGCGACGGTCGATGCGGCGGCCGGGGAACAGAAAAAATGATTGCGGCAGGACTTGCGGGATCAGCCATGGCGACAGCGCCCGCGGCGATTTGGACCAAGGCGTGCGCGGCGCTGAAAAGCGAGCTGGGCGAAGGGGCGTTCGGATCCTGGCTGGCCCAGGCCGCCTTGCGCGAATGCGACGGCGGCGTCGTCCTCGTCACTCAGACCGGGATCGCCCGCGACTGGATTCGCCGCAACGCCTGGAGGCGCATCTCTGAGTTGTGGGCCCTGCACGATCCGCAGGGCCGTTCGCTCGAATTGAAGTCCCGTTTCGAGGTCGAAGCCGAGGTCGCGGCGCCTGCGCAGGCGGCGCCGGTTCTCGCGCCGGCCCCCACTTCGGACGTGGACGAGCGGCCCCGTCAGGCCCGCACGGCGGGATTGCAGGCCCGCCTGACGCTGGACAGCTTCGTCACCGGCCCGTCCAATGAATTCGCGTTCGCCGTGGCCCGGCGCGTGGCGTCCTGGGCGGACGGCCACTTCAATCCCGTGCTGTTCCACGGCCCCTACGGTTTCGGCAAGACCCACCTGCTCAACTCGATCGCCGGGGAGGCCTCTCGCGCGGCGCCGGACAAGAAGGTGGTCTATCTGACGGCCGAACGGTTCCTCTCCACCTTTGTGCGCGCGGTGATCGACAAGGCCACGGCCGCCTTCAAGGACGAGCTGCGCACGGCCGATCTGCTGCTGATCGACGATGTGCACTTCATCGGCGGCAAGCAGTCCAGCCAGGAGGAGCTGTTTCACACCCTCATGGCTCTGACAGCGGAGGGCCGGCGCGTGGTCCTCAGCGCCGACCGCCCGCCCTCCGCCCTGGCAGAGGTGGAGGCTCGGCTTCGCTCGCACCTGTCCGCCGGCCTGGTCTGCGGCATTGAGCCCGCTGACCGCACCCTTCGCCTGGGCATTCTGGAGCGCAAACTGCAGCTTCTGGCCCGCCAGCACGACTTCCGCCGCACCGCCACGGCCCGGCCCGAAGTGCTGGAATTCCTGGCTGACCGGTTCACGGATTCGGTGCGCGAATTAGAGGGGGCGCTGAACACTCTCGTGGCGCGCCTGGCCGACGGCGTGTGCACCGTGGGGCTGGACGAGGCCCAGGCCATACTGCGGCCGCATCTGCGCGGCGGAAGCGAGAAGCGCGTGACGGTGGACGATATCCAGAAGGCGACGGCGGAGCACTTCGGCCTGAAGCAGGTCGACCTGGTGTCCGAGCGCCGCAACCGGGCCATTGCCCGTCCACGCCAGGCGGCCATGTGGTTGGCCAAGCAGCTCACTACCCGCTCCCTGCCCGACATTGGCCGGCGCTTTGGCGGACGTGATCACACCACTGTGTTGCACGCCGTGAGGCGTATCGAAGAGCTCAAGGCTGCCGATGCCCAGCTGACCCAGGACCTAGAGGCCCTGGTGCGCAAGCTTCGCGGCTGAGTTCGCTGCCCTCGCCCATTGGTTTTGCTGGTGATTTTCTAGACCGGGACGCGACGCCGGAAGGTGTGCGATGATCGTGCGATGGCCCTCTTTCCCCCGTGGCGATTTGGGCTAATCTCACCTCCCCTTTCGCAGGCGGGCCGCAGGGGCATCGATTCGGCGGCGCTGCAAGACTGGACGAGCCAATGAAGTTCACAATCGAGCGCGCTGGACTGCTCAAGGCGCTGGGTCATGTGCAAAGCGTCGTAGAGCGACGCAATACAATTCCGATCCTGTCCAATGTGCTGCTGTCAGCCGAGCGTGGGGGCGTGGCTTTCTCCGCCACGGACCTGGACATGGAGATTGTCGACTTCGCCGACGCCCGGGTCGATACCCCGGGCCAGATCACCGCTTCCGCCCACACCCTTTACGAAATCGCGCGAAAGCTGCCGGAGGGCGCTGACGTGGAGCTGCGCTACACCGGCGACGATCCGCGCCTGCAGGTCTCCGCCGGGCGTTCGCGCTTCAACCTGCCTGTCCTGCCCGCCGGGGATTTTCCGGTGATGTCCTCGGATGGCTTGTCCGGCCGCATCACGGTGGACGTTGGCGAGCTGATCCGCTTGATCGACAAGACGCGCTTCGCCATCTCCAATGAGGAAACGCGCTATTATCTGAACGGACTATACCTGCATACCGTGGGCGAGGGCGCTGCGGCCAAGCTGCGCGCCGTGGCCACTGACGGGCATCGCCTGGCCCTGGCCGAGATGCCGGCGCCGGAGGGCGCGGCGGGCCTGCCGGGGGTCATCATCCCCCGCAAGACCGTACAAGAGGTGCGCCGTCTGATTGAGGACGCGGGCGAGACGGTGGAGCTGCAGCTGTCCGCCGCCAAGGTGCGGGTGGCCTTCGGTCGCGCGTCCCTCACCTCCAAGGTGATCGACGGATCCTTCCCCGACTACGGCCGGGTGATCCCCAAGGACAACGACCGGATCCTGACGGTGGACAATGCGGTGTTCGCGTCTGCGGTGGACCGGGTCGCCACCATTTCGGCCGAGAAGTCCCGCTCGGTGAAGCTGGCCATTGAACCCGGCCGCATGACCCTGACCGTTCGCAATATGGAGGCAGGCCAGGCCGTCGAAGAGCTGGAAGCGGAATACACCGGCGAGGCCTTCGAGATCGGCTTCAACGCCCGCTATCTGCTGGATGTGGCCGGCCAGGTGCAGGGCGACGTCGCCGAGTTCCGTTTCGCCGACCCGGCCTCTCCGACCCTGGTGCTCGACGCCTCCGATCCCGCCGTCCAATACGTGTTGATGCCTCTGCGGGTTTAGGCGTGCGTGGGCGCCGACGGCTTGGCCGCGCGTTGATTTTCATCGGCGTGGTGCTGTGGATTCCTGAGTTGTGGATCGCTTGGGTGCTGTTGGACACCCTAATGACGCCCATCCACGGTCCGAACGGCGAGCCGGTCCATATCCGGATCGATCTCAACCCGACCGCCTGGGTCGTGGGCATAGGCTGGACCCTGATGTCCTGGGGGTTGGTCGCTTGGGGCGTGAGGATTTTGCTAAAAAATAGAACCATTTAACTCCGCTCATCCCCGCGAAAGCGGGGACCCAGGTCTGTCCAGATCGCAAAGCGCAAGCCTCTATGGCGTTTTACACTTACATCCTGGCCAGCGGCCGCAACGGAACCCTGTATGTCGGTTCGACCGAGTCCATCGTCGTCCGTACCTCCCAACACAAACAAAAGCTCACCCAGGGCTTCACCACCAAGTACGGTGTCGATCTGCTCGTATGGTATGAGGTCCACGAATCCCGAGCCGTAGCTTTCGAACGCGAGCGACAAATCAAGAAATGGAATCGGGTTTGGAAGCTGGGGCTGATCGAGAAGAGCAATCCCGAGTGGCGCGATCTCTTCGACGATTTGTTTGCGCCGTAGTGCGCTCTGGACAGAACTGGGTCCCCGCTTTCGCGGGGATGAGCGGCGATTAAGGTGGCTTCCAGCAACATCATCTCCATCGCCCTGACCGATTTCCGCTCGTACGAGCGGGCGCAGTTGCAGACCGACGGACGCTCGGTGGTGCTGTTCGGGCCCAATGGGGCGGGCAAGACCAATGTGCTGGAAGCCATTTCCTTCCTGGCGCCCGGACGGGGCCTGAGGGGCGCAGCCATTACCGAGGTGGGACGTCGCTTGCCCGGGGAGTCCCAGGGCCGGCCCTGGGCGGTCTCGGTGCTGGTTCAAACCGCCGACGGAGAAGTTCGCCTGGGCTCGGGGACGGAAACCTCCGGCGCCGCGCGGCGTCTGGTGCGCATAGACGGCGAACCCGCCGCGCCGGGACGGTTGACGGCCGTGGTCCGGCCCATCTGGCTGACCCCCGCACAGGACCGGTTGTTTCTGGATGGCCCCGGCGACCGACGTCGCTTTTTCGACCGCCTGACCTTCGCCGCTGAGCCCCAACACGCCGAGGTCGCCGCCGCCTACGAGAAGGCGACGCGCGAGCGACTTCGGCTGCTGCAGGACGGGCCGGACGATCCTGCCTGGCTGACCGCCCTGGAAGCCCAGATGGCCCAGTCCGGGGCCGCCCTGGTCGCCGCCCGGCTGCGCACCCTGCAAGCGCTGCAAGAGGAGATCGACGCCCGGGGCGACAGGCCCTTTCCTCAAGCCGCGCTGACCCTGTCGGGCGACTGGGAAACCATGGCTGCACAAGGGGTTTCCCAGGAAGATATCGACAGCCGCTTGGCCCTTGCCTTGGCGCGCGGACGCGAGCGGGATCAGGCGGCGGGGCGCTCTCTGATCGGCCCGCACCGGGGCGATCTTGTGGTCGTTCATCGCTTGAAGGACCGTCCGGCGGCGGAATGTTCCACCGGCGAACAAAAGGCCTTGATCTTGAACCTGGTTTTGGCTCAGGCCGCGCGACTTTCCCGTACGGATTCCGCGCCGAATCCTATATTGTTGCTGGATGAGGTCGCCGCCCATCTGGATAGGCTCCGGCGGGCGGCCCTTTTCGATGAAATCACGGCTCTGGGGCTCCAGGCATTTCTCACGGGCGCCGATGAGGCGCTGTTTGTGGACCTCAAAGGGCGGGCAATGGCGGTAAGCGTGGACGCCGGCCGAATGACCACCCTGGAAGACTGAAAATCATGGCTGACGAACAAGATCCTATCGAATCCGCCGACCCTGAAATGACAGGCGACGAGGCTGCGGCCCAGGCCCAGGCCGAATACGGCGCGGACTCCATCAAGGTGCTCAAGGGCCTGGACGCGGTGCGCAAGCGCCCGGGAATGTACATCGGCGACACCGACGACGGCTCGGGCCTGCACCACATGGTCTATGAGGTGGTGGACAACGCCATCGACGAAGCCCTGGCCGGCCACGCGACCCTGGTGGAGGTGATCCTCAACGCCGACGGCTCGGCCACGGTCACCGACGACGGGCGCGGCATTCCCACCGACATTCACGAGGGCGAGGGGGTCTCGGCCGCCGAGGTGATCATGACCCAGCTGCACGCCGGCGGGAAATTCGATCAGAACTCCTACAAGGTGTCCGGCGGCCTGCACGGCGTGGGCGTCTCGGTGGTCAACGCCCTGTCCGACTGGCTGAGGCTGAAGGTCTATCGCGGCGGCTTGGCCCACGAGATGGAATTTCGCCGGGGCGATGCGGTCTCCCCCCTGATCGTCACCGGCCCGTCGCCCCTGCGTGAAAACGGCGATTTTCTCACGGGCACCCAGGTCTCGTTCCTGCCTTCGCTGGAGACGTTTTCCGCCATCGAGTTCGACCGCAAGACGCTGGAGCACCGCCTGCGTGAGCTGGCCTTCCTCAATTCCGGCGTGACCATCAAACTGAGGGACCTGCGCGAGGCTGAACCCTTCGAGGAGATCATGTCCTACGAGGGCGGGCTGGAAGCCTTTGTTCGCCACCTGGACAAGGCCAAGACCCCCATCATCAAGACGCCCATCGTCATCCGCGGGCGGCGCGAAAAGGTCGAGATCGACCTCTCCTTGTGGTGGAATGACAGCTATCACGAGCACATGCTGTGCTTCACCAACAACATCCCCCAGCGGGATGGGGGCACCCACCTAGCCGCCTTCCGGGGCGCGCTCACGCGGGTGATGTCGTCCTATGTCGAGAGCTCAGGTGCGGCTAAGCGCGAGAAGGTCGGAGTCACCGGCGAAGACGCACGCGAGGGCCTGACCTGCGTGCTGTCGGTCAAGGTGCCTGATCCCAAGTTCTCCAGCCAGACCAAGGACAAGCTGGTGTCCTCCGAGGTGCGTCCCGCCGTGGAGGGCCTGGTGGGCGAGGGCCTGGCCCAGTGGTTCGAGGAGCATCCGATTGAGGCCAAGGCCATCGTCGGCAAGATCGTCGAGGCCGCCGCTGCCCGCGAGGCCGCCCGCAAGGCGCGCGAGCTGACCCGCCGCAAGTCGGCGCTGGATATTTCGTCCCTGCCCGGCAAGCTGGCGGACTGTCAGGAACGCGATCCGGCCAAGTCCGAGCTGTTCATCGTCGAAGGCGACAGCGCCGGCGGCTCGGCCAAACAGGCGCGCAACCGCGAAAACCAGGCGGTCCTGCCCCTGCGCGGCAAGATCCTCAATGTGGAGCGGGCGCGCTTCGACAAGATGCTGGGCTCAGAACAGGTCGGCACCCTGATCATGGCCCTGGGCGCCGGGATCGGCCGCGACGAGTTCGACATCAACAAGCTGCGCTACCACAAGATCGTCATCATGACCGACGCCGACGTGGACGGCGCGCACATCCGCACCCTGCTGCTGACCTTCTTCTATCGCCAGATGCCCGAGGTGATCGAAAAAGGCTTCCTCTATATCGCCCAGCCCCCGCTCTATAAGGCGGCCAAGGGCAAGTCCTCGCGCTACCTCAAAGACGACGCCGAGATGGACAGCTTCCTGATCGACGAAGGGGTGGACGGGGCGACCTTGGACCTGATCTCCGGCGAACGGCTGACCGGCCAGGACCTGCGCGCCCTGGTGATCGCCGCCCGCACCGCCCAGGGCAATATTGAGCGCCTATCCAACCGCGCCCCTGGCTTTGCCGTGGAGCAGGCAGCCCTCGCCGGCCTGTTCGGCCCGGCGCCGGACGCCGCCGCCGCCGCTCGCCGCCTGGATCTCTACGCCGAGGAAGGCGATGGCCTTTGGTCGTCTGAGAGCACCGTGCCGCCCGGCGGCTATGTGTTCGTGCGGGTGCGCCGGGGCGTGTCCGAGCGGATCGTGCTGGAAGAAGCCCTGCTGCATTCCCTCGACGCGCGCCGTCTGGCTGAGCGGGCGGTGGAGCTGGCGCAGACCTTCTCCATGCCCGCCACCTTCCGTCGCAAGGACAAGGTGGCGGTCGTTCGCGGTCCCCTCGATCTGATGGCGGCGGTGCTGGATGCGGGGCGCAAGGGGTTGTCGATCCAGCGCTACAAAGGCCTGGGCGAAATGAACCCCGAGCAGCTTTGGGAAACCACCCTGGACGCCGACGCCCGCACCTTGTTGCAGGTGAAAGTCACCCACGCGGATGATGCGGACGACATGTTCTCGCGCCTGATGGGCGATCTGGTCGAGCCGCGCCGCGAGTTCATTCAGGAGAACGCCCTGGATGCCGAGGTGGACGTCTAAAGGCGATCTGTTAGATTTCGCGCGCCTGTTGAGGCTGAGCGTCGTGCCCGGATAGGCGGTGAACCGCTTATGAATAGTCTCGCGCGTGCAACGTTCAGGCGCAGTGGCTCATTGATTGGGCTGGATCAACTCCAGCCGTGTGGTCATGAACTTAAATGTTCGCCCGGGGCTCTACCAAAGGAACGGACCATGAAGAAAACCTTGCTGATTTCCAGCCTGATCGCCTTGGCGATCCCAGCCGCCGCCATGGCGCAGCCCTATGATCCGGCGTGCGTGCGCGAGAACCAAAACAATCGCGTCGCCGGCACTGTGCTCGGCGCCATCGGCGGCGCTGTGATCGGCGGCGCGGTCGCCGGCAACGGCCACAAGAACGACGGCGCCGTGGTTGGCGCCCTGGGCGGCGCGGTGGCGGGCAACGCCATCGCCGGGTCTCAGGGCCAGCCCTGCCCCAGCGGTTACGTCCGTGTTGAACGGCGCGACCAAGGTCCGCCGCCCCCGCAGGCCCGTAATGATTATCGGGACAACCGCGATCACCGCGACTATGGCGACCGTCGCGATCACCGCGACTTCTGGGACGGCGCTCCGCAGGATATCCGTCAGCGGATTGAGTTCATGCAGCAGCGCGTCAATCGCTCGATCCAAAGCGGCTGGCTCTCGCGTCGTGAGACGCGCGACATCACCAATCAGATGCGCCGCCTCCGCCAGGAAGACCGCCGCTTAGAGTATCAGGACCACGGACGCCTTCGTCCGCAAGACCGGGCCTATCTGGACGGCCTGCTGAACAACCTGAGCCAACGCCTGCACTGGGCGGAACACAACTAATGCGCTGATCCCGTCGCGTTTTCTCTCCCTTCCCCCTTGATGGGGGAAGGGTTGGGGATGGGGGTGACGGTCACCGGGTTGAC
>JBEHYN010000063.1:0-9878 GCA_048498155.1 Pseudomonadota bacterium | reverse complement strand
GGTCGGACGTTCGAATCGTTCCGGGCGCGCCAAATTTTCCTGAAACGGGTGGTATGGGCTGGCGCGTGCCGCGTTGGCCTATCGGGCGCGTGGAGGTTATTTGTGTCCCTAACTATGCATTGGGGATCGCAAGGTAATGGGATGCCGCCTTCAAGAGGCCGGATGTGGCGTCTTGGAGGGTGGGGCCGCTGCTGATCCGGCGCCCCCGACCGGACCGGCATCGCCGGTCCGGTCGCCGCCATGGCTAGTACGTGTAGTTGATGCGTACGCCGAAGGTCCTCGGGTCCCCGGCTGAGCCCACGACGAAGCTGCCGAGATTAGCGCCGATGAGATACTGCTTGTCGGCCAGGTTTTTGCCCCACAAGGCCACGGTCCAGTGGCTGCCGGCCGGGCTGTAACCCATAGAGGCATTGACTAGGTCGAAGGCCGGCCGCTGAGTGATGGGCAGATTGGTTGGGTCCATCTGGGTCTTCGCGGTGTACTGATATTCACCCCGGACAAACAGGCTGGCCCCGTTACTGAGATCGAAGTCCTTTTCGGCGGTCAAATTAATGGTCATGGGCGGCGCCCAAACCATTTGATTGCCGGTATTGTTATAGTTGGTGGTAGTCGCATTATAGAGGGGGCTGTTGAGGACGTAGGACTTCAGCGCGCCCGCGATGGTGCCGCCGGGGAAACTGAGGTACTTGCTGGCCAGGAAGTTGGCGTTGGCCGTCAGGGTCAGGCCGTCCGTGGGCTTGGCCGTGAACTGCATTTCAACCCCGTCCAGAACCGCCGCCGCCGCGTTCAGGACCGAAGAGAATCCCGGCGCGATGTTGGAGTTGAACTGCAGGTTTTTCCAATTGTAGTGATAGTAGGAAATATTGGCCCGCAGTCGGTGATCGAACCAATCGGTCTTGGCGCCCACTTCGTAGGCCCAGATGGTTTCCGGGCTGAAATCTGATCCAAGCACCAACCGAGCGCCCTGGTTATACCCGCCCGCCTTGAAGCCGTTGGTCGCCGAGGCATAGAACATGGCGTCCGGCGTTGCCTGCCATTCCACTGCGATTTTCGGGGTGGCGGCGGAGGCGGTCTTGGTCAGGTCGGCGACGAACGGGTAGATAACGGTGTAGGGTCCCGCGGTGGTGTTCGGAGAGGTGGTGCCATTGAGGGGGTTGCCGGGGAGGAGATAGAGGCTGCTGTTGAAATCGTTGAAATTCTTCACATCCTGGGTGTAGCGCACACCCGCCGTCAGGCTCAAGGTCGGCGTGATATGATAGGTCTCTTGAATGAACGCGGCGCGCGAGATTGTCGGCTGCAACGTGTCCTGGACGTTTACAGTCCCGCCCTTGTTAACGCCGGCCAACGTATATAATGGGTTGGCGCCGTAATAATTAAAGTGAGAATATTCATAGTAATAATAGAGGCCCATCACGCCTGAAAATGCGCCGTAGTTATGGAGCAGATTAAACTCCTGGCTGAGCACATATTCATTGACGGTGCTGATGTTGAAATTCGGGGAAATCCCCGAGACGTCGCCGTCCTGTACGCCGATGCTGTGGTCCGAGCGATAGCCGGTCAGCGATTTGAGCGACCAGTGGTCGTTGAGCCTCCAGTTGAGCTCGTTGCTGAGGCCGTAGGACAGCTCGGTGGCCACGGGCGTGTTGTCCAAGTCGACCTGATGATAATGGCCAAAGGTCGATGCCGCCAGCGGCGTAACCGCCGCCACCCCCCCCGATGGCGGAGGCAACAGTATGAAGACCCCGGTCGTGATGAAGTTTTCGTGGGTGTAGAGGTAGTCGGCGCGCAGCGTGTCGTCGATATTGGACGTCGGCTCCCACCGCAGTTGGCCGCGAACACCGATTCGGTTCGCCGCTTGGGCATCCGGATAGCCGGGGTAGACGTTGTGAACATAACCGTTGTGCTGATACTTGCTGACCGACAGGCTGGCCTGCACGTTGTCGGCGATGGGGCCGCTGACCCTAGCCGCCTCGTCGAGCAGACTGTAGTTGCCGACGTTCAGCGTGTTTTCGAACGAGAAGGTCTTGCTGGGCGCCTTGGAAATGAAGTTGATCGCGCCGCCTGTCGAATTGCGTCCGACCAGGGTGCCCTGGGGACCCTCAACGACCTCGACTCGGTCGATATCGTTGAAGTTGGTTTCGAGAATGATCGAACTGCGATTGACGAAGATGCCGTCGACATAGATCGACACTTCCGATTCATTGCCCTGATTGCCGCCGACCCCGCGCACCGTGAGGTTTTCGCCTAGGCCGGCGATGCTGAGTTGCAGGGTTGGGATCAACGCCGGCAGATCCTTGATGTTTCGAGCGTGCGCCTTTTCCAAGACGTCGCTGCCCAAGACGTTCACGGAGATCGGGGTCTTTTGCAGGTTGGTGGCGCCGGTCTTGGAGGCCGTCACGACCACTTCGGCGATGCCGTTGTCGGACGAGGCTTTCGTTTGTGCGTATGCGTTCATCGCAGGCGCAAACGCCAAGCACGCCGACGCCGCCCCAGCCAACATGTACAATTTGTGCTTCATGTAACCCTCCCTAGCGCTCTTTTTGCCCTTATGGCATTGCCTCTGGGCTCGATTCTCCGGCCCAGAGCGCGTCGCGACCGCAGCTGTGTGTCAGCCAACAGTTTGACGCCATAGATTGAGAGCGTGGATGATTAGTTACGTCAAGACCGAAATAATTGTTTATCGAAATGCGATTGGTGGACGATACTGGACAGAGCAATTTGCCGTGTAGGCAAGAGTGTAGGCTGAGACGTTTGTAGTACAAAAACCCAATGAGATCACGGGGCCCTACCTGGACCACGCCTCAGCCGCCGGTCTCATCCACGACAATGGTGACCGTTTTGCCCCTGGACAGTGGTTCCCATCCCGCCACGATGGCGGATGCGATGGCTTTCGCCACCAGTTCCGGAGCAATCTGCCGGGGCTGCAGTTGCGGCTGGCCGAATCGGATGGGCGGGCCCGGTGGAAACTCCAGCACAGCTTCGCGCTGCCCCTCCTGGTGACGCACGGCGAGCGCCATGCCGCGCCACGCCGCAGCATCACTGGACCACTGGGGCTGGCGTTGAAGACGCCAGACATAAGGCTCCCCATCGACCGCAATCTCAAACTCAGGGCTTTGCTTGGTTCGCGCCATGTGAAGCAGTTAGCCCGACAAGCGCGCCCAAGCCACCCCCAGGGTTGCGGCGCCGGTGTTACGGTGAGGGGGTATTTAATTTCGGGCGAGCCTCACAAGACGTGGGGCCTTCGCTAATTCGTTCGCTGGCGCCGCGATCCCGGATTCCGGAACGTAGTGTGTGTCCCCACCTCCCGCTCTCACGACACAATGAGATCGTCTGAAGATCGCCGAAGGCAGACAATCGCGACTTGGCCAAATCGGCGCCTAACGTCTAGTTTGAATGGTCGGAGGACGGCCTTGGCAGGAGTTACAATGGGATGGGCTTTTTTGTTTCTCGCTGGCGCGCTTGAGGTCGCTTTTACGACAACCCTTCGGATGCTCACAAAGACTCCCAACAGCATTCCATTGAACGCGATTTTTGTTGTTTTTGTTGTCGCGAGTTTTCTTTGTTTGCAGCGATCCATACGAACCGTGCCCATCGGCACGGGATATGCCGTGTGGACTGGCTTGGGAGCCGTCGGCACGGTCATTGTAGGCGGACTATTTTTTGGTGAAAGTCTCGCGCCAGTTCGCCTGGGGTTGATCGGCATCATCGTTCTGGGGGTGAGTGGGCTGAAACTCGTTGAAAGCTAAGGCGCGGTTACGGTGGCGCCGTAGCAATTACTGAACTAATTCAAAATCAGCCCCGCACCCCCCATGGAACCAAGCTCAACCTGACGCCTTTCTCACTCAGGGCCTACATCAGGCGAACAGCGAGGCGCACTTCCATGCTTTATACGCTTGCGGTCATTCTTCTGATCCTTTGGCTCTTGGGCTTCGTGGCCTTTCATGTGGGCGGCGGGCTGATCCATTTGCTGCTGGTGATCGCGGTTATCGTGATCGTCTATCAATTGGTCACCGGGCGACGCGTGCTCTGATCGCAGGCCAGGGCTGCGCCGGAGTGATATAATTTCATAGCGGGCGGGGGTCGGCTGCGGGCACAATGGCCGTGGTCGATCCTTTGACGGAACATCCCCCCGCGCATGCTTGAAATCCTGTCCATCACCGGCCCTATCTTTCTGTGCATAGGGGCCGGATTCCTCGCCACGCGCCTTGGCCTGTTCAGCAAGGCCGATATGCAGGTGCTGGGGCGGTTCGTGTTCAACCTGGCCCTGCCGGCCCTGTTGTTCAACGCGGTGGCGCAGCGGCGGCTGGCTGAGGTGTTCAACCCGACCTATCTAGCGGCCTATGCCGGCGGGTCGGCAGCGATGATCGCCCTGGCCTATGGCTTGAGCCGGCGCCTGGCCCGTCGCGGGCGGGCGGACAGCGCCATCACCGCCATGGGCGTGTCCTGCTCCAACACCGGCTATGTCGGCTATCCCATCCTACTGTTGGTCATGCCGCCCATCGCCGGCGCGGTTCTGGCGCTGAACTTCATGGTAGAGAACCTGATCGCCTTGCCCATTCTGCTGGTTCTGGCGGACCGGGAGGCCCACGCGCATCTTTCCCTGCCGGCCGTGGCGCGCGCATCGCTGGGGCGGCTGGCGCGCAATCCCATGGTCATGGCCATTTTGGTGGGCGTGCTGTTCTCCCTGACCGGCCTGCGCCTGCCGGACGTGGCGGGCCGGGCTCTCGTCCTGTTCGCCGCGGCCACCAGCGCGGTGGCCCTGTTCGTGGTGGGCGGGGCTCTGGTGGGGACATCCCTGCATGGCCTGTTGGGCAAGGCCGCGCCGATCACCGTCGGCAAGCTTGTGGGCCACCCCCTGGCCGTGTTCGCGGCGGCCTGGCTGGCCGTGCGCCTGGGCCTGCCCGCGATGGAGCCGCACCTGTTGACCGGCGCGGTGCTGGCGGCGGCCATGCCCATGCTGGGCGTCTACACCATCCTGGCCCAGCGCTACGGCCAAGAGGAGCAGAGCGCGGCGGCCCTGTTGCTGACCACCGTCGCGTCGTTCTTCACCCTGAGCGGGCTGTTGTGGCTGTTGAAGATGAAGGGCGCGCTAGGCTGAGGCGAAACGCCCAGGTCGATCGTTCCTATTTAAGGGCCCACCCGTAGCCGGGCGTATGGGACATTGGGAAACCGCGCAATGACACAGAACCACTCAGCGGTTGACGCAGGTCCAACGAAGCCGGGCGCGATCTACACCTGCCCCATGCACCCTGAAATTCGCCAGGTCGGTCCCGGCGTCTGCCCGATCTGCGGCATGGCCCTGGAGCCGGTCACGGCGACGACGGATGAGCCGCCCAACGGGGAACTTGCGGATATGACCCGCCGGTTTTGGGTCGCACTTGCCCTGACCGCGCCGGTGTTCATTCTGGAGATGGGCGGTCATTTGGGACTGATGATGTCCCTGATCCGTCATTCCACGTCCAATTGGGTTCAGTTCGCCCTGGCCACGCCCGTCGTGCTTTGGGCCGGATGGCCGTTCTTTGAACGCGGCTGGACCTCGCTGATGACCCGGCGACTGAACATGTTCACCCTCATCGCCATGGGGGTGGGGGTGGCCTGGCTGTACAGCGTGGTCGCGGTCCTGGCGCCCGGCGTGTTCCCGCCCGCCTTGCGTGCCGCCGAGGGCGGCGTGCCGGTCTATTTCGAGGCGGCGGCGGTGATCACGGTGCTGGTCCTGCTGGGTCAGGTGCTCGAGCTGGGCGCCCGCGCGCGCACATCCGGCGCGATCAAGGCCCTACTGAACCTAGCCCCCAGACCGCCCGCCGGGTGGGCGACGACGGGACCGACGAGGAGATCACCCTCGACATGATCCATGTCGGCGACCGCCTGCGCGTGCGTCCAGGCGAGAAGGTCCCCGTGGACGGTGAGTTGATCGAAGGGCGCGTGTCCATCGACGAGTCTCTGGTCACCGGCGAGTCCATGCCCGTGACCAAAGAGGTTGGGGCCAAGGTCATCGCCGGATCGCTCAACAAGACCGGCTCATTTGTCATGCGCGCCGAAAAGATCGGCGCCGACACCCTGCTGGCGCGCATCGTGCAGATGGTGGCCGAAGCCCAGCGCAGCCGAGCCCCGATTCAACGCATGGCCGATCAAGTCGCCGCCTGGTTCGTTCCGGCGGTCATAGCGGCCGCCCTGCTGGCTGCCGCTGTGTGGGCCCTTGTCGGTCCTGAGCCGAGGCTGGCCTACGCTCTGGTGGCGGCGGTGTCGGTGCTGATCATCGCCTGTCCCTGCGCCTTAGGCCTGGCCACCCCCATGTCGATCATGGTCGGGGTGGGCCGGGGCGCTCAGGCCGGGGTTCTGATCAAGAATGCCGAGGCCTTGGAGCGGTTTGAGAAGATCGACACTCTGGTGGTCGACAAGACCGGCACCCTGACCGAGGGTCGCCCTGCGGTCGTCGCCATCCAGCCCGTCGCGGGCTTCGACGAGGCCGAGCTACTGCGTCTGGCCGCCAGCCTGGAGCGCGGCAGCGAACACCCCTTGGCGGACGCCATAGTGCGCGCCGCCAAGGATCGGGGCCTGACCCTGTCCGAGGCGTCAGATTTCGACTCTCCGGTCGGTAAGGGCGTTCTGGGGACCATCGACGGCGAGACCGTCGTCCTGGGCGGGGCGCGGCTGATGAGCGAGCAGAGCGTCGATCTGAGCGAGCTGCACAGCCGGGCTGAGGCGCTGCGGGCTGAAGGAACGACCACGATCTTCGCCACGGTGAACGGCAAGCTGGCCGGTTTGTTGGGGATCGCCGACCCGATCAAGGCGACGACGCCGGATGCGATCCGGGCGCTGAAGGCCGATGGTATTCGTCTGGTCATGATGACGGGAGATAATCGGACCACGGCCCTGGCGGTCGCCAAACGCCTGGGCATCGACGAGGTGGAAGCCGAAGTTCTGCCCCAGGACAAGGCCAAGGTGGTGCAAAAGCTGCGCGCCGAGGGCCGTTCGGTGGCCATGGCCGGAGACGGCGTCAATGACGCGCCCGCCCTGGTCGCCGCCGAAGTCGGCGTGGCCATGGGCGCCGGTTCGGACGTGGCCATTGAAAGCTCCGGCGTCACCTTGCTCCAGGGCGATCTGCAGGGACTGGTGCGCGCTCGGCGCCTCTCGCGGGCGGTGATGGCCAATATCCGTCAGAATCTGATGTTCGCCTTTGTCTATAACGTCGCGGGCATCCCGATCGCCGCCGGACTGCTCTATCCGGTGTTTGGCTGGCTATTGTCGCCGGCCGTCGCCGCCGCCGCCATGGCCCTGTCCTCCGTCAGTGTGATCTCTAACGCCCTGAGACTGCGCGGCGTGCGGCTGTAGCGGCGAGTCCGAATTTCGACCTGGACGCTCAGCGACCCCGCCTCCTTGACGTGCGATTGACAATCATTCTCATCTGATATTGATAATCATTCGCACGTTATGCCGCCAATCCAAACTGTTCAGGGGACATCCATGAAAATTGCTCTCGCCGCCGCGCTCGCGTGCTTTACCGGATCACTCGCCACTGCGGCCGCGGCCGACCCTCGGCTCGATGAGCAGGTCTACACGCCCTATATTGAGACCCATGTGCTGGAGGCGGGGACCCGCTTCGGCGGCGAAAACGGCGGGCGGCTGGGCGGCGCGCAGACCCTCGTCGGGGAGTTGGAATACGGCGTCAACGACCGCCTGAGCCTGGCCGTGGTCGGCATGGCGGACAAGGGGCCGGGCGAGTCCATGAGGCTGCAGGGCCTTGGCGTGGAAGGGGTCTATGCCCTCGGCAAGATTCCCGGCCTCGGCGTCGATACGGCCGCCTATCTCGAATACACTCATGGACTGAACGGCGGCGATGACGCGGTGGAGGCCAAGCTCTTGGCCGCGCGCCGGTTCGGACGGGTGCGGGCGGTGGTCAATCTGATCATGGAGCGGCCCTTGGGAGTCGCCGATGAGAACTACGCCTCCTATGGTTATGCCGCCGCCCTGACTTGGCGCGTGGCGGGCTCGCTGCGGCTCGGCGCGGAGGCTTTCGGAGGCCTGGGCTCGGACCATGGCTTTCTGCGCGGCCCGCAGGGCGCCTATGTTGGACCGACCGTGCGGTGGGGTTGGCGCCCGCACGCCTCGCCGGTGGCGCTTCAGTTCAATCTCGGCTGGCTCAAGGCGGCAGGCGCCGACCGCACCGAGGCCGACAGCCAGTTCCGGCTCGGCTTAGAGATCGAGCGTCACTTCTGAGCAAGTAGCGCCTCTCCCCGCCTTCCCCTAAGCTTCGGCCGAAAACGAGCGCGCAATGCGCCCGCAGGGAGGAATGTCCGTGCGCCTGAACATCTTGACTCTGATCGCCGCCCTGGCCTTGGCCGGCGCGGCCCGCGCACAACCCACCCCGCAACAGGCCGACTGGACGCTGCACGACTTCCGCTTCCACACCGGCGAGGTGATGGCGCAGATGAAGGTGCACTATACAACCCTCGGCTCGCCCTCCAACCCGGCGGTGCTGGTGCTGCACGGCACCGGCGGCAATGGGGCGGGCATGCTGGGCGGAAGCTTCGGCGGGAACCTGTTCGGGCCGGGACAGCCTCTGGACGCGGCCACGCACTACATTATCGCGCCCGATACGATTGGTGGGGGTGGATCGGCCAAGCCCTCTGACGGGCTGCATATGAAATTTCCCGCCTATGACTACGGCGATATGATCCAGGCGCAGTATCGTCTGTTAACGGAGCATCTGGGCGTCAAGCATCTGGCCCTGGTCACCGGCAACTCCATGGGCGGCATGCTCACCTGGCTGTGGGGCGAGACCTACCCCGACTATATGGACGCGCTGGTCCCCTTGGCCTCCTCGCCGATCCAGGTGGCCGGGCGCACTTGGTTTTACCGGCGCATGGTGGTGGACGCGATCGAGCACGATCCGGCCTGGGCGGGCGGGGAATACAAAACCCAGCCCTATGGCCTGACCCTGGGGGCGACCTATTTCGGCTTGGTCTCGTCGGGCGGGGTGCGGGCGCGTTATGCGGCTTCGCCCACCTGGAAGGCGGCCGACGATACGGCGGCGGCGGCCCTGGCGCACCACGAGGGCGGCGACGCCAACGACGAGATCTACCAGTTGCTGGCTGCCCGCACCTACGACCCCGAGCCGCGTCTGGAGGCTATCAAGGCGCGTCTGCTGGCGATCAATTCCGAGGACGATGAGCGCAATCCGGTGGAGCTGGGCGTGCTGCCGCGCGACATCCAGCGCGTGGCCCAGGGGCGTTTCTACATCATCCCCGCTTCCGACCAGACCCACGGCCACGGAACCACGGGCAACGCCAAGCTATGGGCCTATCTGCTGCCGGATTTCCTGGCAGGGAAATAAGGGACGGGCCACCGTTGACCTCGCTTGCCTATCCGCCCCGCAGCCTCAATACCAAATGCAGGGTCGATTCCTTCTGGATATTATAGTCCAGCAGCGTCCTATCGTCGTCCAGCTGCTTGCCCGTGAAGATCAGCCGCTGCTGTTCCGGCGGTATGCCTTCCTTGTCTTGAATCTGCAGTTTGACGCTCGCGATCGTGTCTCTGGGCTTGACGGCAACGGTGATGGTCTTGCCCGTGAGCGTTTTGACGAAGATTTCCATCCCGTCCTCGGCGTGAGCCGACGCCGCGCCGAGCAGAGCGATTGCGGAGACGACGATAAACTTCCTACGGTCAACCATAGCCCACTCCCCTTGAGTCACGCTTATCTTAGGACAGAGCTAGTGGGTGTAAAGCGAGGAACCGTCCAGCACTGACAGACCCGCGACGAAATCTGTCAGCTATCTGGAGAGGCTGTGTAAAAACACGAAGCAGTTCAGACTCCTGACATCGTGATGTCGGAGGCGCTGAGATGAGCCGCTTCGTTCAAGGTGAAGACCGCCGGCAGC
>JBEHYN010000062.1:0-10075 GCA_048498155.1 Pseudomonadota bacterium | reverse complement strand
AGGAAACCGAACGGGTGGAGCGGCTGTTGGGCGTGATCAAACGCGTCACCCGCATGCTCAACCGCAAGGGCGCCGTGCAGGAGCTGTGGGAGGATTAGCGTTTGGCCGGGGGGCTCAGGCTCCCCGGCGGAAGTCCTCCCAAATCGTCCCGTCCCCGATGTGATGCAGATAGGCATAGTCGCTGGCTAAGAGCGCCTGGGAAAACGCGGTCTTGGCATGTCTTATGGCCGTCAGGTTGTCCGTGGCTTTGAAGACATATTTTCCCAGGGCCGAACGAACCGGCGCCAAGACGTCCCGAGGACCAAATAGCTTAAGTTCGTACGCTTCCATTTACGCGTAACCCGTGAGCGGGCCGATGGTTGCGCCGCCAGTCAGCTGTCCGGAGAGACGGGGGATGCGCGTTTCGCCGAGTCATGCTAGCGAACGGATCATGAACGATCCTGCCTTGCTCATCGCCGCCGGCTTGGCCGTGCTGTTCGCGGGCCTCGCGGCCTTCGCCTTTGTCCGCGCCGGGACACTCGCTCGCGGCCTGGCTGTGGCCGAAGACCGGGTCAGCCAGTCCCTGCAGAACGCCGACATCCTCAAGGCTCAAGCCGCCCAGTCGGCTCAGGTCGTGGCCGACCAGCTGGTCCAACGCGCCGGCGAGACCTTCAGGTCGCAGGAAGCCCTGGCCATGGAGCGGATGGCCGGACAGCTGAAGCCGGTGGCCGAGACCCTGGCCAAGTTCGAACTTCAGGTGGCGGCCATCGAGAAGGCGCGGGCCGAGGAATCCGGCGGACTGAAGCAACAGATCGCCGAGCTGCTCAAGGCCTCGGCCGAGACTCAGTTCGAGGCCCGCAAGCTGTCCTCGGCGCTGCGACGCGGCGCCGGGGTCCAGGGCCGTTGGGGCGAGCAGATGCTGCGCAATGTGCTGGAGGCCGCCGGTCTGCAGAACCGCTTCGATTTTGACGAGCAGACCAGCACCGATAGCGAGGAAGGTCGCCGCCGTCCCGACGTGGTGGTGCGGCTGCCCGGCGGCGGGGTCTTGGTGATCGACGCGAAATGCTCGCTCAACGCCTTCCTGGAAGCGCAGGAAGCCACCGAGGATGCAGCCCGCGAGGCGCATTTCCTGCGCCACGCCCAAAGCGTGCGCGAGCATTTTCGGGGTCTGGCGGCGAAGGCCTATTGGGACCAGTTCGACCGATCTCCCGACGTAGTGGCCATGTTCCTGCCCGGCGACGGCTATCTGGCCGCCGCCCTGGAGCGCCTACCGGATCTGTTGTCCGACGCCATGGCGCAGAAGGTGGTGCTGGTGACCCCAACCACCCTGTTCGCGCTGTGCAAGGCTGTGTCCTATGGCTGGCGGGTGGAGGATCAGGCCAAGGGCGCGGAGAAAATCGCTGTCCTGGGCCGCGAACTATACAAGCGCCTGTCGGTGATGACCGGCCATGTCCTGGGGTTGGGCAAATCCTTGGAGGGCGCGGTTCAGAAGTACAACGCCTTCGTCGGCTCGCTGGAAAGCCAGGTGTTGACCCAAGCGCGGCGCTTTTCGGAGCATTCGGTCGACCATGAGGGCCGCGACTTGCCCGAACTGTCGCCGATCGAGACCTTTCCGCGTCCCTTGGCCAAGCTGACAACCAGCGATGAGGCGGATACTCCGGCCCCCGTCTTGACGGTCGGCAGGGGCTGACCTACCTCAAACTCATGGCCGTGCGTCCGATCCTGACCGTCCCCAATCCCGTGCTCAAGCAGGTGTCCAAGCCTGTGTCGGCCGTGGACGACGCCCTGCGCGCCTTGATGGACGACATGCTGGAGACGATGTACGCGGCGCCCGGCATCGGCCTGGCCTCGATCCAGATCGGCGAGCCGGTGCGGGTGATCGTGATGGACCTGGCGCGCGAGGATGAGGCGCCCGCGCCGCGTTACTTTGCTAATCCGGAAATCCTGTGGGCTTCGGAAGAGACAGCGCCCTATGAGGAGGGCTGCCTATCGGTGCCCGAAATCTTCGACGAAGTGGAACGCCCGTCCAAGGTGCGCCTGCGCTATCTGGACTATCAGGGCCAGACCGTCGAGGAAGAGGCCGAGGGCCTATACGCCGTGTGCATCCAGCACGAGATGGACCACCTGAACGGCGTGCTGTTCATCGACCATCTGTCGCGCCTCAAACGCGACCGGGCCGTGGCCAAGGTGAAGAAGCAGGCGGCGATAGACGCCTGAGGACACCAGGCCGTTCCGACCCTATTCCTTGTCGCTATCGTCGTCGTGATTCTTGAGCCTTTCCTTGGCCTCGTTGGCGGAAGACTTCAGCTCGGCGCCGGCCTTCACCGCCGCCTGCTTAATCGCGGTTCCAGCTTTCTTGACCTCGGGCCCGGCGGCCGCCGCAGCATCCTTGACGCCTTGCGACAGCGCGGCGCCGGCCTGTTTGAGTGCTGGCGCTTCATCGCTGGCGGCCCGCGCCAGATCGGAGGCCGCAGCCTTGGCTTCGGCGCCGGCGGCGGCGAGGTCGGATGCGGCTGGATTTGAGGCCTGGTCGGACTTGGAGCAGGCCACAAGGCCCAGGCAAAGGATGGCGGCGGTGGTAGCTAGGCGCATCTGGTCCACTAGGTCCTCATTGAGTTCAGTCCATTAACGATGAGGCCCGGCGCGGGGTTCCCCCTGGGCGCGCCCGCCGCTAAACCCCTGACCATGCGCATCGCCTTTCTCGGCACCCCACAATTCGCCGCGCCCGCCCTGGTCGAGCTGATCGCCGCTGGGTTTGAGGTCGCGGCGGTCTATGCTCAGCCGCCCGCGCCGCGCGGGCGCGGCCAGGCGCTGCGGCCCTCGCCGGTGCAGGCCTTTGCGCAGAGCCTCGGGCTTGAGGTGCGCACCCCAGCCTCCATGCGCGACCCTGATGTCATCGCCGCCTTTGTGGCGCTTGAGCTGGATGCCGCCGTGGTGGTGGCTTTCGGCCAGATCCTGCCGGCCGAGGTGATCGATGCTCCCCGCCTGGGATCGTTCAATCTGCACGCCTCGCTCCTGCCGCGCTGGCGAGGCGCGGCGCCGATCCAGCGGGCGATCATGGCGGGCGATGCGATCACCGGCGTTCAGGTTATGCGGATGACCGTGGGCCTGGACGAGGGTCCGGTGCTGTTGTCCGAGACCGTGCGCATTGGCCCGCTGGATACCGCCGGCGCGTTGCAGGACCGCCTGGCCCAGGTCGGCGCGCAGCTTCTGCCCCGCGCCCTGGCGGCGGTGGGACGCGGCCAAGCGGAGGAAACAGCCCAAGCAGATGCGGGGGCGACCTACGCCAAGAAGATCAAACCCGCCGAGGCCCGCATCGACTGGACCCGCCCGGCCGCCGAACTGGACCGCCATATCCGCGGCCTGTCGCCCTTCCCTGGGGCCTGGTTCGAGGCGTCCACCGATAGGGGCCCGGTGCGGATCAAGGCCCTGCTGTCGGCCTTGGACGAGGGCGAAGGCGCGCCCGGCCAGGTGCTGGACGACAATCTGCTGATCGGCTGCGGGCAGGGGGCCGTCCGCCTGCTGCAGGTCCAGCGGGAGGGCCGCCAGTCCCAGGACGCCCAGACCTTCCTGCGCGGCTTTTCCCTGCTGGTCGGCGCGAGGCTGTCATGACTCGCCGCTATCGCCTGGTTATCGAATACGACGGCTCATCCTATTTCGGCTTCCAGGCCCAGAAGGACCAGCCCTCGGTGCAGGCCTCCCTGGTGCGCGCCATTCACGCCTTCTGCGGCGAACAGGTGGTGCTGCACGCGGCCGGACGCACTGATTCCGGCGTCCACGCCACTGGACAGGTGGTGCATTTCGAGACCGAACGCGACTGGCCGGCCCAGACCGTGCGCAACGCCATGAACGCCCATCTGGGCGAGGAGCCCATCGCGGTCCTGAGCGCCGAGATCGCCGAGCCTGATTTTCACGCCCGCTTCTCGGCCAAGGGCCGCCGCTATCTGTACCGCCTGCTTAATCGCCCCGCGCCCCCGGCGCTCGACCATGGCCGAGTGTGGCACGTGAAGGGCGGGCTGGATGTGGCGGCCATGCACGCGGCGGCCCAAGGCCTCGTGGGCCTGCACGACTTCACCACCTTCCGCGACGCCCACTGCCAGTCCAAATCGCCCGTCAAGACCCTGGACGTGGCGCGGGTCTGGCGCGAGGGCGAGGAAGTGCATCTCGGTTTTGAGGCCCGCTCCTTCCTGCATCGCCAGGTGCGCTCCATGACGGGCTCGCTGGTGGAGGTGGGCCTGGCCCGTTGGAGCGCGCAGGACTTAGCCGCCGCGCTCAAGGCCGCCGACCGTTCCGCCTGCGCCCAGGTCGCCCCGCCGCAGGGACTGTATCTGGTGGGCGTAGACTATTAGCCCGCCGGCGGCTCCATAGCGCCCAGCAGGCCGACCGCAGCGAGGACCAGGACGCCGAGGGCGAACTCCAGGGTGGCCTGGCGATGCAGGCGGTTCAGCCACGGGCTCCGGTCCGCAGGCTCCCCAGCCAGGGCTGGGCTGATCCACAGGCGGTTGGATAAGGCCATGGCGCCCATGCCGGCGAACAGGGCGAGCTTGACCAGCAGGGTCCAGCCGTAAGGCGTCGAGACCAAGGCCCCGGGGTTGCCGACCAGCAGCCAGCTCTTGAATAGCCCCGTGAGGATCAGGACCGCCACCGCGCCGTAGCCAATGCCGGAGAACCGCGCCAAGACGCCGGCGGCGGCCGGGCCCAGGTTGCGCGCCGTCATGACCAGTCCCATGAGCCCGCCTATCCACCAGCCCGCCGCCAGCAGGTGCAGGGCGTCGGCGACGAGGCTCGCGGCGCCCTGCGCGCCGGTCGGCATGCGAGTGTGCCCGGTTAGGGCTACGCTCGCCAACAGCAGGCCGGACAGAGCGGCCAAGGCTCCCGCCCTAACCCGCATGCTCAGGAGGAGGATGACTAGGCATAGGACCAGGCGGCCCGCCCACACCCGGCCGAAGTCGGTGTCGGTGATGACGCTTGTTAGAGCGCCAACATCCCAAGCCGACGCGAGGTCGCCGCCGATATTGGCGCTGGCGCCCATCAGCACCCATAGGCCACTGACCAAGGCCGCGATGGCGCTCAGGATGATCAAAAGGCGAAAGAAAGGCGCCTCGCCTGCCCGCCTGAACGCGTACAGCGGAAAGACGGTCAGGCCGAAAAGCAAGGTTATGGCGGCAAAATGGGTGAAGCGCGTCGCCGCCAACAGCGCCAACATCTTATTTCACTGTGAAGCTGAAGGTTCCCGTCGTGCGATGCCCATCGTCGGAGGCCACCACATGCCAGGCGACCTTATAGGCCCCCGCCGCGAGCGGTTGCCTGGGCGTCACGATCAGGCTCTTGCGGCTTTTCGGGTCGGGCGTGGCGGACGCCGGCGCCGTCGCGCCTGCCTGATCGGTGATGGTCGCGCCCGACAGCTTGCCCGCGAGCGCTTCATTGAAGGCGAGGCTTATCGCGCCGACCGGGGCTGCGGCCACGCTGTTCGCCGCCGGCGTGGCGCCGACAAGCTTGGCGTGCGCGAGCGCCGCCTGCCCAACGGCGGACGCCGCCGTCAACGCTAGGATGATCCGTAGGGCAGCCTTCATTGCGTCACGCCTCCCGGTTTGCGCTGGAACGCGATGGCCGCGCTCTGCATCCGACAAGACCATCATATTCCTAAACAGGCGGGGTTGCAAATGCCCCCAGGGGGGATATGAACGGAACGATCCAATTGGGGACCCGTATGCACGAGCGACCGGACAAGGCCAAGCTTCTCAACCGCTTGAACCGCATCCAGGGCCATGTGGGCGGCATCACCCGGATGGTGCAGGATGATCGCTACTGCATCGAAATCCTAACCCAGATCAGCGCCGCCCGCGCCGCCCTGGCCAAGGTCGAGACCGAACTGCTGAAGACCCACCTAAGCCATTGCATCGAGGGCGCCATTGTCGGCGGCGACGCCGAGGACCAGCGCACCAAGGCGCGTGAGCTGATCGAACTATTGCAGCGGAGCGCACGATGAAGACTCTTTTTTCGGCGGGTTTGGCCTTACTGATCCTCTCCTCGGCCCCCGCGAGAGCTCAAGACACTGCGACGGACATGGCCGACATGCCGGGCATGGATATGAGCCACGGCGCGATCGGCATGGACATGTCGAAAATGACCAGCGGCCTGGGCGCCTATCCCATGACGCGTGACGCCTCGGGCACCAGCTGGCAGCCGGACGCATCGCGGCACGACGGCCTGCAATGGAGCCCAGGCGGTTGGATGGTCATGGCCCACGCCCTGGTCAATGGGGTCTATGACAGCCAGTCCGGCCCGCGCGGCGCCGACAAGGCCTTCGTCGCCGGCATGGCCATGATCGAGGGGACCCACAGCGCCGGCCCCGACAACACCATCATGCTCAAGGGCATGTTCAGCGCCGACCCCTTCATGGGACCCACAGGCTATCCGTTGCTGCTGGGCTTCGGCGAAACCGCTGACGGCAAGGACACCTTGATCGACCGCCAGCATCCGCACGATCTGGTGATGGAGTTGGCCGCAGCCTTCAGCCACAAGATCGGCGCTCAGGACAGCGTGTTCGTCTATGCCGGCCTGCCGGGCGAGCCGGCGCTGGGTCCGCCAGCCTTCATGCATCGCATGTCGGGCATGGATAATCCCGAAGCGCCGATCACGCACCACTGGCTGGACTCCACCCACATCACCTATGGCGTCATCACCGGGGGCTGGGTGCACGGCGCCGTGAAGCTCGAAGTATCCGCCTTCAAAGGCCGCGAGCCGGATCAGCGCCGCTTCGACATTGAGTCGCCAAGGCTGGACAGCGGCTCGGTAAGGGTGAGTTTCAACCCCAACGAAAACTGGTCGCTGCAGGCCTCTTGGGGACGCCTGATCAGTCCCGAACAGCTGGAGCCGACCGTCAACGAGGACCGCTTCACCGCCAGCGCCATCTATACGCGCCCCGTCGGCGTCGGCGGATGGTGGTCCACGACCGCTGCCTTCGGCAGCAAGCAGGAATCCTACGGCCAGACGCTCAATGGTTGGCTGCTTGAGACGGCGCTGCATCCCAGCGAACCGTGGACTCTGTTCGCCCGGGCGGAGAGTGAACAGAACAATGAACTTCTGGCGTCCGGCGCCCCGGCCAAGGCCGCTCCCAGTCCGAGCAAGGCCTATACGGTTGGTAAGCTATCCTTGGGCGTGATCCACGACTGGTCTGTCGCGCCGCACGTGAAAATCGGCCTGGGGGGTCTTTACGATTTCGCCTTGGTCCCCGCGTCGCTGAGATCCGCCTATGGCGCCGACCCTCACGGTGCGACAGCGTTTATCCGCCTGAAGCTGGACTGACCTAACGCGGCAGGTGCTCAATCCAGAGCTGTCGCATGGCCCTGAACTCGGGCGAATGCTCCTCGCTGAGATTGCGGCATTGGATGAATTTCAGCCCGAGGTCCCGATCGCGCGTCCAAATGACCTGAGCCTCGAACGCCAGGCCGCGGCCTGCATCCACCAGCCACGCGATCTTGGGCAGCTTTTCCGCGCCGGCCAGCCTGACCTTGGCGCCGGTGTCGGACAGGTCACGGATGATGCAGTCGACGGATCGTGCGGCCAGACCAAACACGATCTTTCCGCGCAATATGGTCCGGCGGCGGTTGATTCGCTCAACCTTTTGGGCCGGCTCGGCGCGGCCAGGCTCAGAGAGCGCCGGTGCGGCGGCGAACCCGTCCACTGGCTCGTCATGAAAGTCAGCGTCCTCTTCCGGGGCGCGCCAACCAAAAATCCGATGAGGACGTGAAGGCAAGTTTTCGTTCCATTATCAAAGTGTTCTGGGGATGCTCATAACCCGCAGCGGGTGAATTCTCCGTTACGACGGCGCTCCGCCAAGGCTTCGATCAGGAAAACGCCGCGAAGTATCGCTCGATGAGGCGGCCGTAGATGGCCTCCAGGTCGCGCAGCTGCTGGATCGGGACCTGCTCGTCGACCGCGTGCATGGTGGCGCCTACCAGGCCGAGCTCGACCACGGGGCATAGGGCGCGGATGAAGCGGGCGTCAGAGATGCCGCCGGTGGTGGACAGCTCCGGCGGCTGGCCCGTGATGTCGGACACCGCTGCGGCGACCACGTCCACGAAGGCGCCCGGCTCGGTGATGAAGGCGTTGCCGGTCAGGGCGGTGGTCAGCTCGACGCGGCCGGCAAAGCCGATCTGGGCGGCCGCTCGCTCGCTTTCCAGCCAGGCCGCCAAGGACTGCCCGTCGTGGTGCGGGTTAAAGCGGATATTCAGCCGGGCGGCGGCCTTGGCGGGAATGACGTTGGTGGCGGCATTGCCCACGTCGATGGAGGTGACTTCCAGGTTCGAGGCGGGAAAGCGCGGATAGCCCACGTCCAGCACATGGTCTTGCAACCGGGCCAGCAGACGCACCAGGGGGCCGACCGGATTGGCCGCCTGGGCCGGATAGGCCACATGGCCCTGCTTGCCGATGACGGTGATCACCGCGTTCAGGCTGCCGCGCCGGCCAACCTTGATCTGGTCGCCCAGGGTTTGGGCCGAGGTCGGCTCGCCCAGGACGCAATGGTCGATCCGTTCGCCCTCTTCGATTAGGGCCTGCACCACCTTGCCGGTGCCGTCGATGGCCACGCCCTCTTCGTCGCCGGTAATCAGCAGGGAAAGGGAGCCCTTGGGATCGGCGCGCGATGCGGCGGCGGCGAAGGCGGCGATGGCGCCCTTCATGTCCACCGCGCCCCGGCCGACCAACACGCCATCTTTCAGCGAAGCCTGGAACGGACCCGAACTCCAGGCGGCTTCATCACCTACGGGAACTACGTCGGTATGGCCGGCAAAGCAGAGGTTGGGTCCGTTTTGGCCGCGCCGGGCGTAAAGATTCTCGATCTCTCCGAAGGGCATGCGGCGGCAAACAAAGCCCAGGTCTTCTAAGGCGCGCTGCAGAATATCCATCGCCCCGGCATCGTGCGGGGTGACGGAAGGGGCGCGGATCAGGGCTCGCGCGAACTCGACGACGTCCAGGCTCATACGCCGAGATAGCGCGCCGGCCGGGGATGCTGCAAATTATTGCGACGATTGCAGGACAGGGAGAGTGCGCCATGGGCGGAAAGATCGACATCGACAAAGCCCCGACCCGGTTCGGCACGGGCTATCCCCCGCCGTTTGATGCGCCTTGCCTGGGGCGCAAACGCTGGAAGCTGGGCGACGCGGCGGGCCTGACTCAGTTCGGAGTCAACCTGCTGCGCCTGCCGCCCGGGCAATGGTCCAGCCAGCGTCACTGGCACGAGGCCGAGGACGAATTCGTCTATGTGCTGGAGGGCGAGGTGGTGCTGGTCACCGAGGCGGGCGAGACCCTGATGGGTCCGGGCGACTGTGCGGGTTTCAAGGCGGGGGTGGCCGACGGGCACAAGCTGGAGAACCGGTCGGGCCAAGAGGCGGTGCTGCTGGAGGTCGGCAGCCGTCGGCCGGACGAGGACGCGGGCCACTATCCTGATATCGACCTGGATTTGCCAAAGGTTGCGGGCGGCTATCTCGACAAGGCGGGTCGGCCCTACGCAACAAAGCCGCCATCGCGCTAAGGATCAGATCGGCGGCAGGTCGGCGGGCAGTTGTCCGCCTGGTTTAGACGGTGGCCCCGGCGGCTCGGGCGGCGGCGCTTCGTCGAGGCTGTGGGGGCCGCGAGGGGCAAGCGGAACCGGCTCCTCGTCGGACGCCTGGTCGATCTCTTCGTCGTCCGGCGCCTTGGCCTTGATTGGAGGCGGCGGGGGCGGCGGCGCGAGGGGCTGGGCGTCCTTGATTACCACATCAGCCGGCAGATTGGCGGCGATAGGCGCGGGCTCGTTTGTCCCGGCTCTATGATCGCTTTGAGCGATTCCCCATGCGAATCCAAGGATCGCCGCCAGCGCCAGGCCGATCGCAACGAGGGTGAGAATTGGCCTAGGTACGCCGCCCATGACTCAAGCTAACCGGCTTTGCGCCGGGGAGGAAGCACTCTGGCGTTCGGTCCTGCTCAGGTTCATAATCATACCCTACAATATGTTTGTATAAATATAGGAGGAAGCCCATGGCCTATAGGCTGACGGTGAACGGCAAAAGCCGCAACGTCGATGTTGAGCCCGGCACGCCCTTGTTGTGGGTGC
>JBEHYN010000061.1:0-10234 GCA_048498155.1 Pseudomonadota bacterium | reverse complement strand
GGTCGTCTGATGACCGTGGCCGTTTTGGCCACCGCGCGCCAACTGGTCAGTCAGTACGAATGGACCCAGTGGGAGCAACATGCCCGCACGCCCAATGACCCGCGCTATGTCGAACCCTACGTCATCGACACCATCAAATTCTGCAAACCGGTCACCGGTCTCGGGCCGAAGGACGCTGCGGTCATTTCCTTGGCGCGTGAGCTGTTTGGCCCCAGGAAGGTGTCGTCGGAAACCTTCGACGCCGTTCTGAAACAGTTTGGGCCGCGTAAGACCGTGGATTTGGAGGAACTCATGGCGCTTTACGCCTCCACGGCGGATGAGTTGGTGGTGTTCGACCAGCAACTGAATCCTGGGCAGAAGCCGCTGTTGCAGAAAAATGCGGCCCCCTGCGGACCTTCAGGTCCCAATTTCTCCTGGGTGCCTGACGTTCTGCGATGAAGCCGTAGGCGCCGCCCGCGTCGACCGGGCCGGCGGCGTGCAATATTGAACAGCTAACAACAGAGGGGCCGGCTAGATAATCGGGCCCAAAGAACCATAGGGAGCTCCATGAAACCCACAGCTCAATCGATCGCCGGCGCGGGCCTAGTCTTAGCCGTCATGGCCTTGACCAACGCGTCCCCTCATGGCCGCGCTCAAGCTCAGGAGCGCGCCCACGCCGTGGTTCGCGCCGGAGCGCCCTTGGCGTCCGACATCGATCCCGGCACGTTGAGCCGCCTTCCACTGCCCACGCCGGCCGAAATGGGCGAGGGGGCGCCGATGCGCAACGGCAAGCCGGCGCCGACAGACGAGCCGCAACGCCTGTACAGCCCGAAGCTGGCCGAGGCTATGAACGCGGCTCACCGCTATGTGAAATACGACTCAGGCGTGGACGAACGTCTGACGGTCATCGCCGTGCTGGTGACCGCGCGCTCACTTAACAGCCAGTTCGAGTGGACCCGCTGGGAAAAACATGGTCGGACGGAGGGCGACGCCAAGGTCGATCCGGCGATCATCAACATCATCAAGTACTGCAAGCCGGCGGTGGGCCTGGGCGCAAAGGAGACCGCCATCATAAAATTGGGCCGTGAACTGTTCGGCTCTGGCGAGAAGGTGTCGTCGCCCACCTATGCCGAGGCGGTGCGACTGTTCGGCAAGCATGGTGTTGTCGACCTCGTGGATCTCATGGGCCTTTATCAGGTCACGGCGACGGAAATTCGGGCCTTCGACGCTCGGCTTGATCCCAAGCGGTACACGCCCTTACTCCCGCCGATGTCCAAGACCCCAGCTTGCCGGAGAGCTTAAGGCTCGTGTCGGCCTGGAATTGGCAGATAGCCTGCCGTTGAAATATTTATTGAGCGGGATGATGGGGGATTTCGCTCCGCCAACTCTCTTGATCGCGAGGCAGTTGTTCCAAAATTCACCGACGCCGGGGGAGTCATGGGTGCGGGGTCATTCGAGGCAAGTTGCGCCCGAAGTGATGGTGTGTTCATCGGGACACACTCTAGACCCTTCGCCTAGACAAGGCGCGCCTCGGCTTGATCCATTACGTCCTTGGATCGCTAATTCAGACGGCACAAGTTCAGGCCGTGCGTTTGTTGAGAAATTACAAATAGTTAAACGAGGGAGGTATCTCATGAGTCTGAAGCACAAAATGATGGCCGGAACGGCCTTTGCCGTATTGGCGCTCGCGCCGGCGATGGCTGCACACGCTGAAGCGTCCTCTTCGGGTATCGGAGAAGTGGTCGTGACCGCGACCAAGACGGGCGTGACACAACTGCAAAAGACCCCGATTTCGATTGCGGTGGTCGGCGACATGGCTCTCAAGAACACGGAAACCACCAGCATTCGGGACCTACCGAATTTGGTCTCCGGGCTGAAGTTGTCCACCGTTCAAATTCAGACCACGCTGTTCATTCGCGGCGTCGGCGGTTTCAACGCCGGCGAAGGCGATGTGTCGATCTACATGGACGGCGTCTACCTTGGCGCCAACACCCTGGCCCTGGGGTTCAACTTCAACGACCTTGACCGGGTTGAAGTCCTGAAGGGCCCGCAAGGCACCCTGTACGGCCGTAACTCCACCGGCGGCGCGCTCAACCTGGTGTCGAAGACCCCGACCAACGAGTTTAAGCTTCAGAACGTGGCCACGGTCGGCAATTACAATCTGCTGGAAGACCAGTTCTACGTCAGCGGCCCGATCATCAAGGACAAGGTTCAAGCCAGCTTGGCGGTCGATGTGGTCCGCCGTGACGGCTACCTCAAGAATATCTTTCCGGGCGGCTCCAACCTGATGGATGCCAACCGCTACGGCCTCCGTGGCCAAGTGCGCTGGCAGGTCACCTCCAACATCGTCGATACGGTTCGGGCCGACACCGAATACGCCAACGAGCATTACGCCTCGCAGGCCAAGCTGATCCGCCCTGTAACGTGGAATTCCCTGGCTAACTCGATTGTCGGCGACTTCCATAAGGTCGCGATCAATCAGCCGGCCAATAACCGTGAAGCGGCCTGGGGCGTGTCCAACGAGCTGACCTGGACGATCAACGACATGTTCACTGTGAAGTCCGTCACGGCCTATCGTGAGGACAAGAGCGGCAACAACATGGACGGCGACGGCACCGAAGACACCAGCGGCGCCGGCGGCATCGCCGCCTTTGGCAATATTAACTATTTCCAGGGAACTCCGCCGACTTTAAACACCGTGGACTACTGGGAGCACCAGACGAGCCAGGAGTTTAACCTCCTGAACAAGATCGGGCCCTTCTCCGGCATCGTCGGCGCCTATTATTTTAGCGAATATGTCGACCAAATCGCCAGCTCGATCACCGTCGGTCCCGTCAAGGAAGTCCTGGCGACCAATCCCACCACGGCTAGGTCCCTTCAAGGGAATCCTCGCGATTCGCGGACGCCTGTGACCTCGCAAGCGGTGTTCTTTGAAGAAACCTATCACGTCACGCCGCGTCTGGGCGTGAGCGTGGGTGCGCGCTATACCCAGGAACGCAAGGTTCTGGATATCTACAATCTGTCGATTAACTTGCTGAATAACTCCGTGATCAGCGTGTTCGACATCCGGGGCTCCAAGGCGGCCGTCAGAAACTTCAACGCCTTCACGCCGAAATTCGGGGTCAACTACCAACTGACCGACGACGCCATGGTCTATGCCTCGGCGACCAAGGGCTTCAAGAGCGGCGGCTACTCCAACTCGGCTCGCGCCTTGGCGGGCGCCGATTTTGGACAAGAAACCATCTGGTCTTATGAAGTCGGCGCCAAGACCGACTGGTTCGACCACCGCCTGCGGGTCAACGTCGCGGCCTTCCGCAACGACTGGCAGGGCCTGCAGTTCAGCGCCGTCGTCACCAGCGTCCCGCCGGTCACCGGCACATCCAACGCGGCGAAGGCTTACATCAACGGTATAGAAGCGGACATCACGGCGAAGCCGGATCCGACGATCACCCTGACCGGCAGCGTTACCCTGCTGGACGCCAAGTATGTGGACTTCAAGAGTTACAGCCCGGGCGCCAACATCGTTCCGTTCTTTACCGGAGACCCCAGATATACCCCAGCCAACACTGCGCTCGGGATTGTCGCGCACTACGATGCGTCCGGGAAGACACTCGTCGAAGCTCCGCCAGTGTCTCTGATCTTGAGCGGCCAGAAGGACTTCAACATGTCCGACGGCGGAAACTTCTATGTGCGGGGCGAGTATCAGTACACCGCGCTGACCTATTTCCAGCCGTCGAACACCCCCGTCACCAGCCAGCCGGCGTTCAGCCTCTACAACGCCTCTATCGGCTATACTGCCCCGGGCGGCCATTGGCAGGTGGCCTTGTGGGGCAAGAACCTGAGCGACCAGAACTACGTCCTTAACGTCAGCGTGGGCGCCAACACCCACGTCACCGCGCCGGTCGGCGTGCCGCGGACGTTCGGCGCGAGGATCACCTATAACTACTGATCGATCCTCGCTCTAAGGCCTCAAGCGCCCGCATCGACCGGATGGTCGGTGCGGGCGTTTATCCAACCCGAAGCGCGCTGCTCAGTGTGTGGAATGTGACACACCTGTAACCTTGAGGCCTCTCAGACGGAAGCTTGTCTTGACCAATGCCCCCGCTCGACCTGTTACTGCGAGCAGTCGCTTGATCGGCAAGTTTGGCCATTGCGAAACGCGCACTAGCCCGCCTGAGTTTGGCTGCTGCATTTCCTAAAGCAATTACAACGAGTCAACCGAGGGAGACATCTAATGAACCTGAAATCTCGCATGTTGGCCGGTACGGCCTATGCCATACTGGCTCTGGCGCCGGCGCTGTCGGCCCATGCCCAGGCGAACTCCGCCGGCATCGGCGAAGTGGTCGTGACCGCCACCAAGACCGGTGTGACGCAACTGCAGAAGACGCCCATCTCGATCGCCGTGGTCGGCGATCTGGCGCTGAAGAATACGGAAACCACCAGCATTCGGGACCTGCCGAATTTGGTCTCCGGGCTGAAGCTGTCCACCGGCCAAATTCAGACCACCCTATACATTCGCGGCGTCGGCGGCTTTAACGCCGGTGAAGGCGACGTGTCGATCTACATGGACGGCGTCTACCTGGGCGCAAACTCCCTGGCCCTGGGTTTCAATTTCAACGACATCGACCGGGTCGAAATCTTGAAGGGTCCGCAAGGCACCCTGTACGGCCGTAACTCCACCGGCGGCGCGCTCAATCTGGTTTCGAAGACGCCGACCAACGAGTTCAAACTTCAGAACGTGGCCACGGTCGGCAATTACAATCTGCTGGAAGACCAGTTCTACGTCAGCGGCCCGATCATCAAGGACAAGGTTCAAGCCAGCTTGGCCTTCGACGTGGTCCGCCGCGACGGCTACCTCAAGAATATCGTTCCCGGCAGCCCGGACCTGATGAACGCCAATCGCTATGGCGTCCGTGGCCAAATCCGTTGGGAAGTCACCTCCAACATCACCGATACAGTGCGCGCCGACGTTGAAAACACCAACGAACACTACGCCTCGGCCGCCAAGCTGCTGTATCCGGTGACCTGGAATTCCCTGGCCAATACGATCATCGGCAACTTCCACAAGGTCGCCACCAATTCGGACGTCTATAACCGTGAATCGGCCTGGGGCGTCTCTAACGAACTGTCCTGGACGATCAACGACATGCTGACGGTCAAGTCCGTCACGGCCTACCGTGAAGACCGCAGCCACAACGCTCAGGACGGCGACGCCACCGAAGACGTCACCAGCAGCGAAGGCATCGCCGCCTGGGGCAACACCGGCTATTTCACCGGAACCATCCCCGACCTGGGCTCCATGGACGTGTGGGAACACCAGTTCAGCCAGGAGTTCAACCTGATTAATAAGATCGGTCCGTTCTCGGGCGTCGTCGGGGCCTATTATTACAACGAATATGTCAACCAGATCGGCAGCACCATCGCGATCGGTCCCGCCATGGAAGCTTTGGCGACCAATCCGACCACGGCGAAGACACGTGTGGGCTCTCCGCGCGACACGCGCATACCTGTGGTCTCGCAGGCCGTGTTCTTCGAGGAAACCTATCACGTCACTCCGCGTTTGGGCGTGACCGTGGGCGCGCGCTACACCGAAGAACGCAAGATTCTCGATACCTACAATCTGGCGGTCAATCTGCTGACCAACGCCATCACCACCAAGTTTGACATCCGTGGCGCCGCCGCAGCGGTCAATCGTTATCACGCATTCACGCCCAAGTTCGGTGTCAACTATCAGGTGACCGACGACGCCATGGTCTATGCCTCGGCGACCAAGGGCTTCAAGAGCGGCGGCTATTCCTCGTCGGCCCGGAGCCTCGTCGGGGCGTCGTTCGGACAAGAAACTCTGTGGTCGTATGAAGTCGGCGCCAAGACCGACTGGTTCGACCACCGCCTGCGCTTCAACGTCGCGGCGTTCCGCAACGACTGGCAGGGGCTGCAGTTCAGCGCCACCATCTCCAACAATCCGCCCGTCACCGGCACGTCCAATGCGGCGGCGGCCTATATCAACGGTATTGAAGCGGAGATCACCGCCAAGCCCGATCCGACGGTTACTCTGAGCGGAAACGTCACCCTGCTTGACGCCAAGTACGTGAACTTCAAGACGTTCAATCCGGGCGCCAGCCTAATCCCGTACCTGGTCGGCGATCCCAGATATACCCCTGCCACCAGCGCGCAGGGCGCGAGATATGATGCGTCAGGCGAGACCCTGGTCCAGGCGCCGCCCGTGTCGCTAGTCATGAGCGCGCAGAAGGACTTCAACATGGCCGACGGCGGCTCGTTCTATCTACGGGGCGAGTACCAATATACGGCGAAGACCTTCTTCCAGCCGTCGGACACGCCCATCGCCAGCCAGCCGTCGTTCAACCTGTATAATGCTTCGGTCGGCTACAGTGCGCCGGGCGGCCATTGGCAGGTTTCGCTGTGGGCTAAGAACCTGACCGACCAGAACTACGTCATCAACGTCGGCCTCAACAGCAACAACCACATCACGGCGCCGATCGGTTTGCCGCGCACCTTGGGCGCCCGGATCACCTACAACTACTAATCGATCCCCGTCCTAGACCTCTAGCGCCCGCATTGACCTGACGGTCAGTGCGGGCGTTTTCATGTGCGCAACGCGAAGGTGTTCACACTCTTCGTCCGGGGAGGAATTGCATACGGAAATTGCGGGCCGGAATGGCCTCTCCTCCCCTGTGTAGCGCAAGCGAAACGGGGGAGGGGGACCGCCTGAAAGGCGGTGGTGGGGGCTTTCGTGGCGCCAAGACGCCCCTTCCACCACGCTTCGTCCCAGCCCTTCGGGCGTTCTTCGCGATGGCCAAATCGTTGGCCATCGCATCATCACCCCCCTTCCCCGCTTCGCAGGGAAGGAGATGCAGTCGAGCCGGCAACTTCATTGCCCCGTGTCTCCACCGCGCCCGCCTTGACGGTCTGAAGGGATTATCCCTAGATGGACCGCCCTCTAGAACACAGAGCGGGCGCCTGGATTGAACGGCCGGCCGCGTGTGCAGCGGCCGTTCCACCAGAGCACAAGACGAGGGAGGACGACGTGAAACCCAGATTTCATAGGATCGCTGCCGCCGTTGCGGCGTTGAGCCTGGCGTCCGCCTGGACCGCCCATGCCCAGACCCCGCCCGAGGCGCCGGTGAAAATCCAGACTCTCACGCCGTTCACCGTGCAGGAGCAGGTTTTCAGGAAGCTGTCAGACCATGTCTGGGAAATTCCCGACATGAGCCGGCCGGGCAACCCCAACATCCTCATCGTCGTGGGAGCCCGCGCGACCCTCGTGGTGGACAGTGGGATGGGCGCCAAGAGCGGCGAGGTCGTGGCCCGGCGGGTGCAGAGCGTCAGCACCAATAAGATCTTGTATCTGGTGACATCAGACTTTCGTCCCGAGCACATCACGGGCGGCATGTCCCTGCCCGATGCCGTATGGATCATCCCTGAAGGCCAAAAGGCGGATATCCACAACATCACCCAGTCCTATATCGACTCCTTCACCGCGCGCTCGGTCGACCTGGCCACTACGCTCAAAGGGGTCAAGCTTCGCGAACCGGACATCACCTTTGATCGCAATGCGACGGTTGACCTGGGCGGCGGGGTCACGGTGAAGCTGTTCTGGTTCGGCCCGGCCTTCACCAACGGTGATGTGGCGGTGTTTATCGAGCCGGATAAGGTGCTGTACGGCGGCAATTTCCTGGGCAGCAAGACCTATCCGTCTGTGCCCAAAACCGTAGCCAACCTGCAAAATTGGATGAGCGTGATGGACAAGCTGGATGTGCTGCATCCGGTCATTGTCGTGCCCAACCACGGCGACGTTCGCGACGGGAGCCTGATCGCGTCACAACGCGAGGTGCTGCGCGATCTGCAGCTGCGCGCGCACGAGCTGAGGGCGCAGGGCGTGAGCGCCGATGAGGCGGGGGGAACCCTGACGGCGGAATTCGACCCCAAGCATGCGGACTGGAAGGGACTCGGCGCCATTCCCGCCATCGTGCGCAGCTTCTATGCAGAGCCCTGAGCCTCTCCCGCCTGCCTTGACAAACCCAGGCCATTGTTCGCTTACTTAATGATCCCAGACTACTGAAGACAAAACAAAATCAAGCGCCGGCAGCGAAAACATGGCCGGGCGAAGAGGAAACGAAATGAAAGTCAAGATTAGCGTTCAATGCATTACACTCGCCCTGGCTTTGGCCGCCCTCGCGTGCGCGCCCGTGCACGCCAAGACGATCATCCGCCGGGCGAACGCCGCCGAGAAAGTCCTGCCTCCGGATATCGATCCCGTCACGCGTTACCGCCTGCGCATGCCCACGCGCGCGGATATGCAAACCGACGAAGAGCGCAAAATTTACGACGAGCAGACCAAGAGCGGCGCGCTGCCGCTGCGCCTGACCAGCCCGCTGTTGGCCAAGTCCCTGGGCGAAGCTCACGAATATCTGAAGTTCCATACCCAGTTCAACGCGCGCGAAGTGGAAATCGCGGTGCTGCAGGCCTCGCGCTCCATCAATGATCAGTTCGAGTGGACGCAATGGGAAGAACACGGCCGAGCCACGCGCGGACACAAGCCCGAGGTCGAGCAGTCGACCATCGACATTATCAAGTACTGCAAGCCAATCGTCGGCGTGGACCCGCGCGGCGCCACCATCATTCAGTACGGTCGTGAACTGATGGGGCCAAAACACATGGTTTCGTCAAAGACCTTCGCTCAAGCGATGAAGGTGTTCGGCAAGCGAGGCGTGGTGGATCTCACCAACCTTATCGGCCTGTACAACGCCACGGCCATCGAGCTGGACGCCTATGACTCGCACCTGGACGCGGACCAAAAGCCCCTGCTGCCGCCCCTGTCCAAGACGCCGCTTTGCCCGCAGTGATACTGTCGGGCACGCGCAGGCGTGCGAGGACGATCAGCGCGCCTTTGGCGCTTGTCGGGGGGGCGCTAAGCGTTCTGCTGTTCGGCGTGTCGGCGGCTCAGACGCCGCCGACACCCTTCGTCGGGACGGGGCCTTTTCCCACGATCTCCGAACCGATTCCGAGCCTGCCTACCCACACGCTCTATCGACCGCGCGATCTGGGCGCGCTGAAAGGCGCCAAGCTGCCAATCCTGGCCTGGGCCAATGGCGACTGCGTGGCGGATAACAGTCAATACCGAGCTTTCCTCACTGAGATCGCGTCCCACGGCTACCTGATCGTGGCGCTTGGTCCGTGGACGGATAAACCGGCCGCCAAGCCGGCGACGCCTCCGCCGGGCGTTTCTCCGACGCAGCCGGCCCAGCTGATCGAAGGCGTCAAATGGGCCCAGACTGAGAACGCACGGAAGGGCAGTCAGTTGGAAGGACTATTGGCTGTCGACGAGGTGGCGGTCATGGGCCAGTCCTGCGGCGGGGTAGAGGCGATCGATATCTCGCCCGACCCCCTGGTCAAGACCAGCGTGATCTGGAACAGCGGCATCCATATCCACGACACTCCCGACAGCCGGATCAAGATCAACAAAGACAAGCTCAAGCAGCTGCACGCGCCGATCGCCTATTTCATCGGCGGCCCTGGCGACATCGCCTACGCCAACGCCACGGACGACTACGCTCGCATCGATCGCGTGCCGGTGATGATGGCCAATCTGCCGCTGGGGCACATGGGCAACTACAACCTGCCCATGGGCGGACCCTTCGCGCCGGTGGGCGTCGCTTGGCTCGACTGGCGGCTGAAGGGCGATCAAAAGGCCAAGGCCGTATTCGTTGGTCCCCATTGCGGGCTGTGTGGCGATCCGGCCTGGACTATCCAGAGCAAGCGGTTGGACGAGCTTCGCTGATCCGGTCGCATGGCGCATGGCGCGGCGGTGCACACCCTAAGGTTCCGGAATTTCAAGCGGAGGAAGCGACGTGAAGGCCGCAATCAAATTAATCGCCTTCGCGGGGGCAGCCGTCGCGAGCATGGCCCTGGTTCTGGGTGGTGCGGCGCCCGGCCGCGTCCACGCGCAGGAGCCTTCGCACGCCGCCGCGCTTGAGGCGCTCCCGCCCGACATCGATCCGTCCAGCCACTACCGCCTGCCGATTCCCAAGCGCGAGGACATGACCAGCGACGAGGACCGCAAGGCCTACGACGAACTGACGAAAAATCGCCGTCCTGTGTTGTGGCTATACAGTCCCAAGCTGGCCAAGATCATGCAGGACATCGCGTAATTGAGGTAGGCCCATCCTCCTTGGGCTACGAAGTCAGTGTTGAAGCTGCTTCACGAAGGAGGATGGACCATGGTTGAAGTTTACGC
>JBEHYN010000060.1:0-10869 GCA_048498155.1 Pseudomonadota bacterium | reverse complement strand
GTAAACTTCAACCATGGTCCATCCTCCTTCGTGAAGCAGCTTCAACACTGACTTCGTAGCCCAAGGAGGATGGGCCTACCTCAATTACGCGATGTCCCGATGGGAGCAAAGGCCTGGGTTAAGTTCAGTACGCCCTCGCCATAGACGGAATCCACTCCGGCAGCCCCGGCGTCCGTGGCTGTCGTGAACAGGATGTTCAGGGCTTGCCTGCCGGTCAGGTTCGGAAAAGTCTGTAGCAACAGCGCCAGGGCGCCGGCGACCACCGGCGCTGAGAACGAGGTTCCCGACCCATTCAGGCAACTGGTCGCCGAGCAGTTGCTGACTAGATTCTCGCCAGGAGCTGCCATGTAGCCAATGGCCGCCGTCCCCGCTTTGTTCGAAAAGCTCGACAAGGCGCCCGCTGAATTGGTTGAACCCACGGCGACGACCGCGCCCTGAAACCGGGGGTCGATAGCATACATACTCGGATAGTCCGGATTGGCCGCCGCGTCGTTGCCGGCAGCGATCGTCACGACCAGTCCGGCGTTCACCGCCTGAAGCAGAGCCGCCTGAAATGCGCTGTTATCCGGCGAAGGGCCGCCGACCGACAGATTGATGATCTTGGCGCCGTGGGCAATGGCGTATTGGATCCCGGTCGCCAAGACCCCGTCGTCGAAACATTTTGTAGAACCGCTCGGACAGCCCGTGGACTGGTCGGCCCGGATTGACAGTATGGTTGAGCCGTAGGCCACGCCCACCGTGCCCGTCCCATTGAAGTTGGAAGCGATAACTCCGGCGATGAAATTGGCATGGGTGTCTGTGCCGACGGGCTGGTTGCGGCCCGGCAAGACATCAGTGGACAGGCTCGAGACCACACCGCTCAGATCAGCGGTATTAGGGTCCACACCGCTATCGACCAGCGCGACGGTAACCCCCGCCCCGGTGGCGTAAGCGGCGTAGGCGGCATCGGCGTGAATCGCCCCAAGGGCATAGTTTTTCTTGAATTCCGCGCTCGAAGCGCTGGGTCCCGGCGGCGGTGGGGGTGGAGGTGGCGGACTGGGCGGACTGGGCGGACTGGCTATGCTGGTTGAGGGTGACGATCCCCCGCCCCCGCCGGCGCAGGCGGCCGCGCTCAACGCCGCCACTGTGATCAACACGTGCCGGCCGATCTGGTCGACCATCCTCCGATTGATCATCGGCCGCCCCCTCAATTGGATAGTCTCACCGGTTCGATGGCCATTGTGTGGCCATCGGCTTCTGCCGCCAAATCGCGGGGTCAGCCCTTGTCGCGCATGAGGCGACCCTGCTGACGCTTCCAGTCGCGCTCGGCGGTCGCTTCGCGTTTATCGTGGACCTTCTTGCCCTTGGCCAAGGCCAGCTCCAGCTTCACGAAGCCCTTGTCGTTGAAATAGAGTTTGGTGGGGATAAGGGTGCGTCCGTCGCGGCGGACAGCGCCCAGCAGCTTCTCGATTTCGCGCCGGTGAAGCAGCAGCTTACGGGGGCGCCGCGGCTCATGATTGAAGCGGCTGGCCGGCCCGTATTCGGGAATATGAGCGTTGACCAGGACAATCTCTTGGCCCTCGGTCGCGGCGTAGGACTCCGCGATGTTGGCCCGGCCCAGGCGCAGGGCCTTCACTTCCGTACCGGTGAGCACCAGTCCCGCCTCGAAGGTCGACTCCAGGAAATAGTCGAAGCGGGCCCGGCGGTTCTCCGCAATCAGTTTAGCCACCTAGCTCGCCTCGGCCAGGGCGCCCATGGCTTGGTCGAGCGCAACCAGGATCGAGGGACGCACACCTTCATCGCAGGGCGTAATCGGCAGACGAGCGTCTTCGCGACACAGGCCCAAATGGGCCATGGCGAACTTGGTGGGAGCGGGCGAAGCGTCAAAGAACAGGGCCTTATGCAGATTGATCAGGCGATCCTGCAGCGCCAGGGCCGTCGGCCAGTCTCCCGACAGACAGGCCTGCATGAATCGGGCGACCGGCTGGGGGGTGACGTTGCAGGTCACCGAGATGCATCCGTGTCCGCCGTGCGCCATGTAGCCCAGGGCGCTGGGATCATCGCCCGACAGCAGGGCGAAATCCTCCGGGCAGGTCAGGCGCATGATGCTGGCGCGGGCGATATCGCCCGTCGCATCCTTGATGCCCACAATATTGGGCAGGCAGGCCAACCGTGAAACCGTCTCGTTGGAAATGTCCACACCCGTGCGCGAGGGCACATTGTAGAGCAGCACGGGCAGTTGCACCGCGTCATTGATGGCGGCGAAATGCTGATAAAGGCCCTCCTGGCTCGGCCGATTGTAGTAGGGCGCCACCACCAACGCCCCGTGAGCCCCGACCGCCTTGGCGTGCCTCACCAGATCGATGGCTTCCCGCGTAGAGTTGGAGCCCGCCCCGGCGATGACCGGAACCCGGCCGCCCGCCGTAGCGACGCACAGCTCCACCACGCGCCTGTGCTCATCGTGGCTGAGCGTGGCCGTTTCCCCGGTCGTGCCAACCGGAACCAAACCGTGCACACCGGCAGCGATCTGGCGCTCGACAAGCTTGATGAAGGCCTCTTCGTCCAGGACGCCATCGCGAAAGGGGGTGATCAGGGCGGGAATCGCGCCCTTGAAGAAAGGTTCAGACATGGCGTGCAATTAGCTGTGATCCTGCGCCGCAGATCGTTGCGGCTGTGATTTGACTGGACAATATGGCCGCGCACGGCAGGCAGGCAACAGTTAGGCTCGTCAATAAGCCCGTGGGCGAGTCTTATTAGGACGGAGTTGAGCGTGTTTTTCTGGTCCAAGGCGGCAACAGCAGCGGCACTGGCGACGATGCTGAACAGCGCCGCCATCGCCTTGGCGCCCCCTGCCGCCGATACAGCCACGCCCAACGTCGCAGTTTCAGGCCTGTCGGCCCCTCAGCCTCTAGCGCCGCAAGACGCGGACTGGCTGCGTCGCGGCGTGGCCGCCGCCAAGGCCGGAGATTTCGCCGGCGCCCAATTGGCCCAAAGCAGCATCGTTCACCCGGTCGCCCGCAAAATCATGTTGTGGGCCATCATCGACACCATGCCGGATCGGCTGGGGTTCGCCCAACTGGACGCTGCGCGCCGGGATCTCGCCGGCTGGCCGCGCAAAAATAGCCGACAGTTGGCGGCCGAAAAGCAGATCGAGGCGGCCTCACTCGGTCCGCAAAAGACCATCCAATGGTTCGGCGGGATCGAACCTGTGTCGCCTGAAGGCGCCATGGCCCTGGCTGCGGCCTATCAGGCCGCAAATAGGCCTACCGACGCCCAGGCGCTAATCCGCCGGGTCTGGCGAGAGAAATCGTTCGAGGCGGACGCCCAACGGACCATGCTGGCTCGCTTCGGCGCCTTGCTCACCGTGGACGACCACATCCGCCGCGCCGATACTTTGCTGTTCGGTCAGCAAGGCCCCGCCGCCCGCGACATGATCGCGCTCCTGCCCCCCGATCGACAAGCCCTGGCCAATGTTCGCATCGCCCTGCGTTCGAATGCAGGCGATGCTGATGGTCTGTACGCCGGGGTCACATCAACCGACGCGCATGATCCGGGACTTGCGGTGGAGCGCGCGCGCTGGCTGCTGCAGCGGGGCGACGGCCTGATCGCCCTGCCCTTGCTGGTCGATTTCCCAGCTGATCCCGGAGAGGATGCAGCCGACCGCGTCTGGGGCATCCGCCGCCAGCTGGTGAACACCGCCTTGCAGGCCGGCGATTTTTTGAGCGCCTACCGTGCGGTCGACAAACACGGCCTGCAGCCCGGCGCCAACGCCGCCGACGCGGAATTCCTGGCGGGCTGGATCGCCCTGACCCGGATGCATGACCCGGCCCTCGCCGACCAGCGCTTCGCCGCCCTGTCTAAGATCGGCGCCTCGCCTATTACCTTGGGGAGGGCCTATTACTGGCGCGGTCGGGCCAGGGAAGCGGCGGGTGACGCCGCCGGGGCCCAGGCCCAATACGCCTTGGGCGCCCGCTACCCCACCGTCTTCTACGGACAGCTGGCGGCCGCCAAATCCGGCATGACAGAGCTGGCCCTGCCGAATGACCCTCAGCCCGGCGACGAGGATCGCGCCCGCTTTGAAAGCCGTGAAATCATTCAGGCCGCCAAGATCGCCGCCAGTGCCGGCCTTTCAAGCCTGTTCGATCTGTTCATCATCACCGCCGCCGAGACCTTGCCCGATGCGGAGGAATGCGCCCTGCTGATCGATCTGGCGCGCGCCAATGGTCAACAAGACCTGTCCATGCGCGCCATACGTCTGGCCGCCCAACGTGGCTTCATCCTATTCGAACGCGGCTACCCCCTACGCACGCCGCCGGGTTCCTCTAGCGTCGAGCCGGCCATGGTGCTGGGCATCGTGCGGCAGGAAAGCGGGTTTGACCCCCGGGTGCGTTCCGGCGCCGGAGCGCGAGGCATGATGCAACTGATGCCGGCGACGGCCAAGGTCGTCGCCCGTCGCGAAAAGATGCGCTTCGCCCCCGCCCTGCTCGATGACCCGGACTACAACATGATCCTCGGCGCCAGCTTTCTGGGGTCCCTGGTCAATGAATTCAGCGGCTCCTACTTGATGGCCGCGGCGGCCTACAATGCGGGCCCCGGCCGTCCGACGCGATGGATCGGAGCCTGTGGCGACCCGCGCACCTCGTCGTCCGATCCGGTTGACTACATCGAGTGCATCCCCATTTCGGAAACGCGCAACTATGTCATGCGTGTGCTGGAAGGCATGCAAGTGTACCGGGCGCGCCTTGCCGGCGGTCGCGCGCCCCTGTCCTTGGCCACTGACCTCAAACGCGGCGGCTACGGCTCGGCTGTTCAACTGGCCTCCCCTCCGGCGACCATCGATTCCGTGTTGGAGGGGTCCCTTGGCGCCGGCGCCAATTCTGATGCGGCGGTGATCGCCTCAACGCCCGTTCCCAACCCGCCTGAAATTATAAAGCTCAATCCCTGGCATGAGGAGCACCCCGAACGTGTGGTCGCAAAAAGCCGCAAGGGCAAGGTCAAGGCCCAACACGGCAAAACCCACGAGAGCGCTCGCGCCCATTCCGGCAAAGGCGCCGGAGGGCATTCCGGCGGCGGTCGCAAGCGGCGTAAATAGGCCGCGATGCTTTACCGCGCGCCCAAGGCCCCCTAATGGCGGGGCATGAGTTCGCAAACGCCCGTTCTGGCCCCAGAGGCCTCGATCGCCCGCACCACGTCCTGGGCCGACTATGCCCTGGTCGACAGCGGTAACGGCCGCAAGCTGGAGCGTTACGGCCCCTATCATGTGGTCCGGCCTGAGCCTCAGTGCCTATGGACCCCGCGCCTGGCTGCCGAGCGGTGGGAGGCGGCCGACGCGGTGTTCGATCCCACAGACGAGGACGAGGCCGGTCACTGGCGTTTTCGCGATCAGCCCCGCGACACCTGGCCCCTCAAGTGGGGTGATGTAGCCTTCAAGGGTCGCTTTACCAGCTTCCGTCACCTGGCGTTTTTTCCCGAGCAGGCCGTCAACTGGGCCTGGCTGCATGAACGGGCCGCAGCCCGGTCCGGCATGCGCGTGCTGAACCTGTTCGGCTATACTGGGGTGGCGAGCCTCGTCTGCGCCGCCGCAGGCGCGGCGGTGACCCATGTGGATGCGTCCAAGCGTTCGGTGGGCTGGGCGCGAGAAAACGCGGAACTTTCACGCCTGTCCGACCGGCCAATCCGCTGGCTGTGCGAGGACGCGCGGCGATACGTCCAGCGCGAGGTGCGCCGCGGGGCCCAATATGACGGCGTCATCCTCGACCCGCCCAAGTACGGCCGTGGCCCCGGCGGCGAAGTATGGCGGCTGTTCGAGGATCTGCCGGAATTGGTCAAGCTGTGCGGCCAGCTGCTGTCGGACAAGGCCAGCTTTGTGTTGCTCAACGCCTACGCCGCCCGCATTTCCGGCTTGGCCCTGGCTCATCTGCTGAGCGAGCACGTCAACGGACGAGGCGGACGCATTGAGTGGGGCGAGCTGGCCTTGCAGGAGGACGGCGGCGGACGAGAGATCGGATTGTCATTCTTCGCCCGCTGGACGGATCAACGGCCGTGAGCAGCCGGTCGATCAGCTCCCTGACCAATCCCACGGTCAAGGCCGTCAGGGCCCTGCACTTGAGAAAGCAACGCGAGGAAAGCGGCCTATTCCTTTCTGAAGGCTTGAAAATTGTAGTTGATGCTGTGGAGCTTGGGTACGCCCCCAAGGTGCTGATGTTCGGCCCCGAAGTCGTCGGACATCCGCTGCTGAACCGCTGTATCGAGGCCACATCCCGGGCGGGAGGCGAGGTGATCGAAGTCACCCGCGAGGTGCTCGAGAAGGTCTCAAAACGTGATAACCCACAGGCTGTACTCGGTGTTTTTCCACAACTTTTTAGCCCACTTCTAAACTTACAGCCGGCTGAGGCCTCCTGCTGGGTCGCCCTGCAGGCCGTGCGCGATCCCGGCAACCTCGGAACGATCATCCGAACGGCCGACGCGGCCGGTTGCGGCGGAGTGATCCTGGTGGGCGATTGCTGCGATCCCTACTCAGTGGAAGCTGTGCGCGCCACTATGGGCTCGGTATTCGCTGTCAAGATCGCCAAGTGCTCGCCATCGGAATTCCTCGCTTGGCGAGCATCCTGGCCGGGCTCGGTGGTGGGAACCCTACTCAGCGCCGCCACTGATCACCGCGCCGCCGACTATCGTCTGCCCGTCTTGATCCTGATGGGAAATGAACAGGCCGGCCTGCCCGCTGAACTTGCCGCCGCCTGCGACGTGAACGTGAAAATTCCCATGCGGGGACGCGCCGATAGTTTGAATCTCGCGGTGGCCGCCGGGATCATGATCTACACCGTCACACCTTAACGCCAGAGCCATCCATGCCGTACTGGTTCATCGCACTCTACCTGCTTCACATCGGCGCCGGTCTGTATTGGATGGGCTCCAGCTTCCTGGTCGCCCAGGCCAAGGGCAAGGGCGCCGAGGCTCAATTCCGGCCTCAGATGATCGCCGCCGGTCTGACCATCGCTCTGGGCCTATTTCTGTGGCGCCGGATGCATCCCGCTGGCTTGGGCAAGATGGAGGGCATGTTGGGTCTGGGCGCGGCTTTCGCCCTGGCCGCCGCCGGAGTTCAAGGCGCCTTGGTCGGCGGGTCGCTGCGTCGGCTACGCAAAGGTCTGATCGCCGAAGACCGGGCGCGGATCCGTATCCGCCTTGGTTACCGCGTCGCCGCCGCCTTCTTGGCGGTCGCTCTGCTCAGCATGGTCGGCTCGTACCACGTTTAAGTCCCGCGCGGCTTGGCGCGCATAGTCGGCGGCGCAGCCAAGGGATCCTCCGGCCAAGGATGCTTGGGGTAGCGTCCGCGCAAATCGGACCGCACCGCCTTCCATGATCCGCGCCAGAAACCGGGTAGGTCGCGGGTGACCTGGATCGGCCGCCGCGCCGGGGACAACAGCACCAGAGTGAGCGGAACCCGCCCGCCGGCCACCGTGGGGTGCTGATCCAGGCCAAACAGTTCCTGCACCCGCACCTCGCTGCTGGGCCCCGCCTCGGCCGCATAGTCAATGCGAACTCGCGTCCCTGTGGGCGCGATCCAGCTATCAGGCGCCATCGCGTCCAGGACTTTGAGCTGGGCCCAATCCATCTGAGCGCGTAGGGCGTCATCAAGCGCGCCCGGCGAAATATCCGACAGGGCGCTCTTACCCGCCAGCAATGGCGCCAGCCACAGGTCCAGCGCGCCACTCAGTGTGCTGTCGGACAGATCGGGGCCATCGCCCGTCTGGCTGCGCAAAAATGCCGCGCGGCGCCTCAGGCCTTGCGCCGCTTCACCCCAGTTCAGGGCGTCAAGCCCGTCCGCCTTGGCCTTGGTCAAAAGAGCCGACACAACCAGCGCCGGTTCGGGATTTTCAATCGCCCGTTCCGCCAGCACCAATCGATCCAAGCGCAGTCGACGGCGGGCGCGCAATCGGCCTTTGTCGTCTGTGGCCAGACTATCCTCTTGCACCACTCTGTCGGCGAAGGCTTGCAACAGCGCCTCTTCATCGATCGGCGCGGCCAGCAGCACCCTGTCGCGCGCCTCCCCGCCCCCCAGGTCTCCCACCGCCAACCAGGGTTCGCGCGCCAGCGCGTCGGTCGGGTCCAATTGGACTCCTCGGCCTGACGCCATCTGGAACTGACCCAAGGACCCGCGCGCCTTGGCGATCCGGTCTGGGTAGGCCTCGGCCAGCAGCAGGCCATCGCTCAGGGCTTGAATGGCCGGGACGGCCACTTCCCTGGCCTGCTTGGCCCATCGATCCGCCATGCGTCGGCCGTCTGTCGCCCGCGCGCTCTGATCCTTAGCCAGTATGTCTAACCTGCGCCCGAGATCCACCCCGGTCCCGCCCAGGCCGCGTTCGGTGATCACGAGGGCGATCCGCGCAGCCCGCTCGGCCAAGCCTGCTGCGGCGCCTCGCAGAACCATGTGCGCCAGCCGAGGCGGCAGGGACAACTGGGCGAGGGCGCGTCCATGCGCCGTCAAGGCGCCGTCGGCGTCCAGGGCCTGCAGGCGGTGGAGCAGCCCTCGGGCCTCCTTGAAGGCCGCGCTCGGGGGCTGATCCAACAGGGCGAGCCGGGTCGGATCTCGTGCGCCCCAGCGAGCTAGATCCAGGGCGAGGCCCGACAGATCCGTCTGCAGGATTTCGGGCGGTTCAAACGCCGGCAAGGCACGTGTTTCGGCTTCATCCCACAATCGATAGCAAACCCCCGGTCCGGTTCGACCGGCTCGCCCCCGGCGCTGATCGGCCGCCGCGCGGCTGACGCGGACGGTCGCCAGCCGCGTCAATCCGCTTGCCGGGTCAAAGCGAGGAACCCGCGACAGGCCCGCGTCGATCACCACGCGCACCCCCTCGATGGTCAGGCTAGTCTCGGCGATGGAACTGGCCAGTACAACCTTGCGGCGGCCCGACGTGGCGGGGGAGATGGCCCGATCCTGTTCGGCGGGCGCCAAGGCGCCAAAGAGCGGGGCTACATCCACCGGACGCACGTTCAAGCGATCTTGGAGCAAACGCTCCGCGCGCCGAATCTCCCCCTGGCCCGGCAGGAAAACGAGAATCCCGCCATCCTCCTCCGCCAAGGCCTTGAGCACCGCCTTGACCGCCTGCACTTCCAGTCCAAGCCCCTGACCGCTTCCAAGGTAGTGCGTTTCGACCGGATACTGCCGGCCGTGACTTTCGATCACGGGCGCCTGCCCCAGCAGCTTGGACACGCGGGCGCCGTCCAGGGTGGCCGACATGACCAGGATGCGCAGATCGTCCCTCAGCGCCCCCTGCGTCTCACGCGCCAGGGCCAAACCGAGGTCGGCGTCCAGGCTGCGTTCGTGGAATTCGTCGAACAGCACCGCCGCGACCCCATCGAGTCCCGGGTCGTCGAGGATCATACGGGTGAATACCCCTTCGGTGACCACCTCGACCCGGGTGCGGGCAGACACCTTGGCCTGCAGTCGCACGCGATAACCCACCGTCTCGCCGGCCTGCTCTCCCAAACTGCGGGCCATGAACTCAGCGGCGGTCCGGGCGGCCAGGCGCCGAGGCTCCAGCACGAGTACCTTGCCGCCGCGAACCCAAGGCTGACCGAGCAGGGCCAAGGGTGTGACCGTGGTCTTGCCCGCCCCCGGCGCGGCGACCAGCACCGCGCAGTTTTGCGCGATCAAGGCGTCCTTCAGCCCATCCAGCACCGCGTGGATGGGCAGGTCGGCAGCGACGGCGGGGGTCTGCATGGACGGCGCTCTTACAGCGCCGCCACGCCGATCACACCCCTATTCGGCGGCGTTATGATAGCGGGAGTGGCGGTAGGCATAGGCGAAATAGACCACCAGGCCGATGGCCATCCACACGAACAGCCGAATCCAAGTGGGCGTGGGCAGGCCGCTGATCAGGAACAGGCAGCCCAGGGCGCCAAGCGGAGCGGTCACCCAAACGAACGGCGTCTTGAAGGTTCTCGGCAGTTCCGGATGCTTGTAGCGCAGGAACATGACCCCGCAGCAGATCAGGGTGAACGCCAACAAGGTGCCCATCGAGACCAGTTCGCCCAGCACCGAAATCGGAAACAGGCCGCCGACCAGCCCCGCGGCCAGGGCGGTGATCACCGTGCCCCACACGGGTGTCCGGGTGCGCCTGTTCACCTGACCAAACATTTTCGGCAACAGGCCGTCCTTGGACATGGCGTAGAATATGCGCGACTGCCCGTAGAGGAGGGACAGGATGGTCGAGCCCAGGCCGATGGCCACAGCGATATTGACGATCTGACGCAGCCAGCCCAGCCCAGGCACCGCCCCAATCGCCCCGGAGACGGGGGCGTCGTTGTTCAGGTCGGTGTAGTGGGCCATGCCGGTGATCACCAGCGACATCAGGATGTAGAGCACGGTACAGATGCCGAGCGAGGCCAGGATGCCGATCGGCATGTCCCTCTGCGGATTGCGCGCTTCCTGCGCCGCCGTCGACACGGACTCAAAGCCGATATAGGCGAAGAATATAACCCCTGCGGCCGTCAATACCCCGGGTAAACCGAAGTGACCCACCGGATCAGTGGCCGTCGGCGCTACACGCGCCGGAATGAGCGGATGCCAATAATCGGGGTGCACATGCGCAAAACCGATGGCGATCACCACAATCACCGTCAGCACCTTCAGGCTGACGATGATGTTGTTGACCAGGGCGCTTTCGGTAATCCCCGTGATAAGAATACTGCCCATCAGGCAGACAATGCCTACGGCCGGCACGTTCAAGATCGAGCCCGTCGCGACTAGGTGGCTGCCGTCGAATGTGTAGGGCGCGCTGCTCCAGACATGGGAGCTTTGCGATAGTCGCTGCCCGACGCCCTGGTCTTGATGGATATGGGCCTGGTGTGACGCTTAGGGCGGGCGTCTGGCTGTGTTGTTCTGGTGGT
>JBEHYN010000059.1:0-11703 GCA_048498155.1 Pseudomonadota bacterium | reverse complement strand
CGGGCCGATGATGGCGGCCATCCGGACCTGAGGGGGGCGAGCGTCTCATCTCAGACCGGCGACACCGCCCACCCAACCGAGTTTTTACACAGCCTCGACCCTGAGCGGCCGTTGCCAATGTCCGCTCTTAGCGCCGACTGCAACTTTCCTGACATCCCAAAGACAATTCCTATAATTTCAATCTGGTTTCACAGTGGTAGAGGCTTTCCCAAGGGGGAGAGCATGAACAGAGGAATCGCCTTCGCTGCTGTTTGGTCGGCAGTCATTTGGACGAGCAGTGCGCAGGCACAGCAGTCGGACGGCTGGCGCGTTTCCGGCTCTATGCGCCTTCGCTACGAGGCCGTCGATGGACAGGTCCGGCCCGGCTTCGACGCCGCCAACCAGCTTGTGGATTTACGCACCACGGTATTCGCCGAGTACCGAAGCGGCCCATTCCGGCTTGGCGGCGAGATCGATGACAGCCGGGCGTGGGGCGGCGACAAGGGAACGCCGATCAGCACCAACGAAGTCGATGTCCTGGAGCCGGTGCAGGCCTATGTGGGCCTGAGCGCCGAGGGCGGTCCTCTGGGGCCCGTATCGGTCCAGGCTGGTCGCTTTTTCCTTAACCTCGGATCGCGCCGTCTAGTGTCGGGGGACGATTACCGTAACACCATCAGCAGCTACCAAGGGGTGAGGATAGACCTGGCTCCGGCGGGAGTACAGACCACACTCCTTTATACCCAGCCCGTTATTCGACTACCGGACGGGCTGGCAAATGTTCTCGCCAACCGACAACAACCGGACCTGGCCAGTTCCGCACTTCAACTTTGGGGTGGGATTGCCGACAAGCCGGGCGTATTTTTTGGGGCCACTGTGGAGGCGACCTATTTCCATCTCCAGGAGCGGGACAGTCCCGGCCGCCCGACTCGCGACCGCGCCCTCGACACCTTTGGAGGGCGACTAATCCTCGACCCAAAGGCCCTCAAGTGGGATTACGAGATCGAGGCGCTTATGCAGACGGGCTCGGTCAGCAAGGGCCTCGGCGCGACGGACCCCAAATTAGGCGTACAAGCCGGGTTCCTACACGCTGGCCTTGGCTACACCTGGGGCGGACCATGGGCCCCGCATCTCTCCGTCCTATTCGACCTGGTTACCGGTAATCGGGGCGCAACCCACTACAACCGCTTCGATACGTTGTTCGGGATGCGCCGGAGCGACTACGCTCCAGCGGGCATCTACAACGCGATCGGCAGGGCGAATATGACAACGGCGGGCCTTCGCCTTGATTTGGCGCCCAAGGGTCCGTGGGACACATTCGTCGCCGTCCGGCCCATGTGGCTCCAATCGGCCACGGACGCCTTCTCCACGACCAGCGTACAGGACCTGACCGGCAGGTCTGGCGACTATGCGGGAACACAGTTGGACGGTCGGGTGCGCTACTGGCTTGTGAAGGATCGGTTGCGGGCGGAGGCCGACGGCGTCCTGCTGTTCAAAGGAAGGTTTCTCACCACAGCCCCCAACGCCCCTCACACTGGACCGCAAGAGCGGTATGGTTCGTTGAACCTCACAGCGCTGTTTTGATAGGCGGCTGCGGTCGGTGACTGGGAACGAAGTTCCGCAATCCCCCCAACTGCGACCTTCGGAACGTCCGTTTTCGGGACAGCGAGTACCTTCCTTCTCCCTAGCTCTTCACCCGCACAAAGCTCCCCGGCGCATCCTCGATAGGCTTCAGCGGGCCCTTAGCCGGGTTGCGCGCCGCGACCTTCGGTCCGGACTTGGGCGCGAGCCACTCCACCCAGTGGGGCCACCAGGAGCCGGGGGTTTCCTTGGCCTTGGCGAACCAGTCATCGACCGAGGGGGCCAGCTTGTTGTTGGTCCAGTACTGGTACTTGGATGCGGCCGGGGCGTTGATGACCCCGGCAATGTGGCCTGAGCCCGCCACGATGAACGTCTTGGGACCTCCGAATAGCTCAAGCCCGCGATAGACCGAGCGGTAGGGGGCGATGTGGTCTTCCTTGGCCGACTGGGCGAAGATTGGCGTCTTGACGGCGCCGAGGTTGAGCCTTTCGCCGCCCAGCTCCAGCTCGCCCTTGGCCAGGGCGTTTTCATTGTAGAACTGCCGCAAATAGAACATGTGCAGCGCCTTGGGCATGCGCGTCTGGTCGGAGTTCCAGAACAGCAGGTCGAAAGGCTTGGGCTCCTTGCCCATCAGGTAGTTGCCGACGAAGAACGACCAGATCAGGTCATTGGCCCGCAGGGAATTGAAGGTGTCCGACATGACGCGCCCGGGCAGGACCCCGCCGGCCTCGTCCATGCGCACCTCAATGGCCCGCAGCCAGTCCTCTTCGGTGAACAGGGACAGGTCGCCGGATTCGGAGAAGTCCTGCTGGGCGGCGAAGAAGGTAGCCGATGCCACCCGGTCATCGCCCTTGGCCGCCATGTGCGCCAGGGTGCAGGAGAGCAAGGTGCCGGCGATGCAATAGCCCACCACATTGACCTTGGGCGCGCCGGTCTGCTTGAGCGCCGCTTCGATGGCGGCATAGGCCGCGCCGGTCATGTAGTCCTCGAAGGTGCGCTCGGCCAAGCTGGCGTCGGGATTGACCCAGGACACCACGAACACTGTGAAACCCTGCTGGGTCAGCCAGCGGATCATCGAGTTATCGGGCCGCAGATCCAGGATGTAGTACTTGTTGATCCACGGCGGGAAGATCACCAGGGGCGTCTCGAACACCTCCTCGGTGGTCGGGTTGAACTGAAGCAACTGGATCAGTTCGTTTTGGAACACCACCTTGCCGGGGGTGGAGGCGACATTGACCCCCACCTCGAACTTGGACGGGTCGCTCTGGCTGATCTGCAGGCTGCCTTGACCGCGCTCCAGGTCGGCGGCGAAGTTGTCCATGCCGCGCACCAGGCTCTCGCCATCGGTCTGCACCGCTTCGCGCAGGGCGACGGGGTTGGAGATCAGGAAGTTTGAGGGGGCCAGGGCGTCCGTCATGAACTTCATGAAGAACTCGGCCCGGCGCTTGGTCTGGGGATCGACGTCCTCGACCTGGCCGACCAGATCATTCAGCCAATTGGCGGACAACAGGTAGGACTGCTTGATCACGTCGAACAGGGGGTTGGCTTCCCAGTCCGCGTCATTGAATCGGCGGTCGCCCGGCGCCGGGCTCGCCACGGGGGGGGCTATCTCGCCGTCGGCGATGCGCTTGGCCGCCGATTGCCACAGGTCCATGTAACGGGCGACCAGCTCGGTCTGGGCCTTGAACAGTCGATCCGGCTGAGCGGCGAGTTTGCTGATCACTTCGCTCATGGCCGGGGCGGCGTTGAAGGGGTCGGGATTGAGCGCCCCGGGGTTCTCAGCATTCTTGAACGCGGCGCCGGCCAGGGCGCCTTGCGCCGTCAGGGCTGCGCGGGCGAGGTTGCTGGACAGGCGCTCCAGAGCCGCGCTGTTGTCCGAGCCGAGCAGCAGGGCCAGGTCCTTGGGGGCGGGCGCTGCCTGGGCAGTTGGAGTCTGGGCAGTTGGAGTCTGGGCAGTTGGAGTCTGGGCTGGTGGGTTTGGTCCGGGCTTGGCCGCCTTAGGCTTTGCCTTGGGGGACGCCTTGACAGGGGCTTTGGGTGCAGAGGACCGGGAGGTCGCCTTAGACTTGGTTGCCGGATCCGCCATTCACTGTCCTCTTGGCCGCAGGTGCGGCTCGCCCTTTCGCTTTAGCCCATCATCGCATAAGACGAAGAGCGAATTGAACGGCCAAACCATGGCGAAATCGACAAAGACGAGCATTTTGCAGACTGTGCGGACAGCGGGGCGCCTTGCGCCGGCCGCAGCCGGCCTGTGCCTGCTGGGGGCCTGCGCGAATGCGCCCAATATGGTCTTCTCGCCGCCGCCGATCGACCTGACATCGCCTATCGCCAAAGAAGTGGCGGAGGCCAGCGCGGCTAACCGGCCCTATCCGAAATTCTCCGATGCGCCGGCCGGCCCGCCGACAGACATTCGTCCCGCTTCGGCCTGGGCGCGCAGCATCTATGACACCTTGCGGCTGAGGCGCGAGCAGCAGGCGATGGAAGCCCTCTACCCGCAAACCCTGACCGACACTCAGGCCTGGGCCGATGCGCAGACGGCTCGCGCCACCGCGCCGCCGCCGCTGCAAGCGGCCGGGACCGAAGATTACGCCAAGGCTCAACGCGATCGAGCTAAACAGCCTTCGCCGGCTTCCTAGCCGGCGGAGGCGCAATTCCTCTTTCGCGCGCTTGGAGCTGTGATCAACGCAGTCTATCCAGGCGGTCCAGCCCTCTTGCGCGGTCTTAAGCACCGACAGGCCATGAACACCGAATTTTACCGCATCCAGCGTCTGCCGCCGTACATCTTCGAGGAGGTCAACCGTATCAAGGCGCGGTTGCGCGCCGAGGGCGTCGACATCATCGATTTCGGTATGGGTAATCCCGACATGCCGACACCCCAGCATATCGTCGATAAGCTGATCGAGACGGTCAATCGGCCCAAGACCAACCGCTACTCCGCCTCCAAGGGCATCATCGGTTTGCGCCGGGCCATGGCCAACTATTACGGCTATCGTTTCGGGGTGAAGCTGAACCCCGACACCGAGGTGATCGCCACCTTGGGCTCCAAAGAAGGCTTCGCCAATCTGGCCCAGGCCATCACCGCGCCTGGCGATGTGGTGATCTGCCCCAACCCGGCCTATCCGATTCACGCCTACGGTTTCATCATGGCCGGCGGTGTGATCCGCCACGTGCCGGCCCTTTCGCCTGAGCAATATCTGGCGGGCATCAGCCGGGCGATGACCGGATCCGCGCCGCCGCCCATCGCCGTGATCGTCAGCTACCCGTCCAATCCGACGGCGCAATGGGTCGATCTTGAGTTCTATAAGGACGTGGTGGCCCTGGCCAAAAAGCATGACCTGATTGTGCTGTCGGACGTGGCCTATTCGGAAATCTACTTCGATAACAATCCGCCGCCCTCAATCTTGCAGGTCGACGGCGCCAAGGACGTGGCTGTGGAGATCAATTCCCTGTCCAAGACCTACGCCATGGCCGGTTGGCGCGTGGGCATGGTGGTGGGCAATGCGCGGCTTTGCTCGGCCCTGGCGCGGGTGAAGTCTTATCTGGACTACGGCGCCTTCACGCCCATTCAGGTGGCGGCCGCCGCCGCTTTGAATGGTCCGCAAGATTGCGTCGAGGAGATCCGCAATATCTACAAGTCGCGCCGCGACACACTGGTGAAAGCCATGGGTCAGGCCGGTTGGGACATTCCCACGCCGCCGGCCTCCATGTTCGCCTGGGCCCCCTTGCCGCCGCAGTACAAGGACGCTGGCTCCATGCTTTTCGCCAAACTGTTGATCGAGGAGGCCGGCGTCGCGGTGGCCCCCGGGCTGGGCTTTGGCGAATACGGCGAAGGCTACGTGCGCGTTGGGCTCGTGGAAAACGAGCACCGCATTCGCCAGGCCGCGCGCAATGTGCGCAAGTTTCTCGCCAACTCAGACGACATTCTGCGGCGATCCCATAACCTGGCGGCGCAGTAGCCATGGCCGAAAAACTCTGGCGCATCGGCGTGGCGGGTCTGGGCACCGTCGGCGGGGGACTGTTGAAGTTTCTGGCCGAGCGGCCGGATTTCGCGCCTGCGGGCGGGCGGGCCGTGGTGACCGGCGTCTCCGCCCGATCCCGCTCGCGCAAGCGCGACTTCGACATCTCCGCCCTTTCCTGGTTCGACGATCCGGTGGCCTTGGCCAGCTCGCCGGAAACAGACATCTATGTCGAGCTGATCGGCGGTTCGGACGGCCCGGCCAAGGCGTCGGTTGAGGCCGCGCTTGCTCTCGGCAAGCCCGTGGTCACCGCCAACAAGGCGCTGATCGCCGAGTACGGGGCCGAACTGGCGGCCTTGGCGGAGGCCAAAGGCGCGCCCCTGCTGTTCGAGGCCGCGGTGATGGGCGGCACGCCTGCGGTCAAGATGCTGCGCGAGGCCATGGTCGGCGACGAGGTTGTCCGAGTCGCGGGCATCCTCAACGGCACCTGCAACTATATTCTGACCGAGATGGAGGCCGCCGGCCGCAGTTTCGCCGACGTACTGGCCGAGGCCCAGCGCCTGGGCTACGCCGAGGCCGACCCGACCATGGACATAGGCGGCTTCGACGCCGGCCATAAGGTGGTGATCCTGTCGGCCCTGGCCTTCGGCTGCGCGCCCAGTTTCGTCGACGCCCAGATCGAGGGGTTGGACCAGATCGAACTGCTGGACATCAAGCTGGCGCACGAGCTGGGCTATCGCATCAAGCTGGTCGCTTCAGCCGAACGGGCCGCAGAGGGCATATCTGTTCGGGTGCATCCGGCCCTGGCGCCGCTAGAACATCCCCTGGCCCAGACCTCCGGCGCTTTGAACGCACTGTTTATCGAGGGGCGCAGGATCGGCCGCATCTTTATTCAGGGGCCAGGCGCGGGGTCTGGTCCGACGGCTGCGGCCGTGGCCGCCGACATCGCCGATGTGATGACCGGCGCGGTTCGTCCGGTGTTCCAGCGCCCGGCCACCCTTCTGCCGCGCCTCAAACCTCTGGACGCCGCTCATCGCCATGAGCGCGCCTATCTACGGCTTCTGGTGCGCGACGAGCCCGGGGTGATCGCGGCCATCACCGAGACCTTGGCCGAAGCGAGGGTTTCCATCGACAGCTTTCTGCAAAAACCCAACCACAACGCCGACGGGGTGCCCATTGTGCTGACCACGCACGAGGCGCCGGAGAGCGTTCTGATGAACGCTGTCGAGCGGATCGCGGCATTGCCTGCGGTGATTGAACGGCCGCGTATGATACGCATCGCCCGCGTCTGAGAATCCGACAATGATAACGCCTTCACCCAGGAGCCCCCGATGAGCGCAGCCCCCTTGCCCGATGGCCTTGTGCTGGACGCGGTCCGCGTGACGGAGGCGGCCGCGATCGCGTCTTGGTCGATGGTCGGCCGAGGGGACGAGAAGGAAGCCGATCGCGCCGCCGTGGAGGCCATGCGCGACACTCTCAACACCCTGGACATCCAGGGCCGCATCGTCATCGGCGAAGGCGAGCGGGACGAGGCGCCGATGCTGTTCATCGGCGAGGCCCTGGGCAAGGGCAAGGGGCCGAAGATCGACATCGCGGTGGACCCGCTGGAAGGCACCACCCTGACGGCCAAGGCCATGGCCAACGCCCTGGCGGTGATGGCCTGGGCGCCGGAAGGCACACTGCTTAACGCGCCCGATACCTATATGGACAAGATCGCTGTTGGCCCAGGTTTCCCGGCCGGCGTAATCGACTTGGACAAAACGCCGGCGGAAAACGCCCGAGCGCTGGCCCGGGCCAAGGGCGTGCCCACGGCGGAAATCACGGCCTGCGTGCTTGATCGTCCGCGTCATGCTGAGATTATTGCCAGCCTTCGCTCAGAAGGCGTGCGTGTCTATCTCATCTCGGATGGCGACGTGGCCGGCGTGATCAACACCACGGATCCGGAAACCGGCGTGGATTTCTACATCGGCCAGGGCGGGGCGCCCGAGGGCGTTCTAGCCTGCGCGGCGCTGAAATGTGTCGGCGGTCAGTTTCAGGGACGTCTGGTGTTCCGCAACGCCGACGAGCGCGCCCGCGCCGACCGATGGGGCATCAAGGACCTGGATCGCAAGTACGATCTGCACGAGATCGTCAAGGGCGACGCTATCTTCGCCGCGACCGGGGTGACCAAAGGCGCCTTGCTGGACGGGGTCAGGATCGAAAACGGCTTGGTGCGCACGCACACCCTGGTGATGCACTCAGCCGCCCAGCTTGTGCGCGAAGTGCGCACCAAGCGGCCGCTCTGACTTGGCGGACGGCCTGACCGGGCCGGACAGCTCTGCTCAGGACTTCCTGGGCGTCTCTCGCTCGCTCTCGGGCCGGTCTTGGCGCGAACGGCCTGCTGACGCCGCCCTGACACGCACGCTGGCTCAACGCCACGGCTTGAGCGAGCCTTTAGCCCGCGCCTTGGCCTCGCGCGGCGTGTTCGAGGACCAGGCCGAGGCCTTTCTGGCGCCCACGCTCAAGGCGCTGTTTCCCGATCCTTCGTCATTCATGGACATGGACCGGGCGGCCGACCTGCTGATCGATGCCGTGCAAAAAGACCGCCCCGTCGCCGTGTTCGCCGACTACGACGTCGACGGCGCCTCCAGCGCGGCTCTGCTGGTGCGTTGGTTCCGCGCCATGGGTAAGGACCTGCCGATCTACGTGCCCGACCGAATCACTGAGGGCTACGGACCCAGTCCCGCGGCCTTCCGGCGTTTGCGTGATCAGGGCGCAGAGCTGGTGATCACGGTGGACTGCGGCGCTGCGGCCTATGAGGCCATTGCGGCGGCCGGTGAGATGGGCCTCCAAGTGGTGGTGATCGACCACCATCTGATGCGCAACGATCCTCCGGCGGCGGCGGCCGTGGTCAATCCCAACCGGCCGGGCTGCAATTCGGGGCAGGGCGTGCTGGCCGCTGCGGGCGTGGCCTATGTCCTTCTGGCGGCGCTTAATCGCGAAGCGCGGCGGCGGGGACTGTTCGACTCCCGGCCCGAGCCGGACCTGCGGCAATGGCTCGATCTCGCGGCCCTCGGCGCGATCTGCGATGTTACCCGCCTCGTCGGTTTCAACCGGGCCTTGGCGTCTCAGGGCCTAAAAGTCATGTCGGCCTGGGCCAATCCGGGGCTGAAAGCTCTGATGCGCGTGGCAAAGTCTGAGGGTCCCGCCGGGGTGTTCCAGGCGGGCTTCGTTCTGGGGCCGAGAATCAATGCCGGGGGACGGATCGGGCGGTCGGATCTGGGCGCACGGCTATTATCGACCGACGACGCCGAAGAGGCTCAGGCCCTGGCGGAGGAGCTGGACGCTCTGAACCTGTCGCGGCGCGACGTCGAGCGCCAAGTGGCCGAGGAAGCCGCCCAGAGCATCGAGCGCCGCCACGCGGCTCCCGGCGATCTGCCGGTCATCGTCGTGTCAGGCGAGGGGTGGCATCCCGGCGTGATTGGCATTGTCGCCGGGCGGTTGCGTGAGCGGTTTCGCCGACCGGTCATGGTGATCGGCGTGGATCCGGTGGCGGGGATCGGCAAGGGGTCAGGTCGCTCTCAGCCCGGCGTTAATCTGGGGCGAGCCGTTCAAACCGCGTTCGAGCAGGGCCTGTTGTTGGCGGGAGGCGGGCACGCCATGGCCGCCGGGCTGACGATCCAAGCCTCTCGCATCGACGCGTTCGAGGCCTTTCTGGCTCAAGCGCTGGAGACGGAAAGCGAGGCCGCCGCCCAGGCCGACGCGGTTGATATCGACGCCCTGATCAACCCTTCATCGGCCGATCGGGCTCTGTACGAGGATTTCCAGCGGCTGGCGCCGTTCGGCCCAGGCAATGCCGAGCCGATGTTCGCCGCCGCTAATGTCGTGATCGAACAGCCAAGGGCGCTCAATGGGGGTCACGTCCGCTGTCTCTTGTCGAACGGCTCGGGCGCTCGGCTTAAGGCCGTGGCGTGGCGGGCGGGAGATACGGATATGGGGCGGCGGCTGTTGGCGGGCGATGCGGGTTTGCATGTGGCTGGACGGCTCAAGGCTGACGATTGGAACGGGCGCCGAGGCGTCGAATTGGAGATTGAGGACGCCGCTGATCCTCGTCGCAACGGGTAGGCTATGGCGGGCTTGCACCGCTTAGGGAAGGCGGATATATGCGCCTTCCTCACGACCGTGGTCCCTTCGTCTATCGGTTAGGACACCAGATTTTCAATCTGGGAAGAGGGGTTCGACTCCCCTAGGGACTACCATTTCACACCCCGAAACCTGAAGTTTCGCCCGCATTTCCCCTATGCGGCGAATCGCCGTGCGTACGATTCCGCATTGACGTCACAAAATTTTGGAGAACAGTGTTCGAGGAAGGGAGTCCCGCCTGGGTTAAAATTGGCGGTCGTGGGGGGATTATGTCGAGTTTTGACTACGAAGAAGTCGATGTCGCCGAAGAATCTGTGCGTATCAACGGCAGGATTAAATGGTTCGACCCGGGCAAGGGTTACGGATTCATCGTTCCTGACGACCCTGGTCAAACTGGACTGAGGGACGTTCTACTGCACATTACCAGCCTTAGGCAGACCGGCCGAGAAAGCGCTCCCGAGGGCTGCGCCGTTGTTTGCGACGTCATCCAGCGCGCCAAGGGCTGGCAGGTGTCTGAAATTCACGAACTGGACGAATCCACCGCCACATCGTCCCCGCCGCGCGTGCGCTTGGACGGGAACCCGCGCGGGGACCGCGTTGACGGCGCACGCCCTGCCTACCGCGAGCGAAGCGACGGCCCGGTTGCGCCTCGCCGGTCCTTGGAAGCCAGCGGACCGGCTGAGCGGGTCAAGGTTAAATGGTTCAATCGCACCAAGGGCTATGGCTTTGTCGTGCGTGACCATGAGCCGGGCGACATTTTCGTCCACATCGAAACCCTGCGCCGCAGCGGCCTGGAAGACCTTCAGCCCGGCGAGGACGTCATGGTGCGCTTCGCCGAAGGGCCCAAGGGCCTAGTCGTGGCTGAAATCGAAGCCGGTTAAGCTCGCCAAACTGACGCCATCTTAGTGGTGTTGACTGTGGCCGCGCTGTTTGCGACAGCGGCCACGGACCAAGGCGGGATACGATGCCGAGTTTTTTTCGAACCATGGCCGCAGCCGTGCTGTGCGCCGTGCTGGCCTTGGCCGGCGCCCAGAACGTGCGAGCAGCGCCCGTTTACGGCTTTCGAGTGGTCCATACCTATCCTCATGACCCCAACGCCTTCACCGAGGGTTTGTTCTACAAGGACGGTTTTTTATACGAGAGCACAGGCCTGGAGGGGCGCTCATCGATCCGAAAGGTGAAGCTCGAAACAGGCGAGGTCGTGCAAAAGCGCGATATTTCCTCGGCCTATTTCGGTGAAGGCATCGTCTTTTGGAAAAACCGGTTGATCGAGCTGACCTGGCGCTCCCAGATCGGCTTCATCTACGATCTGGCGACGTTCACGCCCAAGGGAAGTTTTCGCTACACGGGTGAAGGGTGGGCGCTTACCCGCGACGCCCATCGCCTGATCATGAGCGATGGAACCTCCGATCTTCGCTTCCTTGATCCTGAAAGCCTGAAGGAGACGGGCAGATTGCATGTCACCGCCGACGGGGCGCCGGTGATCAACATCAACGAAGTGGAGCAGGTGAAGGGCAGGATCTATGCGAACATCTGGCAGACCAGCCGAATCGCCTGCATCGACGCCAAGAGCGGGCAGGTGCTCAACTGGATCGACCTTAGTCCCCTAGCGGTGGCGAACCAGAACGGCAACCCCGACACCGTGCTGAACGGGATCGCCTATGACTCCAGGGCGGGCAGAGTGTTCGTCACGGGCAAGCTATGGCCTTCGGTGTACGAGATCAAAATTGTTCAGCCCGACGACGCCAAGCCTTAAGCGCGTTGCAGCCGCCCGTCCTGCGTGGCAAGACCCGAACTCCGACGTCGGGGCGTAGCGCAGCCTGGTAGCGCATCTGCTTTGGGAGCAGAGGGTCGCAGGTTCAAATCCTGCCGCCCCGACCATCGGACACCCCCTCATTTGCCCGCTGCGGCAAAGCCGGGTAGGGGAAAGCCAATAGAGGAGGCGTCCCGCCATGCTCGCGCGTATCTACGCCGAGCGACTGCTCTGATCCAAGTGAGTGAGGCGCGTGCGGTAGCCGGCCCACAGCGCTCGACAGCAACGTGGTGCCCGCGCTGCGCGCGCTGTGGG
>JBEHYN010000058.1:0-12069 GCA_048498155.1 Pseudomonadota bacterium | reverse complement strand
CAGCCAGACGCCCGCCCTAAGCGTCACACCAGGCCCATATCCATCAAGACCAGGGCGTCGGGCAGCGACTATCGCAAAGCTCCCGCCAGCGTGGGAGCAAGTGTTCTAAAGGATTCAACCCGCCCTATCCGTTATCACCCCCGCCCGACGCCTTGCGCGAGACAGTTGCGCGGCGGCTGGAGTAGGGCTTATCGAGGTCGGCTTTCTGTTGATCCCAATAGGCCGCGCCGTCGCGGGGTTTGAACAGGGTGCGCGGGGCGCCGTCCTTGGCGACGACCGCGAACACATTCGACTTAGCGTCATACACCAGGGTGTCGCCGTTGGATCGCTTGAGGGTTTGCGCGCCCTTGGGCGGATGATCGACGAAATCGTGCGCCTTGGCGATGAAGTCGTCCTCGCTGGAAGCGCCCAGGTCCGCGCCGTTCTTCTTGAACTGATAGTCAGCGTTGTCCTGGCTGGAATGGTTGCGATTGGCCGCCCAGATGGGCTTGCCGTGATAGCGCGGTGCGTCCGCATCCAGATCCGCCTTGGCGTCGTAGCCGCCGCCCGTATCGGCGCGAGGCGACGATCCATAGGAGGCTGGCTGGACCGCGCCCTGCTCATAGGCTCCGCCGGGACCCGAACCGCCCTCATTGCCGGCGTGGCTGCGCGCGGGGTTCGCTGACGGCGCACCATCGCACGACGCGAGCGCCAGGGCGATCACCGCCGCCGCGCCTAACGTAAAACTGACGGGCCGCCCGGCCCAAGCACGCAAAGACATCAGCCCAATCCCTCTACCTGCGGTCGCCGCAACCGGCTGGAACACGTTGGAACAAATAAAGAACAAAATGGGGCGTTTGTCTAGAGGGGGCGAACGGCTATGACTCCCGACGAATGGAACGGGAAAAAAGCGTGTCCGGCCATAGGGTGCTTCTGATCGTGGGCGGCGGGGTGGCGGCTTATAAGGCGCTGGAGCTCGCGCGCCTGTTGCGCAAGGCCGATATCGCCGTGCGCCCGATCCTGACCCGGGCGGGCTCGCACTTCGTCACGCCCCTGTCCCTTGGCGCCCTGTGCGAGGACAAGGTCTATCAGGACCTGTTTGCCCTGACCGACGAGTCCGAGATGGGCCATATCGAGCTGTCGCGTTCGGCCGATCTGGTGGTCGTGGCGCCCGCCACCGCCGACCTGATGGCCAAGGCCGCCGCCGGCCTGGCCGATGATCTGGCCTCCACCACCTTGCTGGCCACCGACAAGCCGGTGCTGATGGCGCCGGCCATGAATGTGCGCATGTGGCTGCACCCCGCGACCCGAGCCAATCTGGCCATACTGAGGGCGCGCGGCGTGCTGCTGGTGGGGCCGGACGAGGGCGCCATGGCCTGCGGCGAGTTCGGGCCGGGCCGCTTAGCGGAGCCTTTGGCGATCTTCGAGGCCATCCGCGCCGCCCTCGCGGGCCCTGCGGCCCGCCCGCTTCAGGGAAAGCGCGCCCTGGTCACGGCCGGTCCGACGCTTGAGCCCATCGACCCGGTGCGAATGCTGACCAATCGTTCCAGCGGCAAGCAGGGCTACGCCATCGCCGCCGCCCTGGCGCGGCTGGGCGCCGACGTCACCTTGGTGTCCGGCCCAACGGCCTTGCCCGCCCCGCCTGGGGTTACGCGCGTGGACGTGGAGACCGCCGACCAGATGCTGGCCGCTTGCCAAGCCGCCTTGCCCGCCGATGTGGCCGTGCTGGTCGCCGCCGTAGCCGACTGGAAACCGGTCCAGGCCCAGGGCGCCAAGCTGAAAAAGGGCCAAGGGACGCCATCCCTGACCCTAACCGAGACCCCCGACATTCTGGCGACCCTGTCCAAACTTGGCCCCTCGCGTCCCAAGCTGGTGATCGGCTTCGCCGCCGAGACCAACGATGTGCAGGTCAACGCCCAGGCCAAGTTGGCGCGCAAGGGCTGCGACTGGATCGTGGCCAACGACGTAAGCCAGGCCGGCGTGATGGGCGGGGACGAGAACGCGGTGATGCTGCTGACCGCCGAAGGCGTCGAGGCGTGGCCCAGGGCGTCCAAAGTCGACGTGGCTGAGCGGCTGGCGGGGAAAATCGGCGATGCGCTGAGCCAATAAGGCCTGGGCTTGGCCTTAAGGTCTTGGATGCATCTTTGCTTTGTGGGTCGATCTGCTCAAGGACGGTGCGCAGCGCCGCCGCGATGCGGCCGCCAGAGGCGGTCCTTGACCAGACCGTCCCGCAAAGCTCCACTCTCACCAAGACATTCAGGCCGATTCAGCATCAGAAGATGCTGGTCCACGAAAGCCCAGGACCCGCCATGACCCCTCAGATCGCCGTCGTCCGCCTGCCCCACGCCGAGGGCCTGCCCCTTCCGGCCTATGAGACGCCCGGTTCGGCGGGCATGGATCTGCGCGCCGCTGTTCCTGAGGATGAGCCCCTGACCCTGCGTCCCGGCGCCCGCGTCCTGGCCCCCACGGGTCTGTGCATGGCCATTCCCCTGGGGTTCGAGGTGCAGATCAGGCCCCGCTCGGGCCTGGCCGCCAAGAATGGCGTAACGTGCCTGAACACCCCCGGCACCATCGACGCGGATTATCGCGGCGAGGTGAAGGTGATCCTGATCAATCTGGGCGAGGAGGATTTCGTCATCCGCCGAGGCGAACGCATCGCCCAGATGATTGTGGCGCCGGTGGCTCAAGCCGCCTGGCTGGAAACCGACAGGCTGGACGAGACCACGCGCGGCGCGGGCGGGTTCGGGTCAACGGGCCGTTAGCCCTTCATCCCCAGCACGTCCTGCATATCGTAGAGCCCCGGCGGACGTCCGCCTATCCAGGCGGCGGCTTCCACCGCGCCTCTAGCGAAGATGCTGCGGTCGCGGGCGGAGTGGGACAGGGTGAAAATTTCCTCCTCGGCGGCGAACATCACCTGATGCTCGCCCACGATTCCGCCGCCCCGCGCCACGGAAAAGCCGATGGCCCCGGCTTCGCGTGGCCCGGTGAGGCCGTCGCGCGCCCGCACCTGCAATGTCTTGAGGTCGCCGCCGCGCCCCTTGGCGGCCGCCTCGCCCAGCATCAGAGCCGTGCCCGAGGGCGCATCGACCTTGCGCCGGTGATGGGCCTCGAACACCTCGATGTCGTAGTCTTGGGCGTTGAGGGCGCGCGCGGCCTGGGCCACCAGGGCCAGCATGACATTGACGCCCAAGGAAAAATTGCCGGACTTGACGATGGCGATGCGCTGGGCGGCGGACGCCACGACCGCCTGATCCGCCTCGGAAAAGGCCGTGGAGCCGATCACCAGGGACGGCCCCCCGCGGGCGGCGCAGCTGCGCGCAAGCTCAGCGGAAGCCGCGCCGATGGTGAAGTCGACAATCACATCGCATGTGGCGATGGCCGCAGCTTGATCGCTCAAAGCCACGCCCGAAACAATCTGGCCCTCGGTCCCCGGCCGGTCGAACAGGGCCGTAAGCTCCAGACCCGGCCGCGCCGCCGTATGGGCCGCAACCTCCCGGCCCATTCGCCCGAGGGCCCCCGCCACGCCGATCTTGATGCTGGAATCCGCCACAGCTCACCGCCTTCGTCTGTTCAATGTCCTGGCTAGACCTCGCCAACCGGTCAGGTCAACCGGCGGCGCGAGAGCCCGCAGGTGAGGCGGCGGCAAATTAGCCCTCGGATATGGTTGTGACGCACCGCACGCATGGTTAGGTTGTGGCCCGTTTTCTAGAGACCCGGCGAGTTCCATGGACGATTCCGAAAGACGCAGCTTCACCGACGAGGAAGCGCTGGCGTTCCACAAATATCCCACCCCTGGAAAGATCGCGATTGTCGCGACCAAGCCCATGGCGACCCAACGCGACCTGTCCTTGGCCTATTCGCCGGGGGTGGCGGTTCCCGTGCGGGCCATCGCCGAGGACCCCGAGGCTGCCTACGACTATACGTCCAAGGGCAATCTGGTGGCCGTGATCACCAACGGCACCGCCATCCTGGGCATGGGCAACCTGGGCGCCCTGGCGTCCAAGCCGGTGATGGAAGGCAAGTCGGTCCTGTTCAAGCGCTTCGCCGACGTGGATTCGGTGGATATCGAGGTCACCACCCAGGACCCCGACGAGATGATCACCGTGGTCAAGAACATCGGGGTCACCTTCGGCGGCATCAATCTTGAGGACATCAAGAGCCCCGAGTGCTTCCGCATCGAGACCGAGCTGCAGGAGCTGCTCGACATCCCCGTGTTCCACGACGATCAGCACGGCACCGCCATCATCTCGGCCGCCGGCCTGATCAACGCCTGCGAAATCACCGGCCGTAAGCTGTCGGACATCAAGCTGGTGCTGTGCGGCGCGGGCGCGGCAGGCCAGGCGTCCCTGGAACTGATTAAGGCCATGGGGGCAAAGGCGGAGAACTGCATCGCGGTGGACAATACCGGGGTGATTTATCGCGGCCGCACCGCGAGCATGAACCAGTGGAAATCGGCCCTGGCGGTGGAAACCGAGGCCCGCACCCTGGCCGACGCCGTCAAGGGCGCGGACGTGTTCATCGGCCTGTCGGTCAAGGGCGCATTGACCGCCGAAATGGTCAAGACCATGGCGCCCAATCCGATCATCTTCGCCATGGCCAATCCCGATCCGGAGATCACGCCTGAAGAAGTGCAGGCCATGCGCAGCGATGCCATCATCGCGACCGGCCGTTCGGATTATCCCAATCAGGTCAATAACGTCCTGGGCTTCCCCTACATCTTCCGCGGCGCCCTGGACGTGCGCGCGCGGCGGGTCAATCACGAGATGAAAATCGCCGCAGCCCGAGCCCTGGCGCAACTGGCCCGCGAGGACGTGCCCGACGAGGTCGCCGCTGCTTATCACGGCCGCCATCTAAAGTTCGGCCCGGAATACATCATCCCCTCGCCGTTCGATCCGCGCCTGATCTGGTATGTGCCGCCCTTCATCGCCCAGGCGGCGATGGACACCGGGGTGGCGCGCAAGCCGATCACCGACATGGACGCCTACCGCACGGCCTTGGCCTCGCGGCTGGATCCCACCGCCGGCTTTCAGCAGAAGCTGTCGGGCGCCGTGCAGGGCCAGCCCACCAAGCGGATTGTGTTCGCCGAAGGCGAGGAAACCGCCGTCATACGCGCCGCCTACGCCTTCCAGAACCAGGGCCTGGGCAAGGCCGTGCTGTGCGGACGAGAAGATCTGGTCCTTTCACGCATGGCGGCCGCAGGCATCGATCAGGCCGAAGCCAAGCTGGAAATCGTCAATGCGCGCATGTGCGACCGCAATTCCGACTACGTCGACTTTCTCTATGCGCGCCTGCAGCGTCAGGGCTTCCTGCGGCGGGACGTGCAGCGCCTGATCTATTTGGACCGCAACGCCTTCGCATCGGTCATGGTGGCCATGGGCGACGCCGACGGCATGGTCACCGGCGTGACGCGCAGCTTCGATCAGGTCCTGGTCGAAGTCCTGCGCGTGATCGATCCGACCCCGGGCGGGCGGGTTCTCGGCATGTCGGTGATGATGGCCAAGGGCCGCACCCTGTTCATCGCCGACACCAACGTCACCGAAATGCCGGAAGGTCCCGACCTGATGGAAATCGCCGTGGAGGCCGCCCGGGCCGTCCGGCGTCTGGGCCATACGCCTCGCCTCGCCTTCTTGTCCTATTCCACCTTCGGCAATCCCTTGGGCGAGCGCTCGGCCAAGGTGCGCGAGGCTGTCGCCTTGATGGATGCGCGCGACGATGTTGACTTTGAATATGAGGGCGAGATGCCCCCGGACATCGCCTTGGAGCCCGAACTACGCGGCGCCTACCCGTTCATGCGCCTGTCGGGTCCGGCCAATGTGCTGATCATGCCGGCCATCCACTCGGCCTCCATCGCCAGCAAGCTGGTGCAGGCGATCGGCGGCGCCACGGTGCTGGGGCCGGTGCTCCTGGGCCTGTCCAAGCCGGTGCAGATCTGCCCGCTGTCCGCCTCGGTGTCGCAGATCCTGACCATGGCCACCTTCGCCGCCCACGACGTGCGCACCGAACCGTGCGTCAAGGCCGAAGCGGCGGAGTAGGCTTTCCCCTTCCCCCTCGAGGGGGGAAGGGCAGGGATGGGGGTGTTCGCGCCGGGCTTTTGCGGATGAGCACGAGAGGTGGACCGCCTCTAGAGCCAGCCCCACACCGTCGCGGGCCACACCCTCTCCCCTGCCCCTCTCCCTTCGAGGGAGAGGGTGCGCCTTATTCTGTTACTGCAGCCCGCCGGCTGACCCGGAACAATAAGAAACAGAGCGCGATAGCGGGCAGCCCCAGCGCCCCCGCGCCCAGGAAGAACAGACCGTAGGCCTGCATCAGGCTGTGGCCCTGGGCCTGCAGGCCCTCGACTGCAGCGCCGGAGAAGCCCTTCAGGAACTTGCCGATAAAGGCGTAGGTCGAGCTAAGCAGGGCGTACTGACTGGCAGTGTAACCCAGGCTGGTCAGGGTCGACATATAGGTGACCAGGGCCACTCCCGCGACGCTGACGCCGAAGTTGTCGAAGGTCATTACCGCCGCGAACAAGCCCGAGTCTGGCCCGCGCACGGCCAGCAGGCCAAAGGAGGCTATGGCCAGGGCCTGCATCACCCCACCGAGCACCAAACCCTTGAAGGCGCCGAACCGGGCCACCGCCAACCCGCCCGCAGCGATTCCGGCGAATGAGCCGGCCAAGCCAAAGGAGCCGCGCACAGCCCCGACCACGTCCTTGGACAGGCCGAGGTCATGATAAAACGGCGTGGCCATCGGCCCCATGACGAACTCGGGCAGGCGGTAGAGGCTGATGAACAGCAGCATCAGCAGGGCCAGGGGTCCATAGGTCTTGAAGAACGCCGTGAACGGCCCGACCACCGCGTCGAAGAAGCCGCGCGGGGTCCATAAGGGCGCCTTGGCGTCCATCACGACGTCCGAGCGCGCCGGTTCGACCGCCTTGAAGGTGGCGAGCATGCCCACCCCCATCAGCACCGCCATGCCCACGTAGGAGATCGGCCAGCCGAGATGGTTGGCGCTGATCAGGATCAGGGCGTCGCTGATGATGAGGGCGATGCGGTAGCCCAACTGATAGGCGCTCGACAGCAGGCCCAGTTCTTCACTGCTGTCGGCCGCCTCAATGCGCCAGGCGTCGATCACGGTGTCCTGGGTCGCCGAGGCGAAGGCGACCACCAGGGCGGCGGCTCCCATCAAGACCAGCCCGGCCTTGGGCGTGATCAGGGCCATGGCCAACAGACCGGCCATGACCAGGACCTGAGAGATCAGCATCCAACCGCGCCGGCGTCCAAGACGGCGCCCAACTATGGGAGCGTCCAGCCGGTCGATCAGAGGCGACCAAAGGAACTTGAAGCTGTAGGCGAAGCCGACCCAGGACAGAAAGCCGATGGCCTTCAGCGAGGTTCCTTCGTCGCGCAGCCAATAGCCGAACGTGCCGCCGGTCAGCAGAAACGGAAGGCCGGAGGAAAAGCCCAGCAGCAGCATCACCAGCACCCGAGGGCGCCGAATGGCGAGCAGGGTTTCGGCCAGTTTGGCCCGGCGTGTCCCGGACTTTTCAGTACCCGCTGGTGTCGTCATCCGCCCCCCCAAAGCTAGTGTGCTGAATTTGAAGTTCGCCCATTTCTAGGGTCACGCTTGGAGCGAACTTCAAATTCGAAAAAGCACACTAGAATCATATGTTTCTAGTGTGGCCGGAGATTCAGAAATTCGCGCCCAGATCTCGACAAAGCGCAGGCGAATTTCTGAATCGCCACACTAGGAGGCGAGCTTGTCCTCAGCATCCCGCTGTGTCGAGGCCCGAACGCTGGTCCATCGTGACAACACTGCGCGCAGGGCGCCCACATCCAACGGTTTGGCCAGGAAATCGTCCATGCCGGCGGCGAGGCAGGCGCGACGGTCGTCTTCGAACGCGTCCGCCGTCAAGGCGACGATGGGCGTCTTGACCCCTTCCAAGCGCAAGGCCCGGGCCGCCTGCACCCCGTCCATGCCGGGCATTCGCTGATCCATCAGGATCAGGTCATAGGCTCCGAGTCGGCCGGCCTCCACCGCGTCCAGGCCGTTGGAGACGCAGTCCGCAATGCAACCCTCGCGCTCCAGCAAGGTGCGGGCGAGCAGGGCGTTGATCGGATTGTCCTCGGCCAGCAGCACCCGCACGCCCACGGCGCAGGCTGGGGCCAGGCGCTCATCCTCCACCGGACGCTCGGCCGAACCGGCTTGGGTCTTGCGGCCGACCACCGCCAGAATGCGCTCGGCCAGGGAGGCGCGGCGCAGAGGCTTGATAAGGTAACCAGCAAAACCTCTCGCCCTCAGGCCTTCAATATCGGCCCGCTCCTCGGCGGTCAGCAGCACGATGGACGGCGGCCCCTGCGGCGCGCGCCCGGCCAAGGACCGGTCCACCAGCATCACGTCGGCCCGGGCGTCCGGCGCATGGGCCCGCGCCGTCAGGGCGCGCCCGCCGCTGGCCTCGACCTGGCGCGCGGCGGCAGTCCGCACGGTGGCGCTGGGCGACACGATCTGCACGGTCAGGCCGCTCAAAGGTCGCGCCGACGGCGCGGGGGCCGTCACTGCGAAGCGCGCCTCGAACCAGAACTGCGATCCCCCCTCCTTGGGACTGCTCAAGCCGATAGCCCCGCCGTGGGCGGCGGCCAGACGGCGCACGATGGCCAGACCCAGGCCCGCGCCTTCCAACCGCGCGGTGTCGCCCGCGACCCGGGCGTATTCTTCGAATATGCGGCCCCGCTCGGCCTCGGGGACGCCGGGCCCCGTGTCGGTGATGCAAAACCGCAGCTTTACGCCTGCTTCGCCGCGCTCCAGCGCGCGGGCCTGCAGCAGAACGCCGCCCGTCTGGGTAAATTTGATGGCGTTGCCCGCCAGGTTGAACAGGATCTGGCGCAAGCGGCCTTCGTCGGCCATCACCAGGGGCGGGCTGTCGGCCGCCGCCCAGGCGATCTCCAGGCCCTTTTCGTGCGCCCGTGGGCTGAGCAGCTCGCAAACGCCTTGCAGCAACAGCTCAATGTCGACGGGCGCAGGTTCAAGGTCGATCTGCCCGGTCTCCAGCTTGGCCAAGTCGAGCACGTCGTTGACCAGGCCCAGCAAATGCGCGCCGGTTTCCTTCAGCGCCTGCACATAGGTGCGCTGGTCCGCGTCCAGCCTTGTGCCGGCGAGCAGACCCGCCATCCCCAGCACGCCGTTCAAGGGCGTTCGCAGTTCGTGGCTGAGCGCGGCCAGATAGCGTTCGCGGGCGTTCAGGCCCTGCTGGACGCCGGGCTCCCCGAGGATCAGCCGCTCGCCCTTCGGCAGGGCGCGCACGCTCCATATCCATTCGCCGTCGGGCTCCAGGAGTCCGCCCGAACCAAGCCGGACCAGGCGTTCAAGGGGCGGAGCCGCCTGGGCAAAGGCCGCATTGGCGCAAGCCATGACGCCGTCCCGGCCGATCACGGCCGCAGGGCGGTCAAAGCCGTTCAGCAAATCTTGGGTCCTGGCCATCGGCGCCAGCCTAAATGAGCGGGCTTAACGTTGGGTCAAACCGCAGCGACGATTAATCCAGTGGAGCGCCCCGGCGCGATTAGGTAAACAGCAAGGCGAGGCGGGGGCCTCGCCTGGAGGCGATCTGAACATGGCGAACGCGCAATCGGGCGGCCCTGGCCAAGGCAGACGGGGCGGCGACGGCGGTTCGAGGGGCGGCGCGGGGGGCGGCAAGCCCGCGCGCGGCCGGGCTCAGGCCTTCGTCTATTGGAGCGCGGTCGCGGCCGTATGGGGCCTGATTTTCATCGCCGGCTTTCTGGTGGTGTTCGCCACCGGCCTGCCCGACACCTCCAAGCTCTACGACGTCCAGCGCACCCCCTCAATCTCCTACCTGGACCGCTCCGGCGCCCTGGTGGCCGTGCGCGGCAGTCAGATCACGCCGCCGGTGAACCTGGACGAGCTTCCGCCCTATGTGCCGGACGCCTTTATCGCCATCGAAGACCGGCGCTTCTATCACCACTTCGGCTTCGACCCGATCGGCATGGTGCGCATGGTGATCGTGGACATTCGCGCCCGCCGGTTCGCCCAGGGGGCCTCGACCATCACCCAGCAGTTGGCGCGCAACCTGTTCCTGAGCCCGCAGCAAACTATCCGCCGCAAGGCCCAGGAATTGATCCTGGCAGTGTGGCTGGAGATGAAGTTTTCCAAGAAGGAAATCCTCAGCCTCTATCTGAACCGGGTCTATTTCGGCGCCGGCGCCTATGGCATCGAGGCGGCGTCGCAGCGCTATTTCGACAAGCCCGCCGCCAAGCTCACAGTGGGCGAAGCCGCCTTGCTGGCCGGACTGATGAAGGGTCCGGCGCGTTACAGCCCCATCTCGGACACGGCGCGGGCCGAGCGGCGCGCCACCGTTGTGCTGGACGAGATGGTCTCGACCCACGCCATCACCCCGGCCGAACGGGACGCCGCCTTCGCCCAACCGGTGCGCGTGTCACGCACCCTGTCCAGTCAGAGGGCGCAATACTTCGTCGACTGGGTGGATTCTGAAGTGCGCTCCATTGTCGGCGCGTCCAAGGATCAACAATTACAACAGGATCTGGTGGTCGAAACCACACTAGACCTGCCGATCCAGACCGCAGCGGAAGGCGCCGCGCGCCAGGTCGTCGCGCCGGACGCCAAGGCCCGGGGCATGCAGCAGGCCGCGCTGGTGGCCTTGGACGGCGAGGGCCGCGTGCGCGCCTATGTCGGCGGGGTCGACTACGCGGACAGCCAGTTCGACCGGGCCTCGGACGCCAAGCGCCAGGCCGGCTCCTCCTTCAAGCCCTTCGTCTATCTCACCGCCATGGAGAACGGCCGCCGCCCCGACACCCCGGTGGTGGACGAGCCGATCACCATCGGCAATTGGCAGCCCAAGAACTTCGAAAAGGCGTTTATGGGTCCGATCACCCTGCAAACGGCCTTAGCTCACTCGGTCAATACGGTAGCCGCGCGCCTGGCCAACGAAGTGGGCACTGGCAATGTGGCGCGCACGGCCCATCGCCTGGGCATCACCTCGCCGATCCAGACCGACCCGTCTATGGCGCTTGGGGCTGTGGAAGTCAGCCCCTTGGAGATGGCCCAGGCCTACGACGCCTTCGCCAATGGCGGGGTCGGGGTGAAGGCCTACGGCATCGAGCGCATCCGCACGGCGGCAGGCAAGGTGCTGTACGACCACAATGTCGACAAACCGCCCCATCCCCAGGTGATCGGCTCGCCCGCCCTGCCCTATCTGAACCAGATGATGCGCCAGGTGCTGGTCTCGGGCACCGGAACCGGCGCGCGGGTGCCGGGCTATGACCTGGCCGGCAAGACCGGCACCACCAGCGATTATCGCGACGCCTGGTTCGTCGGCTACACCGGCGGGTTCGTGGCGGCCGTATGGACTGGCCGCGACGACAACACCCCCATGCGCGGCGTGACGGGCGGCATGTTCCCCGCCCGCATCTGGCGCACCTTCATGAGCCAGGCCCTGCCCCGATTAAAGGTGCAAGCCATCCCCGGCGGCGGCGCCCCGCCTCCATCGGACGTTCCAGCGTCAGGCGAGGACGCCATCGGCGACCTGCTGCAGAACGGCGGCCCGCCCCAGACGCCGGAAGCGGTGAAGCCGGACGCGACACCGGCGGCGCCGGCGCAGAAGAAGGCGGGGCCGGAGTTTTTCTAGGGGGCGGGGTCTGCTGTGGGCGGATTTTCGACGTCCGCAGGATCATTCGAATCGCGACTCCAGCGTCTGCAAATGCCCGGTTTGACAATCAACAATTAGGATCTGAGGACCATCGACCAAATTCCCTTCCGGCGAAAAGCGGTCAACGACGACAGTCCAATTCTTTAGATCGATGGGCGCGCGCTTCACCTCAGCAATTTCAAAGCGCCAACCTTTTAGGTCCAGGCCCTCAATGTAGCGCGCAGCTATCGACTCTGCCCGCTCTCGCGAAACTGTTGGCTTTCTCCCCATCACTTCAGCGCTCCACGTCCACTCTGAGCCAGCGTAACTCGACAACAAATGTCCGCAACGGTTCGAGGCTGTGTAAAAACGCGAAGCAGTACAGACTCCTGACATCGTGATGTCGGAGGCGCTGAGATGAGCCGCTTCGTTCAAGGTGAAGACCGCCGGCA
>JBEHYN010000057.1:0-12133 GCA_048498155.1 Pseudomonadota bacterium | reverse complement strand
AGCGATGACGACATCAACAAGACCATGACCAACATCTGCCGCTGCGCCACCTACAACCGCATCCGCGCCGCTATCCATCAAGCTGCGGGTCAGACCCCCCCGCCGGCTGGTCCGCCCGAACCGGAGATCGTCTGATGGCCGACGACATGCCCCTTGAACTGGCCCCTTCGCGCCGCGGTTTCTTGAAGACTGGCGCCGCCGTGGGCGGCGGACTGTTCCTCAGCTACGGCGCGACCGCTCAGGCTGCCGCTGCTGCGCCCGGTACGCTGAACACCTTCATCACCATCGCGCCCGACGGGATCATCACCATCGTGGCCAAGAACCCGGAAACCGGCCAGGGCATCAAGACCATGCTGCCCATGCTGATCGCCGAGGAGCTGGACGCGGACTGGTCCAAGGTTCGCCTCAAGCAGGCTGACCAGGACTCGACCAAGTACACCGCCCAGGTGGCCTCGGGATCCACGGCCACCCCCAACAACTACGAACCCCAGCGCCGCGTGGGCGCCGCCGGCCGGCAGATGCTGGTCGAGGCCGCCGCCGTGACCTGGAAGGTTCCGGCCGCCGAGTGCACGACCGCCAACGGCGTGGTGTTTCACGCCGCCAGCGGCCGCAAGCTGGGCTACGGCGAGTTGGCCGCCACGGCCGCCGCCTTGCCGGCGCCTGATCTGAAGACTGTCGTTCTGAAGAACCCCAAGGACTTCAAGATCATCGGCAAGTCCAAGCGCGGCGTGGACAGCCCCCGCATCGTGCGCGGCGAGCCCCTGTTCGGGATCGACGTGGTCGTGCCCGGCATGCGCTATGCGGTGTTCGAGAAGTGCCCGACCTTCGGCGGCAAGGTGAAGGACGTCGATCTGGCTCCGGCCAAGGCCATGCCGGGCGTAAGCCACGCCTTCGTCATCCAGGGCGGGGACGATCCCAAGCTCCTGATCGGCGGCGTCGCCGTGGTGGCCGACAGCTGGTGGCGGGCTTCGGCGGCCCTGGAAAAACTCAAGATCGAGTGGGATCACGGACCCCACGCCGACCAGAGCACCGACAGCTTCGCCAAACAGGCCGATGTCCTGTCCAAACAGCCGGCGACCATGCCGATCCGCAAGGACGGCGATGTGGATGCTGCCCTGGCCAAGGCGGCCAAGGTGGTGGAAGGCCATTACGCCTATCCCTTCGTGGCCCACGCCACCATGGAGCCGCAGAACTGCACCGTGCATGTTCAAGGCGACAAGGCCGAGGTGTGGACCAACAGTCAGACGCCAGAGGGCGCCCGCACCGGCATCGCTCAAGTCCTGGGCATCAAGCCGGAGAACATCACCGTGCACATGGTGCGCGGCGGCGGCGGTTTCGGTCGTCGTCTGGTCAATGACCAGGCCGTCGAAGCGGCGTGGATTTCGCGGGAAGTCGGCGCGCCGGTCAAACTGCTGTGGCCGCGCGAGCATGACATCAAGCACGACTTCTATCGCCCGGGGGGATTTCATTACCTCAAGGCGGGCCTGGACTCATCGGGCAAGCTGGCGGCTTGGAAGCACCATTACGTAGCCTATGGCGACGGCGCCGGTAAATTCGCCCCCGCCGCCGGCCTGCAGGCCAATGAGCTGCCCGCCCGCCTGATCGATCACCTCACCCATGAGGCTTCGCTCATGCCGCTCGGGGCGCCCACGGGCGCCATGCGCGCGCCTGGCAGCAACGCCTTGTGCTGGACCATGCAGTCCTTCATGGCCGAACTGGCCCACGAGGGCGGCATGGACATCTTCGACTTCCACTACGCCATGCTGGGTGAGCCGCGCCTGTTCGGCACGACAGGTCAGCGCGACGCCTTCGACACCGGCCGTACGCGGCGGGTGCTGGAGGAGCTGGAGAAAATGACCAACTGGAAGACCGCGAGGGCCAATCTGCCCGCGCGCAGCGGCATGGGCATGGCCTATTACTACTGCCACCTCGGCTATTTCGCCGAGGCGGTGCAGTGCCAGGTCTCTGCTTCCGGCCAGATCAAGGTCGATAAGGTCTGGGTGGTCGGCGACATCGGTAACCAGATCGTCAACCCGACCGGCGCCTTGAACCAAGCCGAGGGGGCGGTGATCGACGGCCTGGGTCAGGCCCTGGGAACCCAGATCACCTTGACCAAGGGTCAGGTCAATCAGAATAACTTCTATGACTACTCGATGATCCGCATGAAGGATGCGCCGCCGGTGGAGGTGCGTTTCGTTCTCTCGGACCATCCACCGACCGGCATGGGCGAGCCCACTCTGCCGCCGGTGATTCCGGCCCTATGCGGCGCGATCTTCCAGGCGACCGGCGTGCGGGTTCGCCGCCTGCCGATCGACAACGCCCTGCTGAAGGTAAAAACAGCCTAGTGTGTTTTTTGGAATTTGAAGTTCGCGCCGAGCGTGATCCCATGGTCGGGCGAACTTCAAAATCAGCACATTATGGATGTGACAGGACGAGATCGTGACCGTCATCGTCACCGGCGCGGCCGGGTTTATCGGAATGCACCTTTGCCAGCGATTGCTTGATCGCGGCGAGACCGTGATCGGCGTGGATGACTTCAATCCCTATTACGACGTGTCGCTGAAGCAGGCCCGCGCCGCGCGGCTGCTGGCGCAACCCGGCTTCGAGCTTGTCCGGCTGGATGTGGCCGAGGCAGAGGCCTTCGAGGCCCTGACCGCTCGCGCCCGCCCCGGCTTGATCGTTCACCTCGCCGCCCAAGCGGGGGTGCGTTATTCCCTGGAGAACCCGTTTGCCTATGAACGGGCTAATGTGGCCGGTCATCTGTCGGTGCTGGAGGCTTGCCGCCGACATGGCGTTGGGCAGCTGGTCTATGCCTCCTCCAGCTCGGTTTACGGCGAACGGCCTCTGAATCTGGAAGGCTTTTGCGAAACTGATCCGGTGGACCAGCCGGCCTCGCTCTATGCGGCGACCAAGCGGTCCTGTGAACTGATGAGCATCGCCTACAGCGGCCTGTACGGCCTGGCCCAAACCGGACTGAGGTTCTTCACCGTCTATGGTCCGTGGGGCAGGCCCGACATGGCCTATTTCAGTTTTGCCCAGAAAATCATGGCGGGCCAGGCGATTGATGTATTCGGCGAGGGCCGGATGGCCCGTGACTTCACCTATATCGATGACATCATCGACGGCGTCGAAGGCGTGATCGCCCATCCGGCGGCGCCCGCCGAACATCGGCTGTTCAATATCGGCGACAGCCGGCCGGTGGGCCTGATGCGAATGATCGAGGTGCTTGAACAAGCCTTAGGCAAGAGCGCCGACAAACGAATGCAGCCGATGCAGCCTGGGGATGTTTCGGCGACCTTCGCCAATGTGGCCAAACTCCACGCCCTGTGCGGCTACGCTCCGCAGATCGCTTTGGAAGATGGCTTGCCCAGGTTCGTGCAATGGTTTCAAACATTTGCGCCCTGAGCCCGTTTTTTGCTAGGGCTGGAGTGGTCAGGCGGCGAGCGTCCTGGCCGGAGGAGCGATGAGCGCCATGCAGACGACCGCCGCCGTCGCCACGCGCAAGTCTTCCGCATTTCCGTGGGCCATCACCGCCTATGACGCGGTCGCGTCCGCAGCGGCCTTCGCCGCAGCCTTCCAGACCGGCATGGTGCTGGCCGGCCAGCATGCGCTGCGCTCATTGGTCATCCACACCGTAGTCTTTACAGCGGTGGCGGTTGCGGTCGCCTGGACCCATCGGCTCAACCGGACAATCTGGCGCTACACGTCCCTGTCGGACGCGATGACCATTGTCCGCACCTCCCTGATCACGGCAGCCGTGGTCTATTTCCCTTTCACGGTCTGGCAGCGCGAGATGGGTCCGTCGCCCTCGCTGGCCCCTGTCCTGGCCTTTTTCTTTATGATGGCTCTGCTGGCCGCTCCGCGCATTTTCGCGCGCTACTATGCCGACGGGCGTACGCCCAGGCCGTTCACCACCCATCCTCACCTGGCGCCCGCTTCGGTGCCGGTCTTGGTGGTGGGCAAGGCTGGGCGCATCGAACCCTTCATCCGCGAACTGCATCGAAAATCGCAACGCGCCTATTCGGTGGTGGGCATCCTCACCGACGGCGCCGAATGGCACGGCCGTCAAATCCACGGCATCGGCGTTTTGGGCGGTCCTCAAGATCTGATCGGAGCCCTGACATTCCTCGAACAGCGGCGTATCCGCCCGCAACGCCTGATTATCGCCGACGACGAGATCGACCAGGAAGGCATCGCCGACCTGCTCGAGCGCGCCAGCGCCCTGGGCCTGACTGTAGGACGGCTGCCCCGCTTGACCGATTTCGTCGATGACGCCGACACGGACGGGGCCAGTGCTGTCCAACCGGTGGATTTGCGCGATCTGCTGGGCCGCCCGCAGGTGGTGCTGGACCGCGAAGCCATGCGCCGTCTGATCCGTGGTCGCCGCGTGCTCGTGACCGGCGCGGGCGGTTCGATCGGCTCGGAACTGTGCCGCCAGATTGCCGAGTTCGGTCCCGGCCGTCTGATCCTGATCGAGAACAGCGAATTCAATCTCTATGCCATCGGCAAGGAACTGGGGGAACGGGCGCCTGACCTGGCGCGTCAGGACGTGCTGGCCGATGTGCGCGACGGTCCGGCGATGCAGCGTCTGTTCGCGGCCGCGCGGCCGGACATCGTCTTTCACGCCGCCGCCCTGAAGCACGTGCCCCTGGTTGAGGCCAATGTGATCGAGGGGGCCCGCACCAATGTCCTGGGCGTGCAGATCATCGCCGAGGCCTGCGCGCGTTACGCCGTGTCCGCCATGGTGCTGATCTCTACCGACAAGGCGGTTAACCCGCACAATGTGATGGGCGCCACCAAGCGCTGGGCCGAAGCCTATTGCCAGGCCATGGACCTGGAAGCGGGTTCGACGCGCTTTATCGCCGTCCGCTTCGGCAACGTCCTGGGATCTTCCGGATCGGTGGCGCCGCTGTTCCAGCGCCAGATCGCGGCGGGCGGACCGGTGACCGTGACTCACCCCGATGTCACCCGCTTTTTCATGACCATTCCCGAAGCGGTACAACTGGTGCTCCAGGCCTCCGCCTTGGGCTCAACGCCGCAGTCCCTGCGCGGTGAGGTCCACGTGCTGGATATGGGCAAACCCATCCGCATCCTCGACTTGGCGCGCCAGATGATCCGCCTGTCCGGCAAGCAGCCGGATGTGGACGTGAAGATCGAATTCATCGGCCTGCGCCCCGGCGAGAAGCTGTTCGAGGAACTGGTGCACGAGGAGGAACGGCACACCTTGGCCGAGGGACTGGGGGTGTTCTCCGTCAGCCCGCGCACGACAGACATCGCCATTTTGCACCGTCAGATGGCGGAACTGGCCGCCGCTGCGGCCAATTTCGACGAAGCCAAGGTGCTGAGGCTGCTGCAGGCGGCGGTGCCGGAGTTCACCTTCCAGGGCCAAGCGCCTAAGGCGGCCGAGGGGCAGGGCTAGGTGGGCAAGGGCCGGACGGGCTGGGCACGGATTGCGCCGCTCGTTGTCCTGGCCCTTTTGGCCCTGAGCGCCTGCGCGACCCTGCAGCAGTACGAGGCCGCCGGTGATATCCGCGCCTTCCTGCTGGCGGTCCGCGATACGGACCAGGCTGCCTTTGACGCCCACATTGACCGGCCGGCGCTGAAGGCGCAAGTGCGCGCGCGGCTGATCGCCTATGTCCTGCAGCGTAAGGACACGGGGGGCCTGGCCGTGTTCGGCTCGGCCATGGCGGGTCCCATCGCGGACTACGCCGTTGATCACCTGGCCCAGCCGCAGGTGTTCTTGGCGGTGGCCGAGGCGGAGGGCTATTCGCCCGACCAGCCCGTGCCGAACGCGGCGTTCCTGGCGCCCTTGATCAAACCGATTGATGGGGAACGCGCTTGTATTTCTCAGAAGGCAGGAGGACCGTGCGTTCTGCTGTTCCGCAAGGAAGACGGGGCTTGGAAACTGATCGCGTTTGAAGGCGATCCTGGGATGCTGAAGTTGAAGCTCTGAGCCCCCTTCCCCCTCAAAGGGGGAAAGGGCCGGGGATGGGGGTGTTCGCGTTGCGTTTTCTGGAAAAGCGCGAGAGGCCGGACCGCCTCCAGCGTCAAGCTCAGCGGCGTCGCGCCCTACACCCCCAACCCTGCCCTTCCCCCCTCGAGGGGGAAGGGTTCGCCGCACTGCTCCGTCGATCGCATGGCGAGTCTGCTTTCGAACGGTCAGGCCCTGTCAAGGATGGCCGAAGGCCACCGCTGCGCGGCGAGGCGCAGCCTCGTCCTTGACTGGACCAGACCTTCGAAAAAACATTCCATCATGCGAAGGACGGCGGGGAATGAGCGCCGCCCAAAGCGCGTTAGCGAACCTTCCTGCTCGACAATAGGTCGAACGCTACTGACCAGGCCGCGCCGGCGGATAAGCCTATCGGAAGCAAGATGCACCACTGAAATAGCAGCGGCCAAAATTCGGGATCGGAAAGTAAATCAAACCGATCAAGCCAAAGGCGATATATCGCTCCGCCAACAAGGATGATCACGGCGATGCCCAATAGTCGCAGTCCAAGGTGCAAAGCTCTTTTCAGCATGGGCGACCACTCTGGCATCGGTGTTTTGAAGCGGCGAGGTTCGCTCGCAGTCCCCGGTGAAGCTTTCGCTCCGCCTAATCCCTTAGCAGCTCATTCGTAGATGTCTTGGCCCGCGTCTGAGCGTCCACGTGCTTGACGATCACGGCGCAGTACAACCCCGGTCCTCCGTTCACTGACGGAAGAGTCCCCGGCACCACCACAGCATAGGGCGGCACCTCGCCGCGGAACACTTCGCCGGTGGCGCGGTCGATGATCTTGGTGGAGGCGCCGAGGTAGACGCCCATGGACAGCACTGCCCCCTGGCGCACGATCACGCCTTCGGCCACTTCGGAGCGGGCGCCGACGAAGCAGTCGTCCTCGATGATGGTGGGGTTGGCCTGCAGGGGCTCCAGCACCCCGCCGATGCCCACGCCGCCGGACAGGTGCACGTTCTTACCGATCTGGGCGCAGGAGCCGACGGTGGACCAGCCGTCGACCATGGTCCCTTCGCCCACATATGCGCCGATATTGACGAAGGACGGCATCAGCACCGCGTTCTTGGCCACAAAGGCGCCCTTGCGAACCAAGGCGCCGGGCACGGCGCGAAAGCCGGCCGCTTCGAACTCAGCCTGGCCCCAGCCGGTGAACTTGGTGGCGACCTTGTCGAACCAGGGGCCGGTCCCGCCCGCATCGGCGCCCATGACGCTGTTGGGGTTCAGGCGGAAGGACAGCAGCACGGCCTTCTTCAGCCACTGGTTCACGATCCAGTCGTTGCCGACCTTTTGCGCCACCCGCGCCTGACCGGAGTCCAGCAGCGCCAGGGCGGCGTCCACCGCATCGCGCACGGGGCCCGTGGTTGCGGCGCTCACGCCGTCGCGGGCGTCCCAGGCGGCTTCGATGACGGGCTGAAGATCGCTCATGGGCGGGTCTCCTGGGTGCGGGCGGCCTTGAGGAAGGCAGCGAGGTTATCGGTGCGGTGATGCACGAAAGCATCGTCGGACGGCAAGGCTTCAGGTCCGACCAAAATGGTCGTCATGCCCAGATCGAAAGCCGGTTTCAGATTACGCGGGCTGTCCTCGAAGAAGGCGGCGCGAGCCGGGTCCACATCGTGGGCCTGGATCATCCGGGCGAAGGTCTGGGGGTGGGGCTTGGGGATATAGTCGGCCAGGGCGATGTGAAAGATGTCCTCGAACAGATCGTCCAGTTTCAGCTTGGCCAGCACCCGGTCGGCGTGTCGCTTGTCGCCATTGGTGAACACCAGGCGTCGGCCGGGCAGGGCGGCGATGGCGTCGCGCAAATCCGGGTCGGGCAGGAGACCGGACATTGAAACGTCATGCACCTCGTTCAAGAACGCCTCGGGATCGACACCGTGGTGGGCCATCAGCCCGGCCAGGGTGGTGCCGTGCTCGTGCAGATACTTCTTTTGCAAGATGAAGGCCTGATCGCGTGGCAGGCCGGTCTCGCGCGCCACAAAATGGGTCATGCGGTCGGCGATCAGATTCATCAGCTCCGCCTCGGGCGGATACAGGGTGTTATCCAGATCGAACAGCCAGATATCGACGCGCGTCAGATCCGCACTCATGCCCTGATCAGGGTGCCGTAGCCGCTTTCGCTGAACAGTTCGGCCAGCATGGCGTGAGGCTGGCGCCCGTCCAGGATGACGACGGCCTCGACCCCGGCCTGAACCGCAGCGATGGCGGTCTCCAGCTTGGGGATCATGCCTCCAGTGGCCACGCCCGAGGCTATGGCCTCCACTGCTTCGGCTACGGTCATGCTGCGGATTAACTCGCCATCCTTGCCCAGCACCCCGCGCACATCGGTCAACAGCAGCATGCGCTTGGCGCCCAGGGCCCCAGCTAGGGCCCCGGCCACGGTGTCGGCGTTGATGTTGTAGGTCTCGCCTTCATCGGACACCCCGATGGGCGCCACCACGGGCACATAGTCTTCCTTGGCCTCGATCAGGGCCTTGATGATCTGGGGGTCGATGTGGCGCGGCTCGCCCACGAAGCCCAGGTCGATGATCTCCTCCAGGCCGGTATCGGCGTTGCGCTTGACCTTGGTGGCTTTGTCCACCGTGATCAACCGCGCGTCCTTGCCCGACAGGCCCACGCCGCGAACGTCGGCCTCGGCCCCGGCCTGGTTGATGAAGTTGACGATCTCCTTGTTGATGGCGCCAGAGAGCACCATCTCGGCCACTTCCATTGTCGGAGCGTCGGTCACGCGCAGGCCGTCGATGAAGGTGGACTCCACGCCGGCCTTCTTCAGCATCCGGCTGATCTGCGGCCCGCCGCCATGCACGATCACCGGATGCAGGCCCAAGAGCTTGAGCAGCACGGCGTCGGCGGCGAACTGGCGCGCAACCTCGTCCTCGCCCATGGCGTGGCCGCCGTATTTAATGACCACGGTTTCGCGGTCGTAGAGCTGGATATAAGGCAGGGCTTCGGCCAAGGTCTTGGCTGTCGCCCATCCGCCTTCGTTGGCGTTATCGGTCATTGGGGCGGGTCCCTGGCTGGCCGCGAGGATGCGCGCTGGCATTAACGGCAAGCGCGCGATTTGTCACCCTCGAGCGTCGGTGTCCATTTTACTCGAAGGAACAAATCCGCCGTAGGCAGCTTAACCATGTGGCGGCGAATGATCGCCGCCCACGTCAAACACCACACAAAGGGCGGAACAATGGATTCCCACAGCTTGCTGGCTTGGCTTGTCATCGGCGCGATCGCCGGCTGGCTGGCCGGAACATTCGTTAAGGGCGGTGGCTTTGGCCTGCTCGGGGATATCGTGGTCGGCATCGTCGGCGCCTTCATCGGCGGCTGGTTGGCCGGGGTGCTGAATATCCAGGTGGGCAGCGGCTGGATCTCGGCGATCATCACCGCCGCAGTCGGCGCATCGTTATTGCTGCTTATTTTGCGGGCGGTCCGGCGCGGTTAGCCGTGGACGATCCTTCCGAAAACTCGGCCCCTTGGAGCGATTGCCCGTCCCGTTCGTTTGATAGGGCGGGCACTCGTCCCGGCAACCCAATGAGACCTCAGATGAACAGATCAATTCGCATGCGCCACTTAGCCCTGGGCATGGCCGCGCTGTTGACGGCGGCGGCCCCTGCGGCCATGGCCGTGGCCCAGCCTTACGGCCAAGGCGGCGGCTACGACGAACGACGCGCTTACGAGCAGCAATATGGCCCAGGCTCATACGATCGCTACATGGACTACCAGCGCGCCCATCAAAATCGTCAATATTCTCAATCGGACTATGAGAATCAGCGGCGCGATTATGACTCCCGTTATGGCAACGGCGCCTCGAGCCGCTATTGGAACAACCGAGAAACGCGTCAAGCCTGCCGCGATCAGCGCAAGGGCAATGAGCTTGCGGGAGGACTGCTCGGCGGTATCTTCGGCGCCGTGGTCGGCTCCAACGTGGCTCGCGGCGGCGGCCGGGAAGGCGGCGCGATCATAGGCGCCGGCGCCGGCGCCATCGCTGGTTCGCAGATCGCCAAGAGCCAGACCAACTGCTGATCGCGGCGTAGGCGCCGAATTGCTCTCGACTACTGAAACGCCGCCTGGATGATCTCGGCGCGCAGCTCAGGCAGGCCCGCGCCTTTTTCCGCCGACGTGGCCGCCACCCGAGGGAAGGCGGCCGGTCGGCGGGAGATGGCCTTCAGGGTAGCCGCGACGGTTCTCTCCAGCTCGGCAGGCTTGATCTTGTCGCCCTTGGTCAGCACCACCTGATAGGACACCGCGGCTAGATCCAGGGCGTCCAAGGCCTCGGCGTCGGGACCCTTCAGGCCGTGCCGCGCGTCGATCAGTAGATAGACCCGCTTCAGGTTCGGACGGCCCCGTAGATAGGCCCGTCCCAGATTCTGAAACTTGTCGACCGTCTTCCTTGAGGCGCGGGCGAACCCGTAGCCCGGCAAGTCTACCAGACGTATCTTCTCGTCCAGCACGAAGAAGTTGACCTCTCGGGTGCGGCCCGGCTCGTTGGATGCGCGAGCCAAGCCGTGGCGCCCCACCAAGGCGTTGATCAGCGAGGACTTGCCGACGTTTGAACGACCGGCGAAGGCGATCTCGGGCAGGTTAGGCGGGGGCAACTGCTCTATAGCGGCGCAGCCCATCATGAAGGCGACGGGGTGGGCGAACAGTACGCGCGCGGCTTCGATGGCCTCGTCGTCGAACACCGCCTCGGGTGCGCTCATCCCGGCGCCGCCTTGCCGGTGAAGCGCGCGATGATGTCGTCAATGGGGTTTTCCACCTTGAACCGGCGCATGATCACATACTGCTGGCCGATGGTCAGCACATTGGACCAGGACCAGTAGATCACCAGGCCCACGGCCACCTGGGAGATGGAGAACATGAAGATCAGCGGCATGAACTGCATGATCTTCTGCTGGGTTGGGTCGATCCCGGCCTGAGGCGCCATGGACATGCTCAGCCACATGGTCACCACATAGATCAACGGCCACACGCCGATGTGCAGGGGGCCGTCCAGGAAGCCGCCGATGGCCATGACCGTGGCCGGCGCAAAGGGCAGGGCGCCGAACAGATTGACGAAGGTGGTCGGGTCCCGCGCGGACAGGTCGTGCACCCAGCCGACGAAAGGCGCGTGGCGCATCTCGATGGTAACCGACAGCACCTTGTAGAGGGAATAGAACACGGGAATCTGCAGCAGCATGGGCACGCAGCCGAGGAAGGGGTTGATCTTCTCCGTCTGGTACAGCGCCATCATCTCCTGCTGCTGCTTGGCGGGGTCCTTGGCGTTGCGTTCCTTGATGGCGTTCAGCTGAGGCTGAATCTTCTTCATCTTGGACATCGATTCGTATGACTTGTTGGCCAACGGGAAGAACACCACCCGCACGGTCACCGTCAGAAGCAGGATCGCCAGGCCGAAGTTGCCCACGTGCTGGTAGAAGAACTCCACCACGGTGAACAGCGGGCGGGTCAGGAACCAGAACATGCCCCAGTCCACCGCCTGGTCGAGCTGAGGCGCCCCCAGGGCCTTCTGATAGGCCTGCAGCAGCGGCACGGTCTTGGCGCCGGCGTATAGATGCGTGGTTTGCGAAATCGACCCGCCCGGCTGCAGCGTCTGCACCGGACCGACGAAATCGGCTTCGAAGACATTGGCCGCCGCGTTGGGTGTGACGCGGAACGTGCCTTGCACCGTCTGATGCTGGTCGGGGATCAGCGAGGCCATCCAGTACTTGTCGGTGACGCCTAGCCAGCCGCCGGTGGAGGCGATGGTGGTGGAGTCGGCCTTGATCCAGTCGTGGTACTTCTTCAGGCGCAATTGGTCGCCCAGCCAGCCGATATAGCCCTCGTGCACCACGCCGCTGCGCGGAGCCCCGTCGTCCAGGCAAGGATCCTTGTGCTGGGCGTCGGCGATGCACTGGCGCTGGACTGAGCCATAGGGCGCAAGCGCCACCGCGGCTGAGCCATGGTTGGCGACTTGGTCAGACAGGGTGAACATGTAGTCGGCGTCCACCGAAAGGGTGCGGCTGAAAACAAGGCCCTGGCCATTGTCATAGGTCAGGACGACCGGGCGGCCGGGTCCCAGCGCAGCGCCGGCCGGCGCTGTCCACATCGTATCGGGACCGGGCAGGCCCGGCACATTGGCGCCGGTCCAGCCAGTGGTGGCGAAATAGGCGC
>JBEHYN010000056.1:0-12624 GCA_048498155.1 Pseudomonadota bacterium | reverse complement strand
CGCGGCCACGCCGAGCATGCCCCGTCTGGTGAGGCGGTGGGTGAGTTCGGGGTCCGTGTGCGAGGTGCGGCTCATGCCTGGAACTCCTCGATGTCGGAGCCCGCGCGGTTGTCTTTGCTAAGCCACCGGGCGCTGTGGACCCTCACGGAAGGTATGTTGCGGTTGGCCCGCGCGGTTGTCTTTGCTAAGCCTCCGAACAGCGGACCTTTGAAGGACGCGCAGTTGCGGTTGGCCCGCGCGGTTGTCTTTGCTAAGCCGCGGGGCGGGAGCTGTAGCGCACCCCGTTAAGTTGCGGTTGGCCCGCGCGGTTGTCTTTGCTAAGCCAATCGCCCCTGTAATGGTGTAAATGGCGAGGGTTGCGGTTGGCCCGCGCGGTTGTCTTTGCTAAGCCCCAGGCGCCTAGTTCAGACCCGCCGGCCATGTTGCGGTTGGCCCGCGCGGTTGTCTTTGCTAAGCCGACTGGTCGTAACTGGGCCGGTAGGCGAGAGTTGCGGTTGGCCCGCGCGGTTGTCTTTGCTAAGCCCCGCCCCACGCTATCCAGCCGAGCAACATGGTTGCGGTTGGCCCGCGCGGTTGTCTTTGCTAAGCCGCATATTCAAACGCCCCTAACCCCTCAACCGTTGCGGTTGGCCCGCGCGGTTGTCTTTGCTAAGCCACGACACACAATAGGCCAGACACATTAACAGTTGCGGTTGGCCCGCGCGGTTGTCTTTGCTAAGCCCCGCCAGTTGACGCCATGCAGGCCAGCAGCGTTGCGGTTGGCCCGCGCGGTTGTCTTTGCTAAGCCAAGCGCGCCGACAGAGAGCCGCCCCCGGCGGTTGCGGTTGGCCCGCGCGGTTGTCTTTGCTAAGCCCCGCCAGTTGACGCCACGCAGGCCTGTAGCGTTGCGGTTGGCCCGCGCGGTTGTCTTTGCTAAGCCTTCTACAAATTGTTGCTCAATTCCTCCTATGTTGCGGTTGGCCCGCGCGGTTGTCTTTGCTAAGCCCGCGTGGCCGTGCTGGGCCTGACCAATATCGTTGCGGTTGGCCCGCGCGGTTGTCTTTGCTAAGCCCTCACGCTCTGTCAGCCCATAGGGCGATAGGTTGCGGTTGGCCCGCGCGGTTGTCTTTGCTAAGCCGCCACCAGCCCCGCGACCGTATGCCCGCCGTTGCGGTTGGCCCGCGCGGTTGTCTTTGCTAAGCCTACGGTTACGACAACGGGTACGCCCGCAAAGTTGCGGTTGGCCCGCGCGGTTGTCTTTGCTAAGCCCTTAAGAGTGTGTTACAGCTAGCACCAGAAGTTGCGGTTGGCCCGCGCGGTTGTCTTTGCTAAGCCCGCCTGTTCCGAGGCCAAGCGGATCACTACGTTGCGGTTGGCCCGCGCGGTTGTCTTTGCTAAGCCTGGCCTTGCGGAACACATTGTTCTGCAAGGCCATTTTCTTGTTCGCAGGTTCAAAAAAGCGCCAGTTGCGTGGGCTTTTTCGGCATCGGGCCGTTGGGTTTTCCACGGAAGCTGACGATTTGCTCGTACTGCTTGTCGGTGAAATAGAGTACATCGACCTTGCCGTCCTGAGGCACCGCAGCGCCGATTTTTCGGGTAATCGCCTCGGCCCGATCTCGCCCAGGCGCGAACCGTGCGTAGACGGAAAACTGCACCATTTCAAAGCCTTGGTCGAGTAGGAAGTTGCGAAAACCGGTGGCGCGCTTTCGCTCGGCGGGGGTGACGACGGGCAGATCGAACAGCGCCATCACCCACATAAGCCGATACCCCGACAACTTCTGCACCTAGGCCGCCTGATTCGTCGCGTCTTCCGAAGCCAGGGGAACCAGAGGCCGAGGAAAATCGAGTTGACCGGCTTCTTTTAGATAGACCTTGGCCAATGACCCGCACAGGCGCGACAGACAGTTGGACAGGGGCGCGCGGCCCATATCGGTGAGGTAGTCCAGATGAAGGACTCCAGCCAATTCGGCCTTGGCGGCGGGTGTCAGCTCGGTCACGCCTTCGTCGCGCAGGCGGCGCGCGACCAGATCGACGGCGGGTCGGAAGGGCTCCATCATGTCGTCGGCGAGGCGCAGGGCTTCGCCCCGGCTTTGGTGATGGATTGACAGTGACGGGTGCAGCCCGGCGCCTGCCACGGCCCGCGCGGTCGCTGCGCGCAAAACGGCATAGCCATAGTTCAATAGGGCGTTGACGCCGCCCGCCGTACGGTCTCGCCGGAAATCCTTGCCCATGAAGGCTGGCCAATAGGCCTGGGCGGCCTGCGCTTCGCAATTGTCGGGATCGCCGGAGCGGACGGACTCGGCCAATTTTCGCAAACGGGCAGAGCCTGAGCCGACGCGGTCCAACGCCTCGGCCTGGGCCAGGATCTTGGCCCGTACGATTGAGGCCCACAGCCGCTTGCCGACCGGTTTGGCCGCGCAAGCCTGCGCCGCCATGCGAAGGCCTTGCTGGAAGTGGCCGTTCATGGGCATGACAACGGCGGCGGGTGCATAGTCCCGGCCACAGATAACCAGGGGCGTGCCTCGCTCGGCCAGGGCCGCCAGCGCCGCGTTGGAATAGGTCAGGCCCTGGGCTGAAGCGATTACGGCCTCGATATCATCGAGCGCGACCTTGCCAGTCGCGGTCGCGGAGGTGACGGTCAAGAACCCGCGATCAACACCGATACGCCCGCCTTCGGTTGCGAGTTCGACAATCCGCCCCAGCATGGCGACACCCCTTCGCCTGTGGACAACCCACAACTTATCCACAGGAAAGCTCGAAAGGGCGAGAGTGACGATTCGTTACGCCTGGAGGTTGATTCTACCCGCTTCGTTCACCTGCACCCGGACGCAGGACCGGCTTTTCATCTTCCCGATGTTGGCAAAGTCCCAACGGAAAGGGTCGTCTTTGTCATCGTGGCGCCTTGGCAGTTCGCCACCCTCATCGTGTTGCGCCAGATAAACGATGTTATTCGATGGGCTTATCCTCACCACCCGCTTGATCCGTCGCACCCCGTCGTCGTCCGCCAGTTCGACCATGTCGCCCTTGTGCAGGCGCATGATGAGCTTCGCGCCGGGCAGTTCGGCAGTCCAACGGGGGGTGAAGGATTTCCGATTCACATCGAATACCGTGGCGGCGTAACCGCGCCAGACGCCGCCGGCGTCCTCGACGATATCCATGTGGTGGTTTTCGCCGGGGATGAGGGCCTTGTAGGCCTTGCCGGTGCGGTCGTTGATGACCACAACGCCGTCTTCGCGTTTGAGCAAACGCACGCGGCCGACGCGATTGGCGGCGCCGAACTCGCGCAGCTTGGCCTTCAACACCTTGTCGTCGGCCTTTTTGCCGCCTGCTTCCTCCAGCAGGGCCAGCAAACGCGCACGCAGGTTCAGGTCCCGCACACGGGTGATCTCGGGCACCTTCAAGTCTTCCAGAGGCTTGCGATAGACGAGATTGCCGTCTTCCTGGCGCGCGGGATCGACCAGGCCGTAGGCGGTGTCCTCGTGCAGGGCGCCGCCCGTACCATGTTCTGGCTTGTGCGAGACGATCAGTCGGTTCACACAGGCGCGCACGTTTTCGCGGAACCCCGCATAAGGCTCGGCCACGTCGCGGGTAATTTCATCCAGCCGGTCACGCTCTTCTTGCAGCCCTGCGCGGCGCGCCACGTCTTGCAGGATATTGCGGTCGATCACCCCGATGGTGGCCGCGTCGATGGCGTGGTGGCGATGGTTGTTGCGGTCCTTGGTATTGGAGAAGTTCAGACCCCAGCGTTGGCGCAGCAGGGCCGTCAGTTGCCCGGTGACGACCCAGACGTCGTCGTCCCCCGTAACCTTGCCGACATACTCCTTGGCCAGGCGCGATAGGTGACGCGTTTCGTTCAGTTGCCGCGCGAGGAAGTCGCGGTTTTCGTTCTGAAATTTCTCCATGGCGCCGGGCTTGAAGCGCCAGGCCTTGTTGCGGGGCAGGGCGGCGGCGCGCTGTTGGATGGCCTCATAGGCCTCTCCGCTCCACGCTTCCTCGGGCGCCTGATTGCGCTTTCCTCGGTTGGCTTCGCGGTAGGCCAGGGTCTTGTTGGCCATGGAGTCGTCGAGTGTGCGCGAGAACGGCAATATGTGTTCGACCTCCACTTCGCTGGAAAACACATCGCTGAACGAGATCGGTTTGCCGGTGTAGGTGCAAAGCCGAGGCATGGGACCCAGATCTTCCCAAAGCCGCAGCAGGCGGAGATTTGCCGCTGATGCTTCCAATCCTACGGCTTCAAGATCGACCGCGCGCCTGCGGTTGGCCTCTTCGTTCTTCCGGTTGGTCTTCTGCGATTCGTCCTTCTGGTCCTTGCTCTGTTTCAGCTCGCGGGCCAGTTCCAGAACGATCTGTTCGGGGTGGCCGTATTCCTTGATGAGGGCGTTGATGACCCGGCGCAGTTGGTTCAGTCCGATATGGACGGTGGGATTGGGAACTCGACCCAATTGCTTGTCACGTCCGTCGGCCGGATCGCCCGTGCCGCCGATGGTGTGCCGTTGCAGCACCTCGCGATAGTCCGGCAATAGGTCGAACACCTCGCCTGTCCGAAGATCAGAATGGTGGAAGCCCGCGCGCTTGGCCGCCTCGCTGTAAGGAATAGTCAGGCCGGTTTCCGGATCGCCCAGTTTCAATTGCTCTACGATGGCCGCCGTCGCGGTGATGCCCAGGCGGCTGTGGCCCTCCGGCGGCCGGAACCCGGCCGCGTCTTCGGCCTCATCCGGCAAAGCTCCAATTTCGGTAACAAGCCAAGCCTTGAGAGCGTCAATGTCCGGCTCATCCAATAGGCGGCCAATGACCTCGGTCCGCGTCGCCACCGTCAGGTCCGGCCAGAGCCTAGCCAGCCGTCCCTTTTTGCCGCCCAGCCGCGCGGCGCTGGCGTCGCCCTTCAGTCGGTCGCGCCCGCCTTCCTCCAGATTGATCTTCGCCGCTCCGCCCAGATCAATAGCCTTGCGGACCTTGCCGAAGGTCAATTCCTCGCCCGCCAATAGGCGGTCGGCCAGGATGTCCCGCTCCTCTAGGGTCAGTTTGCGCGGACGGGCGATGCCTTCTTCGATCTCGATATTGGCCAGTTCTTGATAGATGCGGAACGCTTGGGCGAGGGGGTGCGCCACCGGCAGCCGCTGTTCCTCGGGATTGAAAGTGCAGCGTCCCACCTTCTGCGCCTTCAGGGGCCGCTGATGGAACATGGCCTGACGGATGTCGACCCGCGCCGTCTCGGTCATGAGGGCGGGATGATTCGGCGCTTGGGCGGCCCAGATCAGATCGAACTCTTCTTCCAGCAAATCGCGCACCGGATAGAAGTCATAGGCCGCCTGCGCGCCGTCGCCGCTCATCCTCACCCGCACTTTGCGGTCGGGACCGGCGGGGAAGCTGGCGTAATATTGGCCGAGCGTCTTCCAACCGCCCTCGGCGAGCTTGGTCCTTAGGCGCGCGGCGCCTGCGGCGATCTTGCCCTTTTCCTTGTCGTCGCCACTGTTGGCGTCGGCGATGCGGTTGGATTTGAAACCGCGCCGCTGGTTCAGGTGGAATAGGGCGCGCCCGATTTCGAAGGGTTGCAGCGTCTGGTCCAGCGCTCGACCGCGAATGGCGTAGGGGTCCTGTCCCTCCAACGCCTTACGATCCGCCTCATTCGCGGGCATCAGGCCATGGCGGACCAACAGCTCCATAAGCCAAGCGCGCCGTTGCAGGAAACGGTCGCGGCGCTTGCGGGCCGAGCGGGGCACGCGGCGCATGACGGCGAGGGATTGTCCGTCCTTGGGATTGCGTCCGTCCGAAAACAGTCGCACGCCGCAGTCCAACAGCTCTTCGGGCCTGACGGGCTTTGGGTCGCCTAGCCGGTAAACCGCCCAGCCGATGGAATTGGTGCCGATATCAAAAGCGTAACGCAGGGCCATCGGCGCCGGCCTCCCTGGCCCATGCTTGTTCAAGCCAAGCTTGACCTCAACTCTGGCGCGTGTTCAAGTGCTGATGCTTAGCAAAGGCAACCGCGTGGGTCCCTCCGTTAACAAGGGAAATTTCCCACCAGATTGACGGGCGGTCTACGGGCCGCCCGTTTTTCGTTGCAGAATGCGCTTAACCGGCCTTGGCTAAGCCCTTTTCGGCCATCAGCGTCTTCAGTTCGCCCGCTTCGAACATTTCGCGCACGATGTCGGCGCCGCCGACGAATTCGCCCTTCACATAGAGCTGAGGGATGGTCGGCCAGTTGGAGAACTCTTTAATGCCTTGGCGCAGATTCTCGTCCTGCAGGACGTTCACGCCGACGTAGTCCACTTCCAGATGGTCGAGAATCTGCACCACGGCGTTGGAAAAGCCGCACTGCGGCTGGTCGGGCACGCCCTTCATGAACAGCACGACCGGATAATCGGTCACGGTCTTTTCGATAAACTGCAGGACGGGGTTGCTGTCGGTCTCGGTCACCGGAAAATCCTCTGGAAGAGATACCTTCAGCTAGGGAGCCACAGGGCCGGGGTCAAGCGCTTCGGGCTTGATTGGCGCCGGCGCTGAAGCGGGACATCTCGATCTGGGCAGGCAAACCCGCCGGCAGTTCGCGTTCGGCGACCCCGGCCAGGGTCTGCATATGGACAATATTGTCCGGCTCGATCTGGACGCTGGCCAAGGACGGCTCGGTCAGGCTGTAGGCCAGGCAGATCTCCTCCGCCGTCCAGCCGGACGTGGCATGGAGAAAGGCGTAGGGCTGAGGGGCGATGGCTTGGGACTTGCCGCCCCAGCTCAACAGGCCGGTCTTGGGCTTGCTGGCCTTAGTGACCGCCAGCATGGTTTCGGGATAGTAGGCATAGCCCATCACCGACATATTGCGGTCGCCGGCGAACTTCATGCGCCGTCGTTCGCGCGAACCGGACAGCATATTGAACGGCGTGGTCAGGACATCGAAGGCGCCGGTGGAGATGTAGGCGTCGATTTCCTCGCCGTAGCCGGCGACGCCGAGGGCGTGAACCAAGCCTTCGGCCTTCATCTGCTTTAGGGTCTGCAGGCCCTGTGCGGACAGATCCTGTCCCCCGGGCTCGTCCAGCTGGATCAGATCGAGATATTCCAGTCCTGTGCGGGCGATAACAGCCTTGGCCAGGCCTTCCATCCCGCTGGGCGAAAAGGCGCTGTTGGCGTGTTGCGCGGGCATTGCGCCCGGCCCGAACCGCCAGACCAGATAAATCAGCCGACGATCGACTGTGCGCAAGGCTTGGCCTACCCCATCCACCAGGGCGGGGCTCCGGCCGCTGATTTCAAAACAATTGATGCCGCAATCCACCGCCGCGAGCACGAGGGCGGACCATCCCGCCGCGCTGCGCTGGAACCGGTCGTCCAGGCGCAGAGAGATCGCCGAAACCGCCATGGATTGATGGGCGAGGGGCCGAAAGCGCATGGTCAGTCCTTTTCCGGGGCGGAGGTTTCAAGAGCCAAGGCGTGCAGCAGGCCGCCGACCTTTCCCTTCATGGCCTGGTAGACCATCTGGTGTTGGCGCACTCGGCTCATGCCGGCGAAGGCGCGGGAGACGATACGCGCACGAAAATGGTCGCCGTCGCCGGCCAGATCGTCGATCTGGATCACGGCATCGGGAAACGCCGCGCGTAGATCGGATTCGATCTGGGCGGAGGTCATGGGCATCGGGCGCGATCCTTAGGCAGAAGGCTGCGCCGTTTATCCCATGGAAAGCTTAAGAACCGCCTCACAGAGCGAGCCGTCTAGGTGGTGAGTTCGCCCGACATATAGGCCGGCAGCCAGCCTTCGTGAGCCTGGCGCAGGCGGTCCAAGGGCAGAGCCAATACCCCTTGCACCACGATATCAGCGCCGCCCGCCAGGCCAATGCGAGCCAGCACGACCCCGGCGGCGCCCGCGTCATGCGCGATCTGGGCGGCCGCCGCGTGTGGGACAGCCAGCAGATAGCGGGCCTGATCCTCGCCGAACAGCGCGGCGTGGATCGGCAGGCCGCTGTCTTCGTTCAGCCTCACGCCGATATCGGAGGCCAGGGCCATCTCCGCTGCTGCGCAGAGCAGTCCGCCGTCCGACAGGTCGTGCACAACGCTCACGCGGCCCGATGTGATCAGAGTGCGTACGAAATCGCCGTTGCGCCGTTCGGCGGCCAAATCCACAGTGGGCGGCGCTCCATCATCGCGGCCCAGGATTTCGCGCAGATAGAGGCTCGCGCCAAGTTCGCCGCGGCCTTCGCCCACCAGCAGCAACTCGTGGCCGGCTTTCATCCCGCCAAAGCCCGCGCGATGGCCGTAGTCGGTCAGGATGCCGATGGCGCCGACGGTGGGGGTAGGCGGTATGGCCGCCCCGTTGGTCTCGTTGTAGAGCGACACATTGCCGGACACGACCGGGAAATCCAGCGCGCGGCAGGCCTCGGCCATGCCTTCGATGGCGCCGACAATCTGACCCATAATCTCGGGCCGTTCCGGATTGCCGAAATTGAGATTGTCGGTGATCGCGATGGGATCAGCGCCCACGGCGGTGAGGTTGCGCCAGGCCTCCGCCACAGCCTGCTTGCCGCCCTCATAGGGATCGGCCTGGACATAACGCGGGGTGCAGTCGGAGGTGACCGCCAGCGCCTTGCGCGTTCCGTGCACCCGCACCATCCCCGCGTCCGCCGCCGTGGCGGAATCGGCCAGGGTGTCGGCCATCACGTGCCGGTCGTACTGCTCCCAAAGCCAGCGCTTGGAGGCCATGTCCGGGCAGGACATCAGCTTGATCAGGGCCTCGGCGTAGTCGGCCGGGGCCGGGGCTTCGTCCGGCGCTAGGCGATGAGCTTTGGCCGGCCGGGTAAAGGGACGGTCATACAGCGGGGCGTCGTCGGACAGGGGCGACAGGGGCAGGTCGCACACCACCTCGCCTTTGTGCCTCAGAACGATGCGGCCGGTGTCGGTCGTTTGGCCGATCGTGGCCGCGTCCAGGCCCCATTTGGCGAAGATGCGCTGGCCATCCGCTTCGCGGCCGGGCTTGAGGATCGCCAGCATCCGCTCCTGGCTTTCCGACAGCATCATCTCATAGGCGCTCATGCCCTCTTCACGTTGGGGAACGGCGTCGAGGTCCAGGTCGATGCCCACGCCCCCCTTGCCCGCCATCTCCACCGAGGACGACGTCAGCCCGGCCGCGCCCATATCCTGAATCGCCGCCACGGCGCCGGACGCCATCAATTCAAGCGTCGCCTCGATCAGCAGCTTTTCGGCGAAGGGATCGCCCACCTGGACGGTGGGGCGTTTCTCGTCGGAATCTTCGGCAAATTCGGCGGAAGCCATGGTCGCCCCGTGAATGCCGTCGCGCCCGGTCTTGGAGCCGAAATAGACCACCGGCAGGCCTGCGGCGGGGGCGGCTGAGTAGAAGATCTTGTCAGCGTCAGCCAGCCCCACGCACATGGCGTTGACCAGGATGTTGCCATTGTACCCGGGGTGAAAGTTGGTCTCTCCGGCCACGGTGGGCACGCCCACGCAGTTGCCGTAGCCGCCGATGCCGGAGACCACGCCCTCCACCAGGCGCCGGGTCTTGGCATGGTCCGGTGAGCCGAACCGCAGGGCGTTGAGCAGGGCGATGGGACGCGCGCCCATGGTGAAAACGTCGCGCATGATGCCGCCCACCCCGGTGGCCGCGCCCTGATAGGGCTCGATGTAGGAAGGGTGGTTATGGCTCTCCATTTTGAAGACAGCGGCCTGGCCGTCGCCGATATCGACCACGCCGGCGTTCTCGCCTGGGCCGCAAATGACGCGCGGCCCCTTGGTGGGGAACTTGGCTAGGTGCTTGCGCGAGGACTTGTAGGAGCAGTGCTCGCTCCACATCACCGAGAAGACGCCCAGCTCCACCGGATTGGGTTCGCGGCCCAGGCGCGTGAGGATCAGGGCGTATTCCTCATCCTTCAGGCCGTACTCGCGGGCCAGTTCAGCGGAGGTCTTGGGGGCGGGCGTTTGCGGGGAGGCGCTCATGGGGGGGAGTTAGCGGATTCACGCGCTCCTGTCAGGTGGCCGTCGGGCTTTTGCCGTGCGCTGGACACGGGTGGTCAGCCCGCGGGCGGCGGCAGTATGCACGCGGACGCGTCGAGGCCCTGGGCCTTGACCCGGGCTTCGGCCAGCAGGCTGTCGCGGGCGTCGACGTTGGACAGGCCGAAGCCCGCCGAGGCCACCATTTGGCCATCCTGCTCCACCGAGACCGCCAGCGGCTGGTTTGCGGCGATGGCGGCCAGGACTCCTCGTCCATAGGGCCAGTCCAGCCCGAAGGCGATGTGAGCCAGGCGGCCGGGTTCCGCGACTATGGCCGCGCCGTCGAAACGCCAAGCGCGCCCTTTGGCGTCCTTGACCTGCACGGACAGATTGTCGGCGCGATCCGTCGGCGTGCGAAAGCGCAGGAGCAGCCCATTGGGCTCGTCCATGTGCGCCAGGGAGCCCTCGCCATAGAAAACCAACAGCATGACTCCCGCGCCGGACGCGACGGGTTGCCAGACCACCTGGAGCGGTGCGGAATGTGCGGTCTCGGCATGCGCGGTGACTTCTATCGTCCCGGCGGCGCGCGAGACGACCTCAACGCGGCAGACCTTGGCCGGCGTTGGCGGTTGAGCCTGCGCCGCACGGGACAATCCCACCATCAAGCCGGCGGCGCCGAAGATTGCGAATAGGAAGCGTGAGGCCCCCTTGGCCCTCACGCCACACTCATGACGCTGCGGAATAGAGTCGCCCCGTCGGTCGATCCGAGCTCGGATTCGAACGCGCGGTCGGGGTGGGGCATCATGCCCAGGACGTTGCCGCGCGCGTTGACGATCCCCGCGATGTCGCGCGCCGAACCGTTGGGATTGTCCCGGTAGCGAAACACCACCTGGCCTTCGCCCTCCAGCCGGTCGAGCAGATCGTCCTCGGCGAAGAAATTGCCCTCGCCGTTGCCCACGGTCATGCGCGCGGACCGCTGGCCGCCAAAGCCCGAGGTAAAGCGGGTATTGGCGTTGACCACGTCCAGATCGACCGCCTTGCAGATGTATTTGAGCTTGTTGTTACGCAGAAGGGCGCCGGGCAAAAGGTGCGCCTCGCACAGGATCTGAAATCCGTTGCAGACGCCGACCACGGCCACGCCGTCATTGGCCGCCTTGACCACTTCGCGCATCACCGGAGACTGGGCCGCCATAGCCCCGCAGCGCAGATAGTCGCCGTATGAAAACCCACCGGGCAGGACGATCAGGTCCAGGCCCTCGGGCAGGGCGGTCTCCTGATGCCAGACCATCTCGACCTGGGCGCCGGTCGAGCGCTCGATCCCGGCCTTGCAGTCCCGATCACAGTTGGAGCCGGGGAAAACGACGACGGCGGCTTTCATCAGTGTGTTTCAAACTCGGTAAGTGAAGTGCGAAGTTCCAGGGCCGCGTAAAGTTCAAGAAGATACTGGGCTATCGGGTCTTCGACCGGGAGAAATCGAATCGTCATCCCTTTTACGTCGGCTAATGCACTGGCGAAAGCGGCCGCGAAAATGGGGTTTTGGAGAAGTGTCTCGCGACCTTCGCCCTTCTTATAACTGGCCTTCAATCCAGTTTTAGACCGCGCCTGCTTGAACGCGAAGGACGCTGAATAGTGGCTGTTTGTGACATGTCCTCGCAGCCGCTGACGAAGGTTTTTCGTTCGACCAACGTGGACCGCGTCTCCCTTGAAATAGAAGACGTAGATCGCAGGCGTTTTGGGAAAAGAATGGTCTGAGAGACCTAATTCCGGCTGCGCAACGAGTTCCGCAAACAAGCTTGGCGTTTGCTCAGCCTGCGTGCGGAACGTCTCGTTGATCATCAGCCGACTTCCACCCGGTAGCTTTCGATCACCATATTGGCGAGGAGCTTCTCGGCCATGGCCTTGGCTTCTGCTTCCAGCTTGGCGCGGTCAGACCCTTCGGCCTCGAATTCGATGGTCTTGCCGACGCGGACGTTGGCTACGTCCGCCCAGCCTAGGCCGTGCAGGGCGCCTTCGATGGCCTTGCCCTCGACGTCCAGAACGCCGGGCTTGAGAAACACGTGAACCTTGGCCTTCATCCTTACGCCACTCCGCCCTCGATAACGCGAGGCATGTCCTTCATGATTCCCAGACGGCGCGCCACCTCGGTGTAGCTTTCGATGACATTGCCCATGTCCCGGCGGAAACGATCCTTGTCCAGCTTCTCATTGGTGGTGGAATCCCACAGGCGGCAGGAGTCCGGGCTGATTTCATCGGCCAGGATCACGCGGGAGAAATCGCCTTCCCACACCCGGCCATATTCGATCTTGAAGTCCACCAAGGTGATGCCCACGGCGTTGAACATGCCCAGCAGAAAGTCGTTGATCCTGAGCGTCATGGCCAGGATGTCGTCGATCTCCTGGGTGGTGGCCCAATTGAAGCAGGTGATGTGCTCCTCGGTCACCAGGGGATCGTTGAGCTTATCTTCCTTGAAATAGAACTCGATGATCGAGCGGGGCAGGGCCTGGCCTTCCGGCAGACCGAAACGCGTCGCCAGCGAGCCGGCCACGATGTTGCGGCACACCACTTCCAGCGGAATGATCTCCACTTCGCGGATCAGCTGCTCGCGCAGGTTCAGCCGCTTGATGAAGTGGTTCTGCACGCCGATCGTGTTCAGGCGCGACATCACATATTCGGAGATCCGATTGTTGATGACGCCCTTGCCTTCGAGCACGGCCTTTTTCTGCGC
>JBEHYN010000055.1:0-12725 GCA_048498155.1 Pseudomonadota bacterium | reverse complement strand
TTTACTATTCAGATTCACCGACTGTTATGTCGTTCGCGCTATTGTCCCTCTCGAAGATGGTGGGAAGGGCGTAAAGCCATGTTGCAACAGCAACGACTAAACAGTCGCGGCGAGAAGTACGTAATCGGTCCGACCGGCGCGCCGCTGACGGTGAACGATCTACCGCCCGGAGATACCGAGCGATGGGTCATCCGCCGTAAGGCGGAAGTTGTAGCGGCAGTCCGAGGTGGACTGCTGACCCTGGACGAAGCGTGCGAGCGCTATCGACTGACCAACGAGGAGTTTCTCTGCTGGCAAAAGTCGATCGAACAACATGGCTTGGCCGGACTGCGCACGACACGAATTCAGCAATACCGATAAGCTTCCTCCCCTAGGGCTTATCGCTTCGACGGCCGCGCATTCCAGCGCGGCCGTTTCTTTTTGACCTGCGTCCCATTGGCCAATGCGGCTCCACTTAACACCGCGTTTACCAAGCACCCGGAAAATACTGCCTAGCGACGGGCCGCTTTGGGGGGCCTAGTCACTGGGGAAAAGGGCGCCGGGTGGATTCGTTTATCAACGCCTTACAGCGTTTCGGCATCGGCAGGCTCGCGGCCATCCTGGGCGTCGCCGCCGGCGTCGCCGCAGCCCTGTTCGCCCTCGTGCTGAACGTGGGCTCCGAACCTAAGGGCCTGCTTTATTCCAACCTGGACCTGAAGGAAGCTGGATCGATCACCCAAGCGCTGGATCAGGCGAGCATCAAATACGACGTCAAGGGCGACGGTTCGACCATCCTGGTCCCGCGAGACAAGGTCGCGTCCACCCGGATCATGCTGTCGAGCAAGGGCCTGCCGACGTCCGGCTCGGTGGGCTACGAGATTTTTGATCAGGCATCCCCTCTCGGCCAAACCGACTTCGTGCAAAGCCTCAATCGGCAGCGGGCCCTCGAAGGCGAATTGGCCCGCACCATTCGCTCACTGCAAGGGGTCTCCTCCGCCCGGGTCCACCTTGTGTTGCCCAAGCGGCAAATGTTCGCTGACGAGGCGGAGTCGCCCTCCGCCTCCATTGTCATCGGCATCGCCGGCCGCGAGCCGACAGCCGATCAGGTCCGGGCGCTGCGCAATCTCGTCGCCGGGGCCGTGCCGGACCTGAAGCCGGAAAAGGTCACAGTAATCGATGGGCGCGGCAAGCTTCTGGCCGGGGCCGACGACGGCCAGGAAGCCGATCAGGCCGCCGACAACGCGCGCAGCCAAACCGAGGAACGTATCCGCAAGACCGTCAAGGATCTGGTCGAGGGCGTTGTCGGCCCCGGTCGAGCACGTGTCCAAATCAGCGCCGATCTCGACCTGACTCGCGTCACCACCCAGGAAGAGAAGTTCGATCCGGATGGTCAGGTGGTCCGCTCGACCCAGACCGTCGATGAGAACTCCAAGCAGAATGACGCCAAGACCGGAGACGCCGTCGGCGCCAGTCAGAACGTCCCGACCGCCGGAGCCGGCGGTGCGAACGGCGACAACCCAAGTTCGGCCACCGGCCGCGCGGAGGAAACCACCAACTACGAGATATCCAAAACCACCCGCACGGAGACCCAGGAGCCGGGCACGGTCAAGCGTCTGTCAGTGGCCGTGGCGGTGGATGGCGCGACAACCTTCGACGCTAAGGGCAAACCCACCTACACGCCCCGCTCGGCCGAGGAGATGCAGCGCATAGAACAACTGGTCCGCTCCGCCATCGGCTTTACCGCCACGCGCGGCGACCAAGTCTCGGTGGTCAATGTGCGGTTCGCGCGCGACGACCCCGCCTTAGGGTCGGCGGCCGGCGCCCCACTGTTCAATTTCGACAAGAACGATCTGATGCGCGGGGCCGAACTGATCGTGCTGCTCGTCATGGCCGGCTTGGTGGTGTTCTTCGTGGTCCGCCCCTTGCTCAGCACGGCCGGCGGCGGCGCGTCTGCGCCCATGCTGCTGGCCTCCGGCGCCGGTGGCGGGGCCATGGGGGCCCAAATGTCCGGCGACTCCCTGGCCTTGGCCGGTCCGGGCGATGTCGAGCAACGCATCGACATCGCCCGTATCGAAGGTCAGGTGAAAGCCTCCTCGGTCAAGCGCGTGTCCGAATTCGTCGAGAACCACCCTGACCAATCCGTATCGATCCTGCGCACCTGGCTGCATGAAGGCGCATGAGCGTTAAATCCAAAAAAGGGGTTGTCGACCCATCGCGATTGAACGGCGCGGAAAAGGCCGCCATCATTCTCTTGGCCCTGGGCGAAGAGCATGTGTCCCTGTGGGAGCAATTGGACGACGAGGAGATCAAGGAAATCTCCCAGGCCATGTCGACCCTGGGCACGGTGTCCGCCTCGGCGGTCGAGGAGTTGATGATCGAATTCGTCTCCGGCATGTCCTCCGCCGGAGCAATCATGGGCTCATACGAGCAGACCCAGCGGCTGCTGGCCAATTTTATGCCGGCGGAAAAAGTCGACGGCCTGATGGAGGAAATCCGCGGTCCGGCCGGGCGCACCATGTGGGACAAGCTTGGCAATGTGAACGAGGCGGTGCTCGCCAACTATCTGAAGAACGAATACCCGCAGACCGTCGCTGTCGTCCTGTCGAAGATCAAGTCCGACCACGCCGCCCGGGTGCTGGCGGCCCTGCCTGAAGACTTTGCTCTGGAATGCGTTCAACGCATGCTTCGGATGGAGCCTGTCCAGCGTGAAATTCTGGACAAGATCGAGCAGACTCTCCGCACCGAATTCATGTCCAACCTGGCGCGCACTTCCAAGCGCGACAGCCACGAAATGATGGCGGACATTTTCAACAGCTTCGACCGCCAGACTGAAAGCCGCTTCATCGCGGCCCTGGAGGAACGCAATCGCGAATCCGCAGAACGCATCCGCGCCTTGATGTTCGTGTTCGAAGACCTCAGCAAACTGGATCCCGGCGGGGTCCAGACCCTGCTGCGTTCGGTGGAAAAAGACCAGATGGGCCTTGCGCTCAAGGGCTCTTCAGACGGCCTGCGAGAGCTGTTCTTCTCCAACATGAGTGAACGGGCGGCCAAGATCATGCGCGAGGACATGGACGCCATGGGTCCGGTGCGCCTGCGCGACGTGGATCAGGCTCAGATGTCCATGGTGCAGGTGGCCAAGGACCTCGCCGCCAAGGGCGAGATCATGCTCGCCGGCCAGGGCGGCGACGATGAGTTGATCTACTGATGAAGAGCCAGGTCGACGCCCCCCGCAAATTCACCTTCGAGACCGTGTTCGACGGAAACACGGTGATCGCCGCAGCGCCTCGGCCCAAGCGCACCTACACCGCCGACGAAGTCGAAGCGATCCGCACCCAATGCTTCGCGGAGGGCGAGCAATCGGCGGTGGCCCGGGCGCAGGCGCTCCAGGCCGAGGCCGCACGCCACCTTTCCGAAGCGATGTCCGCTCTGACGGTCATAGCCCACGATCACCGAACCGGGGCCGCGCGCCTGGCCCTGGCCGCCGCCGGCAAGATCGCCGACGCAGCCCTGGCGTCCTTTCCCCAGGCCCCGCTGACCGCTGCGATTGAGGCGCTGGCGCGCGAGGTTGAGGCCGTGCCCCGCTTGGTGGCGCGCATCGCCCCCGATCAGGCCGAGGCCGCCCAGAGCGCCCTGACCGCCGCGGCAGTCAACGCGGGCTACCCTGGCCAGGTAGCCGTCCGCCCCGACCCTGGCCTGACCGGCGCCGCCTTTGTTCTGGAGTGGGGCGACGGCTCCGCGGCCTTCGATCCGCAGCAGGCCGCCGGCCATATCGCCCAAGCCCTGGAGGCCGCCCTGGCCGCCGAGGGTCTGCACGCCGAACCCCTTGCCGTTCCCCCCCTTCCACCCAATGAGGCCTGATCATGGCTGAAGACACCATGCCCTTAGACGAGTTCGGCGATGGTCAGTTGGCCAGCGAGATGCCGATGGAGGCCGAGGATAAAATCGCCACCGACCTGGCGCCTGTGTTCGACGTGCCGGTCAATATCTCGGCCGTTCTGGGCCGCACGCAACTGTCGGTCGCCCAGCTCCTGCAACTGGGTCAGGGCTCGGTGCTTGAGCTTGACCGTAAGGTCGGCGAGGCCATCGACATCTATGTCAATAACCGCCTGGTGGCGCGCGGCGAGGTCGTCATCGTCGATGACCGCCTGGGCGTGACCATGACGGAAATCATCAAGGACGGCGACGCCAACGCCTAACGGCGAAGCGTCCTTTAGCGGAGAAGTTCTATGCGGCTCCTGATTGTCGGTCGGCTCAACGGCCAGATCACGACGGCGGTGAAGATGGCCATGTCGGCCGGGGCCAAGGTCGCCCATGTCGAGACCTGCGCGGCCGCCACCCACGCCCTGCGGGCGGGCCAGGGCGCTGACCTGTTGATGGTCGACTATGACCTGGACATCGCCGGCCTGATCGCCGCCAACGAGGCCGAGCGCATCCGTGTTCCGGTGGTCGCCTGCGGCGTGGGCGCCGATCCGGACAAGGCCGCCGCCGCCATCCGCGCCGGCGCCAAGGAATTCATCCCCCTGCCGCCAGACGCCGAACTGATCGCGGCGGTTCTCGCCGCTGTGTCCGACGATGAACGGCCGCTGATCGCCCACGACGCCGCCATGAAGGCAGTGATCGCCTTGGCCGATCAGGTGGCGCGCTCGGACGCCTCGATCCTGATCACCGGCGAAAGCGGCGTCGGCAAGGAAGTCATGGCGCGCTACATGCACCAGAAGTCGCGTCGGGCGGACAGGCCGTTCATCAGCGTCAACTGCGCCGCCATTCCCGAAAACCTGCTGGAGAGCGAGCTGTTCGGCCATGAGAAGGGCGCCTTTACCGGGGCGCTGGCCCGCCGGATCGGCAAGTTCGAGGAAGCCAACGGCGGCACCTTGTTGCTGGACGAAATCTCCGAAATGGACACGCGCCTGCAAGCCAAGCTGCTGCGGGCCATCCAGGAGCGTGAGATCGACCGGGTCGGCGGCTCTAAGCCCGTGCGGGTCGATATCCGCATTCTGGCCACCTCCAACCGCGACCTGGCCCAGTGTGTGAAGGCCGGGACATTCCGCGAGGACCTGCTCTACCGCCTGAACGTGGTGAACCTGCGCCTGCCCCCGCTGCGCGAGCGACCGGGCGATATCCTGATCCTGGCGGATCACTTCGTGCGTAAGTACGCAGGGGCGAATGGCGTCGAAGTGCGTCCCTTATCACCCGAAGCGCGCCGCCGATTGGCCTCTCACCGCTGGCCCGGCAATGTGCGCGAACTGGAAAACGCCATGCACCGGGCGGTGCTGCTGTCGTCGGGCGCGCAGATCGATGAAATCGCCATTCGGCTGCCTGACGGCCAGCCACTGTCCCCGGGCCTTGCGCCCCAAAGCGCCGACGTCGCGGCTCAGGCGGCCAGCCGCGCGGCCCAGGCCGTGGGCGGAGACGTCACCGCTTTCGTGGGTCAGACCGTGGCCGAGGTCGAGCAAAGCCTGATCCTGGGCACCCTGGTCCATTGCCTGGGCAATCGCACCCACGCGGCCAATATCCTGGGCATCTCGATCCGCACCCTGCGCAACAAGCTGAAGGAATATTCCGAAGCCGGCGTCTCGGTCCCCGCCCCGCAAGGCGGCCTGAATGCGGCGTAGCGACCACTAAATGGCCGACGTCACCTTCAGCGGAATGATGTCCAACACGCCCACCGGCAAGCAGGTGTGGTCGTGGGTTGGACGCGGCGAAGTGGCCATGGCGCTGGGCGTCGTGGGCATTGTCGTCCTGCTGATCCTGCCGGCGCCGCCTCTGCTGCTGGACATGCTGCTGGCGATCTCGATCACCACGGCGGTGTTGATCCTGATGACGGCCCTGCTGATCAAGAAGCCGCTGGAGTTCACCGCCTTCCCCACCGTGCTGCTGGTGGCGACCCTTTATCGCCTGGGCCTGAACCTCGCCTCCACGCGCCTAATCCTGGGCCATGGCCACGAGGGTACGGACGCAGCCGGACATATTATCCAGGCCTTCGGCCATTTGATGATGGGCGGGGACTTCGTGATCGGGGTGATCGTTTTCGCCATCCTGATCATCGTCAACTTCGTGGTGATCACCAAGGGCTCGACCCGCATCGCCGAAGTGGCCGCCCGCTTCACCTTGGACTCCATGCCCGGAAAGCAGATGGCCATCGACGCCGACCTGTCCTCAGGGCTGATCGACGAAATCGAGGCCAAGCGCCGACGCAAGGAACTGGAGCAGGAATCGACCTTTTTCGGGGCGATGGACGGCGCCTCAAAGTTCGTGCGCGGCGACGCGGTCGCCACCTTGATCATCACCGCCATCAATATCGCCGGCGGCATGATCATCGGCATGGTGCAGCATCACCTGTCCTTCGCTACCGCCGCCTCCAGCTACACCATCATGACCATCGGCGACGGCCTGGTCAGCCAGGTGCCTTCGCTGATCATCTCCATCGCCGCCGGCTTCCTGGTGTCCAAGTCCGGCGTGGAAGGATCGGCCGACAAGGCCCTGGTCATGCAGCTGGCCATGAATCCCGTGGCTCTGGGCATGGTCTCCGCCTCTTCCGGCGTGATCGCCTTCGTACCCGGCATGCCGATCGCCCCGTTCGCGCTCATTTCCATCGCCGCCGGCGCCCTGGCCTGGCGGCGCGGCAAGGACGAGGGGAAACCGGCGCCCCAAGAGATCGTCGGCCCCGCCACCTCGGGCGGGGACGAAGAGCCCATCGCCACGGCTCTAGCCATCGACGATGTGAAAGTAGAGCTCGGCTATGGCCTACTCAGTCTGATCAACGACCTGGAGGGCCGCCGCCTGACCGACCAGATCCGCGCCCTGCGCCGAACCCTGGCGGCCGAATACGGCTTCGTCATGCCCCCGGTGCGCATCTTGGATAATATGCGCCTGGCTAATCAGGGCTACGCATTGCGTATCAAGGAAATGGATGCGGGGCAGGGCGAAGTTCGCCTGGGTCAGCTTCTGGCCATGGACCCGCGCGGCGGTCAGGTCGAGCTGCCGGGAGAGCACGTACGCGAGCCGGCCTTCGGCCTGCCGGCCACCTGGATCGACGAGGGCCTGCGTGAGGAAGCCACCTTCCGCGGCTACACCATCGTCGACCCGGCCACGGTGCTGACCACCCACCTGACCGAGGTGCTGAAGGAAAGCATGCCGGATCTGCTGTCCTACGCCGAGGTGCAGAAACTGCTGAAGGACCTGCCGGCCGAGCAGAAAAAGCTAGTGGACGACATGATTCCTTCGGTCATCTCGGGCACGACCCTGCAAAGGGTGCTGGCGGCTCTGCTGCGCGAGCGGGTGTCGATCCGCGATCTGTCGGCGATCATCGAGGGCATCGGCGAGGTGGCGCCCCACACCACCAGCATCACCCAGATCGTCGAGCACGTGCGCGGCCGCTTGGCTCGCCAGCTATGCTGGGCAAGTCGCGGCGACGACGGATCACTGGCCATCATCACCCTGTCGTCCGATTGGGAGAACGCCTTCGCCGACGCCCTGGTGGGCGCGGGCGACGAAAAGCAGCTGGCCCTGGCCCCCTCGCGCCTGCAGGACTTCATTCGTTTGGTGCGCGAGGCGTTCGAGCGCGCCGGTCAGGGCGGAGAGACGCCGGTGCTGCTGACCGCCCCTGGCATCCGCCCCTACGTCCGCTCGATCATTGAGCGCTTCCGCGGCCAGACCGTGGTGCTCAGCCAGAACGAAATCCACCCCAAGGCCAAGCTGAAGACGGTGGGTGCGATTTAGGGGGTTCCTCGAACCGGGTGGCAGAGGCTGACAGTGTCTGAGATGGGGCAGCGGTGGTCCGCTTCATCGAACTGCTTCGCTGAAACCATCGCACTCTGTTCAGATCCTTGTTTGGCGTCAGGGCGTGGAATCCAGCTCGCGGGATTCCAGGACGCCCCGCTCCAGAAAGCCCTCAACGTAGAGCATCTTCACCATGACGTAGATGACGACAGCCATGGGAGTGGCGAATAGCACCCCGGCGGGACCCAAGAGGAGCCCGAAGGCGAAGACGGTGAGCAAAGTCACCGCCATCGGCAGCTGAGCCGTCTGTCGCAACATGAATGGGCTGAACAGGTTACTCTCGATCTGGCCAGCCACGACGTAGATCAGGATGGTCCAGCCCGCCTTCTCCGGACGGTCGGACACCGCCAACAGGACCGCAGGGACTGCGGTGACGAATGGCCCGATGACGGGTACAAACTGGCCGAGCCCAGCCAGTAGCCCTAGCGCCAGCGGCGATCCGACGCCCGCCACCCAGAGCATCCCGCCGATGCTTACGGTCATCATCAGCATCGAACCGAACTGGGCGACGAGCCATTGGCGCAGCGCGATCCCGCACGCCACCAGCACCTCGCGGCCCGTCGGACGGATTCGCACCGGCAGCAGTCGAAGCGCGCCCGTCACATATTGGCTGGGCTCGAGAGCCAGAAACACACCCGCGAAGAGAACGATAACGGTGGCGGCTACCGTGGAGGCGGCGCCGCTCGCCCAGCCGGGGGCGCGGCTCAGCAGCCAGCTTGCATCGAGGGTGCGCAGCTGATCGAGCATGCTACGACCCAGGAACTCATGCGATAGCCACGCCTCCACCTTGGCCCAGGCGGCTGGCAGGCTGGTCAACAACCCGGCGAGTTGCCCTTCCAGATCCCGGCCGAAAAACCACAGGATGGCGACGGCCAAAACCAACAGCAGCACGAGCGCAACCGCCACTCCTGCCCTCTCGCCAAGCCCACTGACTGTGCGAATAGGACCGGCCACCGCGCGCAATGTGATCGCCACCAGAATGGCCCCGAACCCGAGCGCCAAGACGTCGGCAAGCTTGAGCACGATCAGGCCGATGGCGATAAGGCCGGCAATGATCAGGGCATGGCGCAAAAAACGGGCGTCAAGGGAATCTAGGGGCATGGTGCCATGATCTATGCGGTTAGCGCTTCGAGATTTCCCAGATAGACGGTCCATCTGGCATTCTGTCGCTGCAGACTGACAAGTTTGACCGCATTGTCCATCGCCTCGTCGTGGCTGTTGGAGCAGAGGCGCCCGACCTACGTCACTCCAAGCGGTCAAGATGCCCGTTTGCACGGTCAGGCTGACTTTCCGGCGCACTTCGCCTGTCGGCGCCAGGACTCGATCGAACGCGCACCTCGGCTCTCGGCATGAACGCGCTGCCGCCGTAGAAGAAGTCCAAGTCCGGCAAGGGTGCGCCGGATCGGGTGTCGAGGGCATAGACATCAAGCGTCTGGCGCGGATCGGGCCCAGAGGCGATGTCGCGCCCAGCACGCCGCGCCGGATCGCGCGGGCCGTGGGTGTTGAACAGGACCAGAAGGGAACATGCGCCCGCCACGGCGCTGGTGAAGCCGCGTCGGGTCATGCGGGGATAAGCGCAAGGCGCGGCATTGGTTCATAGCCACCTCGTCTGCGGCGGCGTCCGTCCCTATATCAGGAGGATGATCCCCTTTTCAGTGCTCGATCTGGCTCCCGTGCCTCAGGGCTCCAATCCCGGTCAGGCGCTGAGAAACAGCCGTCGCCTCGCTCGCCATGCCGAGACGCTAGGTTACCACCGCTTCTGGATGGCGGAACATCACAACATGACCGGCATTGCCAGCGCGGCCACCGCCGTGGCGCTGGCTTATGTGGGCGAAGATACGAGCACCATCCGGCTGGGCGCAGGCGGGGTAATGCTGCCCAATCACGCACCCCTGATTATCGCCGAACAGTTCGGCACGCTGGAAAGCCTGTACCCCGGACGCATTGACCTTGGCCTGGGCCGCGCCCCCGGTACGGACGTGGCCACGGCGAGGGCCTTGCGCCGGACTTTGGTCGGCGACGAGAGCCGCTTCCCCCAGGATGTCGCAGAACTGATGGCTTACTTCGCGCCGGTCCAGCCGGGACAGGCGGTCCAGGCTGTGCCGGGTGCGGGACTTAAGGTGCCGATCTGGATATTGGGCTCGTCCACTTTCGGCGCCGAACTAGCGGCCTATCTGTCCCTGCCCTTCGCGTTCGCATCACATTTCGCGCCGGCCCTGTTGGATCAGGCCATCGCTGTCTATAGAAGCCGCTTTCGGCCGTCCGAACATATGCAACGCCCCTACGTCATGCTGGGGCTGAACGTGTTCGCCGCCGATACGGACGAAGAGGCAGCGCTACTGGCGTCGTCGCAACAACAGGCCTTCGTCAATCTACGCACTGGCAGGCCGGGCCCCCTGCCCCCGCCTGAGCCCGGATATCTGGACCGGCTCGACCCCCAACAGCGAAGCCTGCTCGATAGCTATCTGTCCTGTGCCGTGATCGGAGGGCCGGACACAGTTCGCGACGGCCTCACCGACTTCCTCGCCCGCACAGGCGCAGACGAGCTGATCATTTCCACCGCAATGTTCGATTTCGACAAACGACTGCGATCGATCGAACTGACGGTAACGGCGCGCCAGCCCCTGCAAGCTGATGCCCCCTTATAGCAGCGCCGCGTCCAGGCTGATCTCGGCGTTGAGCAACCTCGACACGGGGCACCCTTTTTCCGCGGCGGCGGCCAGTTCGTCGAACTTGACCTTGTCGATGCCGGGCACTGATGCGCGCAGGGTCAGGTGCGACTTGTCGATTTTGAAGCCGGCGCCATCCGGAACCAGCGAAACCGCCGCCTCAGTGGTCAGCTCGTCAGGGGTAAAGCCCGCGGCCTGAAGCTGGAAGGCCAGGGCCATGGTGAAGCAGCCCGCGTGGGCGGCGGCGATCAGTTCCTCGGGATTGGTCCCGGCCTCGTTTTCGAAACGGGTCTTGAAGCTATAGGGCGTGGACGACAGCACGCCCGAATCGGAGGTCAGCGACCCCGTCCCGTCGCGTCCGGTTCCCTTCCAAACAGCCTTGGCTTTGCGGATCATTTTGGACTCCCTTTTGAGCGATGCGAAACCTAAGGGCGCGCGGCGCGTTCGGCAACTGCCCGTCCTAGCTCGGCCGTGGGCATGCAGAGCCGTTGCGCCCGCGCCCCTGCGCTGCTAGCGAGGATCAAGGCTGAATATATACGCCCGTGAGGGGTTGAGACCGACACCATGGCCAAAACCGGAAAAACACGCGAGCGCGGCGTCGGCGGCGCCATTTTCTGGGATCTCTTAACCTTCGACCGGCTGCTGACCGGGCCGGTGGTTCACCTGATCTACTGGAGCGGCCTGGGCATTGTGCTGATGGTGAGCTTTGGCGTGATCGGCGCCTTCGCCGGTTTCCTGATGCGCGGCGACACGGTGGTGGAGAAATTGCTGGCCTTGCCGGTCTTGGTGGCCGGTCTGTTGGTCGTTGCGGCCTTGTCCCTGATGTGGCGGGCGTTCTGTGAATTCTACGTGGCCATCTTCCGCATCAGCGACGATCTGGCCGCTCTGCGCGAGGTGGCGCAAACCGCCGCCGATCCTCCGCCGCGCCCCGCCGCCGCCCCCCAACCGCAGCCGCAGCCGCCGAGTTCACGCCCACCCATCTAGCCCGACTGAATGTTACAGCGTGCGGGCAACCCGGAAGCCGTGGTCGTCAACCCGCACGTCCACCGGATATCGGATGCGCAAGGCCGAGCGGAACAGCACCGGGCGCGCGCTCCAGGACCCGGGACGAAGCATTCGCTGGCTGCAATCGCCTGTCAGACTGGGCGAGCCGTCTGTAGGCGCGCCCTTGTAGTTATCGTTGAAGCAATCCTCCAGCCATGACCAAACGTTGCTCGCCGTATCGTAAAGGCCAAAGGGGTTGGGCTTGAAGCTGCCCTCCGGCGCGGTGAAGACGTAGCCGTCGTGGCAGGTGTTAGCGGTCAGCTGGGGAAACCGGACCTTGGCGTCGGCATCGGCCTCATTGGCGTAGGCGCAGGCGGCCGAAGCGTCCTCGCCCCACCAGTATGAAGTCGTCGATCCGGCGCGGTTGACGTATTCATTCTCCGCTTCCGACAACAGCCGGTAGGCGTGGCCCGTTTTGCGGGACAACCACGCCACATAGGCCTGGGCGTCTTTCCAGTTGATGCAAACCGCCGCATGGGTGCTGGTCTGTTCGAAGCTGGGATTGCGCCAATTGCGCCCGGGCCGGGGCTGCCGGCCCTCTTCGCTGGTGAAGCACTGATTGCCCGCGTCATAGCCGGTGTCGGCCACGAACCGCGCGAATTCGCCCAGGGTGACGTGGTACTTGCCGACCGCCATGCTGTAGCCGATGCGCACGCGGTGGCGCGGCGTCTCATAGGCCCGGTGATCGAACTCCTCGGCCTTGGAGCCCATGGAGAACTCGCCGGCCGGGACCGCGATGGTCTCCGGATAGTCCGCTCCGTCCCACAGCTCGATCAACTTGTCCGACGTACGCCAGCTCAAGGGCGCATGGTCTACCGCCGCTTGAATCTCGCCTGCGGGTCCGGCCGCCGCTACCAAGGCTGCGGTCTTGGCCCCGATCTGGGCGATCTCGGCGTCCGGGCTGGGATGGGCGGCGTGATAGGCCGCAAAACGCGCTTGGCGATCCTTCAGCCAAGCCGCGCTGTCCTCGGCCTTGGCCGCCAGCGCCGTTAGGCTGAACATCGAGATCGCCGCCGCAGCTATCCAGCCTGGACGCATGGGTTCCCTCCCTATTTCGCTGGCAAGCTAGGGGTTCATGAGGATGCCGACAACTTGCGAAGAGACGGCCGGGGGGCGTCACCGCCCTCACATCATAATCGTCATCCTAGGCCCAAGGCCTAGGCTGAATCGACATTCACCGCATCCAAAGCATGGCGGCGGCGAGGTGGATGAAGGCGAGGAAGTGGATGGCTCGTCTGTCGTAGCGCGTGGCGA
>JBEHYN010000054.1:0-13147 GCA_048498155.1 Pseudomonadota bacterium | reverse complement strand
CACGGCTCCCCAGCCCGGCCATGACCACGAAGACAACCATAGACCAAGGTCAGACAAGCCAGACTCCAGGCCCATCAGATGAAATCAATTAGACAACACTCAGCGTGCCGACCTCCATCGGCGCCGCCGTGGGGGTGAACAACACACCGGGCATTTATGTGACCTCGGCCTTTGGCGACGCCATCGCCAACAGCCGGTCGCTGAACTCGGTGGGCTTGGACGCTTATCATCGATTGTTCGCGATCAATGTCGGGGGGCTTTATCGGCCCGGGGGCTTTTCCGTGGTCAGCGTGGCGTCCTCGGCCATGCCGCAGCGTACGGACGTGGAAATTCCCTCCTTCGCCTCAGGCCGCTTGCAGCTGACGGCGAGCCTGCCCGACGAGTCCGCGCCCGATCCCAGTATTCGGTTCCGCTGGATGAAGCCGCCAACTGGGGGTGGGGACGTGACCCTGACTTACCGCAACGGCCCGGTGACCTTGATGGCCTGGCGCGGCGCCGGGGTGGCGAACCCGTTTTCTGCGCCCTACGTCGATTCCTTTACCGCCTTGGCGCAACCTGACCACGCCTTCCGCGCCGATTTCACCCAGGGCGTCCTGACGTTCTCAACTGAGGCGGGGGCGGGTCAGCGTCTGTCGCCCGACCGAACGCGTGCGTGGACAGGATCGAGCTATTTGCGGGCGACCGGTCAGGCGAAAATCGGTCCGGGCGTGAGCGCCCTGACCATTGGCGAATTGGTCGAGCCCCTGGGCCCGCTCGGCTCCTATTTGCCGGCGCAGTCAGGCCTGGCGCTGCCTTCGAAAACGGCCTTTCTTGCCTTGAGCCAATATTGGTCCTTGGGCGGTGGGCGCAGTTTCAAGGGTAACGTCAGCCTTGGGCGCACCCAGATCGCCGGACAACTCCTGTCTCTGCCCAGCGCGGCCTGGAGTTCGTCTTGGCGCATAGCGTTGGACGGCGACTGTCGCGGCTTCGCTGCGATCTGTTCGGACTTGGAGTTGTCCCTATCGCAGCCCCTGCGCATGGAAGGCGGCAGTTTTCAAGCGGTCTTGCCCGACATGCCCGATGTCTATGAGACCAGCGGCTTTACCTATTCGACCAGGCAGGTGGGGGTGTCGCCCTCCGGCCGGCAGATCGATTTGAGGTTAGCGGCCGATAAGGATCTGGGCGATGGAGGGCAGATCAGGCTGGAAGGGGCGGTCATTCGCCAACCTGGCAATCAGGCCCGCGCCCCCGTGGCCATGGGTGTGGACGCCAGTTGGCGCGTGCGGTTCTAACCACCGTCCACATAAGCCCGCACCTGCGCGAACACCGCCTCGAACATGGCGGGAGTCAGCCGTCCCGTGTTCGTGTTGAGGCGCGAGCAGTGATAGCTGTTGAACAGCCGGTACGGTCCGGCCTGATACTGCACGCCATGACCGGCTGGAGCGGCCGTCCCCTTTAGTTCCAGCGCCTTGAGCACATTGCGACGAGCCACGTCGCCCAGGGTGACAATGGCCTTCAGCCGGGGCAGGGCGGCCAGTCGGGCCTGAAGGAAGGGTCGGCAGGCGGCTTCCTCGCCCGGCAATGGGCGGTTGCCTGGCGGGGCGCAACGCACGGCGTTGGACACCATGCAGTCGATCAGCTGAAGACCGTCGTCAGGCGTGGCCCGATATTGGCCGGTTGCGAAGCCTGACTTTATCAGGGTTTCGTAAAGCAGAACCCCCGCGAAATCGCCGGTGAACGGCCGGCCGGTGCGATTGGCCCCGCCGCGGCCCGGCGCCAAACCGAGCACCAGCAGCCGCGCCTGCGGATCGCCGAATGACGGCGCCGGCCCATTGAACCAACTGGGCTCCAATTGCTGGTTCTGCCGTCGGTATTCCACCAGGCGCGGGCAGATCGGGCAGTCGCGCGCTGGCTCGGCCGCCGTCTCAGTCGTCATCGTCCTCGCCCTGGGCCGGTTGCAGGAAACGGGGCATGGTGGAATTGCGCGGCCGGCCGATGATGGAGGCTAGGTCTTGCAGATCCACAAACGTGTCGGCCTGACGTCGCAGGTCGTCCGAGGCCATAGGCGGTTGCGATTTCATGGTGGAAACCACGGTCACGCGAACGCCCTTGGCCTGGATCGCCTCGACCAGACGACGGAAATTGCCGTCCCCCGAAAACAGCACCAGATGATCAGCGTGGGTGGCCATCGCCATCATGTCGACGGCGATTTCGATCTCCATGCCTCCGCGAACGCGTTTACGCCCATTGGCGTCGGTATATTCCCGGGCGGCCTTGGTGACGACGGTGAAGCCGTTGTAGTCAAGCCAATCGACCAGGGGCCGTATCGGGGAGTAGTCCTGATCTTCGACGATAGCCGTGTAATAGTAGGCCCGTATCAGAATGCCTCGCTTCTGAAACTCATCGATCAACTTCTTGTAATCTAAATCGATGTTGAGATTTTTGGCGGCTCCGTAGAGATTGGCGCCGTCAATGAACAGAGCAATTTTGTCGGTCGGGTAAAAAGCCATGAGGCCATGAAATCCTGAATGAATGAGGTTTGGATCGATAATGCCGACGATCTAACCGTGCTGGCCCTTGGCGGCAATCTTCCCGGCGCCCACGGCGCGGTCACGGCGGAATTGGAGGCGGCGATCCTAGGTCTGGCCGGACTGGGCCTGCAGGTGGTGCGCCGCTCAGCGTGGTGGCGCTCGGCTGCCTGGCCCGACCCGCATGAGCCGCCGTTCCTCAATGGCGCGGCCTTGGTCCGAACCTCGCTCCAGCCCTTGGAAATTTTGGCGGCGCTGCGAGGTCTTGAGGCGCGTTTCGGCCCGCGCGGCGCCCGCCGCAACAGTCCGCGCGTGCTGGATCTGGATCTGATCGCCTGCGGCCGCGTGGAGCTCCAGACGCCGGAGCTGACCTTGCCTCATCCCCGAGCTGCGGAGCGCTATTTCGTGATGGGGCCCTTGGCTGAAATTGCACCGGAATGGCGTCATCCCGTTCTGGGTCAGACCGCCCAGGCCCTCGCCGCGACGGCGCCGGTCGGGCGTGATGCGCAGCCAACCGCCAATTAGGCGCAGGGCGACATTGCAAGCTGGGCCCAAGCGCCTTATCCTATAGCATTCAGCCCTTTTGAGAGACTCCATGGCCCGCGTCACCGTCGAAGATTGCGTCGAGAAGGTTCCCAACCGTTTCAGCCTCGTATTGCTGGCGGCTCACCGCGCCCGGGCAGTGTCGGCCGGCGCCCAGATCATGGTTGACCGGGACAACGACAAGAACCCCGTGGTGGCTCTGCGCGAAATCGCCGACGACGTGATTGACGCCGACGGCCTGAAAGAAACCCTGATCGGCACCCTGCAACGCGTGGACGAGCGTTCGGAAGCGGAGGAGGAGGCCGAGACCCTGGCCCTGCTGTCCGATCCCCAGCACATGCATATGAGCGAGCAAGAGCTTGTGCGCGCCCTTCAAAGCGACCGCGACGGCGGACAGGAAGAGCGCTACTGAGCCCCCGCAGGGCACAACCGCTTACCATCGAGGCGGCGGACCCTGCCGTCGCCGACCTCATCACGACCGAAACACTCGGCGATCCGGATCTGGACGACGCGGACTCCGCGACCGCGTTTCCGATCGGCGGGGTTGAACCACCGCATCTGACTGACACCCCCGAGGCGCCGCCAGTCCGACCGAAGTTTCTGCGCCAGTATGAGCTGATCGAACGGGTCAAGAGCTACGACCCCACCGCAGACGAGAACCTGCTCAATCGCGCCTATGTCTACGCCATGCGTATGCATGGCAGTCAGACCCGGGCGTCAGGCGATCCCTATTTTGCCCATCCGATCGAAGTGGCGGGCATTCTGACCGACTATCGGTTGGACACCGCGACCATCTGTTCGGCCTTGCTGCACGATGTGATCGAGGACACGGCGGCCAACCAGACAGACATCGCCGAACTCTTCGGCCAGGAAATCGCCGAACTGGTGGAGGGCGTGACCAAACTCTCGCGGCTGGAGCTCAACGAGGAGCACCTGCGGCAGGCCGAGAACCTACGCAAATTCATTCTGGCGATTTCGCGCGACGTGCGGGTGCTGATGATCAAGCTGGCCGACCGTCTGCACAATATGCGCACGCTCAACTTCCTAGCCAAGGAAGCCAAGCGCGAGCGCATCGCTCGCGAGACTCTCGACATCTATGCTCCTCTGGCCCGCGCCATCGGCTGCCATCGTATTTGCAGCGAGCTGGAAGAACTGGCGTTCGCGCAGATCAACCCGCGGGCGCGCACCGCCATCCTCCGGCGGCTGGAGGCGCTTCGCGCTTCTCAGGGCAAGGCGGTGGCCATTGTCAGCGGGGAAGTCTCAAGCCGCCTGGAAGAGGTCGGCGTGCCGGCCAGGGTGTTCGGCCGCGAAAAGCACGCTTATTCGATTTGGCGTAAGCTTCAGCGCAAATCGATCGGCTTCTCGCAGCTGTCGGACATCTATGCCTTCCGCGTGATCGTCGACACCGAGGATGATTGCTACAAGGCCCTGGGCGTCGTTCACCGGGCCTGGTCCAGCGTGCCGGAGCGGTTCAAGGACTTCATCTCCACACCCAAGCGCAACAATTACCGCTCGCTGCACACCACGGTGGTGGGGCCGCGCGGCATGCGCATTGAGCTGCAGATCCGCACTGAGGTGATGGATCGGGTGGCGGAGGAGGGCGTGGCCGCCCACTGGCGCTACAAGGACCGCTCCTACGGCTTTGACGCCGAGGCGGCCGAGGCGGATGGCGGACGCGATCCGCTGAACAATCTTCGCCAGCTGGTGCAGGTGCTGGAGAACGGCGGGGATGCCGAGGATCTGGTGGAACACGCCAAACTGGAGATGTTCCTCGACCAGGTGTTCGTATTCACCCCCAAGGGAAAGCTGATCAGCCTGCCTACCGGCGCCATGCCCTTGGATTTCGCCTATGCCGTCCACACCGACGTGGGCGACACGACGGTCGGCGCCAAAATCAACGGCGAACTTCGGCCTCTGCGCACCGCGCTGCAGAACGGCGACGTGGTGGAGATCGTGCGCGGCGCCAAGCCCATGGCCTGGCCTGAATGGCGCTCGCTCACCATTACCGGCCGCGCTCGCTCCGCTATCCGTCGCCATATCCGCCAGAGCGAGCGCGAGGAGCTCGGCCGGATCGGGCGCGCGTCTATCGACGAAATCTTCGCCCGCGCCGGCAAATCGCGCAGCGAGGTATCCTTGCGCCCGGCCCTGGACCGCTTCGGCGTGAACGCCGAGGAAGAGCTGTTCGTGGCCGTGGGCCGCGGCCGCGCGCCGGCCGATCAGGTGCTGGAGGTGGTGTTTCCGGGCCTTAAGGCCGATGAACATGCGGCCGCCACGGCTCGTCGCCGGATCCAGGATGGGCCAGACGCTCGCCTGTTCGTGCGGGGCGCGGGGCTTGGCTCCGGGGCCAAGCTGCATTTCGCCGAATGCTGCACCCCCACGCCCGGCGATCGCATCGTGGGCATTTCAGAGCCTGAAGGGCGGATCACTGTCCATGTGATCGACTGCGCGACTCTCGCCCAGTACGAGGATCGCGAAGGCTTGTGGCGAGACTTGCACTGGACGGCCCTGGCTGAGCAGGCGACGGTCTCGGCCGTGCGTCTTTTCGCAACCATCCGCAACGCGCCCGGGGTGTTGGGCCAAGCTTGCACCATCATTGGCGAGGCGGGGGGCAATATCGTCAATCTGTCCATGCAGCGTCGGCAGGCGGACTTCTTCGACGCAGAATTTGAGCTGGAGGTGCGCGACGCTCGCCACTTGACCCATATCGCCGCCGCTTTGAGGGCTTGCCCGGCGGTGGAGGAAGTGGACCGCGCCAAGGGGCAGGGCGTTTCTAAAGCGTCGAATTTAGCCAATTCTTAGGCAAATCGCCATTCCGTCCTAGCCTATATAGGCGCACGCGAGGCGATAGGTGGCTTTTCAATTTGATAGGCGGGCCGCCGCAGACGCGGCGTTGGTGGCGATACCCGCAATTCTCGCCTTCGCCGTGGCCCTGTTCGCGCCGCAGGTCCTGGGCGACGGCGACAGCTATTGGCATGTGGCTGCGGGCCAATGGATGCTGGACCAGCATCAGGTCATCCGCGTCGATAGCTTCAGTTTCACCTTCGACGGTAAGCCCTGGGACACGCACGAGTGGATGTCTGAAGTGGTCATGGCCCTGGCCTATCGTGCGGGTGGATGGGCCGGGGTCGCCGGCCTGACAGCGGCGGCGGCCGCAGCCATAGTAGGATTGACCGCCGAGCGCCTTAAGCGATCGCTCAGCCCCACCGGAACGATTCTCGCCCTGGCCCTGATCGTCGGCTGTCTGGCGCCTAATCTGCTGGCCCGTCCGCATTTTCTGGCGTTGCCTTTCCTGGTCCTGTGGACGGGCGCCCTGCTGGACGCTCGCGCCTTGGGCCGAGCGCCCTCGCTCTGGTGGCTGGCCCTGATGGCCCTTTGGGCTAACGCGCATGGCAGTTTCCTGTTCGGTCTCGCTCTGGTTTGCCCCTTCGCCCTGGAGGCCCTGATCGCGGACCCCAAGGCTTGGCGCAAGACGGTAAAGGATTGGGGCCTGTTCGGCGTAGGATCAGGGCTCGCCGCCTTGCTGACGCCCCACGGGCTGAACGGTCTGTTGTTCCCGCTGAAGCTCGGCGCGATGGGCAGCCTGGCCAGCATCGTGGAATGGCGCAGTCCTGACTTCCAACACCTGCCGCCGGTCGAAATCGCGCTGCTGGCCGGGCTCTACATCCTGCTGTCACGCGGCGTGAAGGTCCCACCGATCCGCCTGATCCTGCTGCTGGTCCTGCTCTACATGACGCTCGGACATGTGCGGCACGAGACCCTATTTGGGCTGATTGGCGCGCCGCTGTTGGCGGAGCTGGTCGGACAACGAAAAACGCCGCAGCCCGACCAAGCTCGGTCCATCGGCTTGGCGACCGTCTTTGCCGTTTTGGTCGGCGCCTTGCTCCTGGCAGGCAGGCTGATGCTGCCGGGGACTTCGGGCGATAGTTCCGTGTCCCCAGTGAGCGCCCTGGCCCACGCATCCGAAGCGCTCCGCCGCCAGCCCGTGCTGAATAGCTATGACCTGGGCGGTTATCTGATCTTTCGTGGAGTGAAGACCTTCATTGATGGGCGCACCGACATGTTCGGCGATGAGTTTAACGCCCGCTACGACGCGATTATGCGGCCGGACAAGGACGCCTTGGACAAGGCAGTGCAGGACTACGGCATCACCTGGACCTTCCTGTCGCCGTCCAGCCCGCTGGTCCCCCTGCTGGAGTCCAGCCCCGATTGGCGCCGCGTGTACGCGGATCGCTACGCGGTGATCGATGTGAGGCATTAGGCGGTTTTTTGCATTTAGTTCCGAGTTTGTTCTTGTGGCGCAGATAGGCTTTTGCCACCTTTCCTCAACCTGCCATTGAGGAGCAAGGCCGTGTCGGCAATACCCCGTAGCGTGCAGAAGGCGCCGGACGGTCTCGTGGGGCGCCCCCTGGGGATCAATGCCCGTGATCTGGAGGGCGACGAAAATGGCGGCCGCTGACATCAGCTACCCGGTGCTGGTCGTAAGCGAGGACCCGCCGTCTGTTTGGTTTGGCTCCAATAGGTCGAGCCTCGAGCTTTGCAGCGCGGCTAATCCATGGGCGCCCAAAGACTTTACGCTGATCGATTCCGAAGGACGCCGTTTCGAACTCGGGCCGGTGACACGGCTACGTCTGGACGGCAATTTCGCTAACCGCGCCAGGCAGTTATTGATCCATTACCGAATTGCTGATTTTGAGGTCACCCAGGTCGGGACTTTGGATTGGCCGGCCATCCAGGCACTGGTTATCGGGCTCGAAGAGCAGGACCTCGAGCTAGAGGCGGACAATCCCGACTACGAAGGCGTAGAGCCGGGACAAACGCCGCTGGCTCGACTGGAAAAAGTCCGAACCGGGGTCCAAGAGGCCAGGAATATCGAGGATCTTTCTGATCTCATCTACGAACTGCCGGATTCAATTTACGTTGGGATGCAAGGGCGAGCCAGTCGAAGGGAGTACTGGATATTGCTCACTGTGCTTGGCGCCTGGTTGATTTTGGGCGCTGTGATCGCCGGGACCCTGTATCTGCTCGGGGCCATGGCGCGGCACGCTCTCGGGGATCATTTCGTGGCTGGACTGATCCTTTGGCTGTTCGGGACGTTTTGCGTCCTCTCAGCCTTGGCTAGCGCCCGTTCCCTGGGCAAAACACTCGTTCGACGGCTTAAGGACCTCAACGCATCCGGCGGCTGGATTTTGCTGGGTCTGCTGGTGGCCGCCGTAACATGGACAGCCGTGGCCCAGACTACGTCTTCGATCTGGACGGGGCTTTGGGCGGGGCTCGGGACGCTTTTTTCCGGTTTGATCGTTCTTGGCCTCCTGCCCGGCCGTCGAGGCGACAATGAGTACGGTCCCAAGTCGCTGTTCTAAAGGCTGGGTTATCTCGTAACCCTGCTACGCGCTTGCGCGTCCCGCTTGTCGGGGTTAGCCAGCAGGGGAACCGCCGTGCGAGGACTGACCCATGAACGCCGATGACGTGATCGCCGAATTTCGCGCGGCCGGGGCTCTGCGCGAGGGGCACTTTGTCTTGTCTTCAGGCCTGCACAGCCCGGTGTTCCTGCAAAAGAACCTGGTGTTCAGCCGGCCGGATCGCACCGAGCGCCTTTGCCGGGCCCTGGCCGACAAGATTAGGGCCGCCGCGCCGGGGGTCGATTTGGTGATATCGCCCGCCGTGGGCGGCATCATCCCCGGTTATGAGACCGCCCGCCAACTCGGCGTCGCCTCACTCTATGTCGAGCGTGAAGATGGCCGCTTCAAATTGAGGCGCGGCTTTTCCATCCCGGCCGGGGCCAAGATCGCCATGGTCGAAGACATTGTCACCACCGGCCTGTCCTCACGCGAATGCATCGCGGCGATCAAGGACGCGGGCGGTGAGGTGGTCTGCGCCGGCTGCATTGTTGATCGTTCGGGAGGCAGGGCCGATGTGGGCGTACCCCTGATCGCCCTGGCCACCTTGGACGTGCCCGCTTATCCGGCGGATCAATTGCCGCCCGAGTTGGCGGCCAGGCCCATCGAGGATCCGGGCAGCCGGAGGCTGTCGGCATGAGCCGGCTGCGGCTCGGGGTCAATATCGACCACGTGGCCACCATCCGTAACGCGCGCGGCGGCGCTCATCCCGAACCCCTGCGGGCGGCGAGCCTGGCTCTGGCCGCCGGGGCGGACGGTATTACCGCGCACCTGCGCGAAGACCGCAGGCACATCTCGGACTCAGACATCGACGCCCTATCAGCGCTTTGCCAGAAGGCGGGACGGCCCCTGAACCTGGAAATGGCTGTGACCTCGGAAATGCTGGCGATCGCCCTGGATCACAGGCCGCACGCCGCCTGTTTAGTGCCGGAGCGGCGCGAGGAACGCACCACCGAGGGCGGATTGGATGTCGTCGGCGGCCACAACGCCATCGCCCCGGTGGTGTCGCGTCTGCGCGAGGCGAACATCCGGGTTTCCCTATTCATCGAGCCTGATTCGCAGCAAATCGAGATGGCCCAGGCGGTGGGCGCCGAGGTGGTGGAACTGCACACCGGGGCCTATTGCGAGGCGGTCAAGGCCAGGCACGAAGATCTGGCTTACCGCCTGCTGGCCCGCCTGAAGGAAGCAGCCATCGAGGCTTCGCGCCGTGGGCTGGAGGTGCACGCCGGTCACGGCATTGATTTCGACAGCGTTGGGCCGGTGTCGCAGATTCTCCAGCTGACCGAACTCAATATCGGACATTTCCTCATCGGCGAGGCGATCTTCGTCGGCATGCCGGCCGCGATCGCCCGGATGCGGTCGCTGATGGATGCGGCGCGCGACCTGAACTGGGCTCAGCCATGATCGTCGGCATCGGCTCGGATTTGGCCGACATCCGCCGCATCAAATCGGTGCTGGACCGGTTCGGTCCGCGCTTCGTGAAGCGGGTGTTCACCGAGGTGGAGGCGGCCCGCTCCGAACGCAAGGGCGACCGCGCCGCCAGCTACGCCAAGCGTTTCGCCGCCAAGGAGGCCTGTTCCAAGGCCCTGGGCACCGGCATGCGCGCCGGAGTGTTCTGGCGCGACATGGGCGTGGTCAATGCGCCTTCGGGTAAACCGACCCTGCAGCTGACCGGCGGCGCCGCTGAACGATTGAGCGCCCTGATCCCGCCGGGCATGACAGCCATGATTCACCTCAGCCTGACCGACGATCACCCCTACGCCCAAGCCTTTGTCATCATCGAAGCGGTCGCCTCGGGGGGCTGAGCGCTCGCCTAAACATGTGCTTCGGCTTGCCGCGCGCGCGCCGACAGACTAGCAAAGACACCAGCCCGACAAGCCGGCGCTGATTTGAGAGAATGTTCTTCATGTCCACCGCCAGCAATTCGGGATCGGCCTCGGTTCGCGCGCGCGCTTCCGGCGAAATGATCGAAATCGGCAAGACTATTATCTATGCCTTGCTGATCGCGCTGGTGCTGCGCGTACTGCTGTTCCAGCCCTTCACCATCCCGTCGGCATCGATGGAGCCGACCCTGCTGGAAGGCGACTACATCATCGTCTCCAAGTTCAGCTACGGCTTCTCCCGTTATTCCTTGCCGATCAGCCCGCCGATTTCGCACGGCCGGTTATTCATGCATGAGCCCCATCGCGGCGACATCATCGTGTTCAAGCTGCCGCGCGACCCGCACGTGGACTACATCAAACGCCTGGTCGGCCTGCCCGGCGACAAGGTGGAAGTGCGCCACGGCACGGTGTTCATCAACGATCAGCCCATTCCGCAGAAGCTGTCGGGGACCGCCAACATCGACATCGGCGGTTTTGAACAGAAGGCCGACAAGCTGGTGGAGACCCTGTCCAGCGGCAAGACCTACACCACCTATCAGGTCAATCCGGACGATCCGGCGGAAAACAGCGACCATCCGTTCCTGGTGCCCAAGGGCGAGTATTTCTTCATGGGCGATAACCGCGACAACTCGCTGGACAGCCGCTTTTCGCCCGACAACGACGGGGTAGGCTTCGTTCCGGCGGAAAACCTGGAAGGCAAGGCCGAGCTGGTCTTGCTCTCCTGGAGTAAGGGTGCGTCCCTGTTCAAGCCCTGGACCTGGGTTATGAACGCCCGTCCGAGCCGCTTCTTCAACATCCTGCATTGATCCCGTCTCAATGAGCTCCAGGGCCGCCGCAATCGCCGCCCTTGAGCGCCGCCTGGGCATGAGCTTCCAGGATCGCGCCTTGCTTGACCGCGCCCTGACCCATGCGTCAAAGCTCGGCCAAGGCCGCAGCGGCGTGCTGCATAATGAGCGGCTGGAGTTTCTGGGCGACCGTGTGCTGGGGCTGATCATCGCCGAGGAATTGTCGCGCCGGAACCTTGAGGCCGGCCCGGAAATCCTCGCCAAGCACTACGCCCATCTGGTCAGCCGAAAGGTCTGCGCGCAGATCGCGGTCCAAGCCGGTCTGGCCGAGGCGATGGACGTGCCCAAGGCGCAGGGCCTGCGCAGCAACGATACGGTGCTGGCGGACGCCTGCGAGGCTCTGCTGGCCGCCGTCTACCTGGACCAGGGGTTTGATGGGGCCAAGGCGGTGGTGCTCGATCTTTGGGGTGAAGCGTTGGACCAGCCGCTGGATCTGGAAGCGGCCAACCCGAAAACCACCCTGCAGGAATGGGCCTTGTCGTTGAAAAAGCCGTTGCCCACCTATGCCATTGTATCGCGCGAAGGCCCCGCCCACGCGCCGGTGTTCCAAATCGAAGTGACCGTCGAGGGCTTTGCTCCGGCCGGCGGACAGGGCAAGTCGCGCCAGGCGGCCGAAAAGCTGGCGGCTCAGGCCTTGCTGGCGCGAGAGGCCGGACGATGACTAAAGACACTAAGAAGGCCGGGTTCGCGGCCGTGATCGGGGCGCCCAATGCGGGCAAATCCACCCTGGTCAATCGCCTGGTCGGCTCCAAGGTCACCATCGTCACCCAGAAGGTGCAAACGACGCGCTTTCCCGTGCGCGGCGTGGCCATGGAGGGCCAGGCTCAGATCGTGCTGATCGACACGCCGGGCATCTTCACCCCGCGCCGACGGCTGGACCGGGCCATGGTTCGCTCGGCCTGGGGCGGGGCGCAGGACGCCGACGTCACCGTGCATCTGGTCGACGCTCAGGCCCAGTGGGCGTTCCAGCAGGGCGAGGCCCAGGGGGCCGACAAGCGCGCGGCCTTTGACGTCCAGACCATCATCGAGGGGCTGCGCGGGGCGGGCAGCAAGGCGATCCTGGCGATCAACAAGATCGACCATATGAAGCGCGAAAACCTGTTAGCCATCGCCCACACCCTATTCGCCGACGACATCTACGACCGGGTGTTCATGATCTCCGCCGCGACCGGCGCGGGCGTGGACGACCTGAAACAGGAGCTGGCCGGACGCATGCCGGCCGGCCCTTGGCTCTATCCGGAAGACCAGACCGCCGATCTGCCCCAGCGCCTGCTGGCTGCCGAGATCACCCGCGAGAAGATCTATCTGCGCCTGCACGAAGAGCTGCCCTATGCGGCGGCGGTGGAGACCACCGCCTTCGCTGAGCAGAAGAACGGCGTGCGCATCGAGCAGACCATCTATGTTGAGCGCGAGGGGCAGCGCCCCATCGTCCTGGGCAAGGGCGGCCAGACCCTGAAATGGATCGGTGAAGCCTCCCGCGCCGACCTCGCCGAAATCCTCGGCCAGCCGGTGCACCTGTTCCTCCACGTCAAGGTCAAGGAAAACTGGGCCGAGGAACGCGGGTTCTATTCGGACCTAGGGCTGGATTTCGATGTGTAAATCTAGAAATCCTTCCCCCTCGAGGGGGGAAGGGCAGGGATGGGGGTGGTCGCGCGACATTTCCGATGGGGCGTTGGAGGCGCGCCGCCTCCTTCGCCATGTCTTGTCCCACCTGTGCCTCCACCCCATGACGCGCATGCCGCGGCCACCGCCGCCCCACGAGGCCTTGAGCATCACCGGGTAGCCGATCCCTGCGGCCGCCTCGCGAACCTTGTCCATGTCGTTGCCGAGCGGCTCGGTCGCCGGCATCACCGGAACGCCGACCGAGACGGCGAGGTTGCGGGCGGCGACCTTGTCGCCGAGGCGGCGCATGGTGGTCGGGCTCGGCCCGATGAAGGTCAGGCCGGCGGCGGCGCAGGCGGCGGCGAAATCGG
>JBEHYN010000053.1:0-14020 GCA_048498155.1 Pseudomonadota bacterium | reverse complement strand
ACCAGAACAACACAGCCAGACGCCCGCCCTAAGCGTCACACCAGGCCCATATCCATCAAGACCAGGGCGTCGGGCAGCGACTATCGCAAAGCTCCCGCGAGCGGTGGAGCACGTAGGAACTCCAGCCACACCGGCTCACAATCGCCCAGCCGCTTGCTCTCATACCGCGTGGTCACGTGGTCCTGCGGTGGGCGGCGCCAGTCGTCGGCGCTGTGGGCGGTCCAGGTCAGGCCGGGGGTTTTGAGCGCCCGCTCCAGGGTCCAGGCGGCGTAGTCGGCCCAGTCGGTGGCGAATCTCAGACGGCCGTCGGGTTTGAGCACCCGCACGATCTCGTTCAAGACCGGTTCCTGTACCAGCCGCCGCTTGTTATGCCGCGCCTTGGGCCAGGGGTCGGGGAACAGGATGAAAACCCGCTCCAGGCATTCATCCGGCAGGCGGGCGAGCAGATCGCGCGCATCGGCCTGGGCCAGGCGAACATTGGTCAACGAATGTTGTTCTATATGGCCTATGGCGCTGGCCACGCCGTTGAGGAAGGGCTCGGCGCCAATGACCAATACATCGGGCCGGGTCTGAGCCTGAGCCGCCATGTGCTCGCCCCCGCCAAAACCGATCTCCAGCCACACTTCGGCGGCGTCGGGCTTGAGAGCCATGGGATCGATGGGGGCGGACAGGTCCAGACTGAGCTGCGGCAGACGCGTGGCCAGCAGGTCCGCCGACCGCGCCTTGATCTGCCGGGATTTGATGCGGCCGTAGGAGCGCAACGGGCCGTGGGGTTTTTGGCCGAGGGAGGTCATGACCGATCGCAGAATTAAGCGTCCTTCCCCCTCGATGGGGGAAGGGCAGGGATGGGGGTGGAGGCAGTCCGCCTTAGAAGAAAACGCAGGAGGCGGCGCCTCAACTGTTCATTCGGAAAGGAGGGGCGCGACCACCCTCATCCCCTACCCCTTCCCCCCTCGAGGGGGAAGGGAGGCTGGACCCGAGCCCCCTACTCCACCGTCACCGACTTGGCCAAATTACGCGGCTGATCCACATCCGCGCCTTTCAGCACGGCCACATGGTAGGCCAGAAGCTGGATGGGGGCGGACATCACCAAAGGCGCGATGAGGGGGTCGCAGGAGGGGGCGGTCATGACCACGCGGGCGCCGGCGGGGGCTTGGACTGCGCCTTCGGGGTCTGTGATGAACACCACCTGGCCGCCGCGGGCCATCACCTCGCTCATGTTGGAGGCGGATTTTTCGTAATAGCTGTCGTAGGGCGCCAGTATGATCACCGGCGTGTGCTCGTCCACCAGGGCGATGGGGCCGTGTTTCAATTCCCCAGCGGCGTAGCCCTCGGCGTGGATATAGCTGATTTCCTTCAGCTTTAGGGCGCCCTCCAGGGCCAGGGCCGACATGGCGCCGCGCCCCAGATAAAGCACGTCGCGGGCCTTGGCGATCTCCACCGCCACCGCGCGCACGGCGTCTTCCAGCTGGATGGACTCGGCGATCAGGCGCGGCGCTTCCAGCAGGGCGCGCACCAAGCGCTGTTCCTCGGCCTCGTCGATGCGCCCGCGCGCACGGGCCGCCGCCACGGCGATGGCGGTCAGCACGCAGACCTGGGCGGTGAAGGCCTTGGTCGAGGCCACGCCGATTTCGGGCCCGCAATGGATCGGCCACACCACATCAACCTCGCGGGCCATGGTGGATTCCGTGGCGTTGACCACCGCGGCGCTCTTCATGCCCTTGGCCTGGCAATAGCGCAGGGCGGCCAGGGTGTCGGCGGTTTCGCCCGACTGGGACATGGCGATGGCCAGGGCGCCTGAGCGGATTGCGGGTTCTCGGTAGCGGAACTCCGAGGCGATCTCCACGTCCACCGGCAGGTCGGCCAGCTTTTCGATCAGATATTTGCCGATCACGCCGGCGATATGGGAGGTGCCGCAGGCCACGATCTGGATGCGCTCCAGCGCCGCCCAGTCGACGCCGCCGGGCACCGTCGCGCGCGCCTGCAGCGCGTCGACATAGGCCGCGATGGTGTGCTGGCAGCCCTCGGGCTGATCATGGATTTCCTTCTCCATGAAGTGGCGATAATTGCCCTTTTCGATCTGGGCGGCCGAGGCGGCGACGGTCTTGACCGGGCGATCGACGACGGCGCCGTGGCGGTCAAAGATCAGGGCCTGGGCATGGCCGATGGCGACATAGTCGCCGTCCTCCAGATAGACCACGCGGTTGGTGAAGGGGCCCACGGCCAGGGCGTCGGAGCCCAGAAACATTTCACCCTCGCCCAGGCCCACCACCAGGGGGCTGCCGCGCCGGGCGCCGAGCACCAGATTGTCGTGGCCCTCGATCAGCACCGCCAGGGCATAGGCGCCGTGCAGCCGGTCCAGCGCCGCCTTGAATGCGGGCAGGGGATCCAGACCCGCACGGATGTTGACGTTGATCAGGTGGGCGATCACCTCGGTATCGGTCTCGCTGGTAAACACCGCCCCGCCGGCGATCAGCTGGGCCTTCAGCTCGGCGAAGTTCTCGATGATGCCGTTGTGCACCACAGCCACCTTGCCGGCGACGTGGGGGTGGGCGTTGTGCTCCTCGGGCACGCCGTGGGTGGCCCAGCGGGTGTGGCCGATGCCGACCGTCCCGCCCAAGGGCTCGGCGGCGAGCTTGGCTTCCAGGGCGACGATCTTGCCCTTAGCCCGGCGGCGATCGATGCGGCCGCCGACCAGGGCGGCGACCCCGGCGGAGTCATAGCCCCGGTACTCCAGGCGCTTGAGGCTCTCGATCAGGCGGGGCGCTACCGGCGAGGTTCCGACGATACCGATAATGCCGCACATGTCCGATTCCCCGGTTCGCTCGCCCCGTTCGCTCCTAGCAAGATTTGCACCGGCGTCACAGCACAGCGAAGGTGGATTGAACCACGAACACAAAATCAACCCGGCCAGGGCAGCATGGCGGCATGAACCGCGCCTCACCCTCCCGCCGCGTCGTCGTGGCCTCGGCGCTCGCCTTGGCGGCCTGCCGTGGGCAAGCGCAAACGCCGCCGGCGCCCCTGACCCTGGCGCCGCTCAAGTCGGTCGCGCCTTTTCCCGTCGGCGCGGCCATCTCGGTCGGCGGTTTGGAAGATGCAAGCTATCGCGCCGTTCTACTGGCAAATTTCTCCCAGATCACCGCCGATTGGGAGATGAAGATGGAGCAGATCCTCCAGCCGGACGGGACCTTCAGTTTCGCCAAGGCCGACTTCATCGCCAACTTCGCCCGGCAAAATGGCCTGCGCCTGCATGGGCACAACCTGATCTGGTATATCTATTCTCCGCCGCCCTTCGAGCGACTGGCGCACGATCGAGCCGCCTTTGAGAAGGCTTACGCCAACTACATCCTGGCGGTGGCCGGGCGCTATCGTGGCCAGGCGTTGGGCTGGGACGTGGTCAATGAGCCAGTGGCCGAGGACGGCGACGGCTATCGCCCCTGCCTGTGGCGGCAGGCGCTGGGCATGGACTATGTGGCCACAGCCCTGAAATACGCCCGCCAGGCCGACCCGAATGCGGCTCTGTTCCTCAACGATTACAATCTGGAGAGCAATCCTAAGAAACGGCTGACTTTCCTGCGCCTGGTGGAGAGCCTGATGAAACAGGGCGCGCCGTTGGACGGCCTGGGCGCCCAGACGCATCTATCCACCGACCTGGCGCCCGGCGCGATCAAGGCGGCGATCCGCGATCTGGCCTCCACGGGTTTGAAAATCCACATCTCGGAATTCGATGTGACGCTGCAGGGCGCCCGCCTGATGAGCCGGCAGGCCAAGCTCAACGCCCAGGCCCGGCTGGCTGGGGAAGCCGGCGAAGCCCTGGCCGCCCTGCCTTCGGCGCAGCGTTACGCCTTCACCACCTGGGGCGTACGCGATCAGGATTCCTGGCTGCGCCATCCGCCCAATGCGGGCGACGGAACCGACGCGCCCCTGTTCTTCGACGACGATGGGCGGCCCAAGGCGGCGGCTGCGGCGTTCGAGGAGGCCGTAGGCCGCAGCTAGCGTCCGATCTCATAGCGCCCGAGCCGCGCGTGGCCGGTCAGCCTGAGCGACAGGAAGCCCAAAACGTTGCGCGCCAGGAACAGCGCGTCGGCCAGGTAGCGCTTGCGGGTGCGTGGCTCCAGCACGAAACGCCAGGCCCATTCGCCGCCCAGCCGGCGGGCCCAGACCGGCGCCCGCGTCGCGGTCCCGCTCAGGAAATGGAAGGCCGAACCGCAGCACAACATGTCGGCCTTGAGCCCCGCCCGTTTCATCTGCGCGGCCAACAGTTCGCTCTGCGGCGCGCCGGTGCACACGAACACCATCGACGGCCGCTCGGCGAGGGCCGCCTTGGCCAGGTCACGCCGCTCGGCGCGACGGCGGATGAAGCCCATGGAGGGCTCGATAAAAGCGAAGGCCAGTTGAGGATAGCGCGCGGGCAGGTCGGCCTGCACCGCCTCATCGCAGCCGATCACCAGGACCTTGGCCCCGGCCGGCGCCCGATCCAGCATCATAGGGGCCAACTCCGACCCCGGCAGGGTCAGCACCCGGCCGCCCAGGCACAGACGGTCGAGGAAACGGCTGTCGTTGAGCACCACATCGGCGCTGCGGTAGGCGCGCCGCAGGGCCGCCGACAGGTCCAGCAAACGCAGATGGTCCAGGTTCGGCGTGACGATCAGCACGCCTCGCGGGCGGCCAAGCCTGGCCAGCAGGGTCGCCAACCCGCCGCCATGGAAGGCGAATCGCGAGCGATCGACGTCCGCGGCGGGGACGCTCGGCGGGGCAGCGACAAGCGGAAAGGGGCTTGACGGGGACAGGTCCATGGCGCGCAGACTAGGCCCATCAGTCTTTCCGTCTGGTGAAGGCCAATGACGAAGATTCCGCCCGTGATCGGCGCGCAGACCGCCATAGCGCGCTTGGACGGCTGGGCCGCCGTCCCGGACCGTGACGCCATCGTCAAATCCTTCCACTTCCATGACTTCGTTCAAGCGTTCAGCTTCATGGCCAAGGTCGCCCAGGCAGCGGAGCAGATGGACCATCACCCGGAGTGGTTCAATGTCTACAACCGGGTGGACATTCAGCTCGCCACTCACGTGGCGGGCGGAGTCACCGAGCGGGACGTAGCCCTGGCCCAGGCGATCGACGCCGCTGCGGATTAGCGCGCGAACAATTGGCCCATGTCGGCGAAGGCCTTGAACTCCAAGGCGTTTCCGGCCGGGTCGTAGAAGAACATGGTGGCCTGTTCGCCCGCCTGTCCCTTGAAGCGGACATGGGGCTCGATGCCGAACGTGACGCCCGCCGCCCGCACCCGCGCGGCCAGGGCGTCGAACTGCTGCAGGCTCAGCACCACGCCGAAATGGGGCACCGGCACATTGTGGCCGTCCACCGGATTACGCCCCGACTCGGCAGCCGCACGCTGGACCCGGTGAGCGACGATCTGGTGGCCGAACAGATTGAAATCGATCCAGTCCGCCGTGCTGCGCCCTTCCGGACAACCCAGGACCTGGCCGTAAAAGCGTCGGGCGGCGTCCAGGTCGTCAACCGGAAAGGCGAGATGAAACGGGGTCAGGGTAGGCATGGCGGGTCCCACGGGCGAACAGATCGCCCTGGACTAGCTCAGGGCCCCGCAAACAGAAAGGGCGGCTCCGTTTCCGGGGCCGCCCTGCGCTCGTATGGCGCGAAAGTCTTCTAAAGCCGCTTCACGCATTGCCGCGTCGAAGGGCGTCACGCGCAGGACTCATCCCCCTCGCCAGCCCAGCTTTTCCAACTATCCTGGTTCGATCAAGCCGCTGGAAGGTCGCACCGGGAATCTGTTCCGCTCTGTGGCTGAAATAGCGCAAAGACGCGTGATTGGGGTTGACCGATTCGCCTCTCGCGCGGCGCCCAGTGGTCGCGGAGGGCTGCTTCCGCTAGGCTGAGACGACGCGTCTCTTCAGCATTGGCCTATCATGCCGGGATTATTCCAAAGTATCAGCGCCATGGCCGGAACGGACATGGAAAAGGCTGCGGATCTGGCCCAGCACACCTTCCATCTCGGGTTGCGGGACCACGGCCACCACGGTCGAGCGTTCATCGAAACCCTGGCTGAACTGTGCCGCAATCATCCCAATATCGTCGGTATTGGGGTTGGGCTTCTGGTCGAACAGCTTCTAGCGGAAGACAAGCGCCAGCATGACCGCAGGGTGGCCCAGACTCCGGTCGTCCTGGCGGACGCTGCCGCCGAACCCATCGGCGATGCGCCGCCTATCGACGGCATGGCGGAAGTCCCTGCCCTAGTAGACGCGACGGGCGCTTCGGCGACGGCCGATGCGGGGGCGGTTCATGAGCATCACGTCCGTCATATCCATGCGCCGCAAATTCGCCTGCATAGGATTCGCCCAGGCCATTTGGCGTTCGACGTCTTCGGCGGGCTTCTACTGCTGAAGGTCGGCCTGGCGGTAGCTCGGCTGTTCCGGCGCAAGAAAGACCAGACGGACGGAGCCTTCACCTCCGTATCAAAGATCCATCTGCTAAGCGCCACCATCGCCACCTATTATTTCGCCCGCGCCCTGAGCGCGCCCAAGGTCAGCGCCTGGCGCAATGCTGCCATCGCCCTGTTCGGCACCGATGCGATCAAGCCCTTGCTCAAGCCGCGCAAGCCGATCAAGGCGCTCGCCTGATACGACGGGCGCCCCGCGCACGCGCGGCCGTGGCCCTAGGCTGCGCCCTGATCCTCAGCGCCTGCGCCTGCGCCGGCCTGGACTTGGAGCCGCCTGCCCACCTTACCCTGCGGCCAAGGGGCCCGGCGCCGGAACAGCTATCCCAGCGCCTGGAGGCCCTGGCCCTGAATTTCGACGGCAAGGTGGGATTGGCCGTCGAGGACGTCCAGGACGGGTGGGTCGCCGCCTACGACGGAACCACGCTCTATCCCCAGCAAAGCGTCGCCAAGCTTTGGGTGGCCCTTGCGGTGTTCGACGCCGCTGATCGGGGGCAAATAGGGCTGACCGACCCGGTGGTGGTGCGTTCGGCCGACATGAGCGTGTTCAATCAGCCCATGCAGAAGATGCTGGAGGGCGACGCCTACGCCACCAGCATCGATGGTCTATTGGCCTGGTCCCTCGCGCAAAGCGACAACGCCGCCAATGACATTCTGATCCGCAAGCTGCCGAGCGGAGCCGTGCGGCGGCTGATCGACCGTCGGCGGCTTGGACCGATCCGGGCGGGCGGGCTGGAAAGCCTTCTTGAAGCGAAGATTGCCGGGCTGGAGTGGCGGGCTGAGTACTCCTTCGGCCGGTCCTTTTGGGACGCGCGCGATCAGCTGCCTCCCGCCCTACGTCAAGCCAAGCTGGACGCCTATGTGGCGGACCCCGACGACGGCGCCTCGCCCATCGCCGTGGTCGGCGGCCTAAGCCGCCTGAAACGGGGCGAGCTGCTCTCGCCCGCCTCCACCGCCCGATTCTTGCAGATCCTGCAGATGGCGCAGACCGGCCCGATGCGGCTGAAGGCGGGGATCGCGCCGGGATGGGACATCGCCCACAAGACCGGCACCGGCCAGGATTTGGCGGACGAGTCCACCGGCTACAACGATGTCGGACTGCTCACCGCGCCGGACGGACGGACCTACGCCGTAGCGGTGATGATCGCCGCGACCCGCAAACCCATCCCCGACCGTCAGACGCTGATGGCCGAGGTCGCGCGAGCCGTCGTGGCGCAGCATGACGGTGTGGACGAGACCGGCGCGCAGTAGCGTCAGCGTCCGTCGATAAAGGCGTCCAGCCGCTGCATCAGCAGCATCCAGTCTTCCTTAAACCATTGGCTCGTTGTCGCCCCGCCGCCATTGTCTGAGTGCTCGAGCTCCGCGATGCGCGCCTCCAGTTCCTGCTTCTGGCGATTTAGGAACACAAGCTGACCCGCCGCCGTGACTTTTTCGGACTCCGAGCCCTGGCTATGCAGATGCTGGGCCCGCCTCAGCTTCTCATCGGCCTGCGCCAGGAGTTGCCGAACTTCGGACTTGATGGGCTCAACGGACATTTTGATCGATCCTTGTCGGGGGAAACAATGCGAGCGCACAAGCCTGCGCGCGGTGGATTGGTTTTAGGTGGGCGCGCCGGCCCGGGCGCTCAATAGGCCCCGCAGGCGCGACAGGGACAAAAAGTCAGCCTTACCCGGTCCGGCCGCCCCGAAGATCTGCGCCGCCGCGATGACAGCCAAAACCACGCCTGCGGCCAGACAGACGAACCCCAGGAGCGGATGGCCTAGGGCGGACAGGACGGGCAGATCGACAAAGCAGCCGGCCCCGGCGAGGTTGTAATGCTTGTCAGCGCCCAGTTTGGCCGCGCATCCGCTGAACAAAGACAGCTGGAAGGCCCAGGCGGCCGCCGAATAGAGCACCGTGAGCAGGCTCAGAACGCCGAGTACGCGAGGCCGGGTCCACCCCCTGGCCACCGCCAGGCCTAGCGGCGCCGCCAGGATGTGCAAATACCAACCCGGCGTGACCGCCCCGACGCCCGTGGCCCACACCAGCAGGTGATAGAGCAGCCCGGCTAGCATCGGCAGGGTCAAGGCGAGGGGCGCCCAACCGATCAGATCGCCGGGGGTCAGTCCGCGCAGATAGCTCCATAGGGTGAGTCCCAGCAGCAGGATCGGCGGCAGAAGGAGAATTTCAGGCAGCCGTGCGAGAGACCATGTTCCCGCCCAAACAAAGGCGCCGCCGAGCACCCCCACGCCCCGGACCAGATTCGTCAGCGAGACGCCCTGGGCCAAGCGGCCCAGGCCTCCAGCCTGGTTGAAGCGGATGAATTCGTCCGAGCCCGTCAGGTCGCCGGTCTGCAGGTCCTTGCTGATGTACCACCAAGCGCCGATCGCCAAGGCCACGCCGCCCGCCAGCGCGGCATGCACGAGCGTCGCAGGCCGTCGCCCTGTCGCCCACCAATGGGCCGCGAGCATCGCCGCGACTCCTGCGCCGATGGGCAGGAAAAAGGCCTTGGTCAGCAGCCCCAGGCCCAGGCTCACGCCCAAAATGGCGGCGGTGGCCCAGCGGCCTTGCCCGCCGAGCAGTCTCAGCAGCATAGCCCAGGCGCAGGAGGCCAGCAGAAGGCAAAGGCTGTCATTGCCCAACCGGGCGAACTCGGGAAAGAACTGAGGAAACAGGAAGGGCCAGGCAGCCATGATCGGTCCAGTCCAACGGCCGACCGGGCCGGCGAACCGTAGAGTAGCCAAGACGCCGATGCTCAACCCGGCGAAGGCCATGGCGAATGAGACCAGACGCAAGACCAGCAGATGGTCGACCCAGCCCAGGGCGTGCGAGGCGCGGTAGAGCGGCGCCATCAGTGCGTAGTACATCGGCGGATGCTGGGCCTGCCAGTTACGCCCGCCGTCGCTGACGTAGCGGCTTGGGGTCCCAATGATCGGGCCCGCGCCGGTCAGGCGGTAGCTGCGATAGGTCGGCCGGCCAATCTGTTCGAACGGCGGCGCGGCGCCGTAGGCCATGGGTCCCGGATAGGCCGCCAGGTCCGCGGAAAGCCCGTCCACGCCGTAGCGCGGCCCATGGCCTGTGTCGGACAACTCCTGGATGTATGACCAGTGGGCGGTTTCGTCGAACCCCTCCCAAGGGGGCAAAAAGGCGATATGGGCGACGCCCAAAAAGGCGACCGCAGCGAGCAGCAGGCCCGTGATAAAGCGCACTACCCTGTGCTCATCGGTCGACATGCACCCCCCGCGGGACCTGAGACCGTTCAGGCGTGCTTCGATTTAGGCGCAAGCGGATCGTTTGTCCCGGCCAAATCGGCGACCGGGCTGCGGCGATAGATCAGCGCCTCCGCCACATTCACTCGCCGCACGCCCCCGGCTCCGTCCAGGTCGGCGATCGTGCGGGCAAGGCGCAAGGTGCGGGCCCAGCCCCGGGCGGTCAGGGCGCCCGCTTCGGCCGCGCGGGTGAGCAGGGCCTGGGCCGAGGCGTCTAAGGACACGGCGGCGGCAAGGGCGTCGCCTTCCAGCCGACAGTTAAGGCTTGGGCAGTCCAGCCGTTGCGCCCGCTCGGCCTGAATGGCCCGGGCTCGGGCCACGCGAGCGGCGGCCTCGGCCGTACCTTCGGATGGCGCGGGCAAGGCCAGATCGGCGGCCGACACGGCGGGAACCTCGATCTGTAGGTCGATACGGTCCAGCAGGGGCCCGGATATCTTGTGCTGGTAGTCGCGTTGACAGCGGGGGGCCTTGCCGCAGGCGCCGCGGCCCAGACCCCCGTGACCGCATTTGCAGGGGTTCATCGCGGCCACCAACTGAACCCGCGCCGGATAGCGGATGTGGGCGTTGGCCCGGGCCACCACCACTTCGCCCGTCTCCAGGGGCTGGCGCAGACTGTCCAGGGCCTGGGGCGCGAATTCCGGCAATTCGTCCAGGAACAACACGCCGTTATGAGCCAGGGACACCTCGCCCGGCTTGGCCTTGATCCCGCCGCCGGTGAGAGCGGCCATGCTCGCGGAATGGTGCGGCGCGCGAAAAGGCCGGGCGCGGGTCAATGCGCCGCGCGCGATAAGGCCCGCCACCGATTGGATCATGGAGGTTTCAAGCAGTTCCTGGGCGGACAGGGGCGGCAATAGCCCCGGCAGGCGCTGAGCGAGCATCGACTTGCCCGAGCCCGGAGGGCCGATGAACAGTAGGTTGTGGCCCCCGGCTGCGGCGATTTCCAAGGCTCGCTTGGCGCTATCCTGGCCGCGCACGTCGCGCAGGTCCGCCGCCGCCGGCCCCTCGATCATCGGCCCGGGCTCGGGCGGACGCATGACCTGTGAGCCCCGAAAGTGATTGACCACTCCGATCAGAGACCGCGGCGCGAGAATGCGCGCGCCGCCCGCCCAGGCCGCCTCGGCGCCGTTGGCCTCCGGGCAGATCAGTCCGAGCCCCATGCCGTCGGCGGCGATCGCGGCCGGCAAAGCGCCGGTCACCGGCGCGATCTGGCCGTCCAGCCCCAGTTCGCCCACCGCCGCCCAGTCCTGCAGGGCGTCGATCGGCAACACGCCCATGGAGGCCATCAGGGCCAGGGCGATGGGCAGGTCGTAATGACTGCCCTCCTTGGGCAGATCGGCGGGGGCCAGATTGACCACGATGCGCCGACTAGGCATGGCCAGGCCCAGGCCAGCGAAGGCCGCCCGCACCCGCTCGCGGCTTTCTGTCACCGCCTTGTCGGCCAAACCGACGATGAAGAATTTGACCTCCCCGCCGGTGAGTTGGGCCTCAACGTCCACGCGCCGGGCCTCTACGCCTTGAAAGGCAATCGATACGCAGCGGGCCAACATGCGGAGGGCCTCAGGCAAGGTGCGGTTGAACACATAAGTTATGCACAATCCCAGCAGATACCCAGGCCCGGATCAAGAACAAAAATAGAACACAACGGGGAAATTGGACTGCGCTGCACCATTTTTAGGGTGCGCTGCGGCATTTTTCGCCCGTTTTTGCCCGCGGCAGGCCACGCCTCAACCGCGAAATTCACGCACTCGACGGCTGGTTGTGGCGCAAGACTGCGCCGAAACCAGGAGGCGCCTGGGCGATTTTCGGGCGACGCGACACAATCGGCCCCCAGCGCCCCGCCAACGCTTTGAGGGCGCGATGCGATCAGACAGGGTCGGGCGGACGGTAAAAGGATGCCCTTGTGGCCGACACCCTTGATCATGCCTACCGAGCCGAAACGGTTCTTTTTGGCGGATGCCTGGGCGATGCGGCGCCGCAGCATAAGAATTCCGCATCCGTCTGTTGGGATTAGTTCTGATGAGTAGCGAAAATTTCTTAGTGCTGAGCGGTCACGACTATAGGTCGGCTCGAAAAGCGAACATGCATTTCATCACGCGCGAGTTGGCCAAGCGCGGAACCACCCGGATGTTTTCGCTGGGATTCAGCCCGCTCACCGACCTGCGCGGACGCGATCCCAGGCTTGGGCAGAACATCCCCGTAAACGCAGTGGGGCGTCACGACGGCGTCGACTGCTTCCTATGGCGGACCATCACCCACCCGTTCAACCTCGGCGCTTCCTTCCTGCGCGGGGGGGAGGCGCTGATGTTCGAGATGTATCGCAACCACGCCCCTCAGGTGCTGCAGGATTGGGCCAGAGGCGCCACCGTGATCCTTGTGGAATCGGGACTGCCGGTGCTGTTTTTGTCCGAACTGAAGGTATGGAACCCCAATGCGCGGATCATCTACATAGCGTCGGACGATCTGACGACGATCAAGTGCGCCCACTATCTGTCAGAGACTTTCCGCCGCAATGCCGGGGCCGTGAGCGGGGCTCGGGTTCCCTCGCCGCTTCTGGCCACCGCCATTCCCGCGCCCATTCACGTCTTCCACGTGCCGCATGGGATCGACGCCCTCGAGGTTGACGAGGTGGAATCTCCTTACCAATCAGGATTGAACGCCGTGTCCGTGGGATCCATGCTGTTCGATGCGGATTTTTTTCACCGAGCCGTGGACGCTTTTCCGAGCATAACCTTTCACGTCATCGGTTCTGGCAAACGCGCCTCAGCGCTACCGTCAAGCGTTGTGCATTATCCGGAGATGCCCCACCGAAAAACCATACCATACATCAAGTACGCTGATCTCGCGATTGCGCCTTACAGAAACGCGTCGACACCGTACTACTTATCAGACACTTCGATGAAGCTGATACAGTATGGATACTTCGGCATACCTTCGGTTTGCCCCTACTTTGCGGTCGGTCATTCGCTCTCTCGCTTCGGCTACAAGCCGGGCGACAACCTCTCTATCCAGAACGCCATCCGCGCGGCGCTCTCGGCGCCGGCGCGCGGGCCCGAGGCGGCGCCCCTGTCCTGGGCCGAAGTGACCGAGCGGATTCTTCATCCGGAAAACTATCCGGAAGGCGCCCTGCGCAACCCGCCGGGACAGCCCTCGAGGCTGGACTGGCCGAGCGTCGCGAGCGCCGCTCAATGACGGAAGCCTCGCTGGGGGAACCGATGGCCTTTGCGGGGCGGGCGCTTCGGCTTGCGGCCAAAAGCAAGTTCGTGCGGGACTCCGCCCTGATCTATGTGGGCTATTGCTTCCGGTTCGTGTCTCCGCTTCTGCTTTATCCGCTGTTGACGCGAACCCTGGGGCTGGGCGGCTTTGGCCTTTACGCCACGGCCTACTCTCTCGCGCTGACCTTGTCGGTGGTGGTCGAATACGGCTTCAACCTGTCGGGCACGCGCGACGTGGCCCTGTCCAAGACCTCGCGGGAAAGGGGCGAGATCGCCTCAAAGATCACCGCCGCCAAAGTGCTGCTCGCCCCGGTGGCCGCCTTGGTGGGTTGGGGCGCAAGCCTGATGAATCCCACCTTCGCAGCCGCGCCTGGCTTGATCGCTCTGTCCATCGTCCTGGGGATAGGACAGGGCGCCACCGCCTTCTGGTACTTCCAGGGGGTGCGCAAGATTCTCACAGCGGTGTCGCTGGAGATAGGCGGCGCGCTCGCCGCCCTCGTCGGCATCGCCCTGATGGTCCATAGGCCCGCTGACGTGAGCGTCGCCCTGGCGATGCAATTGGTCGGCGCGTGGGTTTCCGTCGCCCTGGGAACGGCGCTGATGTTCCGCGAGGCGCCGGCGAAGCCAATGTCCCTGTGGAGCGTGTTCGCGGCTCTGCGCGACGGCTTTCCTCTGTTCATCACCCGCGCGGCCATCACCATCTACACCAGCGCCTCCGTCTTCATCCTCGGCATGGTGGCCGGAGCCGTACAGGCGGCGCTCTACGGCGCCGTGGAACGGGTAACCTCGGCGCTGATCTCCCTCTATCGGCCGCTCAGCGCCATCGTGATGCCCCGGGTCGCCGTCCTGCTGACCACCGACCGTGGGAAAGCCTTCCGTTTGGCGCGGATCGTCCTGGCCGGAAGCGCCGCGCTCTTCTGCCTGGCCGCAGCGGTCGTCGCCCTAGGGGCGCCGATGGTGGTCCACTACGCTTTCGGTTCGCGCTTCTCGGGCGCCTCAGGCGTCCTGCAAATCCTAGGCTGAATCGACATTCACCGCATCCAAAGCATGGCGGCGGCGAGGTGGATGAAGGCGAGGAAGTGGATGGCTCGTCTGTCGTAGCGCGTGGCGAA
>JBEHYN010000052.1:0-15354 GCA_048498155.1 Pseudomonadota bacterium | reverse complement strand
CACCGCTCCTCCCCGCGAAGGCGGGGATCCAGGCTTTTTTGTTAGTTGGGCTCCAAGTCCAAAGCCAAATCCCGCCATCCAGGATTGAACCGCTCGATCAGCCGCAGCTTCCATAGCCGGTTCCACTTTTTAATCGCGCGCTCCCGGGAAAAAGCCGCCTCGCGGGTCTCGAATTGTTGATACCAAACCAGCTTGGTCACGCCGTACTTGGCCGTGAACCCCGGGATGGCCTTGCTTTGATGCTCGAACATTCGACGGTTCAAGTCATCGGTCATGCCGACATAGAGCGTGCCGTTGCGATCGCTGGCGAGGATGTAGGTATAGAACGCCATGAACCAAAAAAGCCTGGGTCCCCGCCTACGCGGGGACGAGCGGGTTAAAATATAGTCGCAATTCTCCCTAAATCGCCATTGGCGGAGCGTTCTTCGCCAGTCCGGTTGCGTCAAGGCCGCGCCAAAAGCGCGCCGCGAAGCGGTCGAAGAGCCTTGCCGTGGACGGCGCGGACTACAGCCGCCAAGACTTCGGGAGCTGGTGGTGCGTCTTCGAGTCTAAATCCGGCCCCGTTCGGATTGTTTGGGATGGGCGTGACGGGTGGCTGATCGGTCAACGGCCTTCGCTCGGGGCGGGCGGCGGCTGGCAAGATATTTGGATCGAAAAGAATCGAGCAAATCAGACACCGGAGACAGTGCTCGCGAAGATCAAGGCGCCGAGTGCTTGAAACGCCTCACCAACGGGGCTGACAAACCCAAAACCGCGCGCTATAAAGCCCCCACATCGATCGTCTGCGCTGGATGGCGCGTTCGAGCGGCGGCCACCCGGCCCGCCGCTTTTTTGTTGGCTCAAGGACCGTGCGCGGGAAAACCCCCGAAGATCGCAGTCTTATCGACATGCTCGACCCCGTGGCCGAGGCCGCTGGCTATGAGATCGTGCGTCTGCGCCTGATGGGCGGGCAGACGCGCCGACTACAGATCATGGCCGAGCGTCCGGACGGGACCATGGACGTGGAAGACTGCGCCCGCCTGTCGCGTGCGGTGTCCGCCGTGCTGGACGCAGCCGATCCGATCAAGGGCGAGTATCTGCTGGAGGTTTCCACCCCCGGCATCGACCGTCCTCTTACCCGGTTGAAGGATTTCGTCACCTACGAAGGCATGGAGGTCCGGCTGGAGCTGGACCGCCTGGCCGAGGGCCGTAAACGCTTTCGCGGCAAGCTGGCCGGGGTCGAGGACAACAATGTCGGCATCGACCAGGAGGACGAGGCGGACGTGACCGTCTATGTGCCTTTCGCCTGGATCATTGAAGCCAAGCTCGTGCTCAGCGACGAGTTGCTCAAACGCGGGGCCAGCGAACGCGAAGCCCGCCTGCAAACTGAATCTGAATCCCTGGAATCGTCCGAAGACGAGGAGTGAACTCATGGCCACCGGCATTTCCGCCAACCGGCTCGAACTTCTGCAGATCGCCGACGCGGTCGCCCGCGAAAAGTCGATCGACAAGGAAATTGTCATCGCCTCCATCGAGGAAGCGATCCAAAAGGCGGCGCGCTCGCGCTACGGCGCTGAGCACGACATCCAGGTGCATATCGATCCCAAGTCCGGCGAGATGACCATCAAGCGGCGCCTCACCGTGGTCGATGTGGTGGAGAACGAGGACACCGAGATCGGCTTGGCCGCCGCCAAGATCCGCGACGCCAAGGCCGAGCCCGGCATGGTGTTCGAGGAAATCCTGCCGCACTTTGAGTTTGGCCGGGTACAGACCCAGATGGCTCGCCAGGTGGTGACCCATAAGGTCCGGGAGGCCGAGCGCGAGCGTCAGTACGAAGAATTCAAGGACCGCGTGGGCGAGATCGTCAATGGCGTGGTCAAGCGGGTGGAATACGGCAACGTTATCGTCGACCTGGGCCGGGGCGAAGGCATCATGCGCCGCGACCAGTCGATCCCGCGGGAAAACTTCCAGATCGGCGATCGGATCCGCAGCTACATCTATGATGTGCGCACCGAGACCAAGGGTCCGCAGATCATGCTCAGCCGCGCCCACGGCGGCTTCATGGCCAAGCTGTTCGCCCAGGAAGTGCCCGAGGTCTACGACGGTGTGATCGAGATCCGCGCCGTGGCGCGCGACCCAGGCAGCCGCGCCAAGATGGCCGTGGTGTCCAATGACAGCTCCATCGACCCCGTCGGCGCCTGCGTCGGCATGCGCGGGTCACGGGTTCAGGCGGTGGTCGCAGAGCTTCAAGGCGAGAAGATCGACATCATCCAATGGTCACCGGACGAAGCCACCTTCATCGTCAACGGCCTGGCCCCCGCCGAGGTGACCAAGGTGGTGCTGGACGAGGAAGACGAGCGGGTCGAGGTGGTGGTGCCCGATGAGCAGCTGTCCTTGGCCATCGGCCGCCGCGGCCAGAATGTGCGCCTGGCCAGCCAGCTGACCGGTTGGCAGATCGACATCATGACCGAAAGCCAGGAAAGCGAGCGGCGCCAGAAGGAATTCGCCGAACGCACCGCCCTGTTCCAGGAGGCCCTGGATGTGGACGAGGTCATCGCCCAGCTGTTGGTCACCGAGGGTTTCGCCGCCGTCGAGGACGTGGCCTATGTGGAAGCGGACGAAATCGCCCAGATCGAGGGCTTTGACGAAGACACCGCAGAGGAGCTGCAAGCCCGGGCGCGCGAATATCTCGACAAGGAAGCCGCCGAGCTGGACGCCAAGCGCCGCGAGCTGGGGGTCGATGACGCCTTGCTGGAAATCGAAGGCGTGACCCTGCCCATGGCCGTGGCCCTGGGCCAGGCTGACACCAAGACCGTCGAAGACCTCGCGGGCCTGGTTCCCGACGATCTGCGCGGCTGGTTCGAAGCCAAGAACGGCGAACGGGTGCGTCAGCCCGGCGCCCTGGAAAGCTTCAACCTGTCGCCGGAAGACGCCGAGGCCTTGATCATGCGCGCCCGCGTGGTCATGGGCTGGATCGAGCCGGAGCCGGAAGTGGCCGAAGAAGACCCGACCGTCGACGCCGCCGTGGCCGAGGAAGTCGAGCAAGACGCTTAAAGGACTAGACGCTGGCCCTCTCCCTCGAGGGGGTGAAATCAGTCGCCGGAGGCGGCTGATAGAACGGGAGGGGGAGAAGGTGTGGCCCGCCGCCCCTAAAGACGTGGCGCCGGAGGCGATCCGCCTCGTGCACCCGTCCTGAAACGCCGGCGCGTTCACCCCCATCCCTGCCCTTCCCCACTCGAGGGGGAAGGAGATCGGAAATTGGATGCCCTTAGAAGACCGCGAACGGCGCGATATTGTCTCGGGCGAGGTGATGCCCGAGGAGCGTCTGGTGCGGTTCGTGGCCGGGCCGGACGGATCCGTCGTGCCCGATGTGGCGCGCAAGCTGCCGGGGCGGGGCCTGTGGGTTGAGGCCAAGCGCGAGGCGGTCCAAACAGCGGCCAAGCGCGGCGGATTCTCGCGGGCGGCCAAGACCAAGCTGACTGCGTCGCCGGATCTGGGGGACGTGGTGGAACGTCTGCTGAAAACCCGCCTGCTGGCCGGACTTGGCCTTGCGCGGCGGGCGGGGGACCTTATCTTGGGGTTCGAGAAGGTCGCTGCGGCCGTCTCAGCCGGCAAAGCCGCCTGGCTGATTGAGGCTGCGGATGGCGCGGACGATGGCCGTCGCAAGATGTTGCAGGTCGTTCGCCGGGCCCAGGGCGCAGGACTTTCCGCGCCTCGCCTGATCGGACTGTTCGGTTCAGAGGAATTGGGTTTGGCCTTAGGCCTGGGAAATGTGATACACCTCGCCTTCCTTGCGGGACGAGGCGCCGAACGCTGGACCTTAGATGTCGAGCGGCTGTCGGGCTTCTGTCCGCTCCTTCCTCAGAGTTGGCGCGAGGAGCCCTGAAGCAGGCGGAACGGCAACGTTCCGTTCGCATCGGCCTATGCAATTTTTATGCGAACCGTGCCGCATTTGCGCGGGGAGTGAGTTAAAGCGAGCGAATGAGCGACGCCAACGACAATGAGAACCGGCCGGGCGGCCGGGCCCCGCTGACCCTGAAGCCGCGCACCGGCGCGGTCAGTTCAGGCACGGTGAAGCAAAGCTTCAGCCACGGCCGGTCCAAGACCGTGGTCGTCGAGACCAAGCGTCGGCGCATCGAAGGCGTCCCGGCGGCGCCCACCGCTGCGTCCCGCCCCGTCAGCTTCGAGATGAAGCCCCGCCCCCCGGTCGAGGCGCCCGCCGCCCCGCGCCCAGCGGCGGCGGCGCCGTCCTCTTCCAATCTGAACCTCTCCCCCGAGGAGTTGAAAGCCCGCCAGCGCGTGCTGGAAGCCGCTCGCGAGGCGCAGGAGCAGCAGGCGGCCGAACGTCGTGCGGTCGAAACGCAAAGGGCCGAGGTCGAGGCTGCACGGCGCGAAGCCGAAGCCAGCCAAGCCGCCGCTGCGGCCCCGGTTGTCGCTCCAGTGGTCGCCCCGGTTATCCCCCAGCCGGTCGAAGTGCGACCTGAGCCCCCACCTGTAGAAGCGCGAGCGCCCGAACGGCCTGCACCGCGTCCAGCTGAAGCCTACCGTCCCCCGGCTGGCGCGTCCCCGCGCCCCGGCACAACGGCCGGCCCGCGTCCCGCCGATGGTCCACGTGGCGATTTCCGTCGCGATGACCGCAATGCCGGCGGCACCACCACCTATCGCAACGACCGGCCTCGGCCGGAGGGCGGCGGCTATGCCGATCGAGGACCGCGGCCCGAGGGGCAGCGTCCGCTCCGGGAAGGTCAGCGGCCGGAAGGCCGCGGCGACGCGGAAACCGTTCGCTATTCCGCCCTCACGCCGCGTCCCGCGCCCCGGAGTGATCGTCCCGGCGGGCCGCGTCCGCCCGGCGCCGGCCGGCCCGCGCCGGCCCCGGCGGCGCCTGAAATTACCCGCGCCACCCGCCAGGCCCCCCGGTCAGGCGAGGTCGACCGCAGACCGGACGATCAGGACGACGAGGGCGGCAAGCGCGGCAAGGGCGGCGCCACGCTCAAAACCGCCGTCTCCCGCACCAAGGGCGAACCCAAGCGCCGCGAAGGCCGCTTGACCATCCAGGCCGTGGCCGGCGACGGCGAGGACGCGGTCGAACGCATGCGCTCCCTGGCTTCGGTTCGCCGGGCCCGTGAGAGGGAAAAGGAAAAACGACGCGGCGGCGGCCAGCAGGAACAGGTCCGGGTCGCGCGCGACGTGGTCATCCCCGATGTCATCACCGTGGGGGAACTGGCCCAGCGTATGGCCACCCGCGGGGTCGACGTGATCAAGTTCCTGATGCGTCAGGGCCTGATGCTGAAGATCAACGACGTGATCGACAACGACACCGCTGAACTGGTGGCGACCGAATTCGGCCACACTGTGCGCCGCGTGTCGGAATCGGATGTGGAAGAAGGCTTCCTCGACGCCGAGGACTTCGACGAACACATGGTGTCTCGCCCGCCGGTGGTCACCGTCATGGGTCACGTCGACCACGGCAAGACCTCCCTGCTCGACGCCTTGCGCTCCACGGACGTAGCGACGGGCGAACACGGCGGCATCACCCAGCACATCGGCGCCTATCAGGTGCGCCTGCCCGACGGCGAACGGGTGACTTTCCTGGACACCCCCGGTCACGCGGCCTTCTCGGCCATGCGCGCGCGAGGCGCCAATATCACCGACATCGTGGTGCTGGTGGTGGCGGCCGATGACGGGGTCATGCCCCAGACCATCGAGGCCATCCATCACGCCAAGGCGGCTGGGGCTCCGATCATCGTGGCCATCAACAAGATCGATAAGCCGGGCGCCGAGCCCACCAAGGTGATCAACGAGCTGCTGCAGCACGAGATCGTGGTGGAAAGCCTGGGCGGCGACACCCAGGCCATTCCGGTCTCGGCCAAGGAAAAGACCGGCCTAAACGATCTGATCGAGGCCATCTTGCTGCAGGCCGAAGTCCTGGATCTGCGCGCCAACCCCGACCGAACGGCTGAGGGCGTGGTGATCGAAGCCAAGCTCGACCGCGGACGCGGCTCGGTGGCCACCGTCCTGGTCAAGCGCGGCACCCTTCGCCGGGGCGACATCGTGGTGGCCGGCGACGCCTGGGGCCGCGTACGCGCCCTGGTCAATGAACGGGGCGAACAGGTGACCGAAGCCGGTCCGTCCACCCCGGTGGAAATACTCGGCCTGGACACCCCCGCCAGTCCCGGCGAGCCCTTCGCTGTGGTGGAAAACGAGGCCCGCGCCCGTGAATTGACGGAATATCGCGAGCGTCTGCGGCGCGAACGCTCCTTCGTCCCGGTGGGCGGCGGCGTTTCCTTGGCCGACATGATGGCCAAGCTGCAAGACAAGCGCGTCTCTGAGCTGCCGGTTATCGTCAAGGCCGACGTCCAAGGCTCCGCCGAGGCGATCGTCAATTCGCTCGACAAGATTTCCACCGATGAGGTGCGTGCGCGCATTATCCATTCGGCGGCCGGCGCCATTACCGAGTCCGACGTGTTGCTGGCCAAGGGCGCCAACGCCCCGATCCTGGGCTTCAACGTCCGCGCTTCGGCCCAGGCTCGCGCCCTGGCCGAGCGCGAGGGCGTGGAGATTCGCTACTATGCGATCATCTACGACCTGCTGGATGACATCAAAGGCGTGCTCTCGGGCATGCTGGCGCCGATTCAGCGGGAAACCTTCCTTGGCAACGCCGAGGTGTTGCAGGTGTTCGATATCTCCAAGGTCGGCAAGATCGCCGGCTGTCGGGTCACCGACGGGGTTGTCCGCAAGGGCGCCAAGGTGCGCATCATCCGTCAGGACGTGGTCCTGCAGGAGATGGGCACCCTGGTCACCCTCAAGCGCTTCAAGGACGAGGTCAACGAAGTGGTGTCCGGCCAAGAATGCGGCATGAACCTCAACTTCAACGATCTGAAGCCCGGCGACGTAGTCGAATGCTTCACCGTCGAAGAAATCAAGCGCTCGCTGTAATATAATCCCGCACATCCCGGCGAAGGCCGGGACCCAGATCATAAAGCCAGGCGTTTGCCACTCAGGCGCCGGGCCGACGGTAGGCCCCGCGCTCTGTCATCTGGGTCCCGGCCTTCGCCGGGATGAGCGGATTTTGGACTGCATCAGCCCATGAAATCCAACCGCCGATCCAAAGGCCGCCCGACGCCAAAGCCCAGCCGCACCGGCGCATCACAGCGACAGCTGCGCGCGGGGGAGTTGGTGCGTCACGCCCTGGTGCAGATCCTCCATGAGGAGGATATCCAGGACGAGGCCATGAACGGGGTTTCGGTCACGGTGACCGAGGTGCGCATTTCACCCGATCTGCGCAACGCTACGGTGTTCGTCGAGCCCTTGGGCGGCGCCCACGCCACGGAAGTGGTCAAGGCGCTCAATCGCCACCACGGCTTCCTGCGCGGGCGGTTGGGCCACGCCATTGAGATGAAATTCACCCCGGCTTTGAAATTCCTGCACGATCAAAGCTTCGAGGACGCCGCCCGCATGGCGCGCCTGTTCGACAACCCCAAGATCCGCGAGGACCTGGCCAAGATCGAGCCAGAACCCGACCTGCCCCCGGCCGCGCCGTCCCACCGCGTCACACCCAAGGTCCCCGGCTCCAAAAGCGGCGGCGTGGTCTCCGGCGCGCCGCGCAAGGGCGGGAACGACGACCGTGGGGCGTAGGAAAAAGGGCCTGCCGGTCTCCGGCTGGATCTGCCTCGACAAGCCGCTGAACCTGGGCTCGACCCAGGCGGTGGGCCGGGTGCGGCGCCTTTTCGAGGCGCAGAAGGCCGGACACGCTGGCACGCTCGACCCCCTGGCCAGCGGAATCCTGCCCATCGCCCTGGGCGAAGCGACCAAGACCGTCCCCTTCATGATGGACGCGGGCAAGACCTACAGCTTCGTCGTCAAATGGGGCGAGACCACCACCACCCTGGACCGGGAGGGCGAGGTGATCGCCCGCTCGGACGTACGCCCGTCGCTCGAGGCGACAGCCGAAGCGCTGAAGGCGTTCGTGGGCGAGATTCAGCAGATTCCCCCGGCCTATTCGGCCATCAAGGTCGACGGCCAACGGGCCTATGACCTGGCGCGGCAGGGCGAAACGGTGGACCTAGCGGCCCGTACGGTGACGATCCACGAGGCCCGGGTGGTCGAGGCCATAGACGCCGACCATGTGCGCATCGAGATCGCCTGCGGCAAGGGAACCTACGTCCGCGCCCTAGCCCGCGACCTGGCCCTGATGCTGGGGACCCAAGGCCACGTCTCGGAATTGCGCCGCACCCGCGTGGGGTCCTTCGATCTGAGCCGGGCGATTTGTCTGGAAAAACTGGAAGAGTTGATCCATAAGGGCGCCGGCTCGGAGGCGCTCCTTCCGGTCGAGACCGCGCTGGACGACATCCCGGCGCTGGCCGTGACCACCGAAGACGCTTTCCGTCTCAAGCAGGGACGGCCGATCGTTCTGCTCCCCAGGCAGGTCGAAGCGCTTCGCCCCGCTCTTGTTTCGCGCGCTCGCGGGGACCAGGACGGGGACAGAACCGTTTTGGCCATGCACGAAGGGCGGGCGGCGGCCCTCTGCGAGATGCGCGCCGGGAGGTTAAATCCCACACGCGTCTTCATTTTTGACCTTGGAGACTAAACGATGTCGATCACGGCCGAACGTAAGGCTGAACTGATCACGACCCACGCCCGCACCCTGGGCGACACCGGGTCCGCCGAAGTGCAGGTTTCGATCCTCTCTGAGCGGATCGCCAACCTGACCGAACACTTCAAAACCCACAAGAAGGACAACCACTCGCGCCGAGGCCTGCTCAAGATGGTCTCCCAGCGCCGTCGCCTTCTGGACCACCTGAAGTCCACCGACGCCGGACGTTACCAGTCTCTGATCGAGACCCTGGGCCTGCGCCGCTGAACCAAGACCCCGCCGCGTTTGGCGGGGTTTTCTCTATCCTACATCGCCCTTGGACAGGCTTAGGGCGATCTGGGCTCAAGATCCGATTCCGGATCTTGGTTTTACGCCGAGGGTTCCACAGAAATCCTCATCAGCCTGTCGATTGGAGAGGATTTCGGAACCGCCTTAGGGCCACCGCCCCTGTCCGCCCCCGCCTGGAATGCGCCGGCGGGAATGAGAGAAAGAAACACCCATGTTTGATATCAAGCGCAAATCCATCGACTGGGCCGGCCGCAAGCTGACCTTGGAGACCGGACGAATTGCCCGCCAGGCCGACGCGGCCGTGCTGGCCACCTACGGCGAAACCACGGTGCTGGCCACCGTCGTCGCCGCCAAGAGCCCCAAGGCGGGCATCGACTTCTTCCCCCTGACCGTGAACTACCAGGAGAAGACCTTCGCTGCGGGCAAGATCCCCGGCGGCTTCTTCAAGCGTGAAGGCCGGCCCTCGGAAAAGGAGACCCTGGTCTCCCGCCTGATCGACCGCCCGATCCGCCCCCTGTTCGTCAAGGGCTTCAAGCACGAGACCCAAGTGGTCGTCACCGTTCTGGCGCACGATCTGGAAAATGATCCCGACATCTTGGCCATGGTCGCGGTCTCCGCCGCCCTGACCCTGTCGGGCGTGCCCTTCATGGGCCCCATCGGCGCGGCCCGCGTCGGCTATATTGACGGCGAATACGTCCTGAACCCCACCCTGGACCAGCTGGCCGAAGGCAATCTGATGGATCTGGTCGTCGCCGGCACCCAAGACGCCGTGATGATGGTCGAATCCGAGATCAAGGAATTGTCCGAAGAGATCGTCCTGGGCGGCGTTCTGTTCGCGCAAAAGGGCTTCCAGCCCGTGATCGACGCCATCATCGACCTGGCCGAACGCGCGGCCAAGGAGCCCTGGGACTTCCAGGCCGAGGACATCGAGCCGCTGAAGGACAAGATCAAGGCCCTGGTCGGCAAGGAACTGCGGGCGGCCTATGCTGTGGTGGCCAAGGGCCAGCGTCACGAGGGCGTGCAGGCCGCCAAGGCCAAGGCCGCCGAGTCCCTGGTTAAGTCCGACGCCAAGCCGGACGGCTATGACTCCATCAAGTTCGGCGCCGCCTTCAAGGAATGCGAAGCCGACATCGTCCGCCGCAACATCCTGGAAACTGGCAAGCGCATCGACGGCCGCACCGTCGACGTGGTCCGCCAGATCGTGTCGGAAGTGGGCGTCCTGCCCCGCACGCATGGCTCGGCCTTGTTCACCCGCGGCGAAACCCAGGCCCTGGTGGTCGCCACCTTAGGCACCGGCGACGACGAGCAGTGGATTGACGCCCTGGAAGGCACCTACAAGGAAAACTTCCTGCTGCACTACAACTTCCCTCCCTATTCGGTGGGCGAAACGGGCCGCATGGGCTCGCCGGGACGCCGCGAAATCGGCCACGGCAAGCTGGCGTGGCGGGCAATCCGCCCGATGCTGCCGTCCAAGGCCGATTTCCCCTACACGGTCCGCCTGGTCAGCGAGATCACCGAGTCCAACGGCTCGTCCTCCATGGCCACGGTGTGCGGCTCCTCCCTCGCCCTGATGGACGCGGGCGTGCCCTTGAAGAAGCCCGTCGGCGGCATTGCCATGGGCCTGATCCTGGAAAAGGACGGCTTCGCCGTTCTGTCCGACATCCTGGGCGATGAAGATCACCTGGGCGACATGGACTTCAAGGTCGCTGGTTCCGAAGACGGCATCACGTCCCTGCAAATGGACATCAAGATCGCCGGCATCACCGAGGAAATCTTCACCAAGGCGCTGCACCAGGCCAAGGCCGGCCGGCTGCACATCCTGGGCGAAATGGCCAAGGCCATCTCCGGCGCCCGTGAGGAAATCGGCGAATACGCGCCCAAGATCGAGACCATCACCATCCCCACCGACAAGATCCGCGAAGTGATCGGCTCCGGCGGCAAGGTGATCCGCGAGATCGTGGAAAAGACCGGCGCCAAAGTCGACATCCAAGACGACGGCACGGTCAAGGTCTCGGCCTCAGACGGCGCGAAGATCAAGGCGGCGCTGGATTGGATCAAGTCGATCACCCAGGAGGCCGAGGTCGGCCAGATCTATAACGGCAAGGTGGTCAAGGTCGTCGATTTCGGCGCCTTCGTGAACTTCTTCGGCGCCAAGGACGGCCTGGTTCATATCAGCCAGATTTCCAAGGAAAAGGTCGGCAAGGTGTCGGACGTCCTGTCCGAAGGTCAGATGGTCAAGGTCAAGCTTTTGGGCTTCGACGACCGCGGCAAAACCAAGCTGTCCATGAAGATCGTCGACCAGGAAACCGGCGAAGATCTCAGCCTGAAGGCCGAAGAACCCGCCGAATAAGACCGGGGTTCAAGCCAGACGTTGCAGCGGGCGGGTCAGTGATGGCCCGCCCGTTTTGCGTTGAGGCCTATCGCTCAGGTCCCGACTGGGAGGCCGTTGGCCGTGGGCGGCGGCGCGCATCGGCCTGCGCGCGCCTGCACGACATACAGCAGCGCCCGGCCGCGTGCGAAGGCGCTGTGCTCAGCCAGGGGATTGGTCGGCTGGCCAGTGGTCAAGCTGAGGCCCTCGGCGCCTGGCGAGGTTTGCTGGCTTAGAGTCGCCTGGCTCCAACGGCCGAGCGCCGGACTGCAGGCGGCGACAGTCGCCTCGGCCACGACGTCGGCGCGGTCGCGGGAGCCGGCCAGGCTATAGGCCCAGCGGCGCAGGCAATCATCCACCGGCGCAGCGGCGTCGTTCGCCGCCGGCGCGGTCTGCGCCTGGCCGGCCTTGAAGTCCGCGCAGATGCCGGCGTTGGTCATCCGTTCATGTTCGCCGCAGGCTGCCAGGCCCAACGCGGCCAAAGCCACAACGGTGGTCACGGTGTGTCGGTTCATAGATGTGTGTTCCTCAAGGGTCGAGACTCGTGCGCTGGAATCAGCGCGCGCAAACCTTCACCGGCGTCTGAATCAGGGCGCCGCGACTGTCGTAATAGGGCTGCATCTGGGTGCGGCAGTCGCCGGCGGAAGCCTGACTATAGACCACCGGCAAGCCCTTACCGGCCGCCGGCCCCTGGGAGACGATGTCGCCATATTGATCGTAATAGACATAGCGCACCGCCCGGGGCGCTTCCGCACGGGGGGCCGAACGATAGTAGGCCCTGGTCCGATCCGAGCAGCCGCTGCCGGCGATTTCGTGGCCGACCACTGCGCCGCCTAGGCCGCCCAGCAAGGCGCCGCCGCCACCGCCGGATATGGAATTGCCGATCAGGGCCCCGCCAACGCCGCCCAGGATCGTGCCGGTCATCTTTCGATCAGCGCAGGTGGCGCTGGCCGAACCCGGCGCGCCGAGCCCAATCAGGCCCACGGCCGCCGCAAGGCCGGCAAACAGATGGGATCGGTTCATGGCTGGACCCTTCGCAAATTGCTATCTGCGAGGTAACGCGCGGGGAGCGTCGAGGATGCGTCAGCCTCCCGCTGTCGTCCCTTAAGCCCGTAAGTCAGGCTTGGCTTCGGCAAGGGGAATGGAAATTCGCAACTTGACGCGGCCGCGGGCCAAAGGTCCAATCCCCCCAAGGGCTTTGAGGCGCGACAGCCTTCCATGAAGGCCCATGATTGGGAGGAAACGTGTTGCTCGCAATGATCATGCGGTCCGATCCCCATTGTCCTGGCACTACCCCGCGCGCATCAGACCTCCCCACGTGCTGTTCCTGAGAAGGATACCGTTCCGATGACCACTCGCAGGCGTCTTTTGCAGTCCATGAGCGCGATCTCGCTCCTGCCGACGATATCGGCGGGCTCAGCCCTGGCCGAGCCAGCCGAAACGCCTCTTTACGACACGCACGTCCATCTGTTCACGCCCGACATGCAGCGCTACCCGATCAATCTCTCCGGCGGGGTGCCGGAAGTGGCCAAGGTGCTGAAGGATGAGATCGTCGCCAGCCCTCACACCCCGGACATCGTGCTTGAGGCCTGGGCGCAGAACGGCGTCTCCGGCGGCGTCGCGGTGCAGTTCTACAGCGCCTACAAGAACGACAATAGCTACCTGCTCGACAGCGCCGACGCTCATCGCGACAAGATCGCCGCCACCGTCATCCTGGACGCCGTCGACCCTTCGACGCACGCCAAGTTAAAGGCGCTGGCCAAGGAGCACGGCGTCACGGGCCTACGGCTGACGGGCAATCAGGACAGCCAAGGCCAATACCCCTGGCTTGACTCGGATGCGGCTCAGGCCACTTGGGCGGCTGCGGACCAGCTCGGTCTCGCCGTCGTGGTGATGTATCCCCCGGGAACACCTTCAGTCGCCGCCTTTTCCCACCTCACCGTGCTGGCGCGGCGCTATCCGCGCGCCAAACTGATCCTGGACCATTTCGGCTGGCCGGCGTTCGAGGGTCCTCCCAACTACGGCCTTTCAGCCGCCTATGACGCGCTCAAGGGCCCGTCCAACATCTACTTCAAGTTCACCACCACCAATCTGGACGCCTTGGCCAAGGCCAATGTGGCGCCAGAGGCGTTTCTGCGGCGCGCGGTTGACGCCTTCGGGGCCGACCACATCATGTGGGGATCCAGCTTCGGCGCCAACGCGCCGCCCTACGCGCAGCTGGTCAAGCGCATCCGTTCGGCGGCCGTGACGCTGACGCCGGCTGAGCGCCGCGCCGTGCTGAACGATACCGGCCACGCCATGTTCGCGCGCAGGGACTGAAGGAAAGTCAAAAGTCATATGGCAATCGCAGCCTTCGTCAGACGCTTGGCCCTGTGCGGGGCCTTAAGCCTATTGCCCGGCCTCGCCCGGGCAGCCGATGCCCCGCCTCCGCCTGGCTATCTGCCGCAAGGCGCGCCGGCCACGGCGCTTGGCCCCGCGCCGAAAGCGGCCACGACCGAGTACGGCCCAGGGCCCATGCATGTCTACAAGGTCACCCTGCACGAGGGGGACGATCTGGTGGCGGGGATGAACGCATTCATGGCCGCCCATAAGCTCAAGCAGGCCAGCCTGAGCGGGATTGGCGGGTTCTCCAGCGCCCTGCTGTCCTGGTACGACCCGGACCTTCGGCTGCACAAGAAGAACCCGGTGGATCAGAAAACCGAGGTTGTGTCGTTCGTCGGGACCATCGCAACCGACGCCAAGGGCAAGACCAGCTTCCACGCCCATGCGGTGCTGGCCCTCAAGGACGGCTCCACGCGCGGCGGACATCTGGTGTCGGCCACGGTCGCGCCGATCATGGAGGTGTTCGTGACGGATTTGGGCGAGGCGAAGGCGCCATAAAAACAAGCGTCATCCTCGGGGCTCCGGAACGGCAAGCCCGAGGATGGACGTTGAATTTTTATCCTAGTAAATCGCGACGACCGTGCGGCTGTCGTTGTCGATCACCACGCGCTGGTCGTTGATATAGGCCCAGCGATAACGGGGGCTGGACGGCACTTCGCGCCAGACCACGTCGCCGTCGATGGTGTGGCCGACCACGAACTTGTCGCCGTAGTGAGCCCGAGGCACGTCCTGGGTGGTCACATAGGTGCGCACCTCGGTGGGTGGAGCGACAGAGTGGCCGATGCTGCCGCCGACCACGGCGCCGACAACCGCGCCGACCGGACCGGCGACCACGGCGCCGGCGACGGCGCCGCTGACCACGCCGGGAACCGTGCCGCCAGAGTCCTTCTCTACAACCGTGGCGGTATGCTCCTCAACAACCTGAGCAAGGGCGGGCATGGCGCAAAATGAAAGCAATAATGCGGACAAAACAATTTTGGTGTTCATCGAATTTTCTCCAATAAAAGGATTGTATTCGATCAACGGCCCGCAGATTTTATCGTTCCGAATTTCCGATATTTCTAAATATTTATTTGATCACGCGCTGATCTCATGCGCCCTCGGCCAACTCCTCCGGCAGGCCGATGATGTGGAAGCCGGCGTCCACATGCAGCACTTCGCCGGTGGTGGATTGGCCCAGATCCGAAAGCAGATAGAGCGCTGAGCCGGCCACGCCTTCCATCGAGGTGTCTTCCTTCAGGGCCGAAAAGGCCCGGCCCTGGGCGATCATGCCCCGGCCGCCGGAAATTCCCGCCAGCGACAGGGTCCGCATGGCCCCGGCCGAGATGGCGTTGACGCGGATCCTCGATGGACCCAGGTCGCGCGCGGCGTAGCGCATGGCTGCCTCCAGCGCCGCCTTGGCCACGCCCATGGTGTTGTAGTTGGGGATGGTCCGCTCGGAGCCCAGATAGGTCAATGTGATGATCGAACCGCCATTGGGCATCAGCCGGGCCGCCCGGCGCGCGCAGTCCACGAAGCTGAACACCGAGATGTTCATGGCCATGGCGAAGCTGTCGCGGGTGGTGTTCTCGACGAAGGAGCCCTGCAGCTCATTCTTATTGGCGAAGGCGATGGAGTGGACCAGGAAGTCGATGGTCCCGAAGGCCTGTTCGATCTGGGCGAACGCCGCGTCCATCGAGGCGTCGTCAGACACGTCGGCCGGCACAATGACCTTGGCGCCCACGCTTTCGGCCAGGGGCCGCAC
>JBEHYN010000051.1:0-15770 GCA_048498155.1 Pseudomonadota bacterium | reverse complement strand
CACGGCTCCCCAGCCCGGCCATGACCACGAAGACAACCATAGACCAAGGTCAGACAAGCCAGACTCCAGGCCCATCAGATGAAATCAATTAGACAACGCACCCCACAGCAGACCGAGCCGAGCCCGAAGGCGGGCTGGGGTGACGGCTTCACCAACCGGGTCGAGGAATATAACCCCGTCAACGACAAGTACGCGCGGGTGATCACCGACGAGCTGATGCCTGTCCTGTACAAGGACTACAACATCTCCAAAGACCCGGACGACCATGGCGTCGGCGGCTCCAGCTCTGGCGCCATCGCCGCCTTCACCGTGGCGTGGGAGCGGCCCAATGTATTCCACAAGGTGCTGAGCAATGTCGGCAGCTATGTCAGCATGCGAGGGGGCAATGTCTGGCCCGACAAGGTGCTGGCCGAGGACAAGAAGCCCCTACGGGTGTTTCTGGCCGACGGCCGCAACGATCAGCGAGGGCAACGCGGCGGGGTCTATGACCAGACCCACGACTGGTTCTTTCAAAACGTCCGGCTGATGAAGGCCCTGACCCAGCGGGGCTATGACGTGAACTACAGCTGGAGCGTCAATCTGCACGGCCAGAAATACGGCGGCATGATTCTGCCGGCCATGATGCGCTGGCTGTGGCGCGACAGTCCGGTCAATCCTGGACCGGACGACATCGCCGATCGCGGATTGCGCGAGCCTGCAGCGAAGAAGCCTTAAGGCTAAAGCAGCCGGATTTCCTTCAGCCTCTGCTTGAGGAACGCGTCCGCCGTTATCGGCTCGGGGTAAAGTTCCGGGCGCGCGTCGTCGACGCAGCCGGGCAGGGTGCGGATCACGTAATCCGGCTCGAAGTGCAGGAAGAAGGGCGTGGAATAGCGCGACACGCCGCGCCGCTCGGGGGGCGGATTGACCACCCGGTGCGTGGTCGAGGGCAGGGCGTGGTTGGTCAGGCGTTGCAGCATGTCGCCGATGTTGCACACCACCGCCCCGGGCGGCGGGTTGAGCGGCAGCCAGCGCCCATCGCGGTCGAGAACTTCCAGCCCGGCCTCGTCGGCGCCCAGCAACAGCGTGATGACGTTGATGTCCTCATGCGCGCCCGCGCGCACGCCCGGTGCGTCGGCCGCAACCGGCGGATAATGAAGCAGGCGCAGGATGCTGTTGCCGTGGCGCACCGGGGCCGCGAAGAAGGCGTCGTCCAGGGCCAAATAGCGGGCGATGGCGCGCAGGATCTTGCCGCCTAAGCTGTCCAGGCCCTCATAGAGGGCTGAGATCGCCGGCTGCAGTCCGGGCGCTTCGGCGGGCCAGATATTGTCCGGCATCAGGGTGCGGAAACGATGGCTCGGCGGAAGCTCGCGGCCCATGTGCCAGAACTCCTTCAGGTCCACCGCCTTGGCATCCTTGGCCGCCTCCACGCCGAAGGGGGTGTAGCCGCGCTGACCCGCGCCGCCCGGCGCGCGATACCGCAGCTTGACCGCGTCGGGCAGGGCGAAGAATGCCTTGGACGCGCTCAGCGCGGCCGCGGTCAGCGCTTCGGGCAGATCGTGATCGGCCACGATGGCAAAGCCGTATCGGGCGAAAGATGCCCCCAGCCCCTGCGCGAAGGCGGCGAAGTCGCGGTCATGAAGGCTGAACGAGACGGGCTCGATGCCAGGGCGCGCAGGGATGTTGGATGAAGTGGCGGCGTTCAAGGACGAATCCCCAATTTGAGCTTTGACCATGATAGACGCCGCCCGCTGGGAAGGTCTTTCGCGAAAACAGCCGACGTTGCCGTCAAATCCAGTTCGCGCCAATACTGCCTTTCAACAGCTCCATTCACGCGGGGCCGAGCCCCGAAGGCGTCCTGATGAATGCGCTAAAACTTTCAGCTTTCGCCGCCGCTGCGGCCCTTGCTGCTCTGCCGGTCGCCGGCTCGGCGCAGGACCCCGGCCTCAAGTTGAGCACCGACCCTGCGACCGTTCCGGCCGGGGCCTACACCTTGGATTCCAACCATGGCCGCATCGTGTGGAACGTCTCCCACCGCGGCCTGTCCATCTGGTACGGCGATTTCGCTAAACCGACCGGCACGGCCGTGCTTGATCCCAAGAACCCCGCCGCGGACACGGTGGATATCACCATTCCCACAGCTTCGGTCAGCACCACCAACGCCAAGCTCGATGGGGAATTGAAGTCGCCCGACTGGTTCGACGCGGAGAAATTCCCGACGATCCATTTCAAGTCCACCAAGGTCGTCCCGACTGGCCCAGGCGCTGCGCGCGTCATCGGCGATCTGACCTTCCACGGCGTGACCAAGCCCGTGATGCTGGAGGTGACGTTTCACGCCGCCGGGGCCGATGGCATGAGCAAGCGTTACAACGTCGGCTTCGACGCCAAGACGCGGATCAAACGCAGCGATTTCGGGGTGTTGACCGGTCTGCCGGCCCTCGGCGACGATGTCCACATCGTCATCAGCGCCCCCTTCTATAAGGCCGGTTAGCCTTCGAGCAGGGACCGCACGAACGCGTCCAGGTCGCCGCCCCGGAAAAGATGGCCTGCCACCCCCGCCCGGCGGGCCGCTTCCATGTCGCTGTCCTTGTCGCCGATCATGAATGAACGCGCCGAATCGATGGGGAAGTCGCGCATGGCGCGCAGCAATAGGCCCGGATTGGGTTTGCGGTCGGGGTGGTCGGGATGGCGCAAGTGCTCGACCTCAGCTTCGGGATGGAACGGGCAGGCATAGACGGCGTCGATCGCCGCTCCCGCGCCGGCCAGATGGGCGCGCAGGGCCTCGTGCACCGCATCCATCGCCGCCTCATCGTAATAGCCCCGTCCGATGCCCGACTGATTGGTGACCACGATGACCAGATAGCCCGCATCGTTCAGTCGCCTGACGGCTCGGCCCGCGCCCTCGATCCATTCCAGGTCGTCGGTCTGGTGCACATAGCCCAGATCCACGTTCAACACGCCGTCGCGGTCGAGGAAGGCGGCGGGCCTCAAGGCGTCAGGCGTCATGGTCCGTCCCTGGGGCAAGAGGGAAGGGGCGATCCAATAGCTCGCTGTTCAGACTGCTCACGTCCCAAGCCTCATCCACATAGTCGGGTTTGAGTTTGTCCAGGTCCGCCTTGAGCAGGCGCTCCATGGTGCTCTGACTGTCGCGCACAGCCAGGATATAGCGTTCCTCCTCACCTGCCACAGGTGCGAGTTCGTAAAACGCCCTCAAGTCATGCTGGCGAAACAGGCTAGCGGCGCGGTGGGCCCGGTGAGCGCGAAAACCCATGGAGGTCAGGGCCCGCTCGCCCAGGCGCAAGGCCGACTCGAAGGTCTCGCGCTCTACCGCGTCCGCCCCGTTGCGCAGCAGGTCGTAGGCGTGGCGGCGGTCCCAAGCGCGCGCGAAAATCTTGAGTTGGGGAAACGCGGCCCTGGCGGACTCCACCAATCTGGAGGCGTCGTCATGGTCGTCGATGGCCACCACCAGCACCTTGGCCTCGGCCGCCCCGGCTTGGCGCAGCAGGTCCAGCCGCGTGGCGTCGCCGTAGGCCACCCGCCGACCGAACCGGCGCAGGGTGTCCACCTGCTCGATACTGGAATCAAGCACCACAGTGGAAAAGCCGTTGGCGGTCAGCAGACGCCCGGCGATCTGACCGAACCGGCCGAAGCCGGCGACGATGGCGTCCGGCGCGCCGTCATCGAACGGCTTGTTTTCCGGCGCGGGCCGAGGCCGCATCTCGTCCAGGCGTTCGGCCACGCGGTCACACAGCAACACGGCCAGGGGCGTCAGGGCCATGGACAGGGCCACGGCGGCGGTGAGGAAGGCCGCTAGGCGCGGGTCGATCACGTGGCCCAGGGCGACGAAGCCGATCAAGACGAAGGCGAACTCGCCCACCTGACTGAGCAGCACGGCCGTGGTCGCCGCGTCCCTCCGCTCCAACCGCACCAGACGGCCCAAGCCGTACATCACCAGGGCTTTGATGGTCATGATCGCCAGCACCGCGCCGATCAGCAGCAGCGGCTGGGCGGCCACCAACTGAAGGTTAAGACCGGCGCCCACCGTGATGAAGAACAGGCCGAGCAGCAGGCCTCGAAATGGCTCGATGTCGGTTTCCAGCTCGCGGCGGAACTCGCTTTCCGCCAGCACGACGCCGGCGAGAAACGCCCCCAGGGCTGGTGATAGGCCGACCATCTGCATCAGGACGGCCACGGCAATCACCAACAACAAGGCCGAGGCGGTGAAGATTTCGCGCAGCCGGGCCGCGGCGATGAAGCGGAAGATAGGTCGAGTGAGATAGCGGCCGCCGCCCGCGATCACGCCCACGGCGCCAAGGATGGCCAGGCCCTGCAGCCACGCCGGCGCTTCGGCGAACAGCCCGCCGGTTTCGGGCCCCTTAGCCGTCGCTCCGCCCATGGCCAGTAGGGGCAGAATGGCGAACAGGGGGATCACAGCCAGGTCCTGCAACAGCAGAACGCCGAAGGCGGCCCGTCCTACGGGCCCTCGGCGCAGGCCTCTCTCCTCCAGGGTCTGCAGCACGATAGCGGTGGATGACATGGACAGGATCAACCCCGTCGCCAAGGCGCTGCGCCAATCCAGACCTAAAGCCAGTCCGCCTAGGGCTAGGGCTGCGCCGGTCCCTACGACCTGGGCGCCGCCCAGACCAAAGATCGCTCCGCGCAGGCTCCACAACAAGGCCGGGCGCACCTCCAGGCCAATGAGGAACAGGAGGATCACCACGCCGAACTCGGCGAAGCGCATGACGTCCGCTTGCTGGCCCACCAGGCTCAAGGCGAAGGGGCCGATGACCGCGCCGGCGATCAAATAGCCCAGCACCGAGCCCAATCCCAAGCGCTTGGCGATGGGCACCGAGGCGACGCCAGCGGCTAGATAAACCAGGGCCTGGATCAGAAACGAATGCCCGTTCACTGCAGCAACATCCCGCCGACCATGGCCATCAATCGCTTGCGGTACGCCTGGGCGTGCTTGGCCAGGGCGGCATCACTCTTGGCGGCTGAGGCGTGCACGATGAAGGGACTCTCCCAGCTCATGCCGCACAGGGCGGCAGTCTGTTCCAGCGGGCGCAAGAACTCCTCGATGGTGAAGCGGTTGGGGCCCTTGCGATGGTAGGCGTCCGCATCCCCGCCGGTGGAGCAGGCGACCACCATGCGCTTGCCCTTTAGCGCCGTACCGCCCCGGCCGTAGGCGAAGCCGTGCAGCCAGACCAGGTCGAACCATTCCTTGAGCAGAGCGGGCGTCGAATACCAGTACATAGGGAACTGAAGGACCACGGTGTGATGGCTGATCAGGCGGCTCTGTTCGGCGCGTACGTCGATCGCGAAGTCGGGATAGGTTTCGTACAGGTCGATCAGTGTGACGCCCGGCGCGTCCTGGGCCGCCGACGCCATGGCCTTGTTGGCCCGCGAACGCTCCATCGCCGGATGGGCCAGCACCAGCAGGACGCCGGCCGCAGGGGCCGAGTCGCTGGGCTCGAGGCTTGGCGGTGAAAGGCTCATCGGCGGGGTTTTGCCATGGATTGTTCAAAAGAGGCGATAGCGGCGATTGAATTTGCCCCCGGTCTGCGCAATGTCCTTTGGCAATCGCTTGGAGGGCCCATGAGCCACAAAGTCTTCACCGACGCCGCATCGGCCCTGGAAGGCCTGTTGTTCGACGGCATGACGCTCATGGCGGGCGGCTTCGGATTGTCGGGCAATCCCGAAAATCTGATCGAGGCGGTTCGGGCCGACGGCGTCAAGGGCCTGACGATCATCTCCAACAATTGCGGGGCCGATGGTTTGGGCCTGTGGACCTTGCTCAATAATGGCCAGGTCAAGAAGATGGTCTCGTCCTATGTGGGCGAGAACAAGCTGTTCGAGCAGCTCTATCTGTCCGGCGCGCTGGAGTTGGAGCTCAATCCGCAGGGCACCTTGGCCGAGCGCATCCGCGCAGGCGGCGCCGGCATTCCGGCCTTCTTCACGCGCACAGGGGTGGGCACGGTGGTGGCCGAAGGCAAGGAGGTGCGCGATTTCGATGGCGAGCTCTATGTGATGGAGCGCTGGCTGACGGGTGATGTCGCCATCGTCAAGGGCTGGAAGGCCGACACAGAGGGCAATGTGGTCTATCGAAAGACCGCGCGCAATTTCAATCCAGTAATCGCCACAGCCGGGAAGGTGACCGTGGTCGAAGTGGAAGAGATCGTGCCTGTCGGTTCGTTGGACCCGGATCAGATTCACACGCCGGGGATCTATGTGGATCGTATCCTGCAAGGCGCGAACTACGAGAAGCGCATTGAATTTCGCACGGTGCGCGAGCGCGCGCCCGGCGCTGCGAAGGAGACCGCCTGATGGCTTGGAACCGACAGGAGATGGCCGCTCGCGCGGCCAAGGAGTTGCGCGACGGCTTTTATGTGAACCTCGGCATCGGCATCCCGACCCTGGTGGCCAACGCCATCCCTGAGGGCGTGCATGTAACGCTGCAAAGCGAGAACGGCATGCTGGGCATAGGGCCGTTCCCCTATGACGATGAGGTTGATCCGGACCTGATCAATGCCGGCAAGCAGACCGTCACGGCGCTGCCGCAGTCGAGCTTTTTCTCCAGCGCCGATAGCTTCGCCATGATCCGCGGCGGCCATATCGACATGGCCGTCCTGGGCGCTATGCAGGTGGCGGAAAATGGCGATCTGGCCAACTGGACCATTCCCGGCAAGGTGGTGAAGGGCATGGGCGGGGCCATGGATTTGGTGGCTGGGGTCAAGAAAATCGTCGTGGTGATGGACCACAACGATAAGTCGGGCGGCGCCAAGTTCGTCAAACGCTGTTCTCTGCCCCTGACCGGGGCGGGGGTTGTGGATATGCTGATCACCGACTTGGCGGTGTTCCTGCTCGACCGGAAAGGTGGCGTGGCGCGGCTGATCGAACTGGCGCCGGGCGTCACGCTCGAAGAGATTCGCGCCAAGACCGAGGCGGCTTATGTCGCCGCTCTGTCGTCAGCAGCTGCTTAGAAGTTCGGCAACTGGCGCCTTCGGGTTGGGCGCCCTCTGTCCGGCCTCGGTCGTGGGCGGCCGGATTAACCGCTGATCCACACCTCGTCACGACTTTGCGCTCATGTCCGCAGAAGTGATGTCCAACGAAGAGTCAGCGCAGAGCATGGGATACCTGTCCGGGCCTCGGGCCGCTCTCGCGCGCAAACTCAGCGCGTTTGCCCGTTGGGTGCATCCGCCGCCCACGGGCATTACGCGTGAGGCCTTGGATAAGGCTGTTCAGGCCGCCGCCCTGGCCGAATCCCGCCTACGCGCCGCCATTGACGCCTTGCCGGAAGGCGTGGTGTTCCTCGACCACGAGGGGCGCTACGTCCTGTGGAACCAGCGCTATGCGGAGATCTATCACCGCAGCGCGGATCTGTTCGAACCCGGACGGCGCCTGGCCGAGACCCTGGCGATCGGCGTGGCGCGCGGGGACTATCCGGACGCCATCGGCCGGGAAGAAGAATGGATCGCCCAGCGTCTGGCCAAGCTGGCCAATCCGGGCGAGCGCCACGAGCAGAAGTTGTCGGACGGCCGCTGGATCCTGATCGAGGAGCGTCGCACGGCCGACGGCGGCCTGATTGGCCTGCGCGTCGACATCACCGAAATGAAGCAGACCGCCGAGGAGCTCGAACGCGCCGTTCAACTGGCCAAGGCGGCCAACCAGGCGAAGACCGAATTTCTCAGCAATATGAGCCACGAAATACGCACGCCCCTGAACGGCGTCGTGGGTCTGGCCCACGTGCTGGCGCGCACGACCTTGGATCCGCAACAGACCAAGCTGGTCACCACAATCCTCGATTCGGCCAGCATGCTGGAAGAACTTCTGTCCGACATTCTGGATTTGTCGCGCATCGAATCGGGCCGACTGGCCCTACGCAACGAGCCATTTTCCGTCGTTAGACTGGCCCGGGAATCCGCCGCCAATTTTGCGGCCAGGGCCGAGGAAAAAGGGCTGAAACTCAATGTCGAGCTGGCCGAAGATCTGCCGGATCATGTCATGGGCGACGGGGTGCGGGTGCGCCAGGTTCTAGGCAATCTGCTGTCCAACGCCGTCAAGTTCACCACGGCCGGCGAGGTGACCCTGTCGGTGCGCCGGAACGAGCGCGGGGTGCTGTTCGATGTCAAGGATAGCGGCATCGGGTTTGATGCGGATCAGGGGGAGCGTCTGTTTGAGCGATTCGTTCAGGCGGATGGTTCGATCACCCGGCGTTTCGGCGGCTCGGGCCTGGGCCTGGCGATCTGCCGCGAGTTGGTGGAGATGATGAACGGCGAGATTTCCGCCACCGGCCGGCCGGGCAAGGGCGCGACCTTCCACGTCGCCATCCCGTTGATCGAGGTTCCCGCCGGCGACATGCCGCTCGAGGATTTGGCAACAATCTAGAGCCCTTCCCACTCCTGCTGGTTCAACAGGAGTGGATAAGAAGGGTTCTCATCCAAAACGACGACCTTGTCCGGCTGACGGGGCCATCCCTTCATGGTTAGGGCCATCTTAATCGATCCCGTACGCCGCCCGCCTAGTAATAGACCCCGTCAACCCTGCTTGACGGGGCGTTAACGTCGACGGCCGGCGGCTCCGTTCATCAACAGTTTCTTAACGAAAAAGTCCGGATCGAGACATTTCTCCCCGTTGACGCGACTCCTGGGCTATGTCCCCATATCTCGGGCGCCAGAGTGCTTCGCCCACTATATGTAGTGGGGCGAGCACCCAGGTTTACGGGTCTCTCAGGTCGGGTGTAGGGTTCAAAATGATCAGCGGCGAAGCGAAGAAAACGGTCGGCCTAGCTCAAGATCGAGCTGTGGCGCGACCGGTTGAACGCCCTCAATTGCACCTGGTCAAAAAGGTTGAGGTGGATCGTTCGCGCGATGAACTCCTCACCGACTTTGGCAAGACCACCCTGGAAGATCGATATCTGCTGCCCGGCGAATCCTATCAGGACATGTTTGCTCGTGTAGCGACGGCCTATGCTGACGACGCGGACCACGCCCAACGCATCTACGACTACATGTCCCGTCTGTGGTTCATGCCGGCCACCCCGGTCCTGTCCAACGGCGGCGCCGACCGCGGCCTGCCCATCTCCTGCTTCCTCAACGCCGTGTCCGACAGCCTGGATGGCATCGTCGGGGTGTGGAATGAGAACGTCTGGCTGGCGGCCAACGGCGGCGGCATCGGCACCTATTGGGGCGGGGTCCGCTCCATCGGCGAAAAGGTCAAGGGCCAGGGTCAGACCTCCGGCATCATTCCCTTCATCCGCGTGATGGACAGCCTGACCCTGGCCATCAGCCAGGGATCGCTGCGTCGCGGCTCGGCCGCCGTCTATCTGGACGTGCACCATCCGGAAATCGAAGAGTTCCTGGAAATCCGCAAGCCGTCCGGCGATTTCAACCGCAAAGCCCTGAACCTGCATCACGGCCTGTCGATCACCGACGAATTCATGGAAGCGGTGCGCGACGGGACGCCCTTCGGCCTGCGTTCGCCCAAGACCCATGAGGTGGTCAAGACCGTCGACGCGCGCACCCTGTGGCAAAAGATTCTGGAGATTCGCCTGCAGACCGGCGAGCCCTACCTGATCTTCTCCGACACCGTGAACCGCGCCATGCCTCAGCATCAGCGCGAACTGGGCATGAGCGTGCGTCAGTCTAACCTGTGCTCGGAAATCATGCTTCACACCGGGATCGATCACCTGGGCAAGGAGCGCACGGCGGTATGCTGCCTGTCATCGGTCAACGCCGAGAAGTTCACCGAATGGCGCGACCATCCGATGTTCATTGAAGACGTCATGCGCTTCTTGGACAATGTGCTGGGAGATTTCATCCGCCGCGCGCCGGACGCTATGGAGCCGGCCATCTATTCGGCCACGCGCGAACGATCGGTGGGCCTGGGCCTGATGGGTTTCCACTCGTTCCTGCAAAGCCAGAACGTGCCCTTCGAATCGGCCTTGGCCAAGTCGTGGAACATGCGGATTTTCAAGCATCTGCGCCGCGAGGCGGACAAGGCCTCCCGCGTGCTGGCCGAGGAAAAAGGCGCTTGCCCCGACGCGGCCGAGCGCGGCCTGATGGAGCGCTTCTCACACAAGCTGGCGATCGCCCCGACCGCTTCGATCTCGATCATCTGCGGCGGCGCCAGCGCCGGCATCGAGCCGATCCCGGCCAATATCTACACCCACAAGACCCTGTCGGGCTCCTTCGCGGTGAAGAACCCCTATCTGGAGCGTTTGCTCGACGAGAAGGCCGCCAATACGCCCGAGACCTGGGGGACGATCCTGCAGAACGAGGGCTCGGTCCAGCACCTGGACTGCCTGACCGACGAGGAAAAGGACGTCTACAAGACCGCCTTCGAGTTGGATCAACGTTGGATCATCGAACTGGCGGCGGACCGCACGCCGGACATCTGCCAGTCCCAGTCGCTCAACGTCTTCCTGGCCGGCGACATCGACAAGTGGGACCTGCACATGCTGCACTTCAGCGCGTGGGAGCGGGGCTTGAAGTCCCTGTACTATCTGCGCTCAAAATCCGTGCAGCGCGCGGCTTTCGCCGGCAGCCAGGCCGGTGAGCAGGCCTTGGTGGTGCACGGCGCGCGCACCGACTATGACGAGTGCTTGGCCTGCCAGTAAATCGTTGGGGCCGGCTGCTCCCAGGTCAATGTGATCGGGGTCACGGCCACCACCGCTGAGAATGATTGCGTCAGATTTAGCGTCGCCGGACGCTCGGCGTTAGGCGCCGCAGCGGCCTGCGTCGCCGGTTTCGCGGTTGGCTCGGACACCGCGCTCGCCGCCATGGCGGCGGCGATCGTCGCCGGTGTGATCGAGGCCGACGCCATCGGGGTCAGGGCGACGCTGGTGGTTATGGTCGCGGCGGCTGCCGCGATCCGCAGCGTCATGGGGTTGCCGATATAGGTCCAGGCGTATTGGCTGGGCCCGGCGCGTTCCACCCAGCGATAGCCGTAGCGGCTCATGACCTGCCAGGGCTCCACATGGGAGAAGCGATTGTCCAGCACATAGGTGCCGCGACGGCCCTCGATGGTGGACACATCCACCGTGAGGACGGCATGCATTTCGCCGCGCTCGGTATAGGCGATGGCCATCCGCAGGGATTCCGGCGGCCAACCCAGCTCCATCAGGCGCTTGCGCTTGGCCAGGGCGATATCCTTGCAGTCCCCGGCGTCATAGGCGATTTCCCACATGTCGAGAACGCCGTATTGCCGGGCGTTCTCCACGTAGCGAACCTTGTGGTTCACATAGCTTTGGACCTGCTCAAGCTGGTTCCAGTGAGCCTGATCGATAATCACGACCGGCATCCGGGATCCTCCCCATGGCGCTGACAATAGGCGACCCATCCCTGGGGCGCGGGCACAAGGGGACCGTCCATCATGGCCGTGGCCATGGGGATGCCGCCGGACGGGCCGACACTAGAGCATCCGACGACGCCAATTGCTAAGAGAACTATAACAACCGTCTTCACAGTAACACCCAAGTAATTAATCGCATTGTTGGGTATTATATTAGACGTAGATAACTCCAATCTCGTTTATAGATTTGGTAAATTCCAGCGACAATCGGACGGGTCCAGTTAGCCGCCCCGGCTTACCCAAAAATCCATATTTTTCAAAGGGCGCCACAGAGGCGCTTTCGCGCCGATGACAGAGGCTCGGCGCGCGCGCGTTAAGATTTGACCCCTCTCAGCCACACCGTCTTAAGCAAGGTGGTAAGGTTTTGCGCTCAATCGCGGCGGCCGATGGGACAATTTGCGCGGGCCCTGTCGCGGGCCCCTTTGCCGCAGCGATTATCAACAACATCTAGCGTGTTGAGGCTGGACGAACCGCTAGATGTGGACCATCTTTGGCGTGTCCATTTCAGCATCTGGCGCAAGACATGACCGGCTTAATCAAACCTGGCCTCCTCACCGCTTCGCACGCCTACAAGCCCTTCCGCTACCCCTGGGCCTATGACTTCTGGAAGCGCCAGCAGCAGGTCCACTGGATGCCCGAGGAAGTGCCGCTGGGCGAGGACTGCAAGGACTGGGCGACCAAGCTCGACGATTCCGAGCGCAACCTTCTGACCCAGATCTTCCGCTTCTTCACCCAGTCCGACATCGAGGTGAACGACAACTACATGGAGCGGTACGCCCGGGTGTTCAAACCGACCGAGGTCAAGATGATGCTCTCGGCTTTTTCGAACATGGAGACGATCCACATCGCCGCCTACGCCCTACTGCTCGAGACCATCGGCATGCCGGAGAGCGAATTCGGCGCCTTCCTCGAATACCAGGCCATGCGCGACAAACACGACTACATGCACGCTTTCGGCGTGGAGAATAACGCCGACATCGCCCGCACCCTGGCCATGTTCGGCGCCTTCACCGAGGGGCTGCAACTGTTCGCCAGCTTCGCCATGCTGATGAACTTCCCGCGCTTCAACAAGATGAAGGGCATGGGTCAGATCGTTAGTTGGTCGGTGCGCGACGAAAGCCTGCACTGCGAGGGCATGACCAAGCTGTATCACGCCTTCAAGAAGGAGACCGGCTGCGTCACCAAGGCCGTGGCCGACGACATCATCGACTGCTGCAAGACCGTGGTCGGCATGGAGGACCGCTTCATCGACCTGGCCTTTGAGATGGGTCCGGTGCAGGGCATGACCCCGACCGACATCAAATCCTACATTCGCTACATCGCCGACTGGCGCCTCAGCCAGCTCGACCTGCCGGCCATCTACGGCGTGCAGGAAAACCCCCTGCCATGGCTGCAGGTGCTGCTGTCCGGCGTCGAACACGCCAACTTCTTCGAAGCCCGCGCCACCGAATACTCCAAGGCCGCCACCCGCGGCCAATGGCACGGCGACGGCGGCGTGTGGGCGGAATTCGACAAGATGCAGTCGCGGCGGGTGGAGACTGTGCTGCCGGCGGAGTAGGGACACCCCCGCATATCCGGCTCAGATTTCAATGCCGGGTCTGAACGCACACAGACTGATGGCATTGGCCTTGGTCCGAAGCCTCCCAGTATCGCCCGCACCGATCATCAGATCGATGCGGGCGCTCGGGTCAGGTCCCAACTGGCGTCAGTAGGTGTAGTTGATCTGCAGGCCGTAAGTGCGTGGGTCGCTGACCCTGAGCCCCAGCGGATTGCCCCCGCCCAGGCCGGTCGTGAAAATTTGGTTGGTCAAGTTCTTACCCCACAGAGCCACCGTCCAATGGCTCCGCGCCGGCGTGTAACCGATGGACGCGTTGATCAAGCTGACGGCGGGCCGGATGGCGATGGGTGCGTTCGCCGGTTCCATGTAGGTCTTGGCCTGATACTCGTACAGTGCACGGATATACAGGTCGGCGCCGTCGGCCAGGTCGAAATCCTTCTGACCGGTAAGGATCACATTGATCGGGGGCGCGCCGGCCAGCTCGTTGCCGGCGGCGTCGACGGTATTGGAGGCCGGGTTGTACTTCGGACTGCTGACTAGATAGGGGATCAGGGCGTTGTTCGGGCTGAATTTGGGGAAGCTTGCGTATCGGCTGCTGAGCGCCGTCAGTCCGGCAGTGAATGTCCACCCCTTGGCGGGCTTGGACAACACATTCAACTCGAAGCCGAGTTCGTTGGCGTTGCCGGCGTTGGAGACCACGCTGACCGCTGGGGCGATAAGCGAGTTAAACTGCAGTCCGGTCCAATCGTAATAGAACAGGGCCATGTTCACGCGCAGGGTGTGGTCGAACAGGTCGTTCTTCGAGCCGATTTCATAAGCCCAGATCGTCTCAGGGCCGAAATCCGGAACCACGCCTGGCCCAGGCACGTAGCTGGTGTTGAAGCCCCCGCTTTTGTAAGCTTCGGTCGCGGACACATAGAGCAGGCTGTCGGGCGTGGCCTGCCAGTTGACCGCGATTTTCGGCGTGAACCCCGAATAGTTCTTGTTCAGATCCCCAACATAGTTGCCGCCGCAGGCCTTATTGGCGGCCACGCAGGCGGCGAGGGCGGGGTCGCCGGCCAGCGCCTGTGCCAATGAATTAAAGCCGACATCGAACTCGCTGATCTCGTTGGTCAGGGATTTGTGCTCGACGGTGTAGCGGGCGCCGAGGGTGACGCCTACGGTTGGAGTGAACTGATAGGTTTCATTGAAGAAAACTGCCTGTGACGTTGTCGGCATCTTTGTGATTTGGAAGTACTGGCCAGGGAAATAGGTCGGAAGAGTCGCCAGGTTAAACGTTCCCCATGCGTTGAACTTGTAGTGCTCGTCAAAGTAGAAGTAGCCGATCACGCCGGACAGCGCCCCATAGTGGTTGATCAGGTTAAATTCCTGAGTCACCGCATATTCGCCGGTGGGGGTGTTGCTGCCGCCGTTCACCGAGGTGCTCGTGGCCCCGTTGACGCGGTCGGTGTTGGCGCCGCCGAAGCTGGTCTTGACAGTCTGCGTGCGCAGGGCGGTGAGCGACTTCAGGCTCAGATTGTCATTGAACTTCCAGTTCAGCTCGTTGCTGACGCCGTATCCGAGCTCCGTCAGGTGCGGCAGGACGTTCATATCGACCTTGTCCAGTTTGCCGATGATCGAAACCGCGAGCGGGTCCGAATAGGCCGGCGGAGATTGCAGCGCGTCGTTCTGTTGCCACGCCTCATCTGTATCGATGAAGTCGGCGCGGACGATGTCGGTTATATCGGGGGTGATTTCCCAACGCACTTGACCGCGCACGCCCGTGCGGTTGGCGGCGTCCGGGTCCCCCACGCCGGGATTGACATTGTGAAGGTAGCCGCTGTGCTGCACATGGCTGAACGACAGTCTGGCTTGAATATTGTCGGCCAAGGGGCCGCCGATGGTCGCGGCTTCGTCGATGAGGGCGAAGTTGCCGACGCTAAGCGTGTTCTGAAACTCGAAGTGGTCCGGCGCTTGGCGCGAAATGAAGTTCACGGCGCCGCCGGCGGAGTTGCGTCCGAATAGTGTCCCCTGGGGTCCCTCGACGACTTCGACGCGATCAAGGTCGTTGAAGTTACTATTCATCACGATCAACGGACGCGACAAGTAGACTCCGTCCAGGTAGATGGCCACGTCGTTGTCGTCGGCGTTGCCGTTGTTGCCGCCCACGCCGCGGATATAGACCGTCGGATTCCCATAATCCTGCTTGATCTGAAGGCTGGGCACCGACTGGGCCAATTCCGTAAAGGTCGTGAGCTGATCCCTTTTCAGATCGTTCCCGGAAACCACGTTAACCGTGAGGGGGGTCTTCTGCAGGTTGGTGGCGCCCGTGTGGGTGGCGGTGATCACCACGTCCTGAATGGCCTTGCCGCCGGATCCATCCTGCGCACGAGCGGCTCCGGCTGCGAGCGACAAGACGGCCATGGCCGCGCCTGACATCAACTGAAGTCTTGATTTCATTCGAATTTCCTCCCGGTGTTCAAGCTGTCAACTAACTAGAAATATTTGGAATTTTCTGTATTTTTGCCGTAGGGCGGTCATTCGTGGTTGGCCCCCCGATAGTATGAGTCCCCACAAATGTTGCGGCTTTATGTCGCATGGGTCACGCGACGGCTACGCCCCGTCCTGCGCCAACCTTTAGCAGGCGGCAGTGCTATCCCGGGTTGAATGTAAACAGTGGCTGGGCAGACGGCCCGCAGGAGATCGCCGCTTAAGCCTCAGCTGACGCTGGCGAAGGCCTCGGCGGCGCTTGCGCGCAGAATTCTGCCCCGAACAACCGACTGCAACCAGACTTTCGTCGGGAATTAGGGCGACACGATACTGGAGTGCACCCCTAAAATGAGACAGGGAAATTAGGGGACAGTTCTCGTAAGGAGAATGTATGTCCGACCCTGAGAAGCGGCGCTTC
>JBEHYN010000050.1:0-16172 GCA_048498155.1 Pseudomonadota bacterium | reverse complement strand
CACCGCGAAAGCGGGGACCCAGTTCTGTCCAGATCGCGCCAAGCTGGAAAGTCCTGGATCCCCGCTTTCGCGGGGATGAGCGGTTGATAGAGGGACAACCGCAATGACCACTCCCCCCCGCCTGTTGCTGCTCCCCGGCGACGGCATAGGCCCCGAGGTGATTGGCCAGGTCAGGCGCGTGGCCGCCTGGATGGGTGAGCATGCGGGGTTGGAGCTGGAGATCGTGGAGCGGCCCTTCGGCGGGACGAGCTTTGACCTTCATGGAACGCCCCTGACCGACGAGGCCCGCGATCTGGCCCTGGCCAGCCAGGCGGTGCTGATGGGCGCGGTGGGCGGACCGCAATGGGCCGACGTCCCGCGCGACAAGCGGCCGGAAATGGGCCTGCTGAACCTGCGCAAGGCGATGGACGCCTTCGCCAATCTGCGTCCGGCCCTGTGCTTCGAGGCCCTGGCCGACGCCTCGACTCTAAAGCGCGAGATCGTCTCAGGCCTCGACATCATGATCGTGCGCGAACTGACCTCGGGGGTCTATTTCGGCGACAAGGGGATCGACAACAACGGCCCGGGCGGTGAGCGGCGCGGCTATGACCTGCAGGTCTATACCCAAAGCGAGATCGAGCGGGTGGCGAGGGTGGCGTTTGAACTGGCGCGAGGCCGCCGCAACAAGGTGACGTCGGCGGAAAAATCCAATGTGATGGATTCCGGTCTGTTCTGGCGCCAGGTGGTCACCGCCCTGCACGCTGCGGAGTATCCCGACGTTCAGTTGGAGCACATGCTGGCCGACAATACCGCCATGCAGCTGGTCAAGAACCCTAAGCAGTTCGACGTGATCGTCACCGACAACCTGTTCGGCGACATCCTGTCGGACGAGGCTTCCATGCTCACCGGCTCCATCGGACTTCTGCCTTCCGCCGCCTTGTCCACGCCCGGCAAGCCCGGTCTTTACGAGCCGGTGCACGGTTCGGCCCCTGATATCGCCGGCAAGGGCCTGGCCAATCCCCTGGCGGCCATTTTGTCCTTTGGTATGGCCCTGCGCTGGTCGCTGGACCGCCCCGATCTGGACGAGCGCCTTTATGCGGCGGTCAAGAGCGCCTTGGACAAGGGCGTGCGCACCGGGGACCTGGGGGGCAAGAATTCCACTGTGCAGATGGGCGACGCGGTTCTCGCCGCGTTATAGCCATCTGGAGCGCATAGGGGTTTTGACGTTTAACTTGAACCTATAGCCTTTAACCCGCTCATCCCCGCGAAGGCGGGGACCCAGGCCTGTCCAGGAATCGCCACGCTGGAAAGACCTGGATTCCCGCATTCGCGGGAACGAGCGGGGGTGAGGGCGGTCCGTGGAGCCGATATGTCGCCTGTCGCCGTCTTGCGCACCGCCCTGTTGATCCTGGTTCTCGCCGGTTCGGCCTGGGGCCAAACCGCGCCGGCGCCAGAACTTGCGACCGCCTCCGCCGACGGCGAGGATGTTCAGCACGAGATCGAGATTATCGCTCACCTGCCGGGGCCTGCCCTATGGCGGGTGTCCACGCCCAAGTCAGAGCTGTGGATCGTCGGCCTGGTGGGTCCGGTGTCCAAGCGTCTGCAATGGGATACGCGACGCGTTGAAGCGGCCCTGGATGGCGCGCGCGAGCTGGTCATCCCGCCCGGCGCCAATATCGGCGTTCTGGACATCGCGGGCCTGCTGCTCGACCCCTTCCATCGTTACCACTATCCCGGCGGCCAGACCTTGCGCGGGACCATGAGCCCCGATCTGCGCGCTCGGTTCGAGGCGGCGGCGGCGGCCGTTGCCCAGGATCCGGCGCACTATGACCATTGGCGCCCCTTGATCACCGCCATCGCCCTTTTGTCTGACGCGCAAAAGCATGACGCGCTCAATGCCGAGGGTCCGCAGAAAACCCTGATGAACTTGGCGCGCGCTAGGAAGGTCCCCTTCCGGCGGTTGACCAATTATCCGGTGGGCGAGTTGCTGCGCGCCTTCACGGAAGCAGGCCCGGCGGCGTCCGATACCTGCTTGTCCATGGTGGTGGATCTAATCCCGCGTCTTCCGAACTATTCGGTCAGAATCGGCGAGGCCTGGGCCCATGGGGATGTGGCAACCGCCCGCGCGGGCCGGACCGAGATCACCTCCGATCAGTGCCTCACCGCCGTTCCGGGCGTGCGCAAGCTGCAGGACCGCGTGATGGCCGATTGGGCCAAGGGTCTGGCCCAGACCCTCAGCAAGCCCGGTAAGACCGTGCTGGCCATCGATATCGAGACCTTGACCCGCCCCGGCGGCCTGCTGGACCAGCTGCGCGCCCAGGGCTTGGATGTCACAGGGCGGGCTTACTGACGGTGATGCGCGGCGCGGGCCTTGCGAAACAGGCCTCGAAGGCGTAACTGCGCGCTTCCTTCAAACACTAGGAGAATTCCGATGGGTTACCGGGTGGCCGTAGTCGGCGCCACGGGCAACGTGGGCCGTGAAATGATGGCGATCCTCGAGGAAGTGAACTTCCCCGTGGACGAGATTTTTGCCGTGGCCTCGCGCAAATCCATCGGCATCGAGGTCTCCTACGCCGACCGCACCCTCAAGTGCCTTGATTTGGAAACGTTCGACTTCTCCAAGGTCGATATCGTGTTGATGTCGGCCGGCGGCGAGGTGTCCAAGGCCTGGTCCGAAAAGATCGGCAAGGCCGGCCCGGTGGTGATCGACAATTCCTCCGTCTGGCGCATGCATCCGGACGTGCCCCTGATCGTGCCGGAGGTGAACCCCGACGCGGTGGAAGGCTTCCGCAAGAAGAACATCATCGCCAATCCGAACTGCTCGACCGCCCAGCTGGTGGTGGCCCTTGCGCCCCTGCACGAGGCCGCGCGCATCAAGCGGGTGGTGGTCTCGACCTATCAGTCCGTCTCCGGCGCCGGTAAGGCGGGGATGGATGAGTTGTGGGATCAGACCAAGGCCATCTACGGCCTTGGCGACGCCACGCCCAAGAAGTTCACCAAGCAGATCGCCTTCAACGCCATTCCCCATATCGACGTCTTCCTGCCGGACGGCTCGACCAAGGAAGAGTGGAAGATGACCGTCGAAACTCAGAAGATTCTCGATCCCAACATCGAACTGACCGCCACCTGCGTGCGCGTGCCGGTGTTCGTCGGCCACTCCGAGGCGGTCAACATCGAGTTCCATTCGCCCATCGGCGAGGACGAGGCGCGCGAGATTCTACGCGAGGCCCCCGGCGTGATGGTCATCGATAAGCGCGAGGACGGCGGCTATATCACGCCGGTGGAATCCGCCGGCGAGTTCGCCGTCTATATCAGCCGGATACGCAAGGACCCGACGGTGGAGCACGGCCTGAACCTGTGGTGCGTGTCCGACAACCTGCGCAAGGGCGCGGCGCTCAACGCAGTGCAGATCGCCCAGCTGCTGGACGAGCGCGGCCTGCTGGAACGCGCGCTCGCGTAGAGATCAGAGGCAGCCGTATAAGGCCGCGATCAAGCGGCCAGGCCTGGGATCCCCGATCAGATAAGCCGACTGGCGGTTCATGACATAGGCCAGGGACAGGCGGCGCTCGGGGTCCGCCGCCACGCATGATCCGCCCCAGCCGGAGTGGCCGAAGGCGTGCTCGGACGGGCCGTAGATGCCCACTCCCTGGTTTCGCAGCAGGCCAGCGCCCCAGTTCAAGTCATAAGGCAGGACCAGATCACGGCCGCCGATCCGTCCGCGCGCCGCTTCCAGCGCCAGGCCGGGCGGGAGAATTTCGAGTCCGTCGACCTGTCCGTCGCAGGCGAAAACCGCCATCATCCGCGCAAGAGCCGCCGCAGTCGCGTGGCCGTTGCTGGCCGGCAATTCCGCAGCCCGCCAACGGCGGATGTCCTTGGTGGGCGGCGCTGACCAAGGCTTGAAGAAGGCCAGGGTCTTGGCTTCGGTCAGTTTGCCCAGGTCGGGCAAGGTGGGCGGGCGTACAGTTTCGGCGACGCGATCATCCAGCTCGGGAGGCAGGCCGATCCATAGGTCCAGACCCCAGGGCTCGCACAGCACCTCGCGCAGGGCCTGGCCGAGGGTGCGTCCGTCGGCGCGGGCGAACAGCTCGCCAGCCAGAACGCCGAAGGTGGAGGCATGATAGCCCGAGGCCGTCCCGGGCGGCCAAAGCGGCTCGGCGCCGGCCAGCCGAGCGGCCATGGCCTGGGCGTCGAACCATTCATTGGGGTCGAAAGGCTCGCGCAGTCCGCAAAGTCCGGCTTGGTGTGACAGCAATTGCTCCACGCGAAGTTGGGCCTTGCCGGCCTGGGCAAAGGCGGGCCAAAGCTGCGCAGCGGGCTGATCGTAGTCCAGCTGTCCTTGCCCGACGCTCCAGGCCAGCATGAGGGCGGCCGCGGCCTTGGTGGAGGAGAACACCGGCGCGAGCGTGTACTCGTCGAACGGACGGGTCTGGGCGCGGTCGGCGTGGCCGCCCCACAGGTCGAGCACAATCTCGCCCTCAATCGCCACGCTGAAACGAGCGCCCAGTTCGGCGAAATCGCCTGAGAAATTCGCCGCGAAAGCCGCGCGCACCGGCTCCAATTTGGCTGGACACGAGCCAAGGACGGCGACGGTCACCCCAGGCGCTCCATACGAACCGAAGTGGACACGCTCTTGAGGCGGCCGCCCATCTCGCTGACCGGCAACTCTGGATAGCCGCGCGAATTGGCGTAGGCGATGGTCTCGGCCACGCCGCCGACCGCCCGGGCCAGGGCATAGGAGATAGGCTGGCCCTCCAGAAGGGATGCGGCGAACAGGGCGGTCAGCAGATCGCCGGCGCCGTTGGGCGCGCTTTGCACCTTGTTGTGTGCGGCCAGCCACGCTTGGCGCCGGTCGGCGTAGACCACTCCGATTTCCGGCCCACGCGGGACCGAGGATACCAGCACCGGCCGGCCCAGAATGTGGGCGGCGTTCACTGCGGCGGCCGGATCCCTCACCTGGGTATGAGACAGGCGCTCAAGCTCCCAACAGTTGGGCGCCAGGATGTCGGCGCGCGACACCAACTCTTCGGCGATGGAGGCGGCCACGGCGGGATCGACGTAGAGGCCCTTGCCTGCGTCGCCCATGACCGGATCGACGATCACCAGGGGCTTTCGCGGGCCATCACCCTGCCGGGGCGCGGCGCGCACGGCGTCGATCACCCGGGCCGCCGCACGCACCTGGGCTGCGCTGGCGAAAAAGCCCGTGAGGACAAGATCGATTTGGGGGAACAGGCCATTGGCTTCCACCCCGTCGAGCATGCCCTCGAAGGCTTCCACCGGCACGAGAGCCCCGCCCGGCGCTCCCCAGCCGGGGTGGCGCCCATAAAGAACCGTGGGGATCAGGATGGTGTCGATGCGGAACGCCGCCAGGGCCAAGGCCTGAACCGTGCCGCCCACCCGGCTGGCGGCGACGTGGCTGGAAAGAATCAAGGCGTTGGCCATAGGCCCCTATAGATGGGTTCAGCCCGCACTGGAACGGTTAGAATGCCGCTGCTTTGGCCGCAGCGGATTCCTGCCGTCGGCGCAGCGCCCTAGTACCGATAGTGATCGGGTTTGAAGGGACCTTCCACACTGACCCCGATGTAGGCCGCCTGATCGGGCTTGAGCTGGGTGAGGTGAACGCCGAGTTTTTCCAAGTGCAGCATGGCGACCTTTTCATCCAGCCGCTTGGGCAGGGTGTAGACCTTCTTCTGATAGGCCGCGCCGTTGGTCCACAGTTCGATCTGGGCCAGGGTCTGGTTGGTGAAGGAGGCGCTCATGACGAAGCTGGGGTGGCCCGTGGCGTTGCCCAGGTTCACCAAGCGGCCTTCGGACAGGATGATGATCTTCTTGCCGTCGGGGAATTCCACATGGTGGACCTGCGGCTTGATCTCGTCCCATTTGAAATTGCGCAGGCCGGCGACCTGAATTTCAGCGTCAAAGTGGCCGATGTTGCACACAATGGCGTTGTTCTTCATGCCGCGCATGTGCTCGACGGTGATCACGTCCTTATTGCCGGTGGCGGTGACGAAGATGTCGCCGTCCTTCAGGGCGCCTTCCATGGTGCGGACTTCGTAGCCCTCCATGGCCGCCTGCAGGGCGCAGATGGGGTCGACCTCGGTGACGATCACCCGCGCGCCGCCCTGGCGCAGGGAGGCGGCCGAGCCCTTGCCCACGTCGCCATAACCGGCCACGACGGCCACCTTGCCCGACAGCATCACGTCGGTGCCCCGGCGGATGGCGTCTACCAAGCTTTCCCGGCAGCCGTAGAGGTTGTCGAACTTGGACTTGGTCACGCTGTCGTTGACGTTGATGGCGGGGAACGGCAGCTCGCCCTTCTCGGCCATCTGGTACAGGCGATGGACCCCTGTCGTGGTCTCCTCCGACACGCCCTTGATGGCGTCGCGGATGGCCGAATAGAAGCCGGGCTTTTCCTTCAGATAGCGCTTCATCACCGCATAAAGGGCTTCTTCCTCCTCGTTCTGCGGATTGTTCAGGATCGACGGGTCCTTCTCGGCCTTGGGGCCCAGCACGCATAGCAAGGTGGCGTCGCCGCCGTCGTCCAGGATCATGTTGGGATAGCCGCCGTCGGACCACTCGAAGATCTTGTGGGCGTAGTCCCAGTACTCCGGCAGGGTCTCGCCCTTGACGGCGAACACCGGCGTTCCGACGGCGGCGATGCCGGCCGCCGCATGGTCTTGCGTCGAGAAGATGTTGCACGAGGCCCAGCGCACATCCGCGCCCAGGGCCTGCAGGGTCTCGATCAGCACCGCCGTCTGGATGGTCATGTGTAGCGAGCCGGCCACCCGCGCGCCCTTGAGCGGCTTATCCTTGCCGAACTCGGCGCGCAGAGCCATCAGCCCCGGCATCTCGGTCTCGGCGATGGCGATTTCCTTGCGGCCCCAATCGGCCAGGGCGATGTCGCGGATGATGTAGTCGGCCATGCGGCGGCTCCTGCTTTATAGGGAACCTATAGCGGCGCGCGAGAGGGGAGGCAATAAGGATATAAAGATGTCTTTATATGATTGAGCCTGGCTGGCCTGGGTCGTCGCCCCGCCAATGGCGATTTCAGGAAAATTACGCCCTGAATTACCCGCTCGCCCCCCGGCATTCCCCGGGGCGAGCGGAAATATGCTAGCCCCGCCAGAACGGCTCGGCGGCCACCAGCTTGTCCAACGACTTCACCGCCGTCTTCAGCATCGGTTTTTCCGCCCGCGCCCGCGCCCCGATCATCAGACCGGCGGCGAAGGCTTGGCGGGCGCCTTGGGTGGGGCTATCGCCGGCGGCGCGGCCGCCGCTCTCGGCCAGGGCAAGGCCCTGTTGGCGGGCGACCTCCAGGTCGTTGAGGCAGCCCAGGGAATCCTGCAGGCTCCTCAGCGTTTCGGTGAACCCCTTGCGGCCATGCGCGCCGTCGTACAGGTCGCCGAAGAACTCCACCGCATAGCGCAGGCGCTTTGTACGGATTCGCAGCTTGTGGCGCAGGTCGGGGCTCAGGCGTTCCAGCCCCTGACCTCGCCGCTTGATCTGTCGGCGCAGGCGGTCCAGCCCTTGGCGGGCGAATGGGCCGATAGCCCCGGACGCCCGCCCGCCAGGATCACGCCAGTCGCCGCTATCCAGCCAGGCGGCGAGATCCAGGGTCAGAGTCAGGTATCGAGCACTGTCCAGCGCCTTGAGGGCGCGGTCGTAGGCGGCCCCCCGCGCTTCGTGCAAGCGCTTGCCCAACTCCGCCAGGCCCTTCTGGTCATGAAATCGATCCGCCGCCGGGCGGAACGCATCCGCGATCATCACATCCAGATCTCGCGCCTGGTCCAGTTCTCGGCCGAGCCACTTCAACTCCCCGGCCAAGCGGTCGTAATCGCCGTCGTGGGCGGCCGCCTCGAACAGCTTGAACCCCGTGCGCAGCCGCCGGATGGCCACGCGGGTTTGGTGTAGGGCCTCGGGGCGCCGCAGGGCGCGCAGGGTCTGAACATTGGCGGTAAGCTGGCGCAGGCTGCGCGCGCCAATGGCCGCGAAGGCCTGCGCCACCGTCATCTCGCGCTTCAATCTGGGTGGCTCGCCGCCATAAGGTCCGGGCGCGGCGGCCGACAGCAATCTGAAGCCGCGCTCGGCCTTGCTTTCAAAGCTGAGGCGCAAGGGTTCGCTTTCGGCCAGGCGTCGGGCCAGACCGAACAGGGCGTCCGGAAGCCCGGCCTTCAACTCAAGCTCCAGCTCGCACACCCGCACCGTACGGCCTTCCGCTTCGATCTCACCCCTGTCCAGCGCGGCCTCGACCTCCCCCGTCGGTTCGCGGATCAGCCGGCGGGTGCGGCGCATGCGGGTGGCGAAGATCGGCTTCAGCATGGGAGCCGCGTCGCTGAAGGTATCGGCAAAGGGCGTCTTGCTCAGAGCGTCCAGGTTCAACCCGTCCTGGACCAGGTCGCACTCCCATTCCCCGCGGGTGAACAGGCCATCGCCCTCGGTCTTGACCGTCTGGACGCGCCTTTTGCCGTCCATGCGCACGCGCAGGGTCAGGCCGGCTTTGTGCAAGGCGTGACCAGGGGTGTCGTAATAGACAGAGACCACGGACTGGGCCGGGGAGGGATCCGCCGCCCGGACGGTGAGGCGTTCCTCAAGCCGGTCCAGGGCTTCGGGTTCCAGTTCGAACTTGAGTTCGACTTCCTGCGCGGGCTTTTTGCCCACCTTGGCGAAGTCACCCATGACCTTCACTGATCCTCGTCGAAACGCCCTTCGACCAGTTCCACTAACGCGCTGATGGCCTGTTCGGCCTCAGGGCCTTCGGCGGTAATCTCAATTTCGCAGCCCGGACCCGCCGCCAGCATCATCAACCCCATGATCGAGCGCGCGTCTACCGTTTGTCCGTCGCGGCCGACCTTGACCTCCGCGTCGAAAGTGGAGGCGAGCTTTACAAACTTGGCCGAGGCCCGCGCGTGCAGCCCCCGGGCGTTGCAGATGTCGACAGTCCGGCTGACAGTCACTTTTCCCCAGCCAGCACATAGGATGCGACGGAAATATATTTACGGCCCGCCTCCTGGGCGTGGGCGACGCAGGTCTGCAGGTTTTCGCGACCGCGCACGCTGGCCAGCTTGATCAGCATGGGCAGGTTGAGCCCGGCGATCACCTCGGCCCTGGTCTGCTCCATCACCGAAATGGCCAGATTGGAGGGTGTGCCGCCGAACATATCGGTCAGCAGGATCACGCCTTGGCCGCAATCCACCTGTTCGGCAGCGGCCAGTATGTCTCGTCGACGCTTTTCCATGTCGTCTTCAGGGCCGATGCACACTGAGAGGACGGCCTGTTGCGGCCCCACGACGTGCTCCATGGCCAGGACGAATTCCTCGGCCAGTCGCCCGTGCGTGACGATCACGAGCCCAATCATACGCAGTCCTTCAACGGGTTCTCCCGAGTCGGCGAGCGCCGCCGACGCTTGATACGCCGCTTAGGGCTCAGCTCCAAGCCGACTCAACGCCCACTGGAGTTTTACCGCTGCGGAAGCTTCAAGCGCATTAAGGCGCAGCACTGGAAGTGTAACGCCCAGGACGTCGCGATGTTCGACCTCGGGCATGCGCTCGATGACCTCGCCTTGACCTTGGCATATCACCAGCAAGGCGATCTGCGACTGTCGTCGCGCCGAAACCCGACCCAAGCCTAGGGCGCGAACTTCAATCCACCCGGCGATGGACGGCGGACAGGCGCCGAACAGGCGACCCTCGCAGGTCCAAACCTCGGTTCGGTCGTCCGCCACCAACTTGAGCCCCAGGGCGATGGCGCGAAGGCCCAGATCGCTCTTGCCTGCCCCCGATGGCCCCTCGATCAGCGCTCCGCGCCAACCCGCCGCGCCATAGGCGGTCACCAGACCTGCATGCAGGATCATGGGCGGATGTCCGGGCGGGGCTCGGGCATGGCGGTGACAAAACGCGCGCCCTGCACGGCGCCGTTCGGTCCTGTGCGGTTTTCCGCCCAGACGCGCCCGTGATAGGCCAGCACGATTTGCCTGGCGATGGATAGGCCCAGGCCCGAGTTGGAGCCGAAGGCGGCGCCCTTGGGTCGCGAGGTGTAGAAGCGCTGAAAAACGGTCTCCAGGTTTTCTTCGGGCACGCCCGGCCCGTCGTCCTCCACTGCCGCAAGAACCTCGCGATCACCCCGCCACAGCCTGACCCTCACCTCGCCGCCCGGCGGACTGAAGGAACGGGCGTTGTCGATCAGATTGCGGAACACCTGACCCAGGGGCCCCTCCAGCCCCACCACCAGCATCGGCCCCGGGAACTCCGGCTCGATAAAGCGCACCGGCGCACCGGCCTTGCGGGTCGAAGCGGCGTAAGAGCCGATCAGGTCCTTGAGCAGGCGCGCCAGGTCGAAAGACCGCGGCTCCTCGCGCGATAGCTCGGCGTCCAGCCGTGAGGCGTTGGAAATGTCGGTCACCAGCCGGTCCAGGCGCGTGACGTCTTGCTGCAGGATTTCCATCAAACGCGCGCGGGCCTTAGCGTCGGACACGAGGGGCAGGGTGTCCACCGCCGATCGAATGGACGTCAGGGGGTTGCGGATTTCGTGGGCCACGTCGGCGGCGAAATGCTCAATGGCGTCCATCCGCTCGGACAGGGTGGTGGTCATGCTTTCCAACGAGCGGGTCAGATCGCCCAATTCGTCGTCCCGCCGCGCCAGTTTGGGCAAGGTGATGGCTCGCGCCCGCGACAGTCGCACCCGGTCGGCGGCCTCGGCCAACTTGAGCACCGGCCGGGCGATCAGCCTGCTCATGAGCAGGGACGAGACCAAGGTCGCTCCGAAGGCCACGAGCACGAAAGGGGCTAGGGCCCATCGCTGGGCGATGATGGTTGCGTCGATGTCGCCGGCTTCCAAGGTCAGTACGCCCAGCACCGCCTTGACGTTCTGGATGGGCAGGGAGACCGAGACGACCTGTTCGCCCCCGGAATTCACCCGGATATCGCTAATCCTCTGGCCTTTCAGGGCTTGGGCTACCTCGCGTTTCAACGCATCGCGCGCCTGGCCCTGCGCCTTGGCGGTGGGTGGTTCTGCGGACTTGTCTAGGACAGACAGTCGCCATTCTCCCCGCTTGTGGGCTGGAGGCAGGGGCTGCATTTCGACGCGGTCGGCGATCAGATAGGAGTCGGCGATCAACCGGCCGCGGGCGTCGAACAGGCGCGCGCGCTGGGAGCGGGGAATGAACAGCGCCTGCAGCAGGTCGGTGGCGCGCTGCTGCTCCAACATCGGTTCGGGCGAGCCTTGGGTGGCGCCCACGGCAATGACATTGGCGATCAGCTCGCCTTGGGTGCGCAAGCTGTCCGCGCGCGCCTCCACCAGCGACCGGCGGAATTCATTGAGCACCAGGGCGCCGACCACCAGTATGGCCAGGCCGAGCAGATTCAAGCCGACGATCAGCCGGCCCAGCCTTGATCCGGGCAACCATTGACCGCGTCGGCGGCGCCGTTCGGGCGATGGGCGCACAGTGCGGGCGGCGGCAATGTCCGGGACCGGAACGTCGTCGCCCAATCGATTCCGGACGGATCGATGCAGCAGGGTCCTAAGTTTCGCGATAGCGGTATCCGACGCCATAGAGGGTTTCTATCGCATCGAAGGTGGGATCCACCTGCCGAAACTTCTTGCGCATGCGTTTGACGTGGCTGTCGATGGTGCGGTCGTCAACATAGACCTGATCCTCATAGGCCGCGTCCATCAGGTTGTCCCGGCTTTTGACGAAGCCCGGTCTCTGGGCCAGGGCCTGCAGCAACAAGAATTCGGTCACCGTCAGCTTCACCGGCCTGCCCTCCCATAGGCAATCGTGCCGCTCGGAGTCCAAGGTCAGTTTGCCGCGTTTGATCGCCCGCGCGGACGCGGCCGCCGAGTCGCCGGGAGCGGAGGCCGCGTCGGCCGCGTCCGCGCCTGCCCGGCGCAGGACAGCCTTCACCCGCTCGATCAGCAGCCTCTGGCTAAACGGCTTGTGAATGTAGTCATCCGCCCCGAGGTTGAAGCCGAGAATTTCGTCAATCTCCTCATCCTTGGAGGTCAGGATGATCACCGGAATCGACGAGGTGTGTCGCAAACGCCGCAGCACCTCCATGCCATCCATGCGCGGCATCTTGACGTCCAGGATCGCCAAATCGGGGGGATCGGCCTCCAGCGCCGCCAAGCCCGAGGCCCCGTCGTAATAGGCCGTGATCGTATGGCCGTGACTTTCCAGGGCCATGGAGACGGATGCGACGATGTTTTCGTCGTCATCGACCAGTGTGATTTTCGCCATCGTTCGCCTTCTTGTCAGCGCGCATTGGCATAACTCCTAGAGGCCCGGTTAGGCGCCATCAAGGCAAGTGTCCGTTCACCTCCGCTTTGAGGTTTCAGGAACATGGCCGCGACGTTTCAACGCGATATTAAGCTTAAGCCGCGCACTTTCTTATGATTGAGGGCCGGTACGCATGAGCGATGATCAAATCCACTATGAGGTTTTCGCACGGCGCAACGAAGCGGCGAGCATGGTCCTGGAGCTGGCTACCGAAGACCGCGGCCGGGCCATGGAGTTCGCTGAGGAACTGCTCGCCCAGACCAGGGCGGTGGCTGTCAGGGTCACCAAGGAAATTCGCGACGAGGACACAGGCGAATACAACTCCATCACCATTCTGGCCAAGGGCACAGCCGAAAAGCGCAAAACCAAGGGTCTGACCGAAGAAGCCGGCCCGCTGTGCGTCGCGCCACAAGACCTCTACAGCCTGCACGCCCGCCAAAGGATCGGTCGCCTGCTCGAAAGCTGGCTGACCCGCAACAAGGCTACCTCGTTCGAGCTGCTGCATCGGCCGGACCTGGCCGAGAAGCTCGAGGCCGGTGGCACCGATCTGCAGCACGCCGTGCAGAAGATCGCCATCCCTGAGGCCCAGGCCCGCAGCGCCTCGGTGCATGAGGTGATCCGCGCTTTCAACACTCTGATCGAGCGGACCATCAACCGTCTGATTAAGGACGGCCGACGCGGCGCCTTGGCCGATTTTGGCAAGGAGCCCTTTGCCCAGTCCTGCGTGCGGCTGATCGACGATCCGGAAGCGGCCTACAAGATCGGCGCCGGCGTGGCCCTGTATCTGGCCGACGCCAAGACCTGGGGCGCCAAGATAGACCGCCTGCTCGATCTGGCCGACAAGGCCCCGGCCGAAGAACGGCCGCGCGCCCTGGCTTTCCAGGTTCTCGAACAGCCGCTTGGTGAAATCATGGGCTCGCCCATGGGCATGGGCGAACTGCTGGGCCCGGGCTTGGATCTGGGCGGCAGCCTGTGCGCCATGACTCGGTTGGCCGCCGGGTCCACGGTCGATCTGCTGGCGGGCATAGACCCGACCGTTTCCAAGACCATTCCGCCGTTGGAGGGCGCCGCCGCGCGTCTGTCGCGCTGGATGGAAGGCGCTTATTTCGAAGGCGTGCGCGTGGCGGTCGGCCGCAAGGTGCTGGGCGAAGTCAAGGGCGCGCGCCGACTGCGCCCCTCCGACGCCCAAGCCGAAATCGATGTGCTGCGCGCCCTGGCCATGACCTTGACGGCAGCCGCCGGCAAGCTGCTGCCCAAGGAAGACATCCTGGACGCTTTCATCGAGCGTTCGCGCATGCTGGTGGGATCGGAATTCGTGACCGCCGCCGTCGCCAAAGCCGCCAACGCTCCTGAGGAGGTTCGCGCCCTGATCCGGGTGGCCGAGAACGTCACCGGGCCTTCGAACAAGCGCCAAGCCGCCCAGTGGCTGGTTGGAGCCGTGACCGCCCTGCGATTTGAGAAGGACATGCGCCAGTCCGCCGAGCCAACGGGTCAACGTCTGTTGACCCTGGCGGAGCTTCAACGAACGGTCGGCCGCATTGAAATTCCGGAAAGCGACAGGCAGTTGATCATGCATCGGCTGGGCGAGATCGGCGGCCTGATTGAATCCGACATCAATCTGGTGGAGTGCCTGATGCGGTCGGGCGCGCCGCCGATGCAGAAACTGACCGTACTGCTCAAGCTGGCCCTGGGCGAGGCCGCGCCAGCGGGGCCTGCCGCCAACAAGGCCAAGGCCGCCGTTCTAAAGCTGGCCAAGGAGCCGGAAACCCGCGCCGAATTGGCCCGCGCGCCTCAGGTGCTGGAGCGCCTCCGGCCGTTGATGAACGCGGCTTAGGGCGAGACCGGCCCGCCGTTTTCTATATTTGGCCTTCACCGCTTCGCCATGCGGCCAATCGCGCGAAAGCCACGGTCAGGGCCTTGCGCCGCGCAGGGGCTAGGCCCGCGTCCGGCGCCGGGCGGATGACCGCGCCGCCAAAGCCGTCCGCCACGATCAAGCCAGGCTCTGACGGCAGGATATCTTGGGGAAATTCCGGCGAGACGGCGAAATAGAAAGCGTCGCAGTAGGGTAGGTATTCGCCCCATTTGCGGTCCGTTCGGAAATCCTCGATCCCCGACTTGACCTCGCAGATGGCGATCTGACCCTTGGGACCCAGGGCCATCACATCGGCTCGCCTGCCGTTGGGCAGGCCCACTTCCAGTAGAGGCGCATAGCCCAAGGCGATCATGAGCCTCGCAGCGCCGCGCGTGACGACGCCGGTCGTTTCCGGACGGGACAGGGCGATGAGCGCCAGGGCATCCATTGGCCCCAATCTGTTCGGCTTTCGTTCTAAGTGCAAGGGGGGGCCTAAGTCCGGTGGTCCGCCTTACTCGCCGCGTTCGGCGACCACGACCGGGAACACAAGCCGGCTGGCGTCATAGCCCAGGGTCGCAACCCGCTGGATATAGGCCTCGCGCTGGGCTTGGGGGGTCTGTGGGTCGCGGCACAGGACCCAGACATAACGCTGGCCGGGCATGCCCAGGATGATCCAGGCGCCGTCCGGGGCGGAGTCCAGCACCCAGTAGTCGCGCCGGATGAATCCGCCGAAATAGTTCATGCGCCACTTGGTATTGCCCTTGGCGTCGAGGGGGTCGGCGGTGGCGCGCACCACCCGTCCCGGCGGGGAGCCAGGGCCCTTGCTACACGTCTGGGTCACGCGGAACTTGCCGTTCGGCAGGGGGTCCCAATCGGTGGTGGCGAAGGGACAGCCGTTTTCCGCCAGATTGGGCACGCGGGCGACTTCGTACCAGCGGCCCGCCAAGCGTTGCATGTCCACCGGCCGGGCCGGTTGGGGCAGGGGCGGCGAGGATGCCAGGGCGGTCGTCGTCAGACCCCAGCCGAACAGGCCGGCCAGGAAAGCAATTCGCCAAACACGCAACGACTGGAACAAAGGGTGAGCTCTCCCAAGGGCGTCAAAACGCCCGAAACCGCCATGCTACACAAGCGTGAGGCCAAATTGAGATGCAAAACCGCCTTTTTGGCAAGGACGTGCCTCCCCCAGGGGGAGTTTTCGCCTTCGAGCGGGTCTAACCGCCTGGGATCATCCGATGATAGTCGTCCAGTCCGCGGAGGGTTGTTTTCAGGTCGGTGACCAGGCCGTTGGCCAGGGAATAGACCCATCCATGCACATCCAGCGGCTGACCCCGCGCCCAGGCGTCCTGCACGATCACATCCGAGGCGACGTTGCGGACCTGGCGGATCACGTTCAGCTCGCACAGGCGATCATGCCGCTCGGATTCGGGCAGCTTAGCCAACTCTCGCCGATGCTCTCCGGCCACTTCACGGATCGGATGCAGCCAGTGGTCGATCAGCCCGTGCCGTTCGCCGTCGACCGCCGTTGCAATGCCGCCGCAGCCATAATGGCCCACCACCAGAATGTGGCGGACCTTCAGCACCTCCACCGCGTATTGCAGCACCGACAGGTAGTTGGCGTCCTGGGGCGGGGCGAGATTGGCTACGTTGCGGTGAACGAACAACTCGCCTGGGTCCAGGCCGACGATATCGTTAGCCGGCACGCGGCTATCGGCGCAGCCGATCCACAGATATTGCGGGGTTTGCTGGCCCACTAGCCGCTTGAAATAGGCCGGGTCGGTGCGGGTCTTGCCCTGGGCCCAGGCGACATTGTTGTGCAGAAGCTGATCGACCATGGCTTGTCGGTAGAAACAAACGCCGCCCCGCGCAAGCCTGTTAGGGCAAGTCGACATAAGGCGGAATCGCCTCAAGTCTGAAATCTTGCTCTAAATTCAAAATGTAGAGCCGGATTCAAAGTTCGCACGGGAACTCATCCGGCTCTAGGACCAATCGACATTCAGGATTCACAGGGCGACTGAGCGCTGATTCATTCCGTTCCGGATTTATTGATTCGGAGCAGAACGATGAGTGTGAAGC
>JBEHYN010000049.1:0-16935 GCA_048498155.1 Pseudomonadota bacterium | reverse complement strand
CACACTCATCGTTCTGCTCCGAATCAATAAATCCGGAACGGAATGAATCAGCGCTCAGTCGCCCTGTGAATCCTGAATGTCGATTGGTCCTAGGGCTTTCAAGGTTCAGATTAAATCACTAACCTCTAAACCGCTCGTCCCCGCGAAAGCGGGGACCCAGTCCTGTCCAAGAAACGCCCCGCTGGAAAGACCTGGATTCCCGCTTTCGCGGGAACGAGCGGTGGATGGGGTAGTTCAAATGGCCTGGAACAGACGTCTAAATTCCGTCGCCGGTCCGATGCGCGCCAGCGCGTCGGCCAACGGCTCTATGCTCACCTGCATGTGCAAGGCGTTGGCGTGGATCATCCGCGCCGCGTCCAGCATCATGCCTACATGGCCGCGCCAGAACACCAGATCGCCGCGCCGCAGAGCGTCGGGCGCCGCCGGGTCGCCGAGCCCCGCCTGCTGATCGGAATCGCGCGGACAGCACAGGCCGCAAGCGTAAAGCGCCTGTTGGACCAGGCCGGAGCAATCCAGACCCAGGCTCTCGCGCCCGCCCCACTGATAGGGCGCGCCCAGGAACCGTTCGGCCACCGCCGCCGGGTCGGCCTCGAACACGCCGATGGGCGACAGCTGGTTGGACGCGAACCAGCCTGCCCCCTCGGCCTGAGCGAAGCGTCCCTCCTCGGCCACGATGCGCACCAGGGCGTTGAGGCTGTAGAGCCCGACGGGCGGGGACTTGATATCCGGCTGCGAAAAGCCGTAGGCGCGCAGGGCGCTGATGCGATGGGTCGGCGCGACCGCGCCCTGCGCCAAATCGCGCACGGCGACAAAGCCGACATAGCCGTCGCGCCGGGCCTGACCCCAGGCCCAGCCATCCTTGAGATCAAGCACATCGAAGGCCTCGCCGAACAGCAGCTGGTCAAGCTGCTCGGCCGCGGGATCGGGCGTCCTGCGAAGGGCGCCGGCGGGAACGATGCAGTGGTGGGCGCGGGTGGGCGCATAGGCCTCGGCCGCAACCAGCCCCTGCAGGTCGGCGGCGGCCAGCTCGGGCCGGGCCAGGGTGTTCCGGGGATCGTTCATGCGTAACGGGCCTGAAGCAGGCGGAACAGGGCGCGGATGGTCTGGGCCTCGCCGCCCACCGGCCAGCCGGGGCGGCCCTTGGGGTTCCAGGCGTAGATATCCAGGTGAAGCCAGGCGCCGGGCGGGGCGAAACGCTGGAGGAACAGGGCGGCGGTGATCGAGCCGGCCTGGGCCCAACCGTCCGGATCGTTCTTGATGTCGGCGATCTCGCTATCCACGGCCGAGGCGTAGCCGCGCCACAGGGGCAGGCGCCACAGGCCGTCGCCGCAAGCCTCGGCGGCGGCGGTCAGCTCGCCCGCCAGCACTTCGTCGGCGGTGAAGAACGGCGGCGCTTGGGGCCCCAGCGCCGCGCGCGCCGCGCCGGTCAGGGTCGCCAGATCGATGGTCAGCACCGGATTGAGCTCGGTGGCCCTAGCCAATGCGTCGGCCAGGATCAGTCGCCCCTCGGCGTCGGTGTTGCCCACCTCGATGCTGAGGCCCTTACGCGAGGCGATTACATCTCCCGGACGCATGGCGTCACCGGAAATGGCGTTCTCGGCTACCGGGACCAACACCGTCAGCTTCAGCTTCAGGCCCGCCGCCATGACCATGCGGCCCAGCGCCAGGGCGTGGGCGGCGCCGCCCATGTCCTTTTTCATCAGGCCCATGCCGGCCGACGGTTTGATGTCCAAGCCGCCGGTGTCGAACACCACGCCCTTGCCGACCAGGACGACGGTCGGCGCGGCGGGGTCGCCGCCCGAGCCGTCCCAGGTCAGCTCGATCATACGCGGGGCGCGGTGCGGCGCTGCGGCGCGGCCCACCGCGTGCACGGCGGGATAGTTGGCGGCGAGCAGGTCGTCGCCGATGATCACGCTGAGCGAAGCCCCGAAGGCCTCGGCGATCTCGGAGGCGATGGTCTGGATCTGCAGGGGCCCCAGGTCATTGGCCGGCGTGTTGATCATGTCGCGCGCCAAGGCGCAGGCGTGGGCGATGGCGCGGGCGGCCTGAAGGTCGGCGCCGTCCGGCGCGACCAAGCGCGCGCGGGCGCCATCGCGGGCGGACTTGTAGCGATCAAAGCGATAGGCGCCCTGGGCGAATGCCGTGGCCATCTGCGTGGGATCAAAGTCATCCAGCGCCTGGACCAGGGCGAAATCGCCGGGCGGCAGCAGCGCCGGCAGGGCGCGCAACGCCTGGGCGCCCCAACCGGGCGCGGCGGCGTCGTCGGCGCTGAGCACGAACAGAGCCTGCTCCAGTCGGCCTTCGGGTCCGCAAACCTTGAACAGCTGGCCGGGCTTGGCGCTGAATCCGGCCACGGCCGCCTGGGCCTGGAGGGCGGGCTCGGCGGCCGCGAGCCATGCGGCGGCGTCACCGGCGGCAAGGACCTTTAAGGGAACCGGCGAGACGGCGTCATCAGCGGTGATCAAGGCGTCGGACATGGACCCACTTTCGGCCGGGAAGACTGCATCATGCTTAACGCTTCCTTGAGATGACCGCGCCATCCTGATCGCGGTCGCCTGCAGGAGCGCCTTTCCATGTGTAGCAAGCTTTGGCCCGCCGCAACCGCCCTCTCGACGGTTTTGGCGGCGGCTCTGATCGCCGCCCCGCCCTCGGCCCAGGCCGAAAACTCAGTCAAGCCGCCTGCGTCCGCCCCTGCCCCCGCCAGCCGGACCCCCGCGCCGGCCCAGCCCGCGAGCCCGGTGGAGCGCGCGGCGGCCGACCGCATGCCGCCGCTTGCCCGCGCGACCTTCTGGGCGGGCGAGTTCAACAAAAACCCCGGGGACCTAGAGGCGGGCGTGAAACTGGGCCAGGCCCTGCGCCAACTCGGCCGGACGGAAGAGGCTTACAACACCCTGCAGCAGGTGCTGGCGCTGCGGCCGGACAATGTGGACGCCCTTCTGGAGTGCGCCCGCGCGGCCATCGCCGGCAATCAGGGCTTTTTCGCCATCGCTCCGGCCCAAAAGGCGGAGGCGCTCAGGCCCAAGGACTGGCGCGCGCCGTCCCTGCTCGGCGTGGCCTATGAGCAGACCCGCCAGCCGGAGCTGGCCCTGGCCGCCCACCAACGCGCCCTGGCCCTGGCCCCTGACAATGCCTCGGCCCTGAGCAACCTCGGCATGTTCTACGCCGCCCAGGGCGACACCGGCCAAGCCGAGAGCCTGCTGCGCAAAGCCGCCGCTGAGCCGGGCGCCACCACATTGGTGCGGCAGAACCTGGCGCTGATCCTGGGCCTGCAAGGCCGCTTGGCGGAGTCCGAGCGCCTACAACGCCAGGACCTGCCGCCCGACCTGGCCGACAACAACCTCGCCTATCTAAAAGCCGCCACCAGCCCGGTTGCCGTGACCCCGCCTTCAGCGGGGGCTCTGACCGCGTCGAAGGACCGAAGCTGGAACGCCGTGGCGAAGGCTCAGGCGCAGGACTAGCACCGCGCCGCCGCCTTACGGATGCGAGTGCTTCAAGGTGTCGCTGACCCGGATGATCGCCGGGCCGATGATGACCAGGAACAGAACCGGCAGGAAGAAGATGATCATGGGCACGGTCAGTTTGGCCGGCAGGGCGGCGGCCTTCTTTTCCGCCGCCGACATGCGCAGTTCGCGGTTTTCCTTGGACATGACCCGCAGCGCCCCGCCCAGGGGCGTGCCGTAGCGTTCGGCCTGGATCATGGCCGTGGCCACCGACTTGATGCCCGGATAGTTGATCCGGCGCGCCAGCCCCTCATAGGCCTGGCGGCGCTCGGGAAGATAGGACAGCTCGGCCACCATCAGGGCGAGCTCCTCGGCCAGCTCGATGGAGCTGGAGCCCACTTCCTGGCTGACCTTCTGCAGGGCCGATTCGATCGACATGCCCGATTCCACGCAGATCAGCAGCAGGTCCAAGGCGTCGGGGAACACCGCCACAATGCTCTGACGCCGCTTGGTGGCCAGGTTGCTGATGTAGAGGTTGGGGGCATAAAAGCCCAAACCGAAGCCGAGGAAGGACGCGCCCAGCCGCAGGGTGGGGGGCAGGCCGAAATCCTTGATGAAGAACAGGTAGAACAGGCACAGCGAGAGAAAAACAAAAGGGCTGACGAAGCGGAAGAAATAGAAGGTGCTGATAGGCTTTGGCCCGCGAAAGCCGGCCTCAGCCAGTCGGTCGACCAGCTTGGGATCTTCCAGCAGCCGGGACAGTTGCAGCCGTTCGACCACCTTCTTGTACAGGCCCTCGTCGGTCTGACGCAGGGAGGCGGGCTCCTTGGTCATGGCCTGGCGCGAGCGTCGCCGCAGTTCTTCGCGCCGGTTGGCGACTGACTTGAGGCGCACCTCCAAGGTGTCGCGCTTGAGGAAGGGCGCGGCCAAGGTGACCATGGTGGCGAAGCTGAGAGCCGCCACGCCGACGGTCAGGATATTGGTGGGGTCTTGCGCCAGCTCGATCAGGTTCATGGCGAGCTCAAATCTTGAAGTTGATCATTTTGCGCATCACAAGAATGCCTATGAGCATCAACAACACTGCGGCGCCGAGCATCGCGTGGCCGCGCGGATCGGTGAACATCACCGTCAAATAGTTACGGTTGGTCACGGAGATCAGCAGCATCACTAAGGGCGGCAGCGAGCCGATGATGAAAGCCGACGCCACCGCCTCGCCCGACAGGGCCTTGACCTTCTCGCGCATCATCCGCCGACCGCGCACGACGGCGGACAGATTGGCCAGGGCCTCGCCCAGGTTTCCCCCGGCCTTTTGCTGGATGTTCAGCACGATGGCGAAAAATCGCACTTCCGGGGTGGGCATGCGGTCGCAAATCTTGTCCAGCGCCTGCTCCAGCGGCATGCCCATGCCGATATTTTCCACCAGACGACGAAATTCCCCAGCCAGGGGCTCAGGAGATTCGCGACCGATCACCTTGAGACAGTCATTCAGGGGAAGGCCCGAGCGAATGCCCCGCACGATGATGTCGGTGGCGTCAGCGAACAACAGCACGAACTTGCCGCGCCGCTTCTTGGCGAGCACTCCAAGGAACCAGAAGGGCGCGCCCGCGCCCGCCACGAACCCGACCGGGATCACCAGATAAAACGGCTGATGCATGGCCAGGGCAATGGTCATGCAGACCAGGCCGAACGCGCCGGCCGCCAGACAGAACAGCTGAACTGAAATACTGAGGCCGGCCTGCTGCAGGCGATTGGTCAAGCTGAAAGCCTGGGCGCGTTGGCGTTTTTCGTTGTCCTTCAGTGACCGGACTATCTGTTTTCGGCGTTGGGAGGCGTCCATCTGGCTAGCGCGAACGGCCACCCTTTGGGCTTTGTCATGGCGGCCGCGGGGCGCAGTGATCGCGTATGCGCGCCGGCTGGCCCGCTGGCCGGACGCTGAGATGCTCGCCAGCCCCACGCCGACGGCGGCGATGACGACAAAGGCAAGAACGGCGACCATGATCAGCAACATGGTCCCTACTCCGCCGCGTCCAGGGCGTCGGCCAGTTCTCGCTCCAGACCGAAATAGCGAGCGCGGTCCCAGAACCTGGGCCGGGCGATGCCGGTGGAGCGATGCTTGCCGACCACACGCCCCTCGGCGTCTTCGCCGGAAATCTCGTAGACGAACAGGTCCTGAGTGATGATCACGTCGCCTTCCAGCCCCACCACCTCGGTGATGTGGGTGATGCGGCGCGAACCGTCGCGCAAGCGCGCGGCCTGGATCACCACATCCACCGATCCGACGATCATCTCGCGGATGGTGCGCGAGGGCAGGCCATAGCCGCCCATGGTGATCATGGACTCCATCCGGCTGATGGCTTCGCGCGGAGAGTTGGCGTGTAGGGTGCCCATGGAGCCGTCGTGGCCGGTGTTCATCGCCTGGAGCAGATCGAAGGCTTCAGGTCCGCGCACTTCGCCTACGATAATCCGCTCAGGACGCATCCGCAGGCAGTTGCGCACGAGGTCGCGCATGGTGATCTGCCCCTGCCCTTCCAGGTTCGGCGGGCGAGTTTCCAGGCGAACCACGTGGGGCTGCTGCAACTGAAGCTCTGCAGCGTCCTCGCAGGTGACCACCCGTTCGGACGGGTCGATGAAGGCGGTGAGGGTGTTGAGCAAGGTGGTCTTGCCCGAGCCTGTGCCGCCCGAGATGACGATATTACAGCGCGAGGCTCCGATGACCCCGAGCACCCGCGCGCCCTCCGGACTGATCGAGCCGTACTCGACCAGATTGCGCATCGTCAGCTTGTCTTTCTTGAATTTCCGGATCGTCAGGGTCGGGCCGTCCAGGGCCAGGGGCGGCGCGATGACGTTGACCCGCGAGCCGTCCGGCAGGCGCGCGTCGCAGATGGGCGAGGACTCGTCCACCCGCCGCCCGACCTGGGAGACGATCCTCTGGCAGATGTTCATCAGCTGGACATTGTCGCGGAAGCGAACATTGGTCAGCTGGACCTTGCCGCCCACTTCGATGAAGACCCGCGCGGCGCCGTTGACCATGATGTCGGCGATGTCGTCGCGCGCCAACAAAGGCTCGAGCGGGCCGTAGCCGAGCACATCGTTGATGATGTCCTGGACCAGGTGTTCCTGCTCGGCCACGGACATGGACACGTTCTTGATCGCCACCAGCTCGGCGACAATATCGCGGATTTCCTCGCCCGCGCTCTTGGTGTCCAGCTGGGCCAGCTGGGCCAGATCGATGGTGTTGATCAGGGCGTTGAATATGGTGGTCTTGGTGGCGTGGTAGTAGTCGCTCTGTGGTCGGACGACCTCGGTCACCGGCGATTGGGCGGCGCGCAGCTGATCAAGGCCCGACCCGCCCTTGGAGGGGGCCTTGGTTGGGACGGCTGGACGGATTACGGGCGCGGCCTGTTCGATTTGCTTGGGACGCAGCACCACGGCGGCGCCTGAGGCGGCGGGGGGTGGCGGCGCCGGAGCCGTTGCGGCTGTTTCGCCTGCGCGCTTTCCGAACACGGCGGCTCCTACTTACGCCTGAACAGCGCGCCCAGCAGCGACGCCTTGGCCTTGGCCGCGACGGGCTCGCGCCGACCAATCAACTGGGCCAGATGGTTGATCCCCTCAACCACCCGGGTCTTGCTGTTGACCTCTTCGAGCATCTGGCCGTTGTTGGCCGCTTGGCCGAACAGCTTCGCGTCGAACGGCAGGCACAGGGCGGGGCTGACACCCAGAGCCTCACCGAAATCCTTGACCGGAATTTCCGGCCGCCCCTGCACGCCCACCTGATTGAGGACCAGTTTCGGCGGCACGTCATTGGGCCGTCCCTGACGCATCAGGTCCATGAGATTCTTGGCGTTTCGCAGGCTGGCCAGCTCCAGCGTGGCCACCAACACCACGTCATCGGCGGCCAACAGGGTGCGCCGCATCCAGTTCGACCACAGATGCGGCAAGTCGAACACCACGAAAGGCGCGGTGCCGCGAATCTTGTTCACCACCTCTTCGAAGGCCTCCGGGGCAATGTCGTAATCGTCGTCCAGTGTGGCGGGGGCGGCAAACAGGCTGAGCTTGTCGGAGCAGCGAACCATCATCCGCTCCAACAAAACCGGATCCAGTCGATCAGGCTGGGTTAGGGCGTTGACGACGCCCTGCAAGGGGTCCTGGTTGAAATCCAAACCGGCTGTGCCGAACGGCAAGTCCAGGTCGACCAACACGGTGTTGGCCTGCATCCGCTCGCTGAGGGCATAGGCCAGGTTGTGGGCGATGGTCGAGGCCCCCACGCCGCCCTTGGCGCCCAACACCGCCACGGAGCGGCCGACGAAGGGCGCAGCCGGGTCGGCGTACAGACCGGAAATGGCGTTGATCAGCTGCAGCGGCTGAAGCGGCGGCACCAGATATTCGCTGACCCCCCGGCGCATGAGCTCGCGATAAAGAGCGATGTCATTGGTCTGGCCGATCACCAGCACCTTGGTGCCCGGATCGCAGACCTCGGCCAGGCGATCGAGCGCGCTGAGCAGGGTGGCGCCTCGTTCGGCGCTCTCGACGATCACCAAGGAAGGCGTGGGCTGGTTCTGGTAGAGCGACACAGCCTCGCTCAGCCCGCCTGGGAATTGGGTTACCACGGCGCGCGACAGCCGGCGATCGCGCGTGGCCGTCTGCGCCAGGGCGACGGTCTCAGGCCGTTCGCAGAACATATGGATGGCAATGCGGGGCACGCCCGCATGACTCATGGAGGCCTCGATTTCGGCCTGCATATCGGCGACGCGATTGGGCGCCGGCGCGACAGCCGCCTCAGGCGCCTTGGACGATTCGTGGTTGTAGAAATCCTCAAACGGACCGGCGCCGACGGGGGCGGGGACCGGCTCGGCGAACGGATCATAGGCGGGCGTTTGCGTGGGATCGAACGGCGAGCCGCCCAGGGACGACGAATCAAAGGCCAGGCCGGCGGCGGCGGCCGGGGATGACCAGCCATCCGCTTCTGGAGGAGCGGCGAAGTCGTCCTCGGCCTCAAAGCCGGTGTCGAAAGGATCGTTTCGGATGGTTCCGGTCATGAGGTCATGCTCTTACGGAACCGCCGTGGACACTGTGCCGGACGACTTGGCGTCGGTCGCCGCAGAGGTGATCACGCCCTTGCGATAGTTTTCGATCACCGTTACCCGCCGTCCGGCGTCAGCCGAACCGCCGGCGCGCGGACCGACGATATCGGCCGGATCTGCGATCTGGGAGGCCATGTTGGCGGTCACGGCGCAGCCGAAATTCGACTGAACCGCATTGGCCTCGGTGGCCGTCAGATTCTCCCAGTTGCGGCCGCAGGCGGCGACCACCGCCTCGAAGCGGGTGAACTGAATGGTCAGTGGCGCCTTGGGATCATCCGGCGCGTCATAGCTGCCCTGACTGATCGCCTCGGCGGGAATGCCCAGGGCGATCAGGCGGCTGCGCGCCGCCTGGGCGGTCTTGTAGGCCGAGACCGGGTCGACCGATCCGTGGGGCGCATTGATCTGAACCGTCCGGGCGCCGCCTTCGCGCCAACGCGCAGCCAGAGCGGCCAGGGCGGCCTGTTGGGCGGCGGACAGGCCATCGGCATGGACCGCCAGCATCAGCTGATCGGCCTGGTCCTGGGCATGAAGCGGATACAGTTCGGTCGGCGAGCGGGCGTCGTTGGCAAACTTGTTGTTTGCCGAGGCGCAGGCGGTCAGCAACAGGCCGGCAGCCAGGATATGGGCGACGGCGACGATCCGGATCATGGCTCTGCTATTCGATGACATAGCCGAACGGGCCTTCGTAGGTGCGGCCGGCGACGGCGGCGGGGGGCGTCTTGTAGATCTTGTTCAGATGGCCCAGCAGATTGGTTTCCAGATCACTGGCGGTCTGCAGGCCGTCGACCGGCGTCTGCAGCTTGTCAGGCGAGACGGGCTTGACGATGTAGGGGGTGATGATGACCACCAGTTCGGTTTCGCCAGACATATAATCGCGCGAGCGGAACAGGGCGCCCAGGATCGGCACGTTCATCAGGCCCGGCAGGGAGTCGAGATCCTGCTGGGTTTCCTGCTGCATCAAGCCGGCGATCATCATGGCGCCGCCGGATGGCAGTTCCACGGTGGTCTCGGCGCGGCGCACCTTCAGAGCGGGAATGGTTAGGGACGGGGACGATGTGGTCGTCCCCGTCGCGCTCTTGGCCGAGCTGCTGGCGATGGTGAATGAGCCCTGGCTGGTCAGCTCGGACACCTCGGTGGACACTTTCAGTGAGATCATGCCGCCGGACATCACCACAGGGGTGAAGCCCAGCCCGACCCCGTACGGTTTGAACTCCACGCTGACGCGGCCGGTCTGGTCCTCGCCCGCGGGCACCGGATATTCGCCCCCCGCCAGGAACTTGGCCGATTCTCCCGACACCGCCGTCAAGTTGGGTTCGGCCAAGGTGCGCACCAAGCCGACCTGCTCGAAGGCGTCGATGGTCGCCTTGCCCTTGTTCAGGCCGTTATTGCCCGCCGTCGTTCCCACATTGGCCGTATTCCAGTTGGCGATGCCCGACTGAGCGCCGTGCACCACCTCCTGGCAGGTGCCGGTGAGGCCGGCGGCGCAAGGCACCGCCATCAGCGGTTGCTGGGTGGAATCAAAATTGTAGCCCGCGCCGGAAAGACCGCCGAGGAGTGCGCCGCTGACGCCATAGGTGGCGGCGGTGCCGAACAGGAACTGGGACTCGCCGGACTGATTGACCACTGACGACAGGTTAAAACCGAGCTGTTTGATGATGCTGCGCTGCATCTCCACGATGCGCACCTTCAGCATGACCTGCTCCTTGCCGGCGATGCTGAGCATATTGACCACCTGCTCGGGTTTGGCGACGAAACGCTCCGCCAGGCGCTGGGCTTTCTCGGCGTCGGCGCCGCTCAGAACCATGCCGGTGAGCACCACGGAGTCGCTGATCGATTCGACCGTGATGGCCGAGCCGGGCAAAAGCCGGTTCAAGGCGGCGGCCAGGGCGCCGGTGTCCTGCGACACACTGATGTCCAGGCTAAGAATGCGGCGGCCGGCGGCGTCGAAGAACACCGCGTCGGTCTGTCCCGACGCCACCCCCAGCACATAGATGCGGCGGGGCGAGCGCAGGACCGCATCGGCCACAGACGGATTGGTCACCAGCACGTCGCGCGCGTCCACCGGCAGCTCGACGATGGCGGACTTGCCCTTGGGCAGGGTCAGGGCGTGCGAGCCTCGGCCGTCGGCGGACAAGTCGACGCGGACCACGCCATCTTCGCCGTGGGCGGACAGGCTATGGTCGCCCGCCAGAGCCGGGCCTGAGGTCTGGCCGTAGCCGAGCACTGGCCAGACCAGGCCGGCCACAATACAGGCGGCGGAGGTTGCGGCGCGGACGATCTGGCGCACAGACCGGCTCATCGGGCCACCCTGACTTCGCTGACCTGGCCGCTGCGATAGACGCGCACCACATCGCCCATGTCCAAGGCGGAGGACGAGCCGACGCGGCCGCTGGGGCCGGAGGCGTCGGCGTAGGAGCGTAGAATGAGGATCAAATCGCCCTGGGTCTTGGCCCTGGCCAGGGCGTCCACGTCGGCGGCGGGAACTTCCAGGGTGGCCGTCGAGCCGACCATGGCCGCCTGCTGGGCCTTGGGTTCGGTGCTCTGGTCGATCGCCAGCACCTTGATATTGCGCATGACCAGCCGGCTGGATGCGCCCTTGCTTGCGGCGTCGGCGCCCGGCTGGCCTTTCAGACTGAGGACCACGTCCACCCTATCGCCCGGCAGGACAAAGCCGCCGGCGTCGGATTCCGCTGTGACCGGAATGGACATGGCGCGCATCCCTGCGGGCAATTTCACCGCCATGAAGCTTCCGTCGCCGCGCACCAGCTTGCCCTGGGTGATCGGCTCGTTGGCGAGAATCGGCTCGCGCACCAGGGAGCCGGCCAAGGCCTGCAGGGCCGCATCGCCGCGCGCGACATTCTGCACAACATTGGTGGCCTTGGCGGCCAGGTTTGGATCGATGCTGGACACGCCGCCGGTGATGTAGGCGGAGTTGACCGAACCGGAGGGCCAGGGCTGCCAGCCGACATTGTCCGCGCTGATCCTGTCGGCCACCCTCAGATCGCGACGGGCGACCAGAACACGGGTCATGGGCCGCTCAACCACCGGCGGCGGGGCGGCCGCCACGGGAGCGGGTTTAGAAGCGGTCATCGAACGCACGAGCAAGGCAAGGGCGAGCGCTGCAAGGGCAGCGATGACGAGCACTATGGCGAGACGAGCAGCACCCATCAGGGGGCGGCCTCCGGAAAAACTCAAATTCGACCCTGGAGCGAGCGCATTAACGAACAGCGCCCCCAGATTCCTTGGACCATCGTCGCGTCGTGGTTAACGGCCGCCTAAGGCGGCGCAGAATTCAACGAACCAACGGCGCGGCCAAATGCCCGACCTGGGCCAGACCGCTGATCGGAAAGGCGAACAACGCGCCACAGGCTATGGCCACGCCATAGGGGGCGGGCGCGCCGGGCGTTGTCAGCCGGTCCATCCACCCCGCCAGCACGGGTGTATGCGCGCGCACCAACTGGGCGCGCATGCCCAGAAGCAGGAGTGCAAGGGCGCCCCCCGCCAAGGTGGTGGCCAATAGAAAGGTGGTCAGGGCCGGCCAGCCCAGCCAGAGACTGGCGGCGGCAAGCAGCTTGGCGTCGCCGCCGCCGATCCAGCCCAGCGCGAACATCGCCATACCGATCGTCAGACCCGCCAGCCCGACTGCCAGGTTCACGCCGATCAGTTCGATGGACGCTCCAGCCAGGGGCGCGGCGAGGAAGAAGGCCCCAGCCAAGATGGCGTTCAACCGGTTGGAAATGGTGAAGGTGGTCACATCCTCAAGCGCCGCCCAGATCAATAGGACAGGAAAGATCAGGAGCGGGAGGGCTTGCAGCGGAACCGGCATGTCACGGGGCTTCTAATGCGGAGGGTCGCAGGGGGGCGAACTCATCATCAAGCAACAAGGTGAACCAAGGGTTTCGACCGGCGAATACGATCCATGGCCGCGATAAAAGAAAACAGGCGGGGTTCCGGGCCCCGCCTGCTGTGAAGTTCCGAGGGAACTTCGTTCTGTGAGCCGACGGCGAGGCCGCCGACCGCTCGACTTGTCGTATTAGGCGCCGGCGCTGGTGACGCTGGTGCTGATGCTTTGCAGCTTGGTGTTAAGCGCGGTGCCCAGCGCAGTCGCGCCCGTGATGATCACAACCGCGATCAGAGCAGCGATCAGGCCGTATTCAATAGCCGTGGCGCCAGATTCGTCCTTAACAAAACGTGCGAAAAACTTATTCATAGTAATCTCCTGTTCAGCAAGCAGTTCCGAAGTGGAGGATCAAGCCCCAATGGCCTGCTTGCCCCCGATGACCATCACAATTTGCCATTACTGGATTAATGCCTGGTGAACATAGGAATAGTGCGAAAAATTATTTATGGTTGCTGGTTCTTTACTATTAACTCAGATTAACCAAGCACCGGTTTCTGGCTGGAAATTGGCGTTTCGCCTCTTTATGATTCTCACGCGCGCGCGTGTTGGGCCGACATTCAGACTTTTTTGACCGATGTGGCCCAGCATCGGCAGGCGGCGATATACGGCGTCGCACGCCCCTTGCCCGGTTTCAGTCATGCCAAGCGCTCCGTTCAACCGCCGTTTTCCGGCCATCGCCGCTGCGGTCTTCGCCGGTGTGGGCGCCGTGATGGCGGGCGCTCCGGCATCGGCCGCCGCCTTTAGCGTTCCCCTCAGCGAGACCCGCCCGCTCAGCCTGCCCGGCGCGGCGGCCGATGTGTTGGTCGGCGATGCGGCCATAGCCGATGTCACGGTGGTGGACCACCATCACCTGCTGGTGCACGGCAAGGCGTTCGGACGCACCAATCTGGTGGTGATGGACGCGGCCGGCCGCACGGTGTTCTCAGGCCCAATCATCGTCGGCGCCAGTGACGAGGACCACGTTTCGGTGTTTCGCGGCGCTCAGCAGAGCGACTACTCCTGCGGCACGCGCTGCGAACGGATCAGCGGCACGGGCGCCGGGATTGGCGGCGGCGGCGGCAATGGCGCGCCCAGCGGCCCAGGCGCAGCCATAACCGGCCCCCTGACCCAAGCCATGACGGGCCAGTAAACCTAGCAGACCTCGGTCAGGGCCAGGGCCAAGGCTTCCACGGCGGGCCCCTGGCGAACGGGATGGGCGTTGGGGGCCGCAGCCGGCCGCACGCCGATCAAACAGTTGCTGATAAACAGCCCGTCGACCCCCTCCAAGGCCTGGAGGGGCGCGCGAACCTCCACCGGTTCCAGGCCCAGGCCCGGAGCGGCGGCCAGCACCTGGGCGCGCATGATCCCGTCCAGGACGCCGCAATCGAGCGCGGGTGTGAACACCCTGTCCCCGACGAGCCAGAATAGATTGGCGGCCGAACAACAGGCCAATTCACCTCGGCTGTTCAACATCACCGCCTCCCCTGCGCCCTGGAGTCGCGCCTGACGTCGGGCCATCACATTGTCCAGGTAGGCCAGGGTTTTATGGCGAGCTGCGGGCGAGGTTTCGTTGCGGCGGATAGGACTGAGAGCCAGTGCGACAGGGGCTTGGGGTCCGGGCGCCGGTGCGGCCGAAACGAGCAGTCGCGGCGAAACCTCGCTGGGGCGCTCCAATCCGCGTGCGCCTGATCCCGCAGTCCAGCTGATCCGCACCGCGGCGCGGGTCTGGCCCAGCCCGCTGTGGTCAATGGCCCGCGCCATGGCCCAGGTCAGCTCGTCGGCGTCGGGTGTCGGCAGGCCGAGCGCGACGCAGCCACGAACAAGGCGGTCCTGATGGGCCTGCCACAACACCGCCCGGCCCGCCTTGAACAGCACGGTCTCGAACAGGCCGTCGCCCAGCAGCAGACCTCTATCATCGGCGGGAACCTGATCGGTCATGACGCAGCGGCTCCGTCGGCTACACAGAGAGCGCCCAGTATGGCCGCGATCTTGGCCTCGGTCTCCCGGCGTTCGGCCCCGGGCTCGCTGTCGGCGACGATTCCCGCCCCCGCCCCCGCTTCAATGCACCAGCCGTCCGCGTCCTGCACGCAGGCGACGGTGCGGATCAGGACGTTGGAGTCCATGCCGCCATCGAACCCGGCCCAGAACAACGACCCGCAATAGGGGCCGCGTGGCGGCTCCAAAGCGGCGATCACCTTCATGGCCTGGACCTTGGGCGCGCCGGTGATTGAACCGGGCGGGAAGGCGGCCTTGAGCACCTGGGCCGGTCCCACGCCGGCCAGCAACTCGCCGGTCACTGTGGAGACCAGGTGATGGACGTTGGCGTAGGTTTGCAGAGCGAACAGGGACGGGACCTTGACCGCGCCGGGGCGGCTGACCCGCGCCAAATCGTTGCGCATCAGATCTACGATCATCAGATTTTCCGCCCGGTCCTTCGGGTCGGCCTGTAGCGCCTGCGCCAAGACCAGATCGGCGGCGGGCGTGTCGCCGCGCGGGCGCGTGCCCTTGATCGGCTGGGTCAGAGCCAGCGGACCCGCACGCGGATCGACCTGGATGAAACGTTCGGGCGAATTGGACACCACCGCCCGACCCTCCAGGCGCAGATAGCCGGCGAAGGGCGCGGGACTGTCGCGGCCCAGGCGCTCGAACAGGGCAAAGGGCGCGCGCCCCGGCCTGAGCCGTCCGGTCCAGCGGCGGGCGATATTGGCCTGGAAGATTTCCCCGGCGGCGATCCGGCCCACCACCTCGGCGACCTGGGCTTCGTAGGCCTCGCCCGATGTGGAGACGAGGGCGTCCGCCAGAACGTCATCGTTCGGCCGTTGGACGGTCTGAGACACCTCAAGCCAGCCGGCCGCCGCGGCTGCGCGCGCCTGCGCCTGCGCCGCATCCGGCCCCCGACCAATGGCCAGCACGCGCCGCCCGGCGCCGTCGAACGCCAAAAGCGCGCGATATAGGCCGCAGTCCAGGTCCGGCCAGTCGGGATGGCGCGGCAAGGCGACAGGCTCGGCCCGTGCGCCGAACTCATAGGAAAGCAGCCCCGCCCAGCCGCCCTGGAACGGCGGCCCGTCGCGTCGCCAGGCGCCCGGACCGCCCAGGCCCTCGGCCAGGGCGGCGAAGGCGTCGACCGGATCATCGCCGGCGACACGCAAGGTTTGGTCAGGTTGGCGCACAAAATAGGACCATCCGCCGGGGGTCGTCAGCAGGAGGGCGTAGGCCTCCTCGGCGAAGGAACGGGCGGCGTCCATGGGCTCACGCCAGGGCCGCTCGATGATTGCCACCTGGTCCATGCGCCCGCCCATAGAGCAAGAACGCCCCGGCTTGAAGCCTTCCCCCCGCCGTCATGCTCGGAAACGGCGCAGCCGTTATCCGAGGACCCAACCGCTCCAGGCCTGAAGCCGGGCGCCCTTACGCGCGTTTAGGTCTTCACTGCTGGGTTCTCGGGCTCGCCTTTCAGGCGCCGACAGACAAGAATGACGAGGTAATGAAAATACGAGAAAAATGCAGGCGTAGCGACCGCCTCACGCCCTAGTGATTAGGCCTTCAGCCTCTGCCGGGCCAATCTGAAGTCCGGGATGGAGGTCCAAGGTCCCGTGCGCGTCCGTCGCCTAGCGACGGGCGCGCTCCCCTTTTTGGGGCCCAAAATCCAATCGCCAAACTTGTGGTGTATTCAATATTGGTTATATTGAATACACCTATCGACAAGGTTCGCGCTCGTGTCTCGCACCACCACCATGACTGTCCGCATCAGCGGCGCCTTGAGCGACTTCGTGACGGCGAACGTCGGGCAGGATGGGTCCTACGAGAACGTCAGTGAGTACATTCGCGACCTGATCCGCCGCGACAAGGAGCGGGCGGAGGCCGAAGCGTTCGGCCGGCTGAAGGCCGAGCTCGTCCATGCCTTCTCGGCGCCGGAGTCGTCCTATGCGCCGCTGACGGCCGTCGAGGTGATCGCACGCAACCGGGCCTGACCGGATGGCCGCCGTCCGCATCCAGGAGGCGGCGTCCCGTCGCCTTGATGACATCTACCGCTACACGCGAGACCGCTGGGGCGCAGACCAGGCGGACCGCTATATCACCGGCCTGTTCGAGGTATTCGAGCGGATCGAGGCCCATGGGGCGACATCCAGACCCGTTCCGGCTGAGTTCGGCGTGGATGGGTACGTCGTCCGCTACGAACGGCATTTCATCTACTGGCGCAGGCTGCCCGACGGCGACATCGGCATCGTGACCATCCTGCACGAGCGCATGCACCAGATCGACCGCTTCCGCGAGGACTTCGGCCTGTGACGCTAAAATCGGGACAAGAGGCGCGGCGATTTGGAAGCGGATGATCGCGGCCAATGCAAGTCCAGTAGGCGGTGAGCGGCACTGCAACGTAACCTGGCAATCCTGATGGGGTTGAGGGGTATGGTAGAAAATACAGATGGTTATGGGTATTGGAGTGCACCCCTGCACTGAGACACGTAAATTCAGGGACAGATGGTTGGGGTTTGAGCCTTGGGCTGCTGCGCAGCAGCCCAAGGCTGGTTTGCTT
>JBEHYN010000048.1:0-17631 GCA_048498155.1 Pseudomonadota bacterium | reverse complement strand
CAGCACGGGCGCCGGAACGAGCTTGGCCGTCTGGGTCAGATCACGCGCCTTGTGGGCGGCCAGATAGGCCACCAGGTTCTCGATGTCTTCATGCGACAGCCCCTTGGCGATATCGCTCGGAACCGCCCGGCCCAAGTCGGTCATCGAGGCGATGTCGGACCGGTCAAGCATGACGTATTGGCCGTCCGCCTGCTCCACATGCACCGTCGTCACGTCCTGCGCCTTCAGCACCCCATGGATCTTGCGGCCATCACCCAAAGTGACGTCGACAATGCGGGTCTCGAATGTCCCGCGCGGGGTCGGCTGATCGTGCAAGATCCCCGGCCGGATCAGGCCGGCGGGCTTGGCCCCTTCGCCTGACAGGTCCGACGCGAATTTCGCGCCACGCCCGTTGACCTCATGACAGCTGGAGCAGCCGCCCTTGTCCGAGAAGAACAGCGCCTCCCCCGCCTTGGCGTCGCCGGTGCTGGCCCCGCCCGACTGGACCGACAGACTCTTGAGATAAAGCACCACTCGCCAGACATCGTCCGCCGGCAGGTTGGCGAAGGCGGGCATCTGGGTGCCTGCAATGCCGCCGTGGATGGTCTGGAACAGCTGGTAGTCCTCCCCGCCGTGCGGGAAGTTGCCGGTGTTAAGCGCCGGGGCCCTGTCCCCCACCCCGCCGTTGCCGTGGCAGGCGATGCAGGTCGCGTTGAAGATCGTTCGCCCGGTGTCCACCGCCGTTGGATCCTTGGCGAAAGGATTGCTCGGTGTGTCAGACGGCTGGGCCGACGCAAGGGCAGCGGAGAGGGCTAGCGTCGTTCCGGCGATAGACAGGATTTTCAGCGACATGGTCAGTGGGTCCTCGGAATGCAGATATTGTACTCGGTCACGATGTTGGAGTTCTTCTGATACAGGTCGTGAAAGACGTTCCATCCGCTGTCGTGACCTGTGCTTCCACCCATGAACGGAGGCCGCATGTGGATCGAGAGCGCTTGGTTTTTGGCATAGGTGAGTTGGTGCGTCGTCGGGTCTTCGACCATCACGCGCGCCACAGCCGTCTCGTCGCTAGCGTAACCGTGCGCGCGAAACCAGCCTTGGTTCATGGCGACCGCCTCCAAGTAGCCCTCCATCGAGCCTTTCGGCGGAATCTCGATCACACGAAGTACAGCGATGTCGCCGTCGCAGGGCGGGGCGGCGAACTTGCCCGGAGCCGGCCCTTCGGAAGCAACGCTGGGCTGGGTGAGAATGTCCAGCGCCAGCGCGGGCTGGGCCACAAACGCCCCTATCGTGGCCCAGGTCAGCCCGGCGATGGTTTTGAGCAGCATGCTCAACGGGTCCGGGGAATGCAGATGTTGTAGGTGGTCACAATGTTGGAATTCTTGCTGTACTGGGCGTGGAATGCATCCCAGCCCGCGTCGTGGCCGGTGCTCCCGCCCATGTACGGGGGCCGGACATGGAAGGCCAGAACCCGGTCCTGAGAATAAACCAACTTATGGGTGGCCGGGTCTTCCACCATGATCTTTGAGACGAAAATCTCATTGTTCATAAAGCCATGCGCCCGGTACCAAGCCCGGTGGGCGTCGACGGCCTTGAGGTAACCCTCCATCGTGCCGCCGGGGATAATCTCGGTCAGGCGCACATTGGCGACGTCCCCGTCACAGGGCGGAGCGGCAAACGAGCCCGGCAGTGGGGGGGCGGAGGCTGGCGCATTAGGTTGGGTCAACTGGGCCTGGGCGGGCTGGACCTGAAACGTTCCTAACAGTGCGGCGAGAACGACCAATTTACGCACGGTGACCTCCTGAGACGTATGCAAAACCCAAGACAAGCCGCCGGCCGTCCAACACTTGCGCGCCGACAAGGCGGATCGAACGGGCCGCACACGAACCGGCGACGCCCACCGACGAACATAAGCGGATGAGACAGCAACATTCGGACATTGGGTTCACCTCCCCCTATGGCTCCGGAAACGCGCTCCTGACCCGCTATCGGTCCAGTCGGCTCCTCGTCCGGCTCCCCTATTTTTTGTTTGTCAGCTAGTCTGTGGGGACGCCCGCAACCCTTTAACACTCCGCCCAGGCTGTCAAGCCGAGCGCGGGCCGTCTTTGGGGCTCAATTCCCAAAAAATGGCCGGTCGACCCGCTCGGGATCGACCGCCATCATGAGGCCCGCAGCTCGGGTTAATTCAGGCTGCGACGCGTTCGGCAGCGGCGCGGCGTTGCTTGGCTTTTTCCCACGTCGCCTTGGCGTACATGGGCAGAGTATAGACCAGCAGTTCAGCGCCGTTGGAGCTGGTAATCGGTTGGGTGGCCACCCCTTCAGGGATGTAATAGCAGCCCTTCTCGTCGATCACCTTGCCCTCATAGACCGTCTCGCCCTTGACGACGCATCGCAGTTGCGGCGCCTCCAACACCTCGCTGGGAATGACCGCGCCGGGGGCGATCCGCCACAGGGCGACTCCGGTGCGATACTCGTTGAACACGCCCAGATGCTTGACCTCCACGCCCGGCCGCTTGGGATCGGCGATCCAACGGAAGGCCTGAGGACGCATGATGATCGGCGTCTCGTAGCGCAGCTTGGAATAGGAGATCGGCTTGCCGTTCACCTGCTCCCACACCGCCTCATAGCTGTCCCGGTTGACGCTGTGGCCGTCCGGCTGATTGATCTTGTAGGCGCCGTCTTCAAAATAGCCGCCCGCCGCTCTCAACTGTTCCATGGCCACGGCTTTTTCCGCGTCGCTGATGCGGTAGGCGCCGTTCGGGCCGGGGAACTGGATCACCAGCAGGCTGACTGGACCATGTTGATTGAGTGGCCCGTAGTAGGTGCCCTCGGGCACATGCACCAACTCGCCTTCCTGCAATTCCAGCCCCTTGCCCAGATTCATCTGCCCGGAAACGACATAGCGGAACTGATCGAAGTTGTGGTGGTGCCGCGGGGTGAAAAAGCCGTCGCCGATCTGATCGAAACCAAACCGGAAATTGATATCCGGCAGGCCCGTTTCGATGGGATATTGAACCACGTTCAGGCCAGGGCTCTTGGAGCCGTCGACCCCCTTGCCGCGGGTGGATGGAACCTTGCGGCCGATCGCTTCCTCAATACGGAAGGCTTGCACTTTCGCTGCCATTTTCCTGCATCCTCTAAGTAGGGCGCCGCGACGGCGCACGGGTTGGCTGAATTGCGTGGCCGGCGCGGTCAGGAGAACACGGCGACCTTGGCTTCCATGGCCTTGGGCGGCTCATAGACGGCGATGTCCGCCAGGTTCGGCAGGCCCAAGAGCAGAACCTCCGAGACCGCCGTGGCCTTGAACTGGGCCGTCTCGCCGGTTTCCAAATAAACGGCGGTGAACTGCCGGTAGTTTTCGCCTTGTACGGACCCGCCGCCGGACAGGACCAGGTAGATGCCGCGACCCTTGGCCGTGAACGTCGACCCGGAGCCGAGGCGGTACACGGCGCAGGGAATCTGACAGTCGAGGAAGGTCCCCAGCGCCTTTTCCTCCACGCCCTCGACACCCTCCATCGGAGTCCAAGCGAAGTTCTCCGGATGCATCAACACCGGAAACTCATACTGCGCGGGGGGATAGACCAACTCACGGCCGGACGCCTGTTCCCACAGGGCCTCAAAACCGTCCATGTTCTTCTTACCGGGAACGCCGTCATTGCGGCGGAACGCGCCGTTTTCAAACGTCCCGATCTTGTCCAGCGCTTCCTTGGCCACGGCTTTTTCAGCCATGGTCACATAGCCCTGGCCGCTCGGTCCGCCGAACTGGACAGTCGCGGTATAGCTCTCGCCGACGTCGGGCCCTTGTGGGCCGTAATAGGCGCCCTCGGTGAAGAAGCCGACCGTGCCCGGGGTCATCTTGCCGCCCGCGCCGTAATCGCAAACGCCTTTTATAGCGACCCGGAACTGGCAGAAGTTGTGACGGTGCCTGGGCGAGAAGAAGCCTTCGTGCTGGCCGAATAGGCCGAACTTGAAGTTATCTGGCGAGCCGGGCGTGCCCGAGAGCATGAGCTGCTTATCGACCTTGCCGGTCCGCACGCTGGTGCTGTCATTAAAGGGCGAAACTTCGTCCCCGTGTGCAATCTTCATGGCATCCTCCATAGGCTTCCGCATCCACCGGGCGCATCGTTGGAAACAACGCGCCGGCACCGACAAGATCGATGTTTGGCTTGGAAACTTTAGGCCGTACGACCCGGCGCACCTTGATTTGCCTCAAGTCGGCGGGAAACGTCAGTCCGCGTGGAATGTAGGCGGCGCCCAAGCGCACGGCCGGGGCGGGGCTCAACGCCGCGAAAGCGGAGCAGAAGCAGTTCACGCCAGCCCACCCCGCCGCCCCCGATGGGGGCCTGACGAGGCGGGCTGGAGCGAGAATAAACCCTAGGTCTGGATCCAGTCCTTCTTGACCGTCACCCCGAGCCCGGGACCTTGTGGCACATTGAATACGCCGCCCTTCTGCAGAACGAAGGGCTCCTCGAAGATCGAGAAGCCGTTCTGATAGTCGTGCAGCGGAAGGTCGTGATCAGTTTCCAGGTACTCCGCGTTCGGCAGTGACGCGATCAGGTGCATGTTGCAGACGGTGCCCACGCGCCCGTCCGCCAGGTGCGGCATGACCCGTTTGTTCATGGCCTCGGCCAGGGCCGCGATCTTGCGAATCTCCAACGGGCCCTCGAGCAGCACTTCGGGTTGAACAATGTCGAAGCATCCGCGCTCCAGCAACGCGCGGAACTCGTGCAAGCCTCGGTTGCCCTCGCCGCCGGCCAGCGGCATCTCAACCAGCTTGTTCAGCTCGGCCAAGCCGTCGAAGTCGTAGCGCGGCAACGGCTCTTCAAGGAAATAGACGTTCATATCGTTGTAGGCCTTGGCGGTCTTGGCGGCCCGATTGAAGTCCCACCGGACATCCGGCGACAGGAACCAGTTGGTCGCCTGATTGGCGTCGACCATGATGCCCCAGTCGTCGCCCACCAGCTTGCGGGTCTTTTCGACCAGGGCGATGTCGTCCTTCATGCTGGAGAAGTGGGCGCGGAACTTGATGGCGTTCCAACCGGCTTCCTTCAATTGAAGGGCAAACTCGGCCCGCTTGTCCGGCGTGCTCAGCCGTGACTGGCTCGCGTAGGCGTTGACCGTGTCGCTGACCGGCCCCCAAATCTTGTATAGGGGCTGGTTGCAGGCCTTGCCGATAATGTCCCACAGGGCGATCTCGACTGCGGCGTTGCGGCGGTTGGTTGTGGTTTCGTCCCCGCGGCCGGCAGCCGCGCCGAGCGGCATCATGGTGGCGTCCGAGCTTTTGGATTCTGGCGGCGCGGTGACGGCGATGCGGCGCTCGGCGCCCATGCCGGTCACTTCAGTCAGGTCGCCGACGATGCGCTGAAGGTCGAAGGGATCGCGGCCGATCAGGTCGTGCTTGATCCGGGGCAGTTGCACCGGGTCGATGGCGGGACCGATCCCGACCAGACCCTGATCAGTGTGCACTTCGATGAAGGTTCCACCGCCGACAATGACCCGGTTGCGGTCCCACGGGCCTGCCCAGCCGTCGATCACCCCAAGATCCTTGATCACCTTCAGGCGCTGGATCTTTACGTCGGTGACCTTGATCTTGACCCCAATGAGCGTGGGGACTGCGGCCGCTGCGGGGGAGGCCGTCACGGCGGCCGCCGACAGGGCCTTAATCAAATCTCTGCGTCGCATCGTAACCTCCCAGGATGTTCAAGCAGCGAATTTCATCTTCGCCGTCGTTCTTTGGTTTTTGATTTCGTTGCCCTAGTTCTTCGTATAGCGGGCAATGGCCTTCTGATAGACCTCGGCATTGTAGACAGCGCCATTGCCGTCCGCCCAGACCCCTTCGCCGCCCGTTCCCCGGTCGAGCTTATCGGCGTATTCATCGGGAATGAAGGCACTGACCTTGCCGGTCTTTGCGCTGCCGATGCGCACGCCGCGCTTCCAGCCAGGATGGTGAGCATAGCCGGGTCCGTTCACGGACTCGGAGTCAGACACGTAGAGCACGTCATGCTTGTCGACATAGCAGCCGCTCGGGCGGCTGAACTGGCTCCAGATGGCCAGAAGCTTGCCGTCCTGATCGAAGATTTGCAGCCGGTTGTTGCTACGGTCGCCCACGAACAGCCGGCCCGCCGAATCCATCGCCAGGCAGTGGGGGGATTGCAACTCGCCCGGGCCGCTGCCGTGGCCGCCCCATTGCTTGATGAACTTCCCGGTCGAGTCGAACTTGATCACGCGGGAATTGCCCACCGTCGGGCCGTGGGCATGCGTCGAAATGGTGTCGCCGCTGTGTCCATCGGACACGAAGATGTCGCCGTTGGGGGCGACCAACACCGCGTTGGGTTCATGGAAAGTCGACTGATCGTTGCCGGCGACTCCGGGCTTGCCTAGGGTCTTCAGAATCTTGCCGTTTTGGTCAAACTCCAGGACCGTGTCGCCAATCTTGCCGTTGTTGTGGTTGTCGGCGATCCAGATGTGATCCTGCTTGTCGATGTAGATGCCGTGCGGGAACAGGATTTTTCCGGCACCCCACGATTTAATGAAGTTGCCCTTGGCGTCGAATTCCAGCACGGGGTCGAGCTTGCTGCCGTCGCAGTCGTTCTCTTCGCAGCGTTCGGCCACCCAGATGTTGCCGTGGCTGTCGCCCGATATGGTGCTGGTCGAGCCCATGTGGCGACCGGGCGGCAACTTCAGGAAGGTGTCGGACCGGGCGTAGTCGGCAAGCGGCGTGTTGACCGGCGCCATGCCGTCCGAGGCGGACGCGGCCGCCTGGGGAGCCGGCGCGGGCGCAGCTGCAGCGGGCGCAGCCGCGCCCGGCGGCGCCTGGGCGGTGATGTGGATGATCGACTGCACGCCGGAATCGCTAGGCAGTTCAGTTTGGCCAGCCGGCGCGCCGTTCTGTTCCAGCAGATAAGCCACCAAGTCGGTGGTGCCGGCGCCGCTGAGCGAGCCCGGATCGTCCAAAGGCATGGTGTTGCGGATGCGCTGGACCAAGTCAGCCACGGTTTCGCCGTCCCAATTGGTCATGAAATGCGAGCCCTTGACCGGCGGCACTTCGTCGTTCCCATCCAGCGTCTCGGCGTGACACCGCGAGCAGGCGCTGGAATAGACCGCCTTGCCCCGGTCGGCCTGGGCGGTGGTGTACACGCCGCTCCACACGGACTGGGTGGCGTCCTGGGCGTGCAGCGCGCTGGAAGCGCCCAGCATCGCCGCCAGTGAAATCGTCAAAGTCCAAAACCAACGCATTGTGTCTATCTTTCGCTTGGGTCGATACCGATCGGGCGCTCAGCCCCATGGCTCATTACCGCCTAAACGGTACGCTAGGCCCTGAAAATGACCGCAATCAGTCCGTAGCGCTTGTTTTAATTACCGGTCAGGCTCTAGAGCCTGTCCCATTTTGATGGAATCCATCAAAATGGGAAGAACAGGCTCGCCTCTTTAGGTCGCGAGCACGATTCAACGTTTTGTCGGTTCCGACAAAACGCATCGTGCTCTAGGGCAGTCGATAGGCGATGTACTCGCCCGAGTAGTTGCCGCCGGAGACGGCGACCACGATGTACTGCTTGCCTTGGTAGGAATAGGTCATCGGATTTCCGCTTTGCGGCGCCGGCATCCAGATCTTGCCGACTTCCTCCCCGGTCAACTTGTCATAGGCGTGCAGATAGGCCCCCTTGGGGTGGCCGGGCTGGGTCGACGACAGGGGATCGCCACTGATCACCAGGGTCTTGGTGACGAGTATGCCGACGTTCCCCGCCTGGCCGGTCTTGGGCAAGGTGATGCCCTTCAACGCCGGATTGTTCCGAATCTCGTCGGGCGTATCGCCGTGGGCGATCTGCCAACGGAAGTCGCCGGTGTCCATGTTGATGGCGGTGATGGTGCCGTAGGGCGGCTTGAGCAAAGGCAGGCCGTTAACGGCGGCGCGGGGGGCGGGAGCCGCCGCCTTGGTGGGAGGGCTTTTGGCGAGAATGGCCGCGAGCTTTGCCGCTTCCTCGCTGACCTTGGGTGCATCCGAGGCTGAGCCCGCGCCTGGGCCGCCGGTGACGGTAAAAGGCTGGCCTGCTGTGCCTTCGACATATTTCTCGTCGGAGTAGCCCGCCGGAGGTTCGACCAAACCACGGGTGACAATGCCGCCATTGACTGCGGGCACATAGACAGTGTGGGTCTCTGGGTCGAAGGCGCCGCCGGTCCAATTGGTGCCGCCGCCGCCGTTGTTGAGGCTCAAGGTCTTGAGCGGACCTCCAACCTTGCTGACCACGGCCGGTGCGAACATCGGGCCGATCTTGAACGGCTTAAGAGCTTCCAGCGCCTTGGCGTGCAGTTCAGGAGTGAAATCGATCAGATCCTTGGGGTCGAACTGCAGGCGAGCGTATGGGGCGGGCTTGCTGGGGAAGGGCTGGGTCTTGGAGGTCTGCTCGCCCGGCACATCGCTTTGCGGAACAGGCTTTTCCGGCATCGGCCAAACCGGCTTGCCGGTTACGCGGTCGAACACATAGAGGAAGGCCTGCTTGGTGGGGACAGCGACTTGCTTGACGGGTTTGCCATTCACCACCGCATCCACCAGCAGCGGCGCTGAGGAAATGTCGAAGTTCCAGATCGGATGGTGAACCAGCTGATAGTACCACTTCATCTTGCCGGTATGCAGGTCCACGCAGACCAGACTGTCGCCGAATAGATTATCGCCGGGGCGAGCGCCGCCGTAGATGTCATTGGTCGGATCTTCGATCGGCAGATAGACGCTGCCCAGTTCAGGATCGATCGTGATGCCCGCCCACACCCCGGCGTTGCCGTTGTAGTCGGCCGAATTGTTTTTCCAGCTGTCGTAACCGAACTCGCCCTTCATGGGGACGTCGTGGAAGGTCCACAAGAGCTTGCCGCTCCTGACGTCCCACCCGCGGACGACGCCTTTGGTGTTGTTCTGGGTGACGGGCTGGAAGCCCTCTTTCATGGACGCACCCACCACCACCACATCGTCGGCCACGGTGGGGGTCGAGTGCAGGCCGATCTCGCCGTTGACCAGATCGATCTGCTTATATTCGCCGGGATGGCCCATGACCCCGGTGACCACGCCGACCTTCATGTCGATCATGCCGTGATCGCCGAAGCTATCGATCAGATGACCATCCTTGGCGTTCAGCTCCACCAGACGATAGCCGGTGGTCACATAAAGGATGCGCTCATCGCCCTTGCCGTCGGTCCAATAGGACACCCCATGGCCCGACAGCTGGCGCGGCGAGTTCGCTGCGCGCTCGCCCTCGTTCAAGCTGTACATCCATTTCAGCTCACCCGTCTTGGCGTCCAGCGCGATCACGTCGCGGCGCGAACCGGCCGTGGTGTAGATCGTGCCGTTGATCTCCAGCGGCGTGCCTTCAAGCTTGTATTCCGGCCGTCCGCCAAACTGGTCGGTCTTGAATCGCCAGGCAACTTCCAACTTGTTGAAGTTAGCGGCGGTGACCTCAGCCTGAGGTGAATAGAACGAACCGGACGGGTCGGCGAAATACCACGGCCAGTCGCCCTTGGCGGTGGAGGGTTGGCCGGAGGGCTGATCGGCGGCAAACGCGGCGAACGGACCGCTCAGGGAAAGCACGACCGTGGCTGCAACCACGAACATCTTCTTATTGAACACCACACGCCTCGTCATCTGGATGAAATTGAACTCGGTCTGGTCAGCAGGCTAGTCCATTGAGCCGAAATCCATCGGCGCCCTTGCAAACGCCCCGATAAATGCGAGCAATGACAGCGTTGGAAGCTAGGCCTCACCAAAGTCCCCCCAACGTACTTTCACGTCGCGGCGCATTCTCTAGCGCCAAGCCGATGCGTGGATGAAACGGCCTCGAAATGCCCTTCCGAAGCCAAGCTTCTAGCGACACCGCCTTGGAACTGTCAAGGCGAGCCGCCGGCCCCCGCGCCCTTGCCGCGTTGCGGTTTTCGGGGGGCCGGCTAGCTGACGAATCCCTGCCGGCGAGAGGCTATTTGCGATCTACCTTGACCACGAAATAGCTGATCGTTTTGGCGACTTGAGTGAACTGGTGAGGCACGCCGGCGGGGATGACAATAGAGTCGCCCTTGACCAGGTGGTAGGTCGTGCCCCCGGTGATGGTTCCGCCAATCATATTGCCGTCCGCCACGTCCTTCCCGCCGTCATATTTGCCGCCGACAAGGAATGTTCCTTCGCCGTCGGTGATATAGAACACGTCGTCCTGCGTCTTATGCATCTCAACGACGCCCGCCTTATCGCGGAAGCTGCCCTGGACCTGGAGATTGTCCGCCGTCAAGAGGAGTGGCGTCGTCTTGTGCGACAGCCCCGCATCGACCTTTTCATGCGATATATAGCTGGCCACCCCTGGGGTGGCGACCATCGGTGGGGTGCGCACAGGCGCATCCGTTTGGGCCAACGCAGGCGAGGCGATCAGCGCCGCCGCTGCAAATAGGATCCACGATTTCATTCTGTCCTCCCTGGACTGGTGTTTATGCTTTTACTGGAGGGCGCCGCCTGGCCGGCTTGCCCCTGGCTCATCAGGCCGGGTCACGGCTTGAACTGTTGCACCACGTAGTAGCTGACAGACTTGGGCACCGCCTTAAACCAGGTCGGCACGCCGGGCCGGATGACGAACACGTCGCCCTTAACTGCGTGGTAGGTAGTCGCTCCGGTCAGGTCGCCCCCGTGCAATTGTCCCGGACTGGTGGGCTTGGCGCCCTTGCTTTCGCCGCCGATCACCAGAGTGGCCTCGCCGTCGGTAATGTAGAAGATGTTGGTGAGAGTCTGGTGGATCTCGATCACGCCAGGCTTGTCACGGAAGCAGCCCTGCACCACCAAATCCGGCCGCTTGAACAGCGGCCCGTCGGTCTTGCTGTGCAACGCCGCTTCGACGACGTCGCGAGGAATAAAGGTAACAGAGTCAGATATAGCGCGCGGCGACCCGGCCATTGCCGGCGCCGCTATCAATGAGGTCGCCAGCAAGGTCCATGGCCTCATGGGTCGTCCCGAATCGCGGGGCTGTCGAACGGCTTCGCGGCCGCCCGACAGCCCGCAGGAATTTGAACTACTGGTTGAACTTCTTGACGACGTAATAGCTGACGGTCTTGGGCACTTCGCTGAACCAGGTGGGGATGCCCGGACGAATGACGAACACGTCGCCCTTTTGTACGTGATAGGCCTTGGCGCCGGTCACGGTGCCGCCGCGCAGTTGGCCCGGCGAGATGGCGTGCTGACCCGAAGCCTTGCCGCCGATCATCAGGGTGGCTTCGCCGTCGGTGATAAAGAAGGTGTTGGTCAGGGTTTCGTGAACTTCAGGCGTTCCCGGCTTGTCGCGGAAGCAGCCTTCGACCGAGATGTCGGCGGCGTCCACCAGATGCAGACCGGCCTTGCCGGCCAGCGCCGCCTGTACCTTGTCGTGGGGCACGTAGGTAACGGGCGGAGTTTCCGGATGGAGCGCTTTCGAGCGAGACACCGCGTCCTGAGCGAGAGCGGGGGTCGCGAGCAGCGATAGAGCGGCGATGAGGATGGTCGGTTTCATTGTGTTCTCCCTGTTTTGATTTCTATGAGTCGCAACATTGGTCTTGATAATTATGGCATTTTTTAACACCCCGGCATTCATCTGCCGAGACGCATCGATTCATTTCACCTGATAGGTTTTGCTAAAGCCGTTGCGAGTATTGGTCACGGTGATCTTGCCGTTGCGGGCAATGTCCAGCCGGATGGTTTTGCCGTCATCCGGCGGGACCTGGAGATTGGCGATATAGTTCGGATCACCGTCAAGATTTCCGTCCGCCACCGAGGAATGCATCTTCCAGAAGCCCTGCAGACCTGGGCTTGCGGCGATCCTATTGACCACCTCCGGGACGGCTCCCTTCTTGGCCCCGTTGCCCATGACAGCGATGTCGGGCCGCATGCCGGCGATGGAGGCCGGATGGCTGCTCAAGGCCAATCCGTGGTGGGTCACCAGAAGGACGTTGACGTGGCCGACCTTGTCGATGGGGCAAAACAGCTCCCGTTCCATGTTCCAGGTCAGGTCCCCGAGGACAGCGATCTTGACCTTGCCGAAGCTTAGGATCGAACCGGTTGATTTGGTGTTCTCGATGCCGCCGTCCATGGGATTGGGCGGCACATCACAATGTTGACTGGGCCCACCTGCGCCCGGCAGGGGCTTGGCGATGAATTTGGAGTCGGCCGAAACGATGGTGTCGGTCAGGGAGCCGAAGTGGAAGACATCGCCGGGCTTAGCCACGATATGCTTATGCCCTTTGATTTCCCTGATATATTCGGCGTAGTTCTTGATAGTATCCGGCGCCATACGATTGGTCATGGAGTTCGGGGGCTCATCCGGATTGGGAACTTCGCGGTTCATGCCGTGATCGATGAACGTGCCGACCGGCATGCGTTTGATCAACTCGAAGATGCCGCCCAGATGATCGGCGTGGTAGTGGGTGAGAAGCAGGTAATCGATTTTCTTAACGCCCAGCGCGTGGGCCATGGTCACGATCCGGTCAACGCCGCCCTTGGATCCATCTAGGCTCGGTGGGTCCGAGGCGCGGGCTGGAGAGCCGGTGTCGATCAGCAGCGACTTGCCTTCCGGCGTGACAAACAGCGTGCCACCGCCGCCTTCCATGTCGATCGGAAGCATCTTTAGGGTCTTGTCGGCGGCGTGGCCCGGGCCGGCGGCCACGACGGACGCCAGCAAGGCCGAGATCAGCGCGCTGCGTATCATGAATTCAGCTCCCTACGACCTGATTGCCAGCGCCGACGCCGGCGCTGGGAAAGCATCTTCTCTTGAGACCGTGGCTACTTCTTGGCCGCCGACGGCAGGCCGAAGGCGTAGACATGGCTGTCATGGGTGACGACGAACACCTTGTTCAGGGCCACCACCGGTAAGTTGAAGTGTACCCAGCCGGGGATGACTTTCTTGCTGGAATAGAGCGTCTTTCCCGTCTCCGCGTCGAACGCGTAGAGGACCAGATTGCTTACCGGCGTAGCGCGGAAGTTCGCGCCGGCGCCCGGCCCCGGCGGAACCCTCGGCGCGCCCGGAGCGACTGGGACGTACTGCAGGGTCTGCTCGCCGGACTGCAGCGCGTAGACCACGCCGTTGGCCGAGACCGGCGGCGAAGGCACGGTCATGTTGGGAGACATCCACTGCGGAACCATGTCCACCTTGCCGCCCTGGTCCACCACTTCGAACGCCATGATGCTGCCGTTGGGGGTATCGCCGTAGGTGTTCTTGAAGGCCGGCGGTGTCTTGGATGGGGGACCCCAAATCGGAATGTAGACGAACCGGCGTCCCTCGGGGGTCAGATAGGTGCCCGGCGCGCCCCACAGGCCTTGGCCTGGCTCTGTGCCGATGGCCGCCTCGTTGCCTAATTTCGGCGAGGTGTAGAGCGCCGTCATGTGGTTTGTGCCGCCAAGGTTGGCGGTGTCGAGCAAGTAGGCCACCGCTTCCTTGCCGACGCTGAGCGCCAACGCGCGATCACCGAGCGGGAAGACCAGCGGGCTGCCTGAACCGGGGTCCAGGTCATATTTGTTGATGTATTGCCATGTCGGATAGGTGAAGGAATCGATCAGCCGCGTGGCCTTGGGGGCCAGTTCGACCAAGCTTGAACCATAAGAGCCGCTGGCCGGGTCATAGGCGCCATCGGCAGTTTGGAAGATCACGCCTTTGCGGGTGTGCACCACGCCGCCGGCGCCCCAGGGACCGGCCGCCCGACCTCCGCTAAGGTAGAAGCGGGTCAGTTGCGGATGGGCCAGATCGTGCACGTCCATGGCCGATATGGCCGCCGGATCGGGCAGGGAAGACATAGCTGCGCCAGGTTTTGGATCGGCCGCCGCCATCATGGTGGAATGCGGGTCGACGATTTCGCCGCAACCGCGACCACTGCCCGCGTACACAACGCCGTCATACAGGTTCAGGCTCCACGCCCGCGCGAAGGGCGCGAGCATGTCGGTCGGCGCCATCTTCTCCGAGCCGTCTGACAGGCTGACCGCGCGCAGCTTTCCGTCGCTGGCGGCGAAGAAAACCAAGCCGCGCGCCTTGTCGATTGTCGGGGTGTCGTTGGCGGTATTGGGGCACAGCCAAGTGGCGGCCCGGTGAGCCGTCAGCGGGTTAGTGAAGGTCTTTTGCCAGACGACCTTGCCGGAGTCCGCGTCCAGCGCAAACAGGGTGTCATCGGCGCCCAGCAGGATCACCAGATCCTTCTTACCGTCGGCCACGGCCACGTCCTGCACCACCAGCGGAGCGGTCAGGGTCGACAGGGCGATATCGGTCGGAGGCGTGCTGACCTTGGAGTCCCACAGCAACTTCAAGTGGGAGACATTGGCCTTGTTCAGAACGGTCTCGCCGTGGTTCCAGTTCGAGCGTTCGGAGTTGTATCCGTACGTCAGCCACTCGCCGGTCTGCGGCTTGCCGGAGGGAGCGCCAGCGGCGGGTTTGGCTGCTGCAGGGGCGCCCTGAGCGAAGCTCGCCAACGGCAAGAGCAACGACGTCAGCAGGACGGGCAAACCGATAAGACGGACTCTAGACATGGGCCTCCCTATATATTCTCGCTGGCGCAGGATTGAGGGGCGCGGCCTAGCGTCTAAAACGGACCTTACTGCTTGCAATCCGTGCAAGCGTCAACAGTATTGCGGGCCACCCTGGTACCCGGGTTCAACGCCTGTCAAGCGCGACGACCAAGCGTTCGGCGGCCCGACGTTTCGATAACAAGACTATATTTCAGCGCCCCTGGGAGGATGAGAATGAAGCCGGCTCTTGCGAAGATCGCCCTGTTGGCCGCTGCGGCCTTCGTCAGCGGGGGAACCTGGCCGGGCCACGCCGCATGGGCGAAGGCCCATGAGACACGGGCGCAGCCCGCGCCCGCGTTTCAGGTCGATCCTTCATGGCCCAAGCTGCCCAATGGTTGGGCCCTCAGCACCGTTTCGATGGTCACGGTGGACAGCCATGACAACGTCTGGATTCTACATCGCCCCCGCGGCGCGGCGCCCGGTCAAACTCCAGCGCCGCCGGTGATCGAACTGGGGCCTGACGGCCGTTTCATTCAGGCCTGGGGCGGGGAAGCCAAGGGCTACGATTGGCCCGATGTCGAGCACTGCATCTATGTCGACCAGGACGATAACGTCTACATCAGCGGCAGCAGTCCCAACGGCAAGTCCAAGACCACGCGGTCCGACGACATGATCGTGAAGTTCACGGCCAAGGGCGCCTTCATCAAGGAATTCGGCGGGCGCACGGTGAGCAAGGGCAGCAGCGACAAGACCTCGGTGAATAAGCCCGGCGATCTGTACGTCTGGCCCAAGACCAATGAGCTGTATGTCGCCGACGGCTATGGCAACCGGCGCGTCGTGGTGCTGGACGCCTATAGCTTCGCCTTCAAGCGCATGTGGGGCGCGTTCGGCAAGCCGCCGGAGGACGACGCCAATTCAGGAGGGCCGGGCCCTACCGGAGGGCCCGCCCATAAAGCGGCCGGGGCTGCAGACTCCGGCCCGCCGGCGCTAGACGCCACAGGTCCGGGCCCGGACGCCTACGCCAGTCCGGTTCATGGCATCGCCGTTTCCAACGACGGCATTGTCTATGTCGTGGACCGCGCCAACCGACGCGTTCAGCTGTTCACGCCCCAGGGCAAGTATCTGAAGCAGATGTTCCTCAATCGGGCGGGGCCGGGTTCGGATTCCGTCACCGGATTGGCCTTCTCGGCGGACCCGGCTCAGCGTTACCTTTACCTCGCCGATTTCGGCAATTCCCGCATCGCCGTGGTGGATCGCAAGAGCTTGAAAGTCCTCTATCAGTTCGGCGTTCGGGGATCCAAGCCCGGCGAATTTCAGGGCGCCCACCACATCGCGGTGGATTCCAAGGGCAATCTCTATGTGGCGGAAGTCGCGCCGGGAAACCGAGCGCAGAAGTTCCTGTTCAAGAGCATTTCATCGACCCTGCCAGCCAACGCCCTGACGCCTGACCAATTGGCGCCCAAACCCGCCGCCCGTTGACGCTGGGTCTGGAGCGGAGGCGCCCTCCCCTCCAGGCCCAGCGCGGCCTTATCGTGCGGCCAACGCGGCCTTCTTGAAGGCCTTGCGGTCGAAGGTGTTGGCGTAGGCGATGTAGTCCTCGGTGACGACGGTTGACACCGGAATGGCGGACTTGATCGCGCCGGCCTCGGCCAGCAGTTTGATATAGGCCTGCATGCCTTTCATCGACACGAGGCCGATCTGCTTGCTGTTCGGATCGGACGCGGGCAGGTCTTCCTGCCAAGCGATCAATTCGGCGGTCTTGGCCTTCAAGGTCGCCTCGTCCAAGGGCATGCCATCCGCCGTTTGTAACGCCCGCGCTGCAGCCTTGGGATTATAGCGAACCAGCAGCGATGCCTTGACGATGGCGCGCGAGAACCGCTTCAGGGCGTTGCCCTTGGTGGCCATCTCCTGAGGCGAGGCCGCATAGCCGGCGTTGGCGAACGCCCCCAGCGTTGGGTGGCGGAGAATTCGAAGCTTGGTTCCCGACACCATGAACGGGATAAGCTCGTACAGGGGCAGGGCTGCTGCGTCCGCCTTGCCGGATTCCAGGGCGCCCAAAGCCTCACTGTTCATCCCTATGGTCACCATTTTGTAGTCGGTGGACTTCAGCCCCGCTTCGGACAGCGAAGACTCTGTGGCGACCACGCCCGAAGTTCCAGAGGTCGAATGCACGCCGAGCGTCTTGCCCGTGAAGCCTGCCAAGGTCTTGATCGGGCTGTCCTGCGGGACCGCGATGACGTAGCCGAACTTCGAGGCGCGGGAGAGGAACATCTTCAGATGGATGCCCTCCTCCTGGCGCGAGATCACCGGCTCGATGCCGATGGGGCAGATGTCAGCCTTGCCGCTGGAACAGGCCTGCAGGGCCTCCAAGGAGCCGTGCGTGAGCATCGGCGAGACCTTTAGGTGCGCTTGCTTGTAGTAGCCCGCACCCTCGGCGATCAGGTTCAGGGCGTTCATCAAGGGCGGCGTATGGGCGTCACGCGCGACGGACAGGGCATCGTCGGCGAAGGCCGGCCGTTCGGCCAAAAGCAAGGCCGCGCAGGCGGCGAGGCCCACGGTGATCATGGGGCGGAGTTGAATCTTAGACATCGGACGGCATCCTTTTAGGTAAAGGGGTGAAGCGGTCAGCCCATCAAGCGCGGCGACAAGCGGGCGTGCTTTCCATCGATGGAAGCAAAGGCTTTTGCCCAGCGTGCAGGTGGGCGTCATAGGCCTTAAGCTCAGTGATCGTGACCTGGTACAGGCCCATCAGGTCGGTCAAATCCACAACCCCGCGCCGACCGAACAGGCGAATAGCCGCGGCGAAGGTGGGTGATGACACCCCTCGGTCGGAGCCGAATAGTTCGCGGCCATAGTTGATGATCAAGGTTTCCTTGGGTCCCAGGCCGGCCACGGGTTTGCAGTATTTGATGATATCGATGATGGCCGGCTCCACGGCGGCCGCTTTGCCCGGCCCCGCCTGCTGCTCCCATTCGGTCCACTCGACCTGATTATTCATGGACCTGGCCGTGGTCAGTATGGCGATCGCCGTCAGGCGGGCGTCCAGGCCGGTTTCGAGCCGGACATATTGGTGAGCGTTGTCTAATTGATTTCATCTGATGGGCCTGGAGTCTGGCTTGTCTGACCTTGGTCTATGGTTGTCTTCGTGGTCATGGCCGGGCTGGGGAGCCGTG
>JBEHYN010000047.1:0-18355 GCA_048498155.1 Pseudomonadota bacterium | reverse complement strand
ATCGCCGGGCAAGCAGGAGGGCGTCAGTGGCCCCGAGGGCCGAGGCCGCGTGGAATGGCGGGTGGCTTTTTGCAACTACGATCTGTGGGTGAAGGGAACGTGTCTCGCGTCGCTGAGGCGATAGACGTCGCGTACGAGGAATGCGGCTGGCGACGCCGGACACTGATGGTGGCGAAGTGGAACACTCTTTACTCAGAGAAATTTTTTAGAATTTGACATCAACGCCGATAAGGTTCGGTTCAAATAACGGGGGAAAATATGAGCGTGATCCAAAAATTGAATTACTTGTCTTTGCTGGCGATAGCCGTCGCCACAAATTCTCCGTGTTTCGCCCAAACACAGCGTGCAGAAGCACAGTTTATTCAAGTCCAGCAGCAATCGCCATGTATTCATATGGACGGTCAATTCAAAGGGACAAATACCTGTCATAACAGCGTATATGTCAGCTATTGTACTTTCCCGTTAGATCCGAGCGGAATTTCAAGCTGCGCCAATAAAAAATATATGGCCGGAGAGACGGTGATATTTCCATCCGGCACGACGATACAAGGTTATCCAAAAGATACTTACAGATTTGGTGAGCCATCAACGACGGCTGTACTCTGGGCGGAATGCAGAGGGGATGGGGATGGCATGAAGAATTCTCCTCGCGGGCCCGTCGGAAAATGTGGCGGAGAATCGACGCCTGCCCATGTCTTTGACACCCGCACTGGCGGTCAGTAGGCGTTTAGTCGGGCCTATGTTCGGACCTTCCCAGCGTCCGGTAGGGGGCTGCTGCTGCCGGACAACGGCTACAGCTCCGGCGACTTGGCGGAATGGCTGGGCAAGCAGGACATGAAACACATGGGCGGCGCGCCATTTCAATCCCAGACCCAGGGCAAGATCGGGCGCCGGCATCAACCTTGAAGAAACACATGCTGTGAGGCCCAGATCGGCGCTTGCAACACCGCAAAATCGCCGCCTCACTATCAACCGTGAGGCCAACTCTCCGCTTACAACACGCCGCGACTGTTTCGAATATTTTGACGACGCACACCATACCTCCCGACGCAGGAAGCGATCTGACAGATCGGATATCCCCTTAGACTTAGCTGGAGCGGCCCTATGAAGCGGTTGATGATCCTATTAGTCGCCCTTGTGTTGACGGTTGTGGCGCAACCGGCGTGGGCCCAGGCCCCGGACTCTCCCATAATGATCAATCATTACGGCCATGAAGCGATGGAAAAGGGGGACTTCGATGAAGCCATCAACGACTTTAAGCGAGCGTGCAGCGCGGGACTGAGCGCCGGGTGCAGCAATGTTTATGAGGCGTATTTCAATATGGGCCTGGCGGCGATGCAAGGCGGCGACAATGCAAAGGCGTTTCAGTCTTTTCAGCAATCGTGCCAGGGCAACGTCGCCGATGCATGCCACAATCTCGGCGTCTACTATCAGGCTGGCGTAGGGGGTGCGGTAAACATCAACCAGGCTCAGATACTTTATACCAAGGCCTGCGGCCTGGGACAGAAGCAGTCCTGCGAGAATCTGGCGTCGCTGGATGGTCAGGGTCCTTCGGCCCCTCAGCAGCTCAATGGATCACCGACAGCGGCGGACGTATCGGCTCAAGCCCCGCCCGCGCCCGCGCCCCAAAACAGCGGCGGGCCTCAGCTGATTATCGCTGAAAACGCCGGCACGCCGTGCCTGGGAATTATCACCTTGACAAACCACGTTCAATAGGTTGATTATGGCTCCATATAAGGAGCCGTGCTGTGAGCAATTTATCCCGTCCTGAGTTTCACGATGCAGACCAAGCCCGTATTTGGCTTGAGCGCGAGTTGTGGCCCCAAGGCCCGATCTGCCCGCATTGCGGGGTGATCGACCAAGCGACGGCCCTTCAGGGCAAGGCGCACCGCCCTGGCGTCTACAAATGCAACGCTTGCCGGGAGCAGTTCACCATCACCGTGGGCACGCTGTATGAGCGCTCGAAGATCCCACTGCATAAGTGGCTGGCCGCAACGCACCTGATAGTGGCGTCTAAGAAGGGTATGAGCGCCCTTCAGATCAGCCGCATGCTGGACGTTTCATACAAGTCCACGTGGTTCATGTGCATGCGTATTCGTGAGAGCCTGCGCGAGACCTCGCCCAGTCCGTTAGGCGGCGAAGGCAAGGTCGTGGAGGCCGATGAAACCTACATCGGCGGCAAGGACAAGAACCGCCACGCCAACAAGCGTCTGCACGTGCCGGGTCCGTCGCAAAAAGAGCCTGTGGTCGCCCTGGTCGAACGCGATGGCCGCGTGCGCTCGTTCCACGTCCGCGACGTGAACAGCAAGAACCTTCGCCCGATCCTGACCGAGCAACTGGACCAATCCACCCGCCTGATGACCGATACGACATGGGTCTATAAGAACGCAGGAAAGCACTTCGCCGGGCATGAGATGGTCAACCACGGCGCTGGTGAATATGTGCGCGGCTTCGCCCATACGAACACCGTGGAGGGCTATTTCAGCCTTCTCAAGCGCGGGATCATGGGGACGTTCCATCACGTCTCATCGCAGCACCTGAAGCGCTACGTCGGTGAGTTCGACTTCCGCTACAACACCCGTAAGGCCCTCGGCTACACGGACGCCGACCGCTTCACTCAGGCTATCGGCGGCATTGTCGGCAAGCGCCTGACCTATCGGCGGGTTGGTGGACGAACCGAAGCCACCGCGTAGGCGCAAGACGGGACCGAAAGCGTGACCCGGACCAGTTGGAATTGCCGTTCGAGGACTAGGAGGCCGCAATGAGCTCCGAGCCCGACCTTGAGAACGGTGTTTACCGGGTAACACACGTATTACAGACCGGCGCCGCATATCTGACGTGCGAGAACGACCTAATCTTCATCGACGGCCAACCGTTCGTCGTTCTGGAGTGGACGCAACCTGAAGGTCGTCACCCGCCGACAGTGACTGCACCGCTTGATCCCGCGCATCTGCAAGAACTGCCAGGGCCGCCAGGACGCTTTCTGTACGATCTCCCCGTCGTAGACCCGCGCACGCGACATTGAGCGCTTGAGCTAGTTCTGGTTCATCGCCGAGTATGATGGTGCTTGACCTCATGACAACGCGCCTTTCATCAGCTAGATTGATCTAGCCGCTTGCGCGCGGTTTCTGGGATTTCAACGGCCCGAGGCGGCAACCTCCGGGCCGTTTCTATTTCGGCACAATCCGGGCCTCACTGTTACTGCTGTTACGGCACCTCACTCTTAAAAGGCTCTGGAAGCGTGCTCAGAATGCATTTGGGAGTGCGGCTACAGGCGCGTTCGCGAACGATTTGAAGTGCGAGAAGGTGGCGAAACGACTCTCGCAGCTCATTAACAACTTCCGTCACCGCCGCATTACCGGGATTTGGGCTTTGTTCTAGAACCGCGCACGCGGTATCCGCAGATTGCGCAATGGCTTCTGCTGTCTCGCCGGATGGCTCTAGCGCCCTTGCGACGCTCAGCAAGCACTGAGGATAATTCTGCCCAGGCTGCGGAGCGGCGAAAACACCAAGCGCTATAACAAGACCGATCATGCGCCTTCTCCCGTCATTTGCTTAAGGGCAACCGTTTCGGCTGCGCTTTTGACTCCGCCTTCGGTTTAGCCTTCCGATGCAGCGGCCCGTTCTTGGCGGCGGCATGAACGGCGGCGCGAAAGCGCTCATAGCCGTCCGGGCGCAGATCAGGTTCTCGGGGAGGGGATTCGTCGGCCATGGCGCGGGACAATCGGTCCAAAGGGCGTTTGCGCGCCACACCTATCATCTTAGGGGAAGGCATAGAAGCCCGGTCGTCGTTTGCAGGCCCCCCGGCGGAGGGTGGGTCCAAACTTTTCTCGATCAGCGTCAACCGTAATAAACTGAAGTCACCCTCCTGGGTGCCGGGGATTCCGTCCGATTTTTGGCCAGTTATTGGGCAACTTGCGGTGTGCTGGGGTGGTTTCGAGAATCAGATGAACGAGCTGATCGCGGCGTTGCTTCGAGCCACCGGCGAGGAGGTGGAGGCAGCGCAGTTCAAAGCTCAGCCGCTCATCGTCGATCACATTCGCAAGGCAGTTGCCACCGCCGCGCAAGTCCATTGGCGGCGCAATATGATCCTGCACGGGGACGTGACCTGTCGGGTGACGGGCACCGCGCAGCGCCCCTGCATCACACTTGAGACGGTGGGCCGTCACAACGGCAAAGATCGGGTCCTGAACTACACCACAGGGGAGATTGAAGACCTCTTCTACGAGGTCATTCATGCAACTGCGCTGCTGAGGTTTGGACCTCTTGATCTTGATGCTCTGCGGCTTTCATCGCCCGATACACAGACCCTACGAGACTTCGCGGCATCGAATCTCCCTCATCCCAACGAAGCCATGCGGCCAAACCCGCCTCCATCATTCGACGTGTGATCTTCAGTTTTTCCGGCCTGTCATGCGGTGCCGTATCTAAATCAGGTGCTTGGTTTGTCAAGGTGATAACTCCCCCGTGCCTGGCGGCCCAAATCGAGAACGCTCACATCAACCGGATTGGAGGTGGCGCCGTCAACGCCGCCGGGGATTCCGAGAACGATACCTGGAACTACGACATCGTGCTCAAGAACAACTGCGCCTATCCCGTGGTCTGGTACACCGAGATATTCACCGGCCCGGCGCCGCCGCCGCAGAGTTATTCGTCAGGCCAGGGCCCCTTCATCTACGGCGGCTACGGCTGGCCCAACTGGGGGCAAAAGGCGCTCCCGCCAAGCCCGGACTATCTGCCGCATGAGGCGTTCAGTGATGTGCCGCTCGGGCCCGGCGGCTCGAAATTGGCCAGCGGAAATCAACGATTGGTGGACCTTAAGCCGGTTCAGCTTTGGATCACCTCGTGCAACGCCTATGCGGCGGACGACAAGCGCGCCAACACCCTGTTCACCACCGGAGCGCCACTGTCCGTCGATCAGCGCTTCTTCTGCGCGCCTAACATCGTTCCTGCGGTCAGATACTGAACTTCGTCGAAGCACCATCAATTGCGCAATACCTCGCCTCAGCGCCTACAGCCACTTGGACTGCCTAAAGCGTGAGTACAGGAACACGCAGATCAGGGCGATCGAACCGACCACGAGGAAGTAGCCGTACTTCCAGTGCAGCTCCGGCATGAATTCGAAGTTCATGCCATAGATGCCGGCGATGGCGGTCGGCACGGCCAGGATCGCCGCCCAGGCCGCGAGCATTCGGGTGATCGCGCCCTGGCGTTGCTGTTCAAGCAGCGTGCTGGCTTCGAACACGGAGGTGAGCACGTCGCGCAGCGCCTCGACCATGGAGGCGGCCCGGCGAATATGGTCGCGGACGTCGCGAAAATAAGGCTGCACCTCCGGGTCGATGCAGGGCGTGTCGTGGTGTTCAAAGCGGTTCGCCACCTCCTCCATGGGCCCCAGAATCCGGCGAAACCGCATCAACTCCCGGCGCAGGTTGAAGATCCGCGTCACTTCCTCTCGGCTGAGGAAGGCGTCCAGGGCATGGCGCTCCATGGCCAGCACCTCTTCCTCGACCGCCTCGACGATGGGGAAATAGCCGTCGACGATGAAGTCGAGCACGGCGTGCAGGACGTAGTCGACCCCATGTTTCAGCTGGGTGGGCGCCGCCTCCAGCTGCTGGCGCAGCTTGTCATGGGCGCGCGCCGAACCGTGCCGCACGGTGATGATGTGGTTTGGGCCGACGAAGATGTCGGTCTCCCCATAGCCGATCCCGTCGTCCTCAAGATGGGCCGTGCGGGCGACCACGAACAGCTGGTCGCCATAGACATCGACCTTGGGCACCTGCTCGGCCTTGAGCGCGTCCTCGACCGCCAAGGGGTGAAGGCCAAACCGGTCCTGCAGGACGCGCAGCTCCTCTTCGTCCGGCTCATAGAGGCCGATCCAGACGAACTCGCCGTCGGCGAGACCCAGGCTCTCAGGCGCGCCGGGATCAACCTCGCGCAGCCGCTTGCCGTCGCTATAGACATAGGCTGCAACAACACTCATCCGCCCTCCCCCCGCTACGCAGCCTCATCCGCAGCGCCCTTGTTAGACGGGTTCGCGCAGAAGGCCGATCTCATTGTGCAAAGGCAAGCGCGCTTATGGGCGGGGGGCGGGCCTAACCCGCCGCGCCTCAGGCCAATGATAAGGGGACATGATACCGGAGTGCACCCCTGGAATGAGACAGTGGAAATAGGGGACAGTTCTCTCGGAGAGAACGATATCCAAGGTCCACCAAAGTTTCAGTCTTGAGTTTCGACGAGCGGCGCTTGCGCGGCTGGCGGGGGAGATCGATGAGGCATGTTTATATGCTTTCCAAACCAGCCTTAATGGCTAGTGGTCCGTGAGACGCTTCCATGCACTCACGGGGTGGTAGCAATCGGCCTCGTAGAATGTAAGGCCAATATCGGGCGCACACATTTGCGCCGTCTTGCCCACGAACATGGCCCACTCATAGTTTTTGGCCGCCATGCAGGACGACATATGTTCGCGCCTGTCGATGTCATCCCCATGCGGAAATACGCGGTCGGTATCGAGCTGGCACTGGGCCAGCTGCGCGGATTTGGTCGGGCCGCACGAGCATAGCCCAAAAAGCAAGACGGCCCCTAGAGCGGCGCGCTTCATTAGGCCTTCCGCTGCGGGAGGGTGGACGCGACGTGCAGATACATCCAGTCGACAAGCACTATTATAAACCGTTTCCATTCGGTGACTGCGTGTTCCATCGCGCGGTCCTTTAGATAGTCCTGATATCATTTGCGCGAGTTGGGGTGACGGTACATCGGTTCTGCCACAGGCGCGACCGCTCCGTGGTCGAACATCGCGGCATAGTCCCCGCATCCGCCTTCCAATTTCGGTAACGCCATATCCAAAAGCGCGGACACTAACCACGTTACGGCCCCGCCGCCATCACGCGAATGTCGCCGTCCTGGAGCAACCGCGAGTCCCCCTCCCAGCCCCCACACCTCCCCCCTCACTCCTTCTCAATCGACAGCAACTCAATATCGAATATCAACACCGCATTCGGTCCGATGTCCTCGCCCGCCCCCTGCGCGCCGTAGGCCAGGTCCGACGGGACGAACAGTCGCCATTTGGAGCCGACCGGCATCAGCTGCAGCGCTTCGCTCCAGCCGGGAATGACGCCGTCCACGGACAGGTTCGCGGGGCCGCCGTGCTTGGCGGAGCTGTCGAACTCGGTCCCATCGATCAGCGCGCCGCTATAGTTGCAGATGACCGTGTCTGACGGCTTGGGTTTGACGCCGGTCCCGGGCGTCAGGATCTGGTATTGTAGGCCGCTGGGCAGGGTCCGCACCCCCGGCTTGGCGCCGTTGGCGCTCAAAAAGGCCTCGCCCTGGGCCTTGTTGGCCGCCGCCGCGGCCGCCGCTTTCTCAGTGCGGTTCTTATTGATGCTCTCCTGCAACTGACCGAGGATCGCGTTCATCTGCTCGCTGCTCAGAGCCGGCTTGGCGTCGGCCAGCGCGTCCTTGACCCCCTTGAGGAAGGCGTCGGGGTCGATAGCGACCCCATCGGCGCGCAAACCGGAGCCGATGTTCAGGCCCACGGCATAGCTGGTCTGAGCCTGAGGGGTGGCCAAGGCGCCCGGCCCGGCGGTGGTCGATGAGGGCGGGGGCCTGTGAACGAGGGCGCACGACGCCGTCATCGAGACCAGCGCCAAGGTCAGGGCGAAAGTGAGTTTCGTTGACTCCATAGCCATGTCCCAACTCGCGCCGGCGCACACCGCGCCGCCGATCTTGCGCAGGCTGATCCTCCGCCTGACCATGCCCGTCAAGGGCTCAAGCGCTCAGCGAAGCGGCCAGTGGCGCCGTCTGACGGGGAAATCACCAACATCCACGTCATCCTCGGGTCGCCGGAACGGCGAGCCCGAGGACCCAGCCGCGAAGACCTCAACGCGCGATAAGGCGCCCCGCTTTAAGCTCGCGCCGGCTGGATCCCCGGATAACGGCTTCGCCGTTTCCGAGGATGACGAGGTTATTTTGAACTTGGTGTTCTTGGTGCTCTTGGTGGTTCAATTTTCAAAGGTTCCGCCAAACTCACCTTGACAAATCACGCGTCATCGTTCACTTTTTGTTCTCACATGACCGTGGCCGCCCAAACCCCTCTCCAGCCCGCAACCACCGCCGTTCCCGCGAACGCCGCCGCCCCTGAATTGGCGCGGACCCTGCTCGAGCGCCAGCTATGGGTGCTGGGCCAGTTGGCCGAGGGCGGGCTGGAGATCGCCCGGGCTATCGAGCGGCGGGCGATATCGGACGAGAGCCCCGACGCGGTGCTGGACGCCGCGCCCCTGGCCTATGCCCGCGTGGCGCGTGCGGTGCGCATGACCATCCTGCTGCAATCCAAGCTGATCGCCGACCTGCAAACCCTTGAGGCCAAGGCGGCGCATGAGGACGCGCAGGCCAACTCCCTGAACGGGACCCAGCGTGTGTGCCGTGTGCACGACCAAAAGAGGCGCATCGGCCGAACCGTCGCCCGCATCGTCTGGGCTGACGGCCAGGACTACGAGCGGGCCCAGCGGCTGGGGCGGGAGACCGTTGAGCGGCTGGAGCAGGACGAGCTCTACGGCGATATCCTCACCCGCCCGTTCAGCGAGATCATCGCCCAGATTTGCCAGGATATGGGCCTGGAGCCCAACTGGCCCCAGCTGGCCGAGGAAGCCTGGGCGAAAGCCGAGATTGAGAGCGCCGCCGCTGGCGAGCCCCTCGCAACCTTGATGGCCAAGGGCGCGCAAGCGTGCCCGTTCACGCCCCACGCGGCGTCGCCCTGACAGCGCCAGGCGCAAACAAGATTATTGAACCACGAAGAACACGAAGGACACCAAGAGGTCGGCGCCATCGGTAGGCCGCCTGCTCGCGCAGCGAGAATTGTTTGATCGCGCATTTGCGCGATCCTTTGAGTTCTTCGTGTCTTTCGTGGCTCAATTGTCTATCGGTAGCCCGCCTACCCCGTTGCGCCGCCGGAAGATCCGCCGAGCAGGCGGTTCAGGCCGGCCTGGTAATTGGCGATCTGGTTGGTCAGATACTTGGGCGCAGAGCCCGTCTGAGCCTTGGACGCCGCCTCGGAGGCCAAGGTCGGGGGGCTGGCCAGATCCTGGTAGGCTTGTTTGATCGTCGCCATGGCGGCCTGGAGGTTGATGGTCGCCTGCTTGGCTGCGGCCTGGGTGCTGAGGTTCATCGAGGAGGTCAGGCTCAGACCGTATTCGCGTAACTGGTTGGGGTCGGTCAGGCCGTTGATGGTGCGCACCGTGCGCAGCACCCCCGCAGTGAGGCCGAGCGAGGCCAACACGTCGGTCGAGTTGGACGTCACCGACGCCAGGCCCGCGCTGGCGGGACTGGAGTCCAGTTGGATGAAGGCGCCGTCGGACGGCGTGATGCTCAGCTTGCTGGTTGAGCCGAGCGCCATAACCGTGGCCTTGCCGGCGGAGCCCAGGGCGGCGTTCAGCTTCTTGGCCAAGGTCGTGAGCGTGTCGGTGGCGGTGACGGCGACCACGGTCTGCGGCCCGCCCGGCTGGGTGCGCACATAGAAAGCGTCGCCGGCCTTGATCGGGGTATTGGCGGTGATCAGGGTCGATCCCGCGGCGTTGATCGCACCGGCCGGCAGGCCCAGCTGATTGAGCACCGAGGTTCCGGTGGTCGAGACGGCGATGGCGGTAGGCGAGGCCTGCCCCCCCGCGGCGCTGAAGCGATTCGTGTAGCTCACTGCGCCGCTGGAAACGTCCACCCCCGCGACGAAGCCCTCGGTGGCGCCCACGGAGGATAGGCTGGAGGGATCGTTCAGGATGGTCCCGGTGAGATAGGCCTGGCCACCGGCCACCGTCATGGCCGTGGCGATCTGAGTGGCGCCCGATTGGCCCAGATAGGTGACATTGTCGGCGCCCGATGCGGTCAGATCGGTGGAGATCGAAGCGATGAAACTGTCCGCCACGCCGGTAAAGGGCTGGACCACGGTGGCGGCGTGGATGGTCGGCGCCTTCACATTTCCGCCGATCAGCAGCTGGTCGCCTGACAGGCCGATACCCACCACGCCGGAGGTATTGCCGAGGTTGCGCATGGCCCCGGCGGTGGGGGCGGCGGCCCCGTTCAGGGCGAAGCTGCGCACCACCGCCTGGGCGTTCTCGGACCCGGCGGCGTACAGGGTGTTGTTGGTCGCGTCGTAGACCAAGCCGGAGGAGGTGTTGTCGCCACCCGCGGCGCCGAACTGGGTGGCGAAGGTGGCGACCCCCTTGGCGGTGAAGCCCTGGATGAAGGAGTCGGTCGTCCCGTGCAGGGCCTGGCCCTGAATCGATCCGGAGGTGGTTCCGCTGAGATAGACCGATCCGTCCGACCCGAAGGCCACCCCCGATGCGGTGCTCGAGCCGTGACCGGCCGGCGTGGTCGCGCTCCAGCTCGGGGCGCCGGTGGCGTCGAACACCTGGACGAACGCGGTGTTGGTCGCCTTGGCGGCGACGCCGTAGGACGCCGTCGTCGGCATAGCCGCATTGGCCCCGGCCACGGCCACCGAGCCGTCGGAGTTGACCGCCAGACTGTAGCCGGTGGAGTCCGGCCCATCGGCCAGCACCTTGGTGTAGATCAACTTGCCGGTGGAGTCGTACTTGAGCAGGGCCACGCCCTGGGTTCCGGGCACCGGCGCGCCGGACACCGTATCGGACACATTGGCCACCATATAGATCGAGCCGTCGGCGCCGGTGGCGCTGGCCTTTACGGCGTTCACGCCCGAGGGCAGGACATTCGAGAAGACCGCGCCGGTGGGCAGACTGGTGTTGATGCTGGAGACGCTGGAGGTGGACGGCGGGGTTCCCACCGCGTCGTTGCCGGTCTGAAAACCCAGGATCTGCTGGCCTGTGGGCGTGGTTGTCTTGGCTGCGCCGGACGACAGGGTCTTGGCTCCGCCCGTCCCTTCGGCGACATAAACCGCCGCCGCCGTGGACGGCGCCGAGAAACTGACGCTCTCGCCGGCGTTGCTATGGACCGTGAACCCCCATTGGGGATCGCCGGGCTTGGTGGTGCTCTTTCCGTCGGCGTATTTGGTGACTGCGGCGTTGCCGAGATTGGCCACGCTGAAGGTGCTGAACACCCCCGCCGCCTTGAGCTGGGCGTTGATGTAATTGACCACATTGGTCACCGTCCGCGTGGTCGTCCCCATGCCGCTGAGGTCGACGTTCACCTGGGTCGGGGCGGCGGTTTTCGCGGCGTAGGCCTCGGCCACGGAGATCGTGAACTTGACATCGCCCTGCAACGCGGCGGCGGACGAAGCGCCGTCGCCGGTGTAGATTACCGGGGTGGTGTAGGTCTTGTTGACGCCGTTAGGCAGGCCCAGGGTGGACTGCTGGGAACTCGCGACCTTGCCGGGGGTCATATTGAAGGATTGAAACGGCGAGGTGTTCAGAAAGCTGTTCACCTGGGTCATGCCGGCGGCGAACGCGGCTTGCAGCTTGGCGGTCGAAACGCTGGAGCCTCCCGCCGAGGGAGTCGCTGAGGCCGCGCGTGCGAGGTCGGCCATGGTGTTGAGGCCCTGATAGAGGGCGAACAGGTTCTGATAGTCGGCCGGAGATGTTCCGCCCGGCGCATTGAGCGTCGCCGCAGACGTATTGATGAACGCTTGGCCGTTCACCGCATTCTGCACGGCGGTGCTTTGATCGGGCGTGGCGCCGGTGGTCCAGGGCGCGGCCGGCGCGTTTGTGCGCGAGGCGCCCGAGGCCCCGATACCCGCCTTGGCCGCGTAGTAGTTTGATAGGGCCGTCGCCGTGTTGGAGGCGGCGTTCGAGCCGCTTGACCCTCTACCCAGCAGGCTGAGCGCGAGCTGTCCCTGGTAGGCGCTGAGGAAGGACGCGGTTGCCGAATTGACCATGTGAGATTCCGGACGCCCTTCAGCCCCCATTGTCGGCCCAGCGCGCTTTCCGAAGCGTTAAGCCGCGTAAGCACAGGGCCCACCCGCAGAGAGGGCGCCGGGGTAGAGCCGGCGCGCGTTGATCAGCGCGATGGCGAACGCCGCGTCGAGGCCGCGTAGCGCCGGGCCAGGACGGCGCAGACCATCAGCTGAATCTGGTGGAACAGCATGAGCGGGACAATGATCGCCCCCACGGCGGCGGCCGGGAACAGGACCCCGGCCATGGGCACGCCCGAGGCCAGGCTTTTCTTGGAGCCGCAGAAGACGATGGCGATCTCGTCCTCGCGTGAGAATCCGAACGCTCGCGCCGCCCAGGTGGTGGCGCCCATGACGACGGCCAGGAGCACCACGCAGATCGCCAGCACCATGGCGATGTCGCCCGGCGAAACCTTACTCCAGATTCCTTCCACCACGGCGGCGCTGAAGGCAGTGTAGATCACGACCAGAATCGATCCGCGGTCGACAAAGTTCACCAACGGTTTCATCCGGTTAAGGAGATTCTGGGTCAAGGGCCGCGATAGGTGTCCCGCGATAAAGGGCAGGAGCAATTGCAGGGCGATGGCTTCGATGGATTGGATCGATACCCCGCCGCCCTTGGCCCGCGCACCCATGAACAGGCCCACCAAGACCGGGGTCAAAAATATGCCGAGCACATTGGACAAGGTGGCGCTGCACACCGCCGCGGGGGTGTTGCCGCCGGCGATGGAGGTGAAGGCGATGGACGACTGGACGGTTGAGGGCAGGAGGCACAGGAACAGGACCCCGGCGGTCATGCCTGGGTCCAGCAGCCCCTGTCCTAGGGCGCGCATCGTCAAACCCAGGGCGGGAAACAGCGCGAAGGTGGAAACCGCCACCAGCAGATGCAGCCGCCAATGGCCGACGCCCGCCCAGATCGCGTCGCGCGACAGCTTGGCCCCATGCAAAAAGAACAACAGGGCGATCACCGCGACGGCGAACCCACTAAAGAAGACGGCTGTCTCGCCGCGACACGGCAGAAGCGTTGCTGTCGCCACATCGGCGAGCAGGATGAGGAGGAAGGGGTCTAGTCCGAAGGGCGGTTTCAGGCGCATGGCTTTATTTCAGCCAAAGCGCGGCCCCCGTCCAGCGGCGGCTCAGGTCCGCCTGGAGGCTCGGCGGGCCGGGAGAACAGGCTCAGAGTGGGCTTGCCGGGCGACGAACTCGAGCAGCTGCTCGCGTGGCATCGGGCGGGCGAAGTAGAAGCCCTGGGCGTAATCGCAGCCCATGGCGGTGAGGATGGCTGCGGCTTCCGCCGTCTCCACCCCTTCAGCCACGACCTTCAGTCCCAAGGCGTGCGCAAGATCGACGGTGGACTTGATTAGCAGAGCATCTCTTTGGCCTGCGGCCAGGCCCAGCACAAAGGCCTTATCGATCTTCAGTTCCTGCGCTGCGATCTCTTTCAGATAGGCCAAAGATGACAGGCCCGAACCGTAGTCGTCGATAGAGATGGGAATGCCGGCCCTGGCGTAGCCTTCGATCAATTCCAAAGCGAGCTTGGGGTTGTCGATGACGGCGGTTTCCGTGATCTCGAAGCACAGCTTGGCGTCGCTCTGCGCGATGCGGGCCATGGCGTGCTGGGCAAAATCGCGATCGCCCACTAGGCGCCCGGAAATATTGATCGACACCTCCAGATCGCAACCTAACTCGCGCAGGGCGGCCTGATCGGCGATCGCGCGATCCAGCACCCAATCGGTCAAGGCCCGGATATGACCCGTTTCCTCGGCCATGCCGACAAACAGGTCCGGCGACAGCATCCCCCGCGTCGGGTGCCGCCAGCGGACTAGGGCCTCTGCGGCGAACGTATTGCCCGACCGCAGATCCAGCTTCGGCTGGTAGTGCAGGGACAGATCGCCGGTCGCGGCCGCCTGAAGCATCTCGCTCATCAGGGTGAGATTGCTGGCGGGATCGCCGTAGGCCTGCTCGTCGAACGTCGCGAGCCGACGTCGTTGGCCGCGCGCCTGATCCAGGGCGACATTGGACCGCTCCAGCAGGCTCAGACAATTGTCAGCGTGGACGCCCATGACGGCGAAGCCGCAAGTGAGGCCCACATCGACCGCCGTGGCGCCCAGGCTTATGGGCCGCTCAAGCGCCTGGGCCAGACCGGTCAGGACTCGCTTTGCGTCGCCTTCATCGCGGGCGCGGAAGGTTACGCCAAGGATGCTGGTGGCCATCCGCGCGGGATGCAGGTCCGCGCGATAGGCGACGACCCTCGCACCCAATTCCGTCAGCAAGGCGCTGACCATGCCGTAGCCGATGGCGCTTCTGACCAATGAGAAGCGCTCAATGCCCAGAGCCGCGCAGACCACCACGCCAGCGTCGGGCTCGGCCGCCAAGGCCTCCAGATGCTGGGTCATGGCCCGTCGATTGGACAAGCCGGTCTCGCTGTCGTTGAGCGCAAGTTGGATAATGCGCCGCTCGCGCTCGCCAATCTCGGCGGCCATGGTGTTGAAGCTTTCGGCCAGGCGTCCAACCTCGTCGTCCGAGGTGACTTCCACATGGGCGTGTTCGCCCCGGGCCAGGCGGCGAGCGGCCTCGTCGAGGGCGGCCAGAGGGCGGGTCAGGCTCGCCGCCAAAAGACCGCTGCCGGTCAGCAGGGCGAGGAGGCTGAAGCCGCCCAGCAGCGCCACGGCCCAAAGCATGGGTTGATACGGCGCCAAGGCCTTGGCCAGGGGATAGCTCAGCAACAGACCGGCCTGGGCGCCGGAGTCGAGGGTTTTGAGAGGCTTGACCAGCGCCAGTGACGGACCGCTGGCGAGTTTCAGGGGCAAGGCCCGCCCTTTCGCCGCCAAGTCCCTCTGGGCGAAGCGATCGATCAGGGCGCTGTCTTTGGGATTGATTGCGGCCGCCATGGTCCGCCACGGCCCGCCGCCTTTGCGGATAAGCAAGGCCGCGTTCAGCGGCGCGGCCGAGAGACGTTCCAAGGAGTTCAGCTCATTGCGATCAAGCTTGGCGGCGAAGACCACCCAGCCCACCGGCGCGGGCGCCAATATGGGGGCGGAGATGGCTTGATATGGCTCGCCGTCGATCATCAGGGCGCCCGAAGCGTCGTCCTGATCGTCCAATACCTGCCATAGATTGTCGGCGCCGTCGTCGAGCTGTCGGCTGCTCAGGCCCGTCACCCCGCCATCCAGGCCGACGATGAATGCCTTGCCCAGCCCTAGCCGCCGTCGCAGATTCTCCAAAGCCGATTGAGTCGTGGCCTCGTCGTGGGTCGCCACGGCCGCCCGGAACCCGAAATCATGCGCGAGAAGGTCCGCGCTATCTTGAAGCTGTTGCGACTTCAGTTGCCACAGGCGGTCAAACACGGCTCCATCAGCCTGCAACTCGCTGCGGGCCGCGTCACGCACGTTGCCGGTGATGGCGAAATAGCTGGCCGCCGCCAACACGGCGAGCATAAGGCCGAACAGCGCCCCGTACAGAACGCTGAGCTTGGTCTGGAGACGACGGAACCTCACAGCGCAGACATTCTAATGAGCCATGGACATGGCCGCCGGTGCGGCGCGCAGGTCCACGACGTAGGATTGCCGACCGCCGCCGACCGTTACTGCGTGCACCTGCTCATTTCGCGGCGCCTTCAGGTAAGGGTGCCAAATGGTCAGTGTGCCCGGCCCCGCCGGCAGATCGGCCAGAACAGCTTCGCCGCGCTCGTCGGTCTTGACGGCAAAGGGCGTTTCGACAACGTCGATGAAGGCGCTCATGGTGTCGTGAATATTGCAGCCCAGGGCCACCACCCCGGCCTTTTCGAAGCGCACGGTCCGGGTTTCGTCATGGCCGTAGAGTTTCAGCTCAAAGCGCTTGGCCTGAGAGAACGAGTAGACGTGGTGACGAACCTTATCGTGGTTGGGAAAGCTAACCTCAGCGCCGACCGGTACGATCAGGACAAACGGACGAAAATGGATATCTTCCTGCACCATGACGTAGGGCCCCTGGGACCGTGGCGCGGGGGCGCCCGACGCGGGCCGGAACGTCAGTACGGCGTCCCTCACGGGCTCGCCGGACGGCGTCTTGAGGGAAAGCGAAAGTTCCGCAGCCAGCGCCGGCGATCCTGCGATCATCATAAAAAGCAAAGCGAGAACTATGCGCATGGGATTTATGCTAGGCGCCCACGTGTAAAGACCCGGTAAATCGGATGAAAATCAGCAAGTCGACTCACGCTTGGCGGTCACGGGAGAGTGTAAATTTATTTTTGGTTGTATATTGGTTCCGCTTCCCCGAATTCTTCTCAGATTGAATTTCTCCCTCAAATCTTGGAATCAGTTTCTCAAGACTATCTGAGCAATGCTTCAGGACTGAGATGAATTTGTCCGCGTCAGTGAGACGTCAAGCATGCGCGCTTTCAAGACCGTTGCCCCACTATTGATTTTGTTTGGGTTTTTGAGCGGCCCGGCGAACGCAGCCGAGTGGCGTTGGGGCGGAAAGCTCGACCTTCCCCGTGGCGTGACGAGCATCGAAGACGCAGGCAGCGGATTGGCCACCTGGGCCCTGATTAACGGCAATGAGACCGTGGACGGGATCGGCGCCAGCGCCAGCGCGACGCTCGTGCATGTCCCCGACTACGTGTGGCCAAGCTGGCGCCCATGCAGCGCGTGATCGTGGCGCGCAAGGGATACCGCAGCTGAAAAAGGGCGGCCCCGCTGTTCAAGCAGCGCCGCCCATTCATTGCAGGTTTTTGCCTTGTGGGTTTTTTAGCCCTTGGCGTCGTCGGCATCGGCCTCGATATGCACCGGCACGAAGATGTGCTGGCCGCCCCGCGCGATCAACAGCAGAACGTCCTTGCGTCCGGCTTTCTTGGCTTCGGCCACCGCCGCCGATAGCGCCGCCGTGGCGCCGACGTCATGGCCATTGGCCTGGACGATCACGTCGCCCGCCTGCAGCCCCTTCTGGGCGGCGTCGGAGTTGCGCTGTACGCCCTGGACCACCAAACCGCCGTTGTCGTTGGGAGTTACGCTCAAGCCCAGGATTCGGGCTGCGGCGCCGCTGGGGTCCGGCCCGCTCTTGCCGGGAGCCCGCGTGCGCAAGGACGCCTCCTCGGGCCGGATGCCCGACTTGACCATGATCTCGCGCACTTGGCCGTCGCGCCGGACTTGCAGCCGGATGGTGTCGCCGCCCCGGGCCAGACCGACTTGGCGGGTCAGGTCGGAGGCCGAGGTAATGGCGTGGCCGTCGGCGTTGAGCACCATGTCGCCGGGCTTCAAGCCGGCGCGTTCGGCGGGTCCGCCGGGCGTCAGATCCGCCACGAGGGCGCCCTTGCGAGCCTCCACGCCCATGCTGGCGGCGATGTCAGGCGTCACATCCTGAATCGAAGCGCCGATGTACCCACGAGTGACTTTGCCGTCGGCGATCAACTGGCGAGTGATGGAGGCCGCGACGTCCGCGGGGATGTCGAAGCCGATGCCCACCGATCCGCCCGAAGGCGAGAAGATGGCGGTATTGACCCCAACCACGCGGCCGTACAAGTCGAAGGTCGGGCCGCCCGAATTGCCCCGGTTGATCGGCGCATCGATCTGCATGTAATCGACGTAGCTGGAATCGCTCACGTTCTGCCGCGCCAGGGCCGAGACGATGCCGGCCGTGGCCGTGCCGCCCAGGTTGAATGGGTTGCCCACAGCCACCACCCAGTCGCCCACCCGCGGCTTGGCGCGGTCCTCAAAGCTGACATAGGGGTATTGGCCGTCCTCGACCTTGATGACCGCCAGGTCGGTGGCCGCGTCGCGACCGATCATCCGCGCCTTCAAATTACGGCCGTCATTGGTGCGCACGGTGATTTTGTCAGCGCCATCGACCACGTGATTGTTGGTGACGATATAGCCGTCAGGAGAAATGAAGAATCCCGAACCGGTCGCCTGCGTGGGTTGCGGCCTGGATGGCTGCTGGGGGATGAGTTGTCGGAAGTCGAACGGCGCGGCGCCGCCCTGACCTTCATCGTCTTGGTCCCCGTCGCCGGGGGAGGCGAAAGGCGAAGCGCCTTGCAAGGCGGCGCGGGACGGACCGATTTTGCCTTCCACATCAATCGACACCACCGCAGGCGCGACCCGTTCGATGATATCGGCGAAGGAGGCCGGGGCGCCGGGGCCGGCGGCGGGCGCGGAAGCGGGTGGAGCCTTGACATTCACCGGCTGGCCCGGCGTGGCGCCGGCCTGGGCCCAATACCCGCCAATACCGACCAGAACCGCAGCCAGTGCGCCCACGGCGACGCTGGCGGTCAGGGAACTCTTCTTGTTTTGGGGCACGATGGACATCTCGCTGTTTTGTGCTGAACTCGACACATGAGGACGGTCTAGGGGAGGGTCAGTTCAATTCCAGGGCCGGATTGCGGCGGGTCTGCGGCAGCGCGCCGCCGGCCGGCGGCTTCGACCTGGATCAGGGAACGCTGTCGGCAGTTTAACAAACACGCCCAAGCCCCCGCAAGGCGCCCAACGTCCAGGGCGCTCAAGTCCACGTGAAGCGGTCCCTGCCCGGCGTTGC
>JBEHYN010000046.1:0-20345 GCA_048498155.1 Pseudomonadota bacterium | reverse complement strand
GTGGTTCTGCACGCCGATCGTGTTCAGGCGCGACATCACATATTCGGAGATCCGATTGTTGATGACGCCCTTGCCTTCGAGCACGGCCTTTTTCTGCGCGTTGAACGCGGTGGCGTCGTCCTTGAAATACTGGATCAAAGTGCCAGGCTCGGGACCCTCGTAGAGGATCTTGGCCTTGCCCTCATAAATCTTTTTGCGGCGGGGGGTCATGGAACGGGGTTCCCGTCAGGTGGGGGCGGACAAATGAATAACGCGCGCGACCGATCCGCGCGCGCTGTCCGACTCGGGGCTTACCTATAGATAAGTCCGAAAGCAGCCTAGCGGAATGGGGCATATGGCGCAAACAAACGGCCGTATGGAAGGCCGGAGACAATCGACGCATTGCCGCGCGGCCCTTGGCGCGATATGCACCACTCAAGTCTGTTGGGGTAATCATGACCACGTTCAACGATCGCGAGCAGGGTTTCGAGAGCAAATTCGCGCACGACCAGGAAATGGATTTCAAGGCTCTGGCGCGGCGCAACCGCCAATTAGGGGCTTGGGCCGGCGGCCTGATGGGTTTGGAAGGCCAGCATTTGACCGATTACGCTAATGCGGTGGTCAAATCTGAAGTGGACCTTCCCAGCGACGAGGATGTCCTGCGCAAGGTGGCCAAGGATCTGTCCGCCTCAGGCCTGAAGGTTTCCGAGGGCGTGGTGCGCGGCAAGATGGACGAGTTCCTGGCCATCGCCCGCGACGAGCTGAAGTCGGCCTAGATCCTCTGGTTCCAATGGAATCATCAAAACCGTAAAGAGGCTAAGCCCCGAACACCCGCTCGAACACGAAGTTCACCGCCTTGAAGTGGTAGCCAAGGTCGAACAGCTCGCCCAGCTCGGCATCGGTCAACAGCGGGCGGATTTCGGGGTCGGCCTTGAGGAAGTCGAGGAACTGGCCCTCGCCGCGCCACACGCGCATGGCGTTGCGCTGGACTGCCGAATAGGCCGCCTCGCGCGCCATGCCCTTTTGGGTCAGCGCCAGAAGCACGCGCTGCGAATGCACCAGACCGCCCAGGCGGTCGAGGTTCTTGAGCATGTTCTCCGGATAGATCAGCAGCCGCTCCATCACGCCGGCCAGCCGGTTCAGGGCGAAGTCCAGGTGCACTGTGGCGTCCGGCCCGATGCCGCGTTCCACCGAGGAGTGGCTGATGTCGCGCTCGTGCCACAAGGCCACATCCTCCAGCGCCGGGACCACCGCTGAACGCACCAGCCTGGCCAGGCCGGTGAGGTTTTCGGTCAGCACGGGATTGCGCTTGTGCGGCATGGCTGAGGAGCCCTTTTGCCCCACGTCGAAGAATTCCTCCGCCTCCAGCACCTCGGTGCGCTGCAGGTGTCGGATCTCAGTGGCCAGCCGCTCGACCGAGGCGGCGACCACGGCCAGGGCAGCGAAATAGGCCGCGTGGCGGTCGCGCGGAATCACCTGGGTGGAGACCGGCTCGACGGCCAGCCCCATCTTGGCGGCCACGTGGGCTTCCACGCGCGGGTCGATATTGGCGAAGGTGCCCACGGCGCCGGAAATGGCGCAGGTGGCGATTTCGGCCCGCGCCGCGACCAGACGCGCCCGGCCACGGGCGAATTCGGCAAAGTGGCCGGCCAGCTTCAGGCCGAAGGTGGTCGGTTCAGCGTGTATGCCGTGGCTGCGACCCACCGTGGGGGTGAGCTTGTGCTCGTACGCGCGGGTCTTCAGCGCCGCCATCACCCGGTCCACGCCGGCGATCAGCAGGTCGGCCGAGCGAGCGAGCTGGACGGCGAGGCAAGTGTCCAGCACGTCGGAGGAGGTCATGCCCTGGTGCAGGAAGCGCGCTTCGGGCCCGACGATCTCGGCCACATGGGTGAGGAAGGCGATGACGTCGTGCTTCACCACCCGTTCGATCTCGTCGATCCGGTCGGAGTCGAACACCGCGTCCTTGCCGCGCGCCCAGATTTCCTGCGCAGCGGCCTTCGGCACCACGCCCAGTTCGGCCATGGCGTCGGCGGCGTGCGCCTCGATCTCGAACCATATCCGATACTTGGTCTGCGGCGACCAGATGGCGGCGGCTTCGGGCCGGCTGTAGCGAGGAATCATCGACGGCTCTCCGGGGACCGGCCTTGACGGACGGGTAGGGGCAGATGGCCGGGGTCGACGTGGGTGTCAAGCGCCGGTCCCACTCACTCGCCGGTGGAATCCCTACCCGTGCTGGGTGAACACAGCCGCCGCACCGCGCTTTAGCCCTTAGTCTGGCTGCGAGGAGCTTTGTATCCATGTCCAAGGTCTATGTCTTCGCGCTGGCCGGCCTGCTCGTGGCGGGGCTCGCCCCGGCCGCTCACGCCGGCGAAAAGGTCAGGCTGGTCGGCGGCTGTCCCGCTATCGCCGAACGCGCCGACTGCCCGGCCGCGCCGCCTGCGCCTCAGGGGTTCCCCAAGGACGCTCACCCAGGCCAGTGCTTCGCCCAGGTGCGCACCGCGCCGGTGTTTGAAAGCTATCAGGAACAGATTGTAGTTTCGCCCGGCCGGGTGGAAAAGCGCCGCGTGCCCGCCCAATTCGAATGGAGCGAGCGACGGGTGCTGGTCTCTCCCGAGCGCACCGTGCGCCATTGGATTCCCGCCACCTATCGCAGCGTGACCGAGACCGTAGTGGTCAGCCCGGCCACCACCCGCGTTGAAACCACCGCGCCGATCTATGACACGGTCAGCGAAAAGGTGATGGTGCACCCCGCCCACACCGAATGGCGGCGCACCTATGTCGGCCCCGACGGTGTTCTGCCGCCCGGCGCCTATATGCGGCCCACCGGCGAGGTGGTTTGCCTGATCGAGGTGCCCGCCGAATATGGCAAGGTCCAGCGCCAGGTGCTGCGCGAGCCGGGCCGCACGATTGAGACGCCTGTCCCAGCCATGACCCAGCTGGTCACGCGTCAGGTAATCGACCAACCCGCGCACGAGGTGGTCGAGCATGTCTCGGCCGTGTACGGCGCCGAGAAGTTCCGGCGCCTGGTCGCGGGCGCGCGCACCGAGACCATGCATGTGCCGCCGGTGTTCGCCAGCCACACCAAGCAGCGCCAAGTTTCCGAGGGCGGGCTGGAGTGGCGGCTGGTGGACTGCGACACCAAGGGCGCCCCGGTTCAGCCGGCCAACTGAGACCATCGCGCTTAAGGCTCCGCTTGTCACACCGCTTGCGGCGTGCTGCCTGTCGCTCGTGTGAGAGTCACGAGGTCGCGTCATGCAATTGGTTATCGGCACCCGGGCTTGGTCCACCTGGTCCCTGCGGCCCTGGCTGGTGCTGCATCGGATAGGCCGGCCGTTCACAGAGACTGTCGTGAGGCTGCGTGAAGCCGACACCTCGACAAAGCTGGCGGTCTATTCTCCATCCGCTCAGGCGCCGGTGCTGAAGGACGGCGATCTGCCGGTGTGGGATTCCTTGGCGATCTGCGAGTACCTGGCCGACCGATTTCCCGAGGCCAGGCTCTGGCCCGACGACATCGCCAAGCGCGCCGTGGGCCGCGCGGCCGTCGCCCAGATGCACTCGGGCTTTCTGTCCCTGCGCGGGGAGTGCCCGATGGACCTGACCGCCACGCCCGCAGCCTTGGAGTTGACCGAGGCCACGGCCAATGACGTGCGTAAGATGGTGCGTCTGTGGAGCGCTCTGTTGTCCGCGTACGGCGGGCCGTTTCTGCTGGGCCAGTCCTGGTCCATCGCCGACGCCTACTTCACCCCGGTCGCCACCCGCTTTCGCACCTACGGCGTGCCCCTGACCGACTATGGCGATGACGGTGAGTGCGGGGCTTACGCCGCCTTGCTGCTCGAACAGCCGGACTTCCTGGAATGGGAGCGGCTGGCCAAGGCCGAGGATTAAAGCAGCCCCAGCGCCTTGAAACTGGCCACCCCCTCGCGGCCCACCACAAGATGGTCGTGCACCGCGATTTTCAGGGCGTCCAGGGCCTTGATAATCTGACGAGTCATGTCGATGTCGGCGGCGGAGGGCTGGGGATCGCCGGAGGGGTGATTGTGCAGCAAGATGACCGCAGAGGCTGAAAGCTCGAGCGCCCGGCGCGCCACCTCGCGCGGATAGACCGGGGCGTGGTCCACTGTGCCTTGGCCCAGGGTCTCGTCGGCGATCAGCTGGTTCTTCTTGTCCAAGAACAGCACGCGGAACTGCTCGCGCGGCTCGTGCGCCAGGGCCGTGCGCGCATAGGCTACAAGGGCGCTCCAGGACGAGATGACCGGCCGTTTGGCCACCACGCCCTTGCCGATGCGCAAGGTGGCCTCGTGCACCAGCTTCAGGTCCAGCGCCACCGCCTCGCCCACGCCCGGCATGGCGCGCAGGTCCTGCATGGGCGCCGACAGCACGCCCGCCAGCCCGCCGAAGCGGGTCAGCAGCGCCTTGGCCAGGGGTTTGACGTCAGCGCGGGGAATGGAGCGGTAGAGGCAAAGCTCCAAAAGTTCATAATCGGGCAGGGCGACCAGCCCGCCCATCCGCGCCCTACGCCTCAGCCGCTCGCGGTGGCCAAGATGATGCGGCGCCGGTTCCTCGTCGGGCGGGGGCGTATCAAGCGCGAACAGGCCGAGCGGTCCATCCTGAAGCATGGCTCAGGAATAGAACAAAGAAAGAACAAATGCAAGGCCGGCAAAACAGCAGCCTCAGCCCGCGCCTTGGATCTCCGGCTTGTCCAGACCCATGGGCGAGGCGGTGAAGATTTCGCATCCGGTCTCGGTCACGCCCACCGAATGCTCGAACTGGGCCGACAGGGACTTGTCGCGCGTGACGGCGGTCCAACCGTCGGACAGCACCTTCACCTGGGGCTTGCCCAGGTTCACCATGGGTTCGATGGTGAAGAACATGCCGGGCTTAAACACCTCGCCTTCGCCCCTGCGGCCGAAGTGCAGCACATTGGGGCTGTCGTGGAACACCCGGCCCAGGCCATGGCCGCAGAAGTCGCGCACCACGCTGCAGCGCTGGCCCTCCACATGGGCCTGGATCAAGGCGCCGATATCACCGAAATGGGCGCCGGGCTTGACCGCGGCCAGACCGAGCATCAGGGCGTCATAGGTGATGTCCACCAGGCGGCGCGCGCGCGGCGCCACCTCGCCCACCCCGTACATGCGGCTGGTGTCGCCGTGCCAGCCGTCGAAGATCACCGTCACATCGATGTTGACGATATCGCCCTCCCGCAGGGCGCGCTCGCCGGGAATGCCATGGCACACCACATGGTTGGGCGAGATGCATACGGTTTTGGAATAGCCGCGATAAAACAGACAGGCGGGCAGGGCGCCGTGATCCAGGGTGAATTCACGCGCCAGCTTGTCCAGATCGTCGGTCAGCACGCCGGGCTGGACGTGTGGGATCAACATGTCCAGACATTCGGCCGCGATCCTGCCGGCCTTACGCATGCCTTCAAACCCTTCCTCGCCATGCACCTTGATGCGCGAAGTTCGGATGAGACGGTCGGGAATGTCGATGTCTGAGAGGCCGGGCTGGGTCATGATCGGGTCTGAACTAAGGTAATGGGTCCGCTCCGTTAGGGCCGCGCCAGGGCAGGCGACGACCCAGAACGATGCGCTCAAGGCTTATGTCGCAATCATAGCACAAAACTTCAACGCCCGCGCGGGCGGCGGCGGTCAATCCCTTGGCGTAGGCGGGGTCCAGATCGGACGCGGCGTCAAACAGGTCACAATCTGAGCGTTGCACCACAAACAACATCACCGCCCGCGCGCCGTCGGCCACCTCGCGGCTCAGTTCGGCCAGGTGCTTGAGCGAGCGGGCCGCCACGCAGTCAGGAAACTCCGCCAGGCCTGGGGTGCGCATCAAGTGCACGTTCTTCACCTCCAGCCAGCAGGGCGCCCGGTCCGGGTCGGTCAGTAGGAAGTCCACCCTACTGGCGGCGCCATACTTCACTTCGCGGCGGATGGCCGCGTAGCCGGCCAGTTCCGGGATCGCCCTTTGTTCGAGCGCTTCGGCCACGATGCGGTTGGGGTGCAAGGTGTTGACGCCCACCAGTCCGCCGTCGGCCTGAACCAGCTCCAGCGTGTGGGCCAGCTTGCGGGTGGACGAGTCCGAGCGCGACAGCCACGCCGGCAGGCCGGGGGTGTTCAGGCCGAGCATGGCGCCGGGATTTGGACAGTGGGCGGTGATCTCGCGCCCATCATCCATCGCCACGTCCGCGAAGAAGCGCTTGTAGCGGCTGACCAGACGACCGCGCTCAAGAGGACTGCAAAATTCCATGGTCCCCCGACAGAACAAAGGCCCCGCGACTTGCCCTCAGGCCGCAGCGGTCTTCAACGCCTTGTCCAGCACGGCTTGCAGATTGTCGAGCAGGGCCTTGCGCTCGGACTCGGAAAACCGCTCGGGCTGCCGCAGCAGACGCAGGGAGCCGAGGTTCACCTGGATCTGTTCCTCGGTCAGGGCGCCCTTTTGCAGCGCCAGCTCGATTTGGTTGCAGAAGGTATGCGCGGCCGCGCCCAGATCGGTCAGTTCGACCAGACCGGCCAAGCCCGCCACTTCGCGCACTGCTTGATACAGGCTCGGCAGGCGCGTATTGGCGCCCTGGGCGGCTAGGCTGAACACTTGGTCGAGACAGGCATCGATCATCAGCTTGGTTTCGTCCGCCGCCATGAGGATCTGCTCGTCGGCGTCGGCGATGGCGGTCTCAATCAATTTGCCGCCGGCTTGGGCGATCGCGGCGCCCAGGCGGTTTTCCGGTGCGAAAAAGCGCACGAGGCTCATGCGGTATTCTCCACTGGCTCGACCATCTTGGGGTCATGGCGCCGCCGGCCGGGCACGCCCGGTGGGGGGGAATCGTCACGAAAACGGCGATCTGGCCCAGCGTAGGTGTCTGTTTCTAGACACTGACGTTTGCCATTGGCCACCCACAGCACGCGGTCCATGATCACCTTGGGGCTAATGGGTTTGGCCACGAAAAAATTAACGCCGCTGTCGCGCGCCTGGGCGACTTTTTGCGCAGCGGTGTGGGCCGACAGCAAGATGACCGGGACGAAGCGATTGGGCTCTCGCTCGGAGCCGAGCCGAACGGTGCGAACAAATTCGTAAACGTCCTCCCCCTCGATCACCGCTTCACTGACGATCAGGTCGATCTGAAGTTTGGCCAGTAGGGCGCTCGCTTCAGCGACACTCACCGCCCGATGAAGCTGCCGGGCGCCGAATCCCATGAAGACGCGGGTCAGCAGCTCAACGCCCCAGTGATTGTCCATCAACAGGATCGATGCGCGTTCGAGGTTGATGCGAGCTTTTGGTTTGGGGGGAGGGTTTGGTGTTGGGCCAGTTGGCGGAGTTTTTTCCACTTAAAACCTACGCTGGATTTCTACCCAGGCGCCTCGGGAGAATGTCAATTTTGAGATGATTAGGCGGAATTGATTAACCAAACCCGAAAGTCGGTCTTTTCGCTGTAGCTAAACGCGAATATAACTGCTTTATGCAAAACCGCCTATGCCTCAAACATAACAAATAACACTGTTATCAGTTAGTGTTGAGCAGACCAAAGGTTGTGTCGTTCAAGGGAATACTCGGCGTCCGCGCGCCCTTGCGTTGTTGACGACTCGCCCGATTCAACCTGGAGCGCGAACACTAGCCCCGCAGGACGATGAGCGCCGCTCGGTAGGTAATCGTGGCGCCGCCCGCTTCGAATGACTTCAATGCCCGGCGCATGGCGCCCGCCGACAAAGTGCGCTGCAGGCTTGCGTCCACCCCGGCTTTGCGCGCGGCTTTCAGGAAGGCAAGGCCGTCGGCATGGCGCTCGACCAAGTCCATGGTCCGGATGCGGGCGCCAGGGCCAAGCCAAGCCTGCCAATCGGTCAGCGCCGTAAAGGCCGGTCCGGGCTCGGGCGCGCCGGCGGTGATCACCGCCTGCCGCCACTGGCCGAATGTGCCGCCGAGCAAGGTTGAAAAGGCCAGCAGGCCGCCGGGCCTGACGAGCGCCCGCCAGCGGTCCACCACGGCGGCGGGATCGGCCAGCCATTGCAGGGTCAGGCTTGAACACACCAGGTCAAATCCGGGCTCTAAATCAGGCCAAGAGGCGTCGATCAGCGCGGTTGTGAGAGCAGGGTGTTCCATATCTTCGCGTAGGGCGGTCAGCATGGCCGGCGCGATGTCACTGGCGATCCATAGGCTGGGGTCCAGGCGCGGCAAAAGGGCCTGGGTCAGGTAGCCGGCGCCGCAGCCCAACTCCAGCACGCGCCCGCCCTGCGTTACGCCTTCGGCTGTAATGTCCCGCGCCAGGGTCTCGGCGATCTCGCGCTGCACGGCCGTGGCTTGGTGATAGGTCGCAGCCGCAGCCTGAAACCTGCGCGCGATGGGCCCCGGCGGGCTCATGCGTCGAGGGCTTTCCAGGCGGCGCGGATCAGGTCGGCGCAAGCGCCCGGCGCGGTGATGGGCGACAGGTGGTCGGCAGCCTCGCGAACTTGGCGTATCCGCACATCGGCCCCGGTGAAGGACGCGTCGGCCATGGCTAGGGGCGCTATCGGATCGAACCGGGCATGCAGACTCCAAACCGGCAGTCCGGCGGCGGCCTCCCGGCCGTCCAAGGTCTTCAGCCTTTCGAGCCCTCGCGCCAGGGCCTCAGCGTCGGGATCGCCGAAATGTGACCATCCGCCAGGGAGCGCCTTGGCCATGAACTCGCTGAGCAACGCACTCGGCGTGGTCTTGAGGGCGACTTCCATCAGTTTGAGCACAGCCCGAGGCTGGCCTTCAGGGAAGTCTGGCCCACTGACAAAACGGGCAAAGCCGTCAATCGCCACCAAGCCGGCCAGGGGAGCCGGCGGATCGGTCAGCAGTTCCAGCACGCCTAGCGATTGGCCGACGCCAAGGATCGGCGCGCTGCCCAAGGTCGAGGGGTCGCTCGGCCGGCCATAGTAGCCTGCGTCCAGCACCTCTGCGCCGTCCGCTTCCGCGCCCAACTCGGCCAGGACCTTGTCCCACACGGCGCGGTCCAGCGCCCAACCGTGGGCGAACAATAGGCGGGGCTTCAAAGCAGCGTCTCGATGGCGGCCACCAGCCGATCAATATCGGCCGGGGCATGCGCCGCCGACAGAGTCAGGCGCAGGCGGCTCGATCCCTTGGGCACGGTCGGCGGGCGAATGGCGATGGCCAGCAGGCCCTGGGCCTCCAGGGCCGCCATGGCCGCCAGGGCTCGATCCTCGGCGCCCAGGCCGATGGGAATGATCTGGCTGGCCGAGCCGAAGGTGTCCAGGCCCCTGGCGGCGGCCGCGTCGCGCACCCGCTGGGCCTGGACCGCCAGGGCGGCGCGCTCATGGTCCATGGCCGGGACCAGATCGAGCGCAGCATCCAGGGCTCCCAGCGCCGCCGGGGGCAGGGCGGTGGAATAGATGAACCCGCCGCAGGTCTGAATCAGGCCGTCGATCAGCAGGCGGGATCCGGCCACATAGGCGCCGAACCCGCCCAGCGCCTTGCCCAGCGTGCCCATGACGATGACCGGCGCATCCTTGGGCAGCGGCGCGCATAAGCCGGCGCCGCGCGGTCCCAAAACACCAGTGGCGTGCGCCTCATCCACATAAACCAGGGCGCCGTATCGTTCAGCCAGCATACATAGGGCCGCGAGGTCAGCCCGGTCGCCGTCCATGCTGAACACCGATTCAGTGGCGATCAGGCGAAGGCCGCCTGGGTGCACGGGGGCCTGGAGCAGGCGCTCCAAATGCTCAAGGTCATTGTGGCGGTAACGGACTTCCCGCACCCCGGCTTGCGCTGCCCCCGCATGAAGGCTGGCGTGGACCAGCCGATCTGCGAACAGGACAAACGGGCCGTCCGCCAGCGTGGCTAATGCCGGCAAGACGGAGGAATTGGCCTGCCAGCCGGAGGCGAACAGGAGGGCGGACTCGGTCCCTTTGAATGCGGCCAGCCGCGCTTCCAGCGCCAGGCACTCCGGCGCCGTGCCAGTGACCAGACGCGCTCCGGCCGATCCTGCGCCCAGTTGAAGTGCGTATTCGGAGGCCCTGGATATGACCTTAGGATGTAAAGATAATCCGAGGTAATCATTAGATGAAAAGTCGATAAGCTCACGTCCATCGACCAGTCGAGCCCGTCCGCCCGCCAAGCGTGTCACGGGGCTCATGCGCCGACGTCGGCCCTCTGTCTCCGCTTGCCCCAGCCGCCGGGCGATGGCCGCCTCGAATGCACTCCAGGCCTCGCTCATGATCCTTCCATCGACCATTGCGAAACCACCGCGACCACCGCATCGGTCAGGCGCGTCAAGTCCGCCGGGTCGATGATCAGCGGAGGGGTGAGATAGACAATGCGGCCAAAGGGCCTGACCCAAACCCCGCGCTCGGGGAAAGCATGACGCAGGCCTTCGGTCTCCCCGCCCAATTCCACGGCGCCGATAGCGCCCTTGACCCGCACATCGACCACACCCGGCAGGGTGCGGCAGGGCTCCAACTGCGCCTTCAGCTGGGCCTCGATGGCCAGGGCCTGCGCGAGCCTCGGTTCACGCTCGAACAGGTCCAGCGAGGCGTTAGCCGCCGCGCAGGCCAGGGCGCCGGCCATGAAGGTCGGCCCGTGCATGAGCACTGCGGCAGGATGATCGCTCTCAAACGCCTGGGCGATGGGCCGGCGGGCGAGGGTGGCGGCCAGGGGCGCCATGCCGCCGGACAGGGCCTTGGACAGGCACAGGATATCGGGCGCGGCGCCGGCCTGCTCGAAGGCGAACAGCGAGCCGGTGCGGCCGAACCCAGTGAATATCTCATCGTAGATCAACAGCACCCCGTGACGGTCGCACAGTTCTCGCAGCGCGGTCAGAGTCTGAGGGCCGTACATGCGCATGCCGCCCGCCCCCTGCACCAGGGGCTCGACGATTACCGCGGCGATCTCATCGGCGTGGTCGCCCAGCAATCGGTCCAGGGCGGCCTGCCGCGCCGGATCGGTGGGCAGATCGGCGAGCAGGGCGGGCGAGAAAACCCCCGCGTACATGGCGTGCATGCCCTCTTCCGGATCACACAGGGGCATGGTTCCCAGGGTGTCGCCGTGATAGCCGCCTCGGAAAGCGACAAAGCGGGTTTTGCCCCGCTGTCCGGCGATCATCCAGTATTGCGCGGCCATCTTCAGGGCGACCTCGACCGAGACCGATCCGGATTCGCTGAAAAACACCCGGGTGAAATCGCCGGGAACCAGGGCCGTCAGACGTTCGGCAAGACGATAGGCGCCTTCATGCGCCAGGCCGGCGAACATCACGTGGGAAAACTGTTGCAGCTGGTCGGCCATGGCTTGAACCAAATGCGGGTGGCTGTGGCCGTGGCAGGCGGTCCACCAGTTCGCCACGCCGTCGATCAGCTCGCGGCCGTCGGCCAAGGTCAGGCGCACGCCCGCCGCGCGCACCACGGGTAAGGCCTCCGCGTCGAATCGCGCGTAGGGCGGCCAAATCGCGGATCGACCGGTTCTGAACCAGGAGGGCGTGTCTTGCTCGCGCATCGCTCGGTATAGGGAGGATTGGAATAGCGGCTTCTAACAGAGACAGGCGCGAGCATGGCGGCGTTTTTCGTGACGGGGTCGGGCACCGATATCGGCAAGACTTTTGTTTGCGCTGGGCTGGCGGCCTATTGGGGCTCTAAGGGACTGACGCCGGCTGTGTTCAAGCCGGTGGTCACCGGCTTCGATCCCCAGGCGCCCGGAGAGTCGGATCCGGCCGCGCTGCTCGCCGCCCTGGGCCTGCCTGCGGACCTGGCCGCCATCGAGGCCATAGCGCCCTTTCGTTTCCGCGCTCCACTCTCGCCCGACCAGGCCGCTGCGCTGGAGGGCCGCAGCATGGCTGTGGACTCGGTTGCCCAATCCTGCCGCGCGGCGATTGAGGCCGCACGCGGACCCATTTTGATCGAGGGCGCCGGGGGGGTGATGAGCCCTTTGAATGGGCGCGAAACCATGCTGGACCTAGCCGCCGCCATCGGCGCGCCGGTTCTGTTCGTGGCCGATAGCCGCCTGGGCTCCATCAGCCACGCCCTGACCGGCCTATCCGCGCTCAGGGCCAGGGGATTGCCGGTGGCCGCTTTGCTGGTCAATGAAAGCCCAACCGGCTCGGTTGGGACGGCGCCGACCATCCAAAGCCTTGCCGGCCATTTTGCTGGGGCGCCGATCTTAGCGGTTCCCCAGGGCGCAGGGGGGCAGACCTGGGTCCAGATCAGCACCGCGCTGGGCGTGGTTTAGGGCTGCGGTCCGTCGATCATTAGCCGCACGCCGTAGCGGTCATAGTCGTGCTGGGAGGTGAGGGTAAAGCGCACCTTGGCCGGGGTCACCACGACCAGGTCGGCGTTGAAATCGCTCTTGGTCGCTTGGCTGTTCAAACAGGCGGCGATGCGCTTGGCCTGATCTGTAGCGGCCATGTCGGGCTGGTCCGATTTCCAGAAACAGAAATAGGCGGTGTGTCCGCGCCGCAGCTTGGAGGGCCGCAAATCGCACTCTTCCGCTTCCGGCAGCATCAGCTTGGCGCCCGAGAATCTCGGAGCCAGCAGTTCGGGCGCAAGGGCGACCAGCGGATTGACCTTGGTCGATTTGCCCGCGACTCCGATGAAGCCGTCCAGGGCCGATTGCTCGATGGAGCGATAGTCCTCGCACAGCACGGCCATGGCCGATTTCGCCGGATCCGGTTGCGCGGCCGTGGCCAGGGGGATCATGGCGCAGAGTGCGGCCGACAGCGTCGCCCAAACCTTCACCATGCTGCGACCTCCATCGAATCGACAGCCGATTAGACCACGATGCGGTCCTCGCGCCGACTCGCGCGGCGGAGCGCGCCTTGTGACAGACGGGCAGGTTCGCTACTCAAGTCGCACCCCGATTGGGCGCGTGGCGAAACTGGTAGACGCAAGGGACTTAAAATCGTTTTAGGCCATCATAAAATAACACTAATTGACTGAAAAATAACAATTTACTCAAACCAACAAAGTTACACAACACTTACACAAAACTGGACTTTTGCCCAAGAGGCGCGTATGCCTACGGCCATGTCTGCTAGTCACGAACTCATGGGTGGAAAGCTCCATGTTTATAAGCGCGAGAACTCCCGCTACTGGCAGTGCTCGGCTTTTTTCAACGGCCGCAATTATCGCACCAGCACCAAGCAGGAGAGCCTCTCCCACGCGAAGGATTTTGCCGAGGACTGGTTCCTCGAACTGAAGGGTAAAGTCCGGCGCGGGGAGGCTCCTGATGGCGGTAAAACTTTCAAACAAGCCGCCGACCAGTTTTTGCGCGAGGTCGAGGGGATCATCGCCGACGAGCGCTCACCGTCTTATGTGTATGAGCACAGCTGGCGGCTGACCGTTCATCTGCTGCCCTTCTTCGGCAAGAAGGCGCTGTCGGAGATTACGCCAGGACTGGTGCAGGAATACCGGATTCATCGCGCATCTTCGCGCAAGCACCCGAAATCCGGTGAGACGCTGAAGCCCTCCCGCAGTTCGCTGCACAAAGAGATCGTCACGCTGCGTCAGGTGTTGAAGACAGCCAACCGGCACGGCTGGCTGCCATATCTCCCCGACCTGACGGCTCCCTTCCGTGGCTCAGGGAAGGTGACCCACCGCGCGTGGTTTTCCAAAGAGGAGTATATCCAGCTCTACACCGCGACCGGCGAGAGGGCTAAGAAGCCGCTTAAAAAGCGCTGGGCCTGGGCCAGCGAACAACTCCACGACTACGTCCTGATGATGGGCAACAGCGGGCTTCGACCCGACGAGGTGGCGCGCCTGGAATTCAGGGACGTCGAGATCGTCGATGACGAAGCCACCGAAAAAGAAATCCTGTTGATCGAAGTGCGAGGCAAACGCGGCGTCGGCTACTGCAAGACCATGCCCGGCGCGGTGTTGCCGTTCAAACGCCTGTGCGAGCGCAAGCGCCCCAAAATTCTTAAGGACGACAAGAGCGCGGGCGTTGGCCGCCGATCCGTCAGTCAACCACCGCAGGGAACCAAGACGCCTGGACCGACTGATCGCCTGTTTCCACAAACGCACCGTCAGCTCTTCAATGAAATTCTCGACGAGCTGAAACTCAAGCGCGACCGTGACGGGCAGGTTCGCACCGCCTATTCATTGCGGCACGCTTACATCTGTATGCGCCTGACCGAGGGTGCAGACATCTATCAGATCGCCAAGAACTGCCGCACCAGCGTCGAGATGATCGAGAAATATTACGCCTCGCATCTCGCCAACACGCTCAACGCCGCCGCGATTAATGTGCGCGCGCCCAGGAGGCGGCAAAAGGCGAGCGCAAATAGCGTTAAAAACGCGAAGAAAGCGGGACAACCAATAGAACAATAACGATAATCGTAGAAATCTATTGGCCTTGGCCAAACGCAGCCAGCCCGCTATAAGTGAACACGTGCGGGCGTGGCGGAACTGGTAGACGCAACGGACTTAAGCAAATTGAGTGCCCTCAGGGAAACCCGAGGTGCAGAACTGCTCAAACTCGGGGAACCCTTTCAAATGGCAATCCCGAGCCAAGCGCCCTTGGCACGAACGTGCTGGGAGCGAAGGTGTAGAGACTAGACGGGCAGCACCTAAGGCGCGGACGCGCTAGGGTGAAGGTATAGTCCAGACCACAAACGCCTCGAACGAGGCGGCGGTGAAAGCCGTAGCTGGTAAGAAAATCCGTTGGGCGTAAGCCCGTGCCGGTTCGATTCCGGCCGCCCGCACCACCATCCGTATTCATGCCGACCAGTTGGCGCGCGATCTTGCCGACCGGCAGAGATAACGCGCAGCCGCAGCCTACGCCGCCTCCGCCCTCGCGCCCGCGGCTGTCAGCGCCTGTTCTAGATCCTCGATGATATCGTCGATGTGCTCGAGGCCCACCGACAGGCGCACGTAGCTGTCCGATACGCCGCTCGCGATTTGCTCTTCGGGGGTCAGCTGGGAGTGCGTTGTCGTGGCGGGGTGGATGGCCAGGCTGCGGGCGTCGCCGATGTTGGCTACCTTCCAGGGGCGCGTGTAGACGCTTGGGTCTTCAACGGTCGCTTCGTAGGTGAAGGCGTTGGGCTCATTGAAGATGTAGCGTTCGACGATATGGACCTTGTCGCTGGCGAAGTTTCCGCTGCGGTCCAGTCGTGATTTGGAATTGCTGTTGGCCACATCGACTACCAGGGTGTTGCCCTCCCAGTGCCCGCGGGAATCTGAATTCCAAAGCTTGATCGCCTGGCTTGGATGGGCGCGGTTGTCGAGCGGGATCCAGCGGTACCCGTCGTGTAGGATCAGAACATAGCCGGGATACTGCTCGATCTTGAACTCGTAGTGGAAGGTGTCGCGGATCGGACCGTCAAGGAAGCAGCGCTCCTGTGGATCGAGATGTTCCTGCTTGGTAGGATGATCGACATTGGCTTCGATGTATTTTTGCCGGGCGCGCGCCCAAGGCTGGTAAGGAATCTGGCCGTCCTCCGGATCGACCACCTTGCTCGGCCACGACGGCAGCGGTTTGCCTTCCTTGAGAAGTTTGGCGTTGTCGAGCACTTCCGCCTCGCCGCCCCCGCCAAGCGGGCCGCCCGTGATTGAATAGGTGCCGCCACGGGTCGGAACGGCCTTGCCGCCGACCACGACGGTCCCCCCGGCGGTCCAATAGCCCTGAACATCCGGCTGGCCGTCAGGCAGCTTGGCGGGAGTCCAGGCCTGGCCCGCAGGTGAGGCGGTTGGTGGGTCTTGGGCCAAGGCAAGCCCTGGCCCGTAGGCCCAAGCGCCTAAAATGCTGGCGGCAGCCCATTCGGCGAGGCGAATTCGATAGGTCATACTCAGTCCTCTTTCCGGGCCAAATCAGGGGTAAAACTTTTCATAATCAAAGGTGTAGCACTCATATTCGAGCAGCTGGACGTTGGGCTCGATGCGCCGGTAAAGGATGACCTTCACGGACCAGGGGCGTGTGAACACCTTCGGGTCCTCGATCGTCGCCTCATACCGGATGTGATCCTTGTCGATGGGCGTGTAGCGCTCGACCACATGCAGTTGATCGCTGTGGAAATCCCCTGCGTGGTCGAGCCAAGTCTCATCATTGAAGTCGACAACGTCGACAACCAGCGTATCGCCATCCCAATGGCCCCGGCTGTCCCCTAAGAACCAATCGATATGCCCCGGCGGGTGGTCCGTACCGTTGGTGTAGATGGATCGGACAGTATGGGCGTACTCGTAGAGCACGGTGAGCTGCTTATCCTTCTGGAAAATCTGGAAGGGCAGGGGCGTGTAGGTGATGCGCGGTACGCCGGGCATGAAACATTTGTTCTGCGGATCGTCGGTTTCACGCTTGGCGAAGTTCTCCTGCTTCTTGGCCAGGGCCCAAGACTGGTAGGGTATCTCGTCGCCCTCCACCGCGCCCAGGTGAGCCGGGGAGTCCTTACGCGCCGCGTGGGCCGAAAGGTCCTGCCCAGCGGGGGTGATGACCTGCCAGATGCCCGACAGATCGGGCTTGCCGTCGGCGGTGCGCGGCAGGTCCGCGGCTCGGGCCAAGGAGGAGACCATCAAGGCCGCTCCGGCCAGGAGGCCGAGACGTAAGGCGGCTGTGAAGTTTCGCATGGTGGGTGATTTCCTAGCGGGGTTTGCGATGAAGGCTTGGATTGATCAGCCGGCGCCGCCTGCGGGCGCGCCGGGGCCGCCCGAGGATCCGGTGAAGAAGGCCCGGCCGTCGGGCAGGGTCACGCTGGTGCCGTTGGCGATGGGCTTGCCGTTTTTGGCCAGATAACCCTGCACGGTCACAACGGATCCCACTGGGAAGTCGGTCTTGCGAAGGCCCCGGCGCAGAAGGGCGTTGGGTCCGCCGAACTCAATGGCCCAGTTGGTGGTCTTCTTGGTCTTGGCGTCGGTGACATCGACATAGACCCACCCGTGCGGATTGATCCATTCCAGCCGAGTGAGGGTCCCTTTCAGGGTGATCGGCTTGTCGATGTCGTACTCACTGGCGAAGGCGTGGTGAGCCTGGGCCGGCGCGGAGACGGCTGCGACGGCGCCGGCCGCCAGCAAGACCGCTAGAAATTTGGTCATGTTCATTCATCCTTTCGGCGTGAGGCGCTGCTCGATCACCACGGCTGTGGGCCTGGGCGATTGCGAGCGCGGAGGTTTCAGAAGGCGTAAGAGATGCCGGCGGTGACCGTTCGTCCCTGGCCGGGGGTGTAGACCGCAGAGGTCGCGGTCGCCGCGCCGGTGGTGGACGTGAACGAGGCGTAGGCCTTGTTGGCGAGATTTTCTCCCTCGACGAACACCCGCCATTTACGCTTTGGATCGACATAGCCGACGCCAATGCCGACCAGCGAGTAACCGGGCGCCTGCGCCTGATTGGCGAAGTCGACTGGGTAGGCGCTAACCGAATTCAGGGTGGCGTTGGCGTAGACCCCGGACTCGTGCGTGAATTCCAATTCGGCCTGATAGGTCTGTTTTGGCAGGCCGGGCAGGGTCTTTTGGAATGGTCCCTGATTGACGAAATAGAAGTGTCCCCAGGCATAGGACTGCCGCAGCGAAAGCTTGTTTTCGCCCCCCCTCCAAAGGACGGCATCGAGGGATGCCTCCACCCCTTCATGAACGGTAGGGCTGGCGTTGCGAGTGTAGGAGATGCCGTTCGGATTTCGGGGATCCACTCCGGGGAGCACGGAGTAAGTCGTCAGCAACTCATCACGAATGTGCTCATTGTAGTAATCTATATCCCATTTCAGTCCGTTAAACGACCCTCGAGCGCCCACCTCCACTGATGTTCCTGACTGAACCTTGAGGTTTCTAGTGTTAAATGAATATACGGCGCCCCCGGAAGTGATTGGCGCTGTAACATATCCTGTGTAGGCGCTGTTCAGAGACTGCGCGAAGGAGCCAATCTGGGGCGCTTCGAGGAGCTTGCTTATGTTTCCGTAGAGCTGGACTTGCGGGATTAGCTCATAGCGAACGCCAAAGCGGGGGGTGATGTCCCTGTAGGATTTATCCAGATTGGGGTCGACGCCAAGTGCGACGGGATTGGTAATCCGGTTCTGGCGGTTCAGCCAGAGGCCAGCTAATCCAGTCTGAACCTTGAGTTTTGGGGTTACAGCGAAATCGTTGCTGATGAGGAGGGTATTGTTTGATCCGCCGTAGTTGATCGAACCCAAATAGGTGCCAGCCACCAAATTATAGGTGGATAGCTGGGAACCGCGCAGTACGTACGATGGAATAAAGGCGATGGTGGTTTCGCTTTCATGCCCCCCGAACAGGGTGTCGGCGCGGTGGTATTTGACCAAACCTGACAAGTCGCTCGTGTCCCAGAACGAACGAGCTGTGATTGCGCTATCGTGGATTGGAGGCTTTTGGTACTCGATTCCGAACTCGATTCCTGAGCTGCCATCGATTTGATAAACAGTCTTGTTCGCGACCACGAACGTGCCGTCATTCACGCGATCGCCAGTGGTTCCGACGTTTCCACGTGGATTAGTCAATAAATTATAGAGTGTTACGGCATTTATATGTTGCTGCCGTTGTTCTGCGTATTCGAAATAAATTCGGGTGCTTAGTTTGTCACTCGCCTTGTACCCAAAATTGGTCACAAGGCGATTGCTGTGTCCGGAAGATTCCTTCAAGTATCCGTTCGTAGCGAAGTGGTTAAGGCTGATGTAATAATCGAATGGGCCGACCAATTGACCGGTGCTTATCTGCTCCCGCTGATAGCCATAGGAGCCAACTTCGGCGCGGACGAACAACCGATCGGAGTCGTAACCAGTGTGTTCGATGAAGTTGATTGCTCCGCCTAGCTGAAACGCTCCGAATTCAAAGGCGTTGTCGCCTTTGTAGACTTTGATGCTGTTGTAGGCGTTGGGTTCATAGGCCTCGTAGGGATTACCATAGGGCGTGCTGAGCGGCAGGCCGTCGAGCAGCACTTGAATTCCACTTCCCCAGGTGAAGCCTCCGGAGCCGCGCCCCGAACCGCGAATGGACAGGCGGGTGCCTTCGCCGCCTTGGACGGACTGGGCGAACAGTCCTGGCACGAAGGCCAGGGCGTCAGCGGTATTGGCTATGCTGTGCGCTTGGAGGGTCGCGCCCGAAATGACGGCAGTCCCTCCGGGCACGACGGTCAATGCGGTCGGCGCATCACGTTTGGCGGTCACCACTACGGCGCCAACGCTTTCGATATCGGCGTTTGCGGCGGACGCGGCGCCGGCGGCGCTCAAGGAAAGGCCGATGATGGCGGTGGATGCCGCAAGCTTAGTTCTGAGATTCACTGAAAACGCCCCTGTCCGTTTAAACCTAGTCGTCGACCGCGCTAGCCGCCGACGGACACCCCTCATCCCTGTCCGGCTAAATGCAGCCTGGGATCAGCCCCTAATTCCTATCAAAATGATAGGAATTAGGGGCGCCACAATCTCTGAAAAGTAATTCAGTTTTTCTATTGTTATTGTCGTCTAGATTACACAGAAAATGCAATATTTATGGAAAGATGTTATTAGAAAAACTACTGTATTAGCGCTGTGCCGAAAATCAAAGCGGCCGCTGTGAGCACAGCGGCCGCCTCAGTGGGTTTCAAGGATTTACGAACGCGGCCAGTCGGTCGCCGCGCGCCTCAATGCGTGGTCTGGGGAACCGGCGACTGAGCGACCGCCTTGGTCTTCAGGTTCGGCCAGGGGACGCCGGATTCAGCCAGGGGCTTGAGTTGCGTCCAATTAGACTCGCCGGTTGGAATGCGGTTGACGGGCCCGCCCTTGGTTTGCAGCCAGTTCTTGCGCCAGTAGTCGAAGTCGTCCGGCTTGCCTTCGGCGAACAGGTACAGCTTGCCGTTGTGAATATCGAACGAGCCTTTGACCAAGTGCTGGCTCAGGTGACCTTCGGATACGCCAACGGCGCAATAGCCGCCCCACTGCGGGGCGTACTTTTCCGGGTTGGCGATGAACAGGGCGCGGTCGCCGGCGCTGGCGAACAGCCAGCGTGCGCCCTTCCATTCGTAGGCATAGGCCTCCTCGCCGGGCACGGCTTTGTGCTGGGTAAAGAAGGCCACCGTGTCCAGGCCGCTGATGGCGACATTGTGGTCCGAGCCGTTGGTGTTGATCACCTCGCGGGCCATGGCGGGCGCCGCGAACGCCAACAGACCAAGGGCCAAACCGGCGGCGATGGGTCTACGTGTGGGAAACATGAGATTTCTCCTCTGTGAGGACGGAAGGAAGGACGGGATCAGAAGGCGTAGGTGAGTCCGGCTGTGATGGTGCGTCCCACGCCGGGGGTGTAGATCGCCGAGCTAGCTAAGGCCTGGAACGTGGCGGACGCCGAAGACGCGTAGGTCTTGTTGCCGAGGTTCACGCCTTGCAAGAAGACGCGCCATTTGCCCTTGGGATCGGCATAGCCGATCGTGGCGCCCCAGATGGCGTAGGAGGGGGCGAAGGTCTTATTCACATAGTCCACCGGATAGGACGTCAGCAC
>JBEHYN010000045.1:0-23430 GCA_048498155.1 Pseudomonadota bacterium | reverse complement strand
GCTCCCCAGCCCGGCCATGACCACGAAGACAACCATAGACCAAGGTCAGACAAGCCAGACTCCAGGCCCATCAGATGAAATCAATTAGACAACACACACACCACTGGCTCCAACCATCGATTAACGAGATTCGGCGGCTAGGTGGTGTGTGTCCCCGCCGCTGCTGCCGCTGATACTCGGTCACCAAGCGTCAACCCGAACCGTGCTGGAAGCTCTCGATCAAACTGCCGGCCACTAGGCGCCAGCCGTCCACCAGCACGAAGAAAATCAGCTTGAAGGGCAGGCTAATGACCACGGGCGGCAGCATCATCATGCCCATGCTCATCAGCACGCTGGCCACCACAAGATCGATCACCAGGAAGGGCACGAACAGCAGAAACCCGATCTCGAACGCGCGTTTCAACTCGCTGATCATGAAGGCGGGGGCGACCACTTGGATCGGTGTGTCGGCGGCGGTCTTGGGCTTGGGAATCTTGGACAGGCGCACGAACAGGGCCAGGTCATCGCCTTTCACCTGCCTGAGCATGAAGCCTTTCACCGGCCCGGAGGCCGCGCCGAACGCCTGGGGCAATTCCATTTTGTGGTCGAGCAGGGGCTTGATTCCTGCTTGGTAGGAGGCCGTCCAAGTCGGCGCCATGACAATGGCCGACAAGAACATGGCTAAGCTGATCAGCACGGAGTTCGGCGGACTCTGCTGCAGGCCAATCGCCGTGCGCAGCAGGGACAGGACCACCACGATCCGCACGAAGGAGGTGGTCATGATGACGATGGAGGGAGCCAGGGACAGCACCGTCAGCAGGCCCACCAGCTGGACCACGCGGTCGGTCAGGCCCGCTCCGGAGCCCAGGTTCACATTCAGAGCCTGGGCGGCGGCGACAGCGGGAAACACCGCCATGCCCAGGGTGCTGACCATCGACAGCAGGGCGGCGTGCTTGATGTCTTCCGTATGGAAGCGCCTCAGATATTCGGTCAGCCAACGCTTCATGTACGGTCCTCGCGGGCCGATGGATCGGACATAAGTCGGCCCTCGCCCAGTAGGATCAGACGTTCCTGGCCGTCCAGCCGCACCAGCACCAGGCGTCTTTGCGTATCGAGCATCAGGCTTTCCACCACGGTCAGTCGTCGGGTCTGCGGCGGCTGGAAAGGCAGCAAGCCGACGGGGGCAAAGCGCCGAAAGGCCCACACCGCCAGGCCGAATAGGCCGAGCGTGACGGCCAGGGCCGCGAGCATGCTGAGAATTTGGGTCAGGCCCATGCGCTTGTCATAGGCAGATTCGCCGTCCTGCCGTTAACCCGCCGCATCCCGTTGAAAGGTCTGGTTAACCCTGTTCGTTCAGACTTCATCCTCGTACAGCGCCTGGGCCCGCGAGTCGGGAACGATCATGGATATTCAATCCATCCCCCTGTTCTCCATGTTGAGGAGCCGCATTGGCTATCTCAACCAGCGCCAGCAGTTGATCGCGCAAAACGTGGCCAATGCTTCCACTCCGGGGTTCATGCCCAGCGATCTGAAACCGTTCAAGGTCGACTCCGGCCGGACGGGCGGCGGCTCGACCTTGGCTCTCACCCAGGTCGCCCATGGCGCGTCCGGGTCTTCAACCGGCATGATTGCGCTCGCCGGCGGCTCGGCCCCCGGCCCCGGCCTCGGCGGGGCCAAGAGTTATGGGGCAGTGGCGGCGCCCGACGACGAGACCAAGCTCGACGGCAATCGGGTGGGGCTTGAAGACCAGATGCTGAAGATGAACGAGACCCGCGCTGACTACGAAGCCGCCGTGGGGCTCTACCAAAAGGCCATGAGTTTCATACAGATGGCCGCAAAAGTGCCCGGTAAGTAGGAGCTGACCCATGCCGGAAGTAGGCAGTCCCACCCAAAACGCCCAGGCGATCGCCGCCTCGGCCATGCGGGCCCAACAAGCGCGCATGCGCGTAATCGCCGAGAACATCGCCAACGCCGACTCCACCGCCAAGACCCCCGGCGGCGATCCCTATCGGCGGCAGACCACGGTGTTCGAACCTAAAACGGTGGCTCCGGGGGTGCAGGGCGTGGCCATGTCCAAGACCAGGCCGGACAGCGCGCCCTTTCGTCAGGAGTATCAGCCCGGCAATCCCGCGGCGGACGCCAAGGGTTATGTGAAGATGCCCAATGTGGATCCCCTGATGGAGTCCCTGGACATGCGCGAGGCCCAGCGCGCCTACGAAGCCAACATCAGCGTGATCGAAACCGCCCGGGCGATGGACGCCTCCATGCTTGAAATCCTGAAGAAATAGGTCCGCTCATGATCGCTCCCATGGTCGCGGCCAAGGCCTACGCCGCAGTTCAATCCCAGGCCTCGACAATCTCAGCCGGGGCCGATTCCGCGTCTGGTGCGGGCTCGGCGCCCAATTTCGCTCACATGGTCCAGGGGGTAATCGACAACGCCATTCAGTCGTCGAAAGCCGCTGAAACCCAAATGGCCGCCCAGGTGCAGGGCAAGGCGCAGCTGATCGACGTGGTGACGGCTGTTTCCTCGGCGGAAGCCAGCTTGCAGACGGTGATGGCCGTGCGCGACCAAGTGATCTCCGCCTATCAGGAGATCATGCACATGACGATATAGCCGTCCTGCCCGTTAACCTTCGTAGCCGTTCGTTAACCATGTCCGCCGATGGTTGTTAACGATCACGAGGCGGGAGACACCATGAGCGGACCTGAAGTTTTGGATGTGGGGCGTTCGGCGATCTGGCTGACCCTGCAGCTGTGCGCGCCCATTATGCTGGTGGGCTTGGTGGTGGGCGTGGTGATCGGTTTTCTCCAGGCCCTGACGCAGATTCAGGAGGCAACCCTGGTCTCGGCGCCCAAGATCATCGCGGTGTTCGTGACGCTGTTGCTGTTCCTGCCCATGATGGGCGGGCTGATGTCCTCATTCATGACTCAAATCGCGACCCGAATCGCGGGCATCTAGGGCCATGTCGCCCTTCGCCGTTCCGGCTGAGATCTATCACAGCGGCCTGGTCTTCATGCGGATCGGGGCCATGGTGATGCTCATCCCGGGCCTCGGTGATCGGGCGGTGCCGGTCATGGCTCGCCTGTCTTTTGCTCTTTTGCTGTCACTTTGCCTGGGTCCGATCGCCGCGCCCTATCTGCCGGCCTTGCCCGACACCCTCGGCGCCCTGGCCGGCCAGGCGATCAAGGAGTTGATCATCGGGGTGATGATCGGCCTGCTGCTGCAGATGATGACCATGGCCCTGGCGGTGTGCGGCGAGACGGTGGCCATTCAGAGCACCCTGGCGTTCGCCCAGACCGCCAATCCCAACGAAGCTCAGCCGGGAAGCACCCTCACCAGTTTCCTCAGCGTTACGGCCATGGCGCTCGTATTCGCGACTAACCTGGATCACATGTTCCTGGCGGCCATGGCGCGCTCCTACGCCCTGTTCCAACCGACTAAGGCCGTGCCCCTGATGGATGCGGGGGCCCTGGCCGTGCGCACATTCGGCCAGGCGTTCGCCCTGGGCCTGCAACTGGCGGCCCCGGTGGTGGTCTTCTCGGTCGTGTTCAACGTCGCCATCGGCATGGTCGGACGGTTGATGCCGCAATTCCAAGTGTTCTTCGTGGCCACGCCCCTGCACGTCCTGTTCGGCCTGTCGGTGTTCGCCCTCAGTTTGGGCGCAATCGGATTGGTTTGGATCGACCATTACCAATCCTTCCTGCGCCTTTTCATCTAGGGAAGCGCGGGCGTGGCCGAAGACACCGATCCGCAGTCCAAAACAGAAGAGCCGACACAGCGGCGCCTGGATGAGGCGCGCAAACAAGGCGATGTCGCCAAGAGCTCCGATCTTCCGCCCTGGGCATCCATCACGGCCGCCGCCGGAGTTCTGGCCCTAGCCGGCTCATTCTTGGCCCGCAATCTGGTGATCTCTCTGCTGCCTTTCATCGCTCATCCCGACGCCTTCAGTCTGGACCACGGCGGCGCCGAGGGCGTGGCCCGTCTGGCGATGGGCGCGGCGTGGCCATTCCTGTTGACCGTGATGTCCGCAGCCGCGCTGGCGGGCGCGGCGGGCCATATCGTCCAGCAAGGCTTTTTATGGGCGCCCGGCAAGCTCGCGCCCAATATCGACAAGGTCTCGCCCCTGGCGGGGTTCAAGCGCCTCTTCGGCCTGGACGGCCTGATCCAATTCTTCAAGTCCTTGGCCAAGGTGATCCTGATCGGGCTGATATGCTGGTTGGCGCTCAAGCCGCGGCTGAATGAGATGGAGGAGCTGGGCCTGACGGACCCTCTCGCCATGGGCCCGTTCATGGTGGACGTGCTCAAGACCCTGTTCTTTTCCGTGCTGGGCGTGTTGGGCGTGGGCGCCATCGCCGACTGGATATTGCAGCGGCGACGCTTCATCGCGCGAATGCGCATGAGCCGTGAGGAGGTCAAGGAAGACCTGCGCCAGTCAGAAGGCGATCCGCAGATCAAGGCCAGGCAGCGGCAGTTGCGTATTCAGCGCGCCAGGCGGCGGATGATGCAGAACGTGCCCAAGGCCACCGTGGTCATCACCAACCCAACCCACTTTGCCGTGGCGCTGCGCTATGACACCAACGATGCGCCAGCCCCGATATGCGTGGCCAAGGGGGTGGACAGCTTGGCGCTGCGGATTCGCGAGGTGGCCAAGGCGAACAATGTCCCTGTGATCGATGACCCGCCCCTGGCGCGCGCGCTTTATGCCGCTGTGGACGTGGAGGAGATCATTCCTCAGCAACACTACGAGGCGGTGGCTAAGATCATTGGCTTTATCCTGGGGACCGCACGCAAATCCGCGCGTCGGGCCAGGGTTTAGCGGTATCTTCGATCCACTGATTCGCGCGCTCGTTCGGCGACCCTCTGCGGGGGCTCTGGAGGCTGGCCATGGCTGAACCGATAGACGCCCAAGACGGCCACGCCAAAGACGCGGCAACGGGCCGGCGCCGTGTTGATCCACTGCTTCTGGCCGGCGGCGTCTGCTTCATGGCCGCGGTTCTGGCGGCGGTCTATCCGGCAGTAACCGCCGGTCCTGCCACCGGCGCGGCCCTGCTCTTGCTGCTCGGCCTTGCCGGTGTGGCTTTCCTGGGACTGTTCGCCTTTCGCCGCCCGCCCGCAGGCGCCGGGCTGGACGCCGAGGCCTGGCTGGAAGCCCTGGCCGAACCCAGCGCCCTGCTGTCCATGGACGGCCGGCCCATGCTTGCTAATGCGGCCTGGCGGGCCTTGCCGGGGTCTATGCACCGGCTCGGACGGACCAACGGCGGCGCGGCGCTGTTCGCCGCCTTGAAGGGCGTCGCCCCGGGCGGGCAGGCGGAAGCCGAGGCGCCCATGGGTGGACGGTCCTGGCAGGCGCGGGTCGCGCGGCTGGACGACCGACAGCTGCTTGTGCGCCTGGGCGAGCCGGCGGCCCCAGCGGTCGCGCCTGACGCCGCCCTCGCGATCGGCGCCGCCAAGGACATGGCGCCCGCTTCCGGTGCACGGCTTGATCCCCTTGCGGAAGCCGCCCCGTTCGGGGCCGCCTTACTGGACGGCGCCGATCCGTTCGAGGCGGTGATCCTGGGCGCCAACTCGGCCTTGGAGAAGATGAGCCAGGGCCTAGCACGGGAGGGTGCAACGCTCGGCCCGCTGTTTGATCCGGCCAGCCGGGCTGAGGTCGCCGCGCGGATCGCTGCGGGCCGCACGGGGGCCGTGGAGGTCAAGCTCGCGCTCAATCCGCCACGAACGGCGCACTTGTATCTCTCAGCCCTGCAAGGGCGCACCCTGGCCTATCTGGTGGACGTGTCCGAACAGAAGCAGCTGGAGCTGCAACTGGCCCAATCGCAGAAGATGCAGGCTATCGGCCAGTTGGCCGGCGGGGTGGCCCACGATTTCAACAATCTGCTGACCGCCATCCAATTGCGGCTGGATGAACTGCTGCATCGCCATCCCGTGGGCGACCCGTCCTATGAGGGGCTCAACGAGATCCGCCAGACCGGCGTGAGGGCGGCGGATCTGGTGCGCAAGCTGCTGGCCTTTTCGCGCAAGCAGACCGTCCAGCGCGAAATTCTCGATCTGGGCGAGTTGATCAGCGAGTTCGAGGTGCTGCTGCGACGGCTTTTGCGTGAGGACGTGAAGCTGGAAACCGACTACGGCCGCAACCTGCCTTTGGTGCGGGCGGACAAGAGCCAGCTGGAAACCGCGGTGATGAATCTGGCGGTCAATGCCCGCGACGCCATGCGCAGCCAAAGGCGCGAGGCGCCCGGGGTGGTGCGTATCCGCACCGCGCGTCTGACCCAGACTGAGGCGGTTGCCCTGGGCTATGTCGCCGCGCCGCCGGGGGACTGCGCCCTGATCGAGGTGGCCGACACCGGTCCGGGCATGACCGTTGAGGTCATGGCCAAAATCTTCGAGCCCTTCTTCACCACCAAGCCGGTGGGCGAGGGGACGGGGCTGGGCCTGGCCACGGTCTATGGCATCGTCAAACAGGCGGACGGCTGGATTCACGTGGACAGCCAGCCCGGCCGCGGCGCGGCCTTCCGCATCTTCCTCCCGGTATACGAGCCGGTCGCCGGCGCCCTGCCCATTGTGGAGGCGCCCAAGCCCAAGCCCGCGGCCCGCGACCTGTCGGGGGTCGGCCGCATCCTGTTCGTGGAGGATGAGGACGCCGTGCGAGGCGTGGCGGCGCGGCTGCTCCGCGCGCGCGGCTATGAAGTGATCGAGGCGGCGGACGGCGAAGAGGCCTTGGCCTTGGCCGAACTTCATGCCGGCCAAATTGACCTGCTAATCAGCGACGTGATCATGCCCGGACTGGACGGCCCGACCTTGCTCAAGAAGGCTCGCAAATTCCTGGGCGACGCCCCGGTCATGTTTATTTCAGGCTATGCCGAGGCCGAGTTCTCGGATCTGCTGGAAGGCGAGAGCGGCGTGACCTTCCTGGCTAAACCCCTGGACATCAAAATCCTGGCAGAACGGGTCAAGCAGCAACTGGCGGCCTGAGTCACCGGCCAGACCCCGATAGTCTGGGGTCTATGGCGTCGGCGTCGCGCTCAGTTCGGCCTGGTCCGCCGGCGGGGATGGCAGGCTCCTCGACAACGTGTCCGGCCCGGGACATTCGGCGCTGATCCGGTGTGCGTCGGTGGAAGCGCTCACCGGAATGGGCAGGCCGCCGATGATGATCCGGATGCGCCCATTCATGGTGAAGCTGGTGTCGGTATAGGCGCCCGAGACCGCGACCTTCACCGGGATCCCGTTATTATCGACACAGTCGCCGACCATGCTGAAGGTCCCGCCCGAGATCTTCTTGTCCGTGTAGTGGCAGGCATAGTGGTTGTTCACCGGCCCGGTCAGGTAGGATTCGATCTGGGCCTCGGTGATGCACTTGCGCGAGGTGCCGCTTTGCTGAATCGGCGAGGTGATGGTGTCGGTGCTTTCCCACCAGCCTGGCAGGATCGGCGCGGCGAGCGCCGGCAGGGCCAGGGCGCTGAGGAGGGTGATCAAAAGCAGGGGCTTGAGCAAGGTTTGTCTCCGTCCTCCTCGGATAGACCCAAGGATGCGGCGGCAACAAGGCCGTGTGGCCGTTTAGTCGATTTGACCGTCAGGGCCAACGACGATAGCGCAGGCGTGTCGGCCGACTACCTCGCCCGTGACTCGGTCCAGCAGGGCATAGACGAACGCCCCTGGCCGGTCGGACTCTTCGATGATCAGGCGCTGTGACGCATCGGCGCAAACCGGCGGCGGGCGCAGGGGCGCAGGGGCTGCTGATGGCGCGGCGGGCTGGGCTTTTCGCGCGGATTGGGTTGAAAATTTGCTCATTCGGGCGTCGGGGCGCTTGGGCCGGACCAAAGGCCGGCTAAGCCGCGGCGGCGAGGCGTTTCCGCTTCGCCGCCGCGTCCGCGATTAGCGGAACAGGCTGAGCAGAGCCGAGGTGGACTGGTTGGCGATGGAAAGCGACTGAATCCCCAGTTGCTGCTTGGTTTGCAGCGCTTGGAGCTTGGCGCTTTCGGCCGCCATGTCCGCATCGACCAGGTTGCTGATGCCGTTGTTCAGCGTGTTTTGCAGGCCGGACACGAACTTCAGTTGGCTGGCGATAGCGTTCGACCCGGTGCCGAAATTCGTCAGCGCGGTGTTCACGTTGGCGATGCTGGTGGTCAGGGTCGCCACATAGGCGCTGGCCGCCGCGGCGGTCGCGAAGGAGGCGGCGGCCGCGATCGTGACGTTGGCGCCGCCGAGGGCGAGGCTTTGCGCCGCAACGGTGATCTTGGAGCTGCCGGTGTCGCTGGCCAGGGCGTAGATGGTGGTGCCGCCCGAGTTGATCATGTTCACGCCGTTGAAGGAGGCGTTGGACACGACCGTGGTCAGTTCCGACAACAGGGCCTTGAAGTTCTGGTTCAGGGACGTGCGGCTCGCGGTGTTCAGCGAGGTGTCCGAGGCGGCCAGGGCCTGGGCCTTCAGCTGAGACAGCAGGTCGGAGACTTGCTGGCCGGCCGACATGGCCACGTCGATGGTCGAGGAGGCGCGGTTGAGCGAGTCCTTGACCGCGTTCAAGGAAGTGACCTTGCCCGACATGGTGTTGGCGATCGCCCACACAGCGCCGTTGTCGGCCGCCGTGTTGACCGTCTTGCCGGTGGAGATGACGTTCTGGGTTTTAGCCAGATCCATCTGGGTGCTGGTGAGGTTTTGCAGAGCGACCAACGCGCCTGCGTTGGTATTGATGCTGTAGGTCATTACAAAGCTTCCTTTTCTAAGGATTCCTGCGCCTTTTGGCCCAGGCGGGAATTATTCCCGAATAACGCGCGCTCATTTCCTCCCCGCTAGAACGAGGCGCTTGATTGCGACGTTGACCCAATCATCTATGACGCTCGTTAAATCGACGTGAATTTACGAGTATTAAGAATGCCTTACGGAAATTAATGTTTAGACACAACATGTTGCGGGGTGGCGGGTAATCTGGGCCTGCAGTTTGTGCCGGGGGCGGGACGGGTAGATTTTTCCGCGCGGTAAATTTGGCTTTGGCGTTATGGGCTCAAAGCCCAAGGCCTGGGGTGGGTTCTGTCGGACCACCAGCGGAAAGAGACAGAGCCACGCGCCGGCTAGTTACATTTTGGGCAGCCGCCCGTGAACAAGGCTCTCAGTCAACAGAGAGTAGCCATCATGGTCGCTACTCACCGTGGGTCGCTTGACACTATTGGATTGCGAATGGTCCCGTGACTTCTGAACAATCTGCGGGTCCAAGCCAACATATGTTCGCAGTGGGACGTTGATGATTTCCAATTAAGGCTGAATTCTTGACATCGTTGATCGAGCAGCAGGCAACAGTTGAATCTAGCCCGACGGAACAAACTGGCGCTAAGCCAAGCCGTATATTTTGGATGGACGCCGCCCGCGGCATCGGCATTATTTTGGTGGTCTTGGGGCACGTTGAACGCGGACTAGTCTCCGCGCAGATCGCTACAAATCCAATCTGGCGCGCCCTGGATTTCACCCTCTACACGTTTCACATGCCGCTGTTTTTCGTTCTGGCGGGCATAAACGCACCTTCAGGCCTTGGGCGTGGTCGCGGTCCGTATATCTCCAGCAAGATTGAGACCGTAATTTACCCTTACATTTTATGGTCAGTCATCCAAGGCGTCATACTGGTTTTGATGTCGTCGATGACGAACGGGAAGGCTGATTTCGGCGATATTCTCCAGATCGGTTGGCGCCCCATGAGCCAGTTCTGGTTTCTCTATGTCTTATTCATAGTGCAATTTTCGCTGGCGATAATTGGGGTGCGGCCGGCTGTTTTGGGCGCGCTGGCCGTCGGATCGATCATGGCGGCTCAAGCCTTTGCCTTGAACAGCGTCCCGGAGCGCTATTTTCACGCTCTGCCGTTCTTTATCGCTGGGGTGCTCTTGTCACGATGGGCGGACAAGCCTTGGCCGATCAATCCGACAAGGATTTTGGCACCCCTGTGGGCGCTTTTCGCAGTGTCCGTGTTCCTGTCGTTCAATGCAAACCAAGTCGATTTTGACGATGTCTGGAGCCTTCCTGCAGCTCTGTTCGGAATTGCCGGGACCATTGCCGCCGCCAGTCTCCTTCGCGGCCGCGCCTTGGTGGTTTTCGCCTATGTCGGCCAATGTTCGATGACAATCTATGTGATGCACATCTTGGCCGCCGCGGGAATGCGGATCCTTCTTGCAAAGGCCCACGTTCCTTATGTCGATTGGGTCTACGCTGGCGTCTGCACGGCTATCGGTGTGGGCGCGCCGCTTGCCGCACATGCCTTGCTGTCGCGCTTGGGACTGCTTCGGTATCTGGGACTTTCGAGGGGGCCGTGGTTTGGACCGCTGAAGCTGGGATCGTACACCGGCGTCAAACTGTCGTAGGGGGCGGTCAATGAGGACGGGCCATTGAAAGCTTGGGGGGCAATTACTGTTGCGCTTTTTTTGATCGCGCGCCCCTCTGTTGTTGTCGGTAATCCAATTCACCTATCTGCCGGCGCCGTCATAGTCGCCGAGGGCGACAGCCTTACCTATGGTCAGGACACGACGCCTACCGGGACCGGCCGGCCGATAAATGGAGCCTCACAGAGACGTTCCGCCACGCCCTATCCAGAGTCGCTTCAACGTCTTCTGGGAAGCGCGGTCACAGTGATCAACGAAGGCTACCCCGGAGATCGATCTGCAGAGGGAATAACGCGTTGGTCCGGTGCGCCAAAACCCGCACTTACGGTGATCATGTATGGGACCAACGACGCGATGAATTTTGGACAGCATGCTTCGGGTAGTGTTTCCCTCGCCCAATTCGAACTGAACCTTGCGGCCCTCGTCGACCGAGCCCGACGAAGGGGCGGGCGGGTTATTCTGCTGACGCCGCCGCCAATTGGGTCGCCGCCGGCAGACGCGACTGTGGAGCCCTATCGCGCTGCGGTGCGCCGTCTGGCTTCAGAAATGGGCCTCACTCTCATCGATACGGGGCGAGCAATAACGACGGTCAAAGCGCCTTGGACAGACTCAGTGCATTTGAAGGCGGCAGCCTACTTGGCGATCGCCCGGGCCGTCGCGGCGGACATTCGCGTCCGTTAGGCGAAAACGGAACACAAAGAGAACTTGCGGAACGGAACAAACCATGTACATTCGGTCCGTCGGCGGGGGCGGCCTGGGAGCAGGGGCGGTCTTTTCCGAGAATGCGGCAGGGGCCGCGGCAGAATCGGATATGAAGGACGCCTTCAATGAGCCAATCGGTGTTGCGGTTAGTGGGACGGGACGACGCGGACAAACAACGGGCCTTGGAAGCCGCCCTGGCGCAGATCGACCGCGCCTTCGGCAAGGGCTCGGTGATGAAGCTTGGGGACAAGGGCAAGATCGTTGAGATTGAGTCCGTCTCCACCGGATCCCTGGGCCTGGACCTGGCCCTGGGCATCGGCGGCCTGCCCCGAGGGCGGGTTGTTGAAATCTACGGCCCGGAAAGCTCGGGCAAGACCACCTTGGCCCTGCATGTGGTGGCTGAGGTGCAAAAGCTGGGCGGCGTGGCCGCCTTTATCGACGCCGAACACGCCCTGGACCCCAGCTATGCTCACAAGTTGGGCGTGAACCTGGACGATCTTCTGGTGTCCCAGCCGGACACCGGCGAACAGGCCCTGGAAATCTGCGACACCCTGGTGCGCTCCGGCGCGGTGGAGATCGTCATCATCGACTCCGTGGCGGCGCTGACGCCCCGGGCGGAGATCGAAGGCGAGATGGGCGATAGCCTGCCCGGCTTGCAGGCCCGCCTGATGAGCCAGGCCCTGCGCAAGCTGACCGCCTCCATTTCCAAGTCCAAGACCCTGGTGATTTTCATCAACCAGATCCGCATGAAGATCGGGGTGATGTACGGCAGCCCGGAAACCACCACCGGCGGCAACGCCCTGAAATTCTACGCCTCGGTGCGTCTGGACATCCGCCGCACCGGCTCGGTCAAGGTGCGCGACGAGATCATCGGCAACAATGTCCGGGTCAAGGTGGTCAAGAACAAGGTCGCCCCGCCGTTCCGCGAGGTCGAGTTCGACATCATGTACGGCCAGGGCATCTCCAAGTTGGGCGAGATCATCGACCTGGGGGTCAAGGCCGGGGTGGTGGAGAAATCCGGCTCCTGGTTCTCCTACAACAGCCAGCGTATCGGCCAGGGCCGCGACAACGCCCGCGAGTTCCTCAAGGCCAACCCCGACATGGCCAAGGAGATCGAGGCCGCCGTTCGCAAAAACGCCGGCATCATCGTGGAGGAGCTGCTGGTCGGCCCCTCGGCCGAGGACGACGCCTAAGCCCGTCCAGCTTGAATTGGCCTGATCGCGGCGCGGACGTCTCCCCCCCGCAACCGCCGTCCGCACCTTCCCGCGCGATCTAGCCATCGGGCGTCCGGTTCCTAAGGGCCGGGCGCCCGTTTTCATGACGTTCGCTCAGCCTGCGCGGGGCCTAATCGGTCTTTCGGCGCCGCTTTCCTTTGGCAATCGCGGCGCGCTTGGATAAGGGAGGCCGTGGTCCGATATTGGGTCCGAGGGCGGCGGCCTGCGGTCCCGGATCGATCCGCGAGCCATGCCCCTGTCCGGAGCGCTCATGTCGAGCTTGAACGAAATTCGCAGCGCCTTCCTCAGCTACTTTGCTGAGAACGACCACACCGTGATGGCCTCCGCGCCCCTGGTGCCGCAAAGCGATCCGACCTTACTGTTCGTCAACGCCGGCATGGTCCCGTTCAAGAATGTGTTCACGGGTGCCGAGGCCCGTCCCGTTGCGCGCGCGGCGTCCTCCCAAAAGTGCGTGCGGGCCGGAGGCAAGCACAACGACCTGGACAATGTCGGCTACACCGCTCGCCATCACACTTTTTTCGAGATGCTGGGCAATTTTTCGTTCGGCGACTATTTCAAGGACCAGGCGATCGAGCTGGCCTGGAGCCTGATCACCCGCGAATTCGGCTTGCCTGCAGACAAGCTGCTGGTGACGGTCTACGCCGAGGATGAGGACGCGGCGGTCTTGTGGCGTAAGATCGCGGGGCTGCCTGATTCCAAGATCATCCGCATTTCCACCTCTGACAATTTTTGGTCCATGGGCGACACCGGTCCCTGCGGACCTTGCTCCGAAATTTTCTATGACCATGGCGACGCCATTGCCGGCGGCCCCCCCGGTTCGCCTGAGCAGGACGGCGACCGCTTTATCGAGATCTGGAACCTGGTGTTCATGCAGTTCGACCAGGCGGCGGACGGCGCGCGCACGCCCCTGCCCAAGCCGTCGATCGATACCGGCATGGGGCTGGAGCGCCTGGCGGCGGTCCTTCAGGGCGTGCACGACAATTACGACATCGATCTATTCCGCGCCTTGATCGCCGCCTCTGAGGAGGCCACCGGTGTCAAGGCCGTGGGCGATCGGGCGCCTTCGCACCGCGTGATCGCCGATCACCTGCGCTCGTCCGCCTTCCTGATCGCCGATGGCGTTTCGCCGTCCAATGAAGGGCGAGGCTATGTCCTGCGCCGGATCATGCGCCGGGCCATGCGCCACGCCCATCTGCTAGGCGCCGAAGACCCGCTGATGCATCAGCTGGCGCCCACCCTGGTTGGCCAGATGGGCGCCGCCTATCCGGAACTGGGCCGTGCAGAGCCGGTGATCGTGGAGACCCTGCGCCAGGAGGAGGAGCGTTTCCGGCGCACCCTCGGGCGCGGCATGTCTCTCCTTGAGGAAGCCACAAGCGGGCTTGATCACGGGGCGGTCTTGTCCGGGGAGACGGCTTTCAAACTTTACGACACCTACGGATTTCCCCTCGATCTGACCCAGGACGCTGTGCGGGCCAAGGGCCTGACCGTGGATATGGAAGGGTTCGACTCCGCCATGGATCGCCAGCGCCAGATGGCCCGTGAGAACTGGAGCGGCTCTGGCCAGCAGGCCCAGGCGGCCGAATGGTTCGCGCTTCTGTCGCGGCTGGGACCCACTCAGTTCGTCGGCTACGACAACGTGGAATCCACCGTCGAGACCCTGGCTTTGGTGCGCGATGGCTTAGTGGTTCAGGCCGCAGAGGCCGGCGATACGGTCTTGGCCCTATTCGACCACACGCCTTTCTATGGCGAAGGCGGCGGCCAGGCGGGCGACCGGGGCGAGATCGAATGGCCCGGCGGGCGCGGGCTGGTGCTGGACACCCAGAAACAGGCCGGCGAGCTTTATGTGCACCAGATCAAGGTGCTGGACGGCGCCTTGGCCGAGGGCGAGCGGGTTCGGCTGTTGGTCGACCCTGACCGGCGCCAACGCACCCGGGCCAACCACTCCGCCGCCCACTTGGCGCACGCGGCCCTTCGCCATGTGCTGGGTCCCCATGTCTCCCAAAAGGGCCAGATGGTCGACGCTGATCGCATGCGGTTCGACTTCAGCCACGGCGGCCCGCTGAGCGCCGACGAACTGGACCGGATCGAGGCGGAAGTGAACGCGGTGATCCGCCAGAACGTGCCGGCCCTGACGCGCGTTATGTCGCCGGACGCCGCTATCGAAGCGGGCGCCATCGCCCTGTTCGGCGAAAAGTATGGCGATGAGGTTCGAGTCCTGGCCCTGGGCAAGGCCCTGTCGGGCGACGGGGACTATTCGGTGGAGCTGTGCGGCGGCACCCATGTCGCGCGCACCGGCGATATAGCCCTGTTCAAGATTGTCTCCGAAACCGGCGTCGCCGCCGGCATCCGCCGCATCGAGGCGCTCACGGGCGAGCCGGCGCGCCGCTGGCTGTTGGATCAGGCCGGCGTGGCCAAGGGTTTGGCTGAACAGTTCAAGGTTCCGGTCAGCGAACTGACGGGACGTATCGATGCCCTGCAGGCTGAACGCCGTTCCCTGGAAAAGGCCCTGTCGGAGGCCAAGCGTCAGTTGGCCACGGGCGGTGGAGGCGGCGCCTCGGCCGTGGAGGAGATCGGCGGGATCAAGGTCATCTCCAAGGTGCTGGACGGCGTTGGCGGCAAGGAGTTGCGCGGCGTGGCGGAGGACTTCAAGAAGCAGTTGGGCTCGGGCGTGGTCGCCCTGGTCGGCACGGCCGAGGGCAAGGCTGCGGTGACGGTCGCGGTCAGTGCCGATCTTGTGGGCCGTTTCAGCGCCGTGGACCTGGCCCGCGCCGCCGTCGCCGCTATGGGCGGCCAAGGCGCCGGCGGCAAGCCGGACTTCGCCCAGGGCGGGGCGCCCGACGCGGCCATGGCCGAGGACGGACTGAATGCGATCAGGTCGCGATTGGCGGTTTAGGCGCGCGACCCTTCAATAGGATTGCGCATGGACCGATTGGACATCGCAGTCGCAGGATGTGGGCCCGCTGGCCTGGCTGCGGCGCTGTTGCTCGGCGGTGATGGCCACCGGGTCACACTGTTTGAACGGTTTGAAGCGCCGCGCCCGATCGGCTCCGGCATTATGCTGCAGCCGACCGGCCTGTCGGTCCTGCGGGCCATGGGACTGGATGGGGCGGTCCTAGCCGCCGGCGCCCGGGTAGACCGGCTTGTGGGGCGTGCTCAACCGTCTGGCCGGGTCGTGCTGGATGTACGCTACCGGGCGCTGGGCGAGCGGGCGGGGTTTGGCCTGGGCCTGCATCGGGCTGCGCTGTTTGATATGCTCTTTGCGGCCGTGACATTGGCTGGGATACCTATCGAGACAGGCCGCCATATTGTCAGCAGTGATCGAGGCGCCCGGCCGCGCCTGATCTTCATGGACGGCGCCCAGGCCGGGCCCTTTGACCTGATCGTCGACGCCCTTGGAACGGGCACGGTCCTTACGCCGATGACAGGACGGCTGCTGCCCTATGGCGCGCTATGGGCCACGCTCGACTGGCCCGCCGAGGGCGAACTGAAGCCGGACGCATTGGAACAGCGCTATGAGCGCGCCAGCAAAATGGCGGGCGTGCTGCCGCTGGGCCGGCCTGCGGGCTCTGCGCGCGCTCAAGCCGCATTTTTCTGGAGTCTGCGCCGTGACCAGTTGGAAGGGTGGCGTTCAAACGGGCTGGAGTGTTGGAAGGATCAGGTTCGCGGCCTGTGGCCCGCTACCGAACCCTTGCTCAGCCAGATCGATCACCCCGATCATCTGACTTTCGCCGCGTACGCCCATCGCACCTTGCCAAGGCCGGTCGAGCCGGGCATGGCCCACATTGGCGATGCGTGGCACTCGGCAAGCCCGCAGTAGGGGCAGGGCGCCAACATGGCCTTGCTCGACGCCTGGGCCCTCGCCCAGGCGCTGCGAGAGGCTAAGGACCTGCCATCGGGCCTGGGCGACTATGTTCGAATGCGTCGTGGGCATGTGCGGCTTTATCAGGCGCTGACGGCCTTGTTCACGCCGGTGTACCAGTCCGACGGCGTCCTGCTGCCCCTGATCCGTGACGCAGTCGTCGGACCTATCTCCAAGATCTGGCCCGCCACCGTAGTCCAAGCCGCCATGGTGAGCGGCCTGGTCGGCCGCCCCCTCAAGCCGCTTGGCCTACGAACCTGAGTTCAATGGGCAGCCCTCGCCGCCATTGGGGCGCGGCGTGGGGCGCCACTTACGGGTCTATGGCTTGGGCGTCTGATCCTTGCCGGGGGGCAGGTCGTTGATGGCTTTCTGGCAGGGGGCGCTGAGCTGGGCGATGTTTTCGCGCATGCAGGCTAGGGCGTCATGCGCGATCATGCCGGCGCACAGCTTCTCCTGATCGGCGGCGCAGGTCTTGTGCATGGCGGCTGCAGCGGCGACGCGCACCGGGTCGTGTCCGCCGGACGCCGGCGCGGGCTGCGCGTTGACGGAGCCGAATCCGGCGAGGGCCGCGATGAGAACCGAGGCGGTGAACTTCATTGTCATGTCTTCCCGTTTGCCGCGGCGGACCTCAAATTCCTTCGCTGCGCTCAATTCTAGCAGGGGCGCCGGATCTGTCCCAATTCTGAGTTGGCGTCGTTCGCGCGCGGCGCGTAATGTCCTGGAAAGAAAACCTTGGGGAGGGATCGGCCATGACGCTGTTCCGTTTGCTTTTGATCGGCTTGGCGGCGCCCGCGAGCATGGCCGTGGCTCAAACCGCCGCCGCGCCCAACGCATCCCAACCCGCAGCCGCGCCCGCGCTCGACTTTGAATTCTTCAAAGCGCGTATCCAGCCGATCTTCACCACCAAGCGACCGGGCCACGCCCGCTGCGTGTCGTGCCACGCGTCGGGCACGACAATGAAGCTGCAGCCTTTGCCGCAAGGTTTGGGGAATTGGAACGATGCGGATTCGCGCAAGAATTTCGACACCGTGCGGCTGCGGATCAAGCCCGGCAATCCGGAAGCCAGCCGCCTGCTGCGCCATCCCCTGGCGGCCGAAGCGGGCGGCGATCCGCATCATGACGGCGGAAAGCACTGGGCCTCTAAGGCCGATCCGGAATGGCAAACCCTGGCCGCCTGGGTTCGCGGCGCAACCCTGGCCAACCCTGGCGCAGCTGTTCCTGGACCCCTGCACCCCCGGATCATCCAGTCCAACAGCGGCGGGGATGAGGTCCACATCATCGATCCGGCCACCAACAAGGTTGTGGGCCGCATCACGGGCATCGAGGTCAATCACGGGGTCGCGGGCGCTCCGGACGGCAGCCGGATCTATGTGAGCGATGAGGCCGACTCTACGCTGGACGTTGTCGATTCGCGCACCTTGAGGGTCATCAGCAAGGTTCCTCTGAGCGGGCACCCCAACAACATCTCGATCAGCCGCGACGGCGCCCGAGTCTATGTCGCCATTGCCGAGGGCGCCGGCGCGGTCGATGTGGTCGACACCTTGGCCCTGCAGCGCGTCAAGAGCATCCCCATCAAGGGCAGGGTCCACAATACCTATGTGACGCCGGACGGCCGCTATGTGCTGGCGGGCTCCATCGCGGGCAAATCGGTCACGGCGATCGACCAGAAGACCGAGGAGCCCGTGTGGGTCATGGACTTTGACAAGGGTGTGCGGCCGCTCGCGTTCGACACCAACCCGGATGGCTCCACCCGGCACATGTTCGTACAGCTCAGCGACTTCAACGGCTTCGCGGTGGTTGATTTCGCAACGCGCAAGGAACTTCAGCGCATCGCCCTGCCCAAGCTCGGCCCGGGCAAAACGGAGGTGCTGGAGGGCGGTAGCGAGTCCCACGGAATCGCGGTGACGCCGGACAATTCGCGAATGATCGTCGACAGCCGGCTCAACAGCGCCGTCTACATCTATGCCCTGCCGGATTTGAAGCTGCTGGGCAGTGTCGATGTCGGCGTTTCGCCGGACTGGGTCACCCTGACGCCGGACGGCAAGGCCGCCTATGTCGCCAACGCTACATCCAATAATGTCTCGGTAATCGACATGACGGGCCTGCGCGAAATCACGCGCATCCCGGTCGGTCAGGTTCCCAAGCGCAACGCCACGGCGATGCTGCCCTGAGACAGGGCGGTATTAGCCCGGCAGTCGCACCTGGCTGAGTTTCCAGGTGTACCAGCCGTGGCGCTGGAAGGTGAGCAGGGTCTCGCGGCGTGGGTTTGCGGGATCGCTCACAGCCAGGCGGCAGCGATCAAAGCCCCAGTAACGCAGTTGTGGCCAGGGATGGGATGCGACGGGCTGACCGGGCGCGCGACCGTTGGTGAGGGCGTTGAGGGCGTCCGGAGTGAGGTCGTTTTCGACACTGGGGCCGGCGATGGGCGTCTGGGCCTGCATGGCCCGGCGCATGGCTTCCAGCGGGTGCTGCCACGGGTCGACCGGGGCCGGCGGCGGGGCGCCGGAACGCTGGGCCTTGAGCCCGTCGCGCACGGCGTTGTAATCCACCAGTTCGGCCAGGGCCTGACTGTCGTGGCTTTCCGCCGCCGACCGCACGGCCTGCAGGGCAAACCATGGGGCGAGGAAGAAGCCGGCGGCGGCGAGGGCGATCACCGCCAGAACCAGTTTGGAAATAAATCCGCCGCCGCGCCGTTGGCGCGGGCGCGTGTATTCCGCAACGATCGGTGGTCGGTCAGCCGCGCGGCCGCCGCCGATTTTGATCCCGCCTATGGGTCCCAGATCATTATCGTCGGCCAAGCGCGGCTCCAGACTTGTTCAAGCTTGGAAGGATTAACCCCCTAAGACATGGCCTTGTCCAGATTAGTTGAGACCTTGTCGAGGAAGCCTTCGGTGCTCAACCAGCCCTGATCGGCGCCTACCAGCAAGGCCAAGTCCTTGGTCATGTCGCCGGATTCCACCGTGTCGATAGTGACTTTCTCCAGGATGGCCGTAAAGCGCGCCAGGGCTTCGTTGCCGTCCAGCTTGGCCCGATGCGCCAGGCCGCGGCTCCAGGCAAAGATCGAGGCGATGGAATTGGTCGAGGTCGACTCGCCGCGCTCATACTGGCGGAAGTGGCGGGTAACGGTGCCGTGGGCGGCTTCCGCCTCCATGGTCTTGCCATCCGGCGTCATCAGCACCGAGGTCATTAGGCCGAGAGAGCCGAAGCCCTGGGCCACGATGTCGGACTGCACGTCCCCGTCATAGTTCTTACAGGCCCACACATAGCCGCCGGACCATTTGAGGGCCGCCGCCACCATGTCGTCGATCAGGCGATGCTCGTAGGTCAGGCCCGCTGCCTTGAACTTGTCGGCGTATTCGGCCTCGAAGATCTCCTGGAAGATGTCCTTGAAGCGGCCGTCGTAGCGCTTGAGGATGGTGTTCTTGGTCGACAGATAGAGTGGGAACCCCCGGTTCAGGCTGTAGGCGAAGGAGGCGTGGGCAAAGTCGCGGATCGACTGGTCCAGGTTGTACATCGCCAGGGCGATGCCGGCGCCGGGGTAGTTGAACACCTCGCGCTCGATCTTGTCGCCGTTTTCGCCTTCCCAGGTCATGGTCAGCTTGCCCTTGCCGGGCACCAGGAAATCGGTGGCGCGGTATTGGTCGCCGTAGGCGTGGCGGCCGACCACGATGGGCTGGGTCCAGCCGGGAACCAAGCGCGGCACGTTCTTGCAGATGATCGGTTCGCGGAAGATCACCCCGCCCAGGATGTTGCGGATCGTGCCGTTGGGCGACTTCCACATTTCCTTCAGGCCGAATTCCTTCACCCGGGCCTCGTCCGGGGTGATGGTGGCGCACTTGACCGCTACGCCGTATTTCTGCGTCGCGTGGGCCGCGTCGATAGTGATCTGATCGTTGGTTTCGTCTCGCCGCTGGACGCTCAGGTCGTAGTAATCCAGTTGCAGGTCGAGGTAGGGGAAGATCAGCTTGTCCTTGATCAGCTTCCAGATGATCCGGGTCATTTCATCGCCGTCGATATCGACGACCGGATTGGCGACTTTGATTTTCGACATCGACAGGATAGCTCCAAGGGGACCCGGAAGGGCGTTTAGGGCGCAAGCTCGCGAAGGGCGCACAGGGCCGTTCGCGGCGCAGCAGGGCTGCTATAGACGGTTGCGCCGCGTGGGGAAACCATGCGGGCGCGTTGATTTTCAGAGGGGCCGGAAAGTCCATTGATGACGCAGACTTCGCGCGCCCCGTGCGTGATCCTGAGCCAGCCCCAGTTGGCCGAGAACATCGGCGCGGTTGCCCGCGTCATGGCCAATTTCGGCCTGGAGGATCTGCGCTTGGTGGCCCCGCGAGACGGCTGGCCGCAAGAGCGGGCCTGGGCCTGCGCCTCCGGCGCGGACTGGCCGTTGGACAATGCCAAGGTGTTCGACACGCTTGAGCAGGCCTGCGCGGACTTGCAGCGCCTGTACGCCACCACGGCGCGCCCGCGCGAAGTGCAGTTGCCGATCATCACCCCACGCGACGGCGCAGCCCTGCTGCATGAGGCGGTGGACGAAGGTTTGGCCACCGGCCTGTTGTTCGGCGGCGAGCGGGCCGGCCTTGAGACCCAGGACATCGCCCTCTGCCAAGCCATCATCACCATCCCCATCGACCCGCGCTTTCGTTCCCTCAACCTGGCCCAGGCTGTGGCGATCAACGCCTATGAGTGGCGAACCGCCCATTCAGACCGCCCGCCGCCGGCCTTCCGCGAGGGCGCGCCGCCCGCTGACCAGGCCATGCTGGCGGGCCTTTACGGCCAGCTGGAGGGCGAGTTGGACGCAGCAGGGTTCTTCCACCCGCCGGAAAAGCAGCCATCCATGGTCCGCAACCTGCGCGCCATCTTCGCCCGCGCCTTGCTGAACGAGCAGGAGGTGCGCACCCTGCGTGGCGTGATCACGGCGTTGAGCAAGGGTCGGGGGAGGGTGCTGGAAAAACTGGCGGCCAAGCGCTCGCCCGCGAGCGAATGAGGTGGTTCGCACAGCCTGAAAAAGTCGCCCAACCTCTACCTGGTGGACAGCTATTTCGCCGGCTGCCTAGCCCATTCATGCGACCCCAATGTGGAGGTCGACATGGAGCATCAGTACGTCCACGCGCTGAAAGCCATCCCGGCCGGGGCCATCCTGACCATGGATTATGAGGCGACCGAGGACGAACTGTTCCAGCAGTTTCAATGCCGGTGCGGCGCGCCCGAATGCCGAGGCCTGATCCGCAGACGAAGCGCGCGCCAAGGGGCGGCCTGATCTTGCCTGCGAGGGCCCCGCCCGGATTGACTTTGCGGCCTTGCGCACGCATACAGCGGCCTTTCCCGCCCAGGCCCTGCCTGTGGCGCTGGAAATCTATGACGGGTGATGCGAGGCCGCCGTTGCAATCGTTGCTCCATATGGGGAGCGACCGGTCCGCATCGTATGAAAGAGCAGACCTATGTCCAAGCGCCATTCGGCGAAGTACAAAATTGACCGGCGTATGGGCGAAAACATTTGGGGCCGCCCCAAATCGCCCGTCAATCAACGCCAGTACGGCCCCGGCCAGCACGGCCAACGCCGCAAGTCCAAAGTTTCCGATTTCGGTCTGCAGTTGCGCGCCAAGCAGAAACTGAAGGGCTATTACGGCAACCTGACCGAAAAGCAGTTCCGCCGCACCTATGACGAGGCCGCTCGCCGCAAGGGCAACACCTCGGAAAACCTGATCTCCCTGCTGGAGAGCCGGCTGGACGCTATCGTCTATCGCGCCAAGTTCGTGCCCACGCCCTTCGCGGCGCGTCAGTTCGTCAACCACGGCCACGTGATGGTCAACGGCAAGCGCGTGAACATCGCGTCCTACCGGGTGAAACAAGGCGACGTGGTCCAGGTGCGCGAGCGTTCGCGCAACATGGCCCTGGTGCTGGAAGCCATCCAATCGGCCGAGCGTGATACGCCCGACTATATTGAAGTCGACGCCAAGCACCTGTCGGTGAAGTTCATCCGCGCGCCGGAACTGGCCGAAGTGCCCTATCCGGTGAAGATGGAGCCGAACCTGGTCGTCGAATTCTACGCGTCTTAATCCGCGCTGAATTTCGAGCTAATGCGAAGGGCCCGGGAAACCGGGCCCTTTTTGCGTTGGGGAATGCCGTGAAAGCTTCAGCCGTTTTCGTCGCCTGGCTTGTCATGATCGCTGCGCCGACTTGGGCCCAGGCGCCCCAGGCTGTCATGCCGGTCTACGCGGTCAGCGTTACGGCCGCGGGGGTCACGGTGCGGGTTGCGGCCACCGCCTGCATCCGCAAGTCCGATTTCACGGCGGCGGTTTTGCGCCGCGAGCCCCAGTCCATGGTCCTGTTCGCGCCCAGGCATGCACGGACCTGTGGCGCGGCTGGCCCGGGCCACATAGACCTAACCTATAGCCTTGAGGAATTGGGCCTAAAGCCCGGCGATGGCTTCATCCTGGGCAATCCGCTGGCGGCGGAGCCGTAAGGCGAGGTTTGAGGCCCGCACGGTTGCGGTTGGCCCGCGCGGTTGTCTTTGCTAAGCCACGCAAATCAGCCAGTTGCCCGCGTCGTTGGTTGCGGTTGGCCCGCGCGGTTGTCTTTGCTAAGCCTAGAGGCGCGCGCGCGTGAGCTTGGCGTCAGTTGCGGTTGGCCCGCGCGGTTGTCTTTGCTAAGCCTAGAGGCGCGCGCGCGTGAGCTTGGCGTCAGTTGCGGTTGGCCCGCGCGGTTGTCTTTGCTAAGCCTCTACCGGATCGCGCTACGGTCTCACGATGGTTGCGGTTGGCCCGCGCGGTTGTCTTTGCTAAGCCGCACACGACAGTGGATGGCGGCCTCTACACGTTGCGGTTGGCCCGCGCGGTTGTCTTTGCTAAGCCCACAACCGCGCACGCAATGGCGAGCGATAGGTTGCGGTTGGCCCGCGCGGTTGTCTTTGCTAAGCCACTCGTGCAGCTTCCAAGGTGCGCGCCTCAGTTGCGGTTGGCCCGCGCGGTTGTCTTTGCTAAGCCTATGACCGATGGCGCTAGGCGCGCTGCACAGTTGCGGTTGGCCCGCGCGGTTGTCTTTGCTAAGCCAGGTCGGTGGATTGAGCGACTAGCGCAGCAGTTGCGGTTGGCCCGCGCGGTTGTCTTTGCTAAGCCCGCGCCGCCGTGCGCGGGCGCATCAGCTTAGTTGCGGTTGGCCCGCGCGGTTGTCTTTGCTAAGCCCCCCTGTCCACCGTTCAGCAGCGCTGGAAAGTTGCGGTTGGCCCGCGCGGTTGTCTTTGCTAAGCCGGGCGCCGCACGCGCCCCGCCGTCCGTTGAGTTGCGGTTG
>JBEHYN010000044.1:0-24457 GCA_048498155.1 Pseudomonadota bacterium | reverse complement strand
CATGCCCTCGCGCTTGAGCGCGATATTGACCGCGAAATGAGGGATGGCGTGCAGGAAGTTGGTGGTGCCATCAAGGGGGTCGATGATCCAGGTGTGGGTCTTGTCCGTGCCTTCGACTTCGCCGCGCTCCTCGGCGAGGATGCCGTAGCCCGGCCGCGCTTTGGCCAGTTCGTCGACCAGCACCTGTTCAGCCTTCAGGTCTGCGGCGGATACGTAGTCGCCCGCGCCTTTCTTGGAAACCTGCAGTTCGGCCACCTCGCCGAAGTCGCGCGCTAAACCCCGACCGGCCTTGCGGGCGGCGTCGATCATGATCTTGACGAGGGTGGTCGGCGTGCTCACGGCATATCCGGGACTGGTCGGGAACGGGCGCGGACCCTACCGATGAGGGGACCTAGAAGCAAGAACAGCTCTTAAGTGCGCGCCTTGACCCCTTCTGCGATCTCGAAATTCAGCGCCCTGACGGCGGCGGCCGGCCCCAGCAGATCGTCCCACACCCCCGAGGTCACTGCTAGGAAATCGGCGCCGGCCTGGGCTAGGCCCCGGGCGTTGTCGACCGTAATCCCGCCGATGGCGACGCAGGGGGTCTGCATGCTCTCCTGCCACATGGTCAGGATGTCCGGCTCGGGGGTGAATTGGGTTTGCTTGGTCCGGGTGGGGAAAAAGGCGCCGAACGCGACATAGTCAGCGCCCGCCTCGGCGGCGTCCATGGCCAGGTGACGGCTGTCGTGACAGGTGACCCCGACCATCCGATTAGGTCCGACCAAGCGCCGCGCCTCGGCGAACGACCCGTCCTCCTGGCCGATGTGCACGCCGTCGCAGTCGAGCCTGGCCGCCAGATCGGGACGGTCATTGAGGATCACCGCCACATCGTGGGCGTTGGCAATGGGTTTGAGCACACGCACGGCGTCGGCAATGTCCGTCTCGCTCGCGTCCTTCAGCCGGATTTGCAGGGCGGCCACATCGCCCGCGTCCAGCGCCGCCGCCAGCTCGCGCGCGAAGACGGCGAGGTCCGAAATGACCGGAGGGGTGATCAGATAGAGGCGGCAGAGGGGAAGGCTCATGGCCTGCCGCTAAGCCCCGGCGCGCACGGCGTCAATCCACGCGCATGGCCTTGAACGCCTCAAGTGCGCGGGCGCGGGCCGCCGTGTGCTGGACGATGGGCTTGGGATAGGCGGCGATGTCCCCCTCCCACGGCCGATGGATGACCTTGGCCGGCAAACTTCGAAGCTCCGGAATCCAGCGGCGCACATAATCGCCCGCCGGATCGAACCGCTCGCCCTGGAGCACCGGATTGAACACGCGAAAGAACGGCGCTGCATCCGCGCCCGAGCCGGCGCTCCATTGCCAGTTGGCTGGATTGTTAGCGGCACAGGCGTCGGTGAGCGTATCCCAAAACCAAGCCTCTCCTTCGCGCCAGTCGATGAGCAGGTGCTTGATCAGGAACGAGGCGACGATCATGCGCACACGGTTTTGCATATAGCCCGTGGCCCACAGCTGACGCATGCCCGCGTCCACGATGGGATAGCCGGTGCGGCCCTCGCGCCAGGCGGCCAGGGCGGCGGGATCCCAGCGCCAGGCAAAGCGGTCGAACTCCCGGCGGATGTTGCGCTGATACAGCGCGCCGTGCTGGTAGAGCAGATGGTGGTTGAACTCGCGCCAGCCGAGTTCCGCCAGCACCTTGTCGCCCTGCTCGGCGCTCGCCCCGGCGCTCACCGCCTCCACCACGGCGGCGCGCACCTGGCGCGGACCGATTTCGCCCCAATGCAGATGGGCCGACAGGCGTGAGGTCGCCTGCATGTCCGGCCGATCGCGGCCTTGCGCATAGCCATCCAGCTTGCCGGCGACGAAGGCGGACAGGGCCTGTTGCGCACCTGCCTCCCCAGGCGTTCCTTCGAGACTGTTGGACCAGTCCGGCCCTGACGGATGCAGCCGCCAGTCGGCCAGGGCGTCAGACCCAGGCCATTGGGCGGGTGTAGGTATGCGACCGGGCGCAGGGATAGCGTTATGATCCGCGATGGCGGCGCGCGCCGCTTTCCAGAACGGGGTGAACACCTGAAAGGCGCCGCCCGCGCCGGTCTTGACTTGCCAGGGCTCGGCCAGCAGCGAGGCATTGAACGAGGTCGCGTGAAGCTCACGCTTCAGGTCGCTGTCGCGCGTCACGGCGGTCTGGCCATAGAGCCGGTTCCACATCACCTGAGCGCCGAATTCCTGCGCAAGGGTGGGAATGATCACCGCAGGATCGCCCCGCCGAAGGATCAGCCGCGAGCCGCGAGCCCGCAGATCGGCGTCCAGGGCCCGCAGCGCCTTATCCAGCCACCACAGGGAGGCCGCGCCCCAGGCCCGCCCGTCACTGGCGTCATGCAGGATGAACAGCGGGATGATCGGCCGCCCGCTCGCCGCCGCTGCGGCTAAGGCCGGATTGTCGTTCAGGCGCAGGTCCTGCCGGAACCACAAAAGGACGGGGGGATCGGCGCAATTCATCGCGCCGCAATACGTTAGAATCAGCGGTTTGGATCAGCGTCCATGCGCCCTGGCGCCATGGCCTATAAAATTACTACTCCGACCGGTTTAGTGTGGATTAATGCGTTGTCGGCCCGCTGAATCTGCTCCAAGATTGCAGGACACTATCGAGCCGGAGCGAAATGCACAGCCCCAACCGCCGACGCATGCTTCTTTGGGGAGGCGCTGCGTCATTGGCCGCCATGCCCCTCGTAAGTGCGGCTGCGGGGGTGGACTTGGGCTTTGCCGAGCATGACGGCCGGCGAACGTTCACCAGGGGATTCCCAGGCAAAAGTTCGATGCTCCTGCAACGAACACGGCCGCCGCTGTTGGAAACGCCCATGGCCGTGTTCGACCAACATGTGTTGACGCCTAACGAGCAGTTCTATGTTCGTTGGCACTGGTCGAACATTCCCTCAGACATCAACCCGGCCGCGTTCCGATTGCGCATCCATGGCCAGGTTAATCGGCCCCTCGACTTGTCACTGAAGGCGCTGAGGGCCCTGGGCGGGGTCGACCTTGTCGCGGTCAACCAATGCTCAGGCAACTCGCGCGGGTTTTTCCAGCCGCGCGTTCCGGGCGCACAATGGGGCAACGGGGCCATGGGAAACGCGCGCTGGACCGGCGTGCCCCTGCGGCGCGTTCTGGACGCGGCGGGCGTCAAGGCTGGGGCGGTCGAGGTGAGGTTCAATGGTCTGGACGGGCCGGCAACGCCCGACGGGCCTGATTTCCGCAAGTCCCTGGCGGTTGATCACGCGCTCGATGGCGAGGTCATGATCGCCTACGCCATGAACGGCGAGGCCCTGCCCTACCTCAACGGCTTCCCCCTGCGGCTCGTGGTCCCAGGCTGGTTCTCCACCTATTGGGTCAAGATGTTGAGCGACATCGAGGTGCTGGCCAAACCGGACGATAACTATTGGATGCAGAAGGCCTATTTGATCCCGAACACGCCGGGCGCCTCGATTCGTCCTGGCCAGACGGGCGTTGAAATGATGCCGATCAAGGGCATGGGGCCGCGATCATTTTTCACCAATCTGAAGAGCGGCGACACGGTGAGCGCCGACAGGCCACGCGAAGTTCGAGGCATTGCTTTCGGTGGAACATCGGGGGTTGCTCGGGTGGAGCTGTCGCAAGATCAAGGCCGCAGCTGGCAGGCGGCGCAGCTGGGAGAGGATTTGGGCCGCTATAGCTTTCGGCGCTGGACGACGTCCCTGGCATTGCCCAAGGGCCCGGCCAACCTGCTTGTCCGGTGCACGAGCCTTGCCGGCGAGACTCAGCCCCAGGCGGCCAACTGGAACGCCAGCGGCTATATGCGCAACGTCGTCGAGAACCTGGCGATCAATGTGGTTTGAGGGGGCTGAATGCGACTTTTCCTCAAAGCCCTGATCGCCACAGCCCTGTGGGCCGGCGCGTACGACGCGGCGGGTGCGGCGGCGAAAGCCAAGCCACGCCCATCCGACCGGGCCATCCATGTGGACCTGCCTCAGGGCATGACGTTGTTTTCGGGTCGCGGCGCTGATCCGGTAAACGCCAATTGCCTAGCGTGCCATTCCACCGAAATGATCACGACACAGCCTCCACAGAGCGAGACAACGTGGGGGGCTGAGATCACCAAGATGCGCGACATCTACAAAGCGCCGATCTTGGAAGCCGACGTCAAGCCGATCATCCGCTACCTCATTCAGCGACAGGCGCGCTGAGCGGCGCTTCCGAACGGCGTCGCGGATGCTATCTGTAAGCCCATGGCGCCCCAAGCTAAGTCCTTCATCGGTTTGCCGACGGTCCGTCGGGCTCTTGTCTCTCAGGTCCGCCTGCTCGTCGGCGGCACGGGCGACGATTCGGTTGAGCAAAACCGGCAGGATGTCGGCCTGTTCGGCCCGGACAGCGCCTGCTGGAAGGTGCATGGCGATTTTACCAGCATGATGGTGGGTGGAATCACGGCGCTGCTCCTGCAGATGTTACATCCCGGCCCGCTGGCCGGTGTGTGGGACCACTCCAACTTTCGCCAGGACATGTCGGGCCGGCTCAAGCGCACGGCCAGTTTCATCGCCGGCACCACCTACGGCGACCGGGCCGAGGCCCAAGGTTTGATCGACCATGTCCGCGACATCCATGCGCGCGTCGCCGGGACCTTGCCGGACGGGTCGCCCTACGCAGCTGAGGACCCCGACCTGCTCACCTGGGTGCATGTGGCGGAGGTCAGTTCCTTCCTCGCCGCCTATCTCCGGTACGTGGATCCGGCCTATCCCCCCGAAGAGCAGGACCGCTATTTGCGTGAAACCGCCGAGATCGCCCGGCGCATGGGGGCGCCCTCCCCGCCCCAGAGCCGCAGCGACGTGGCGGCCTACCTGCGCGCCATGCGCCCCCAACTGCGCTACGACGACCGCACGCGCGAAGTAACCCAAGCCCTCCTGCGCCAGCCGGCGCCCAGCCTCGCCGCCGCCCCGGCCCTGGGGATGGCCTTCGACGCGGCCAAGGACCTGCTGCCCGACTGGGCGGCTGAGATGCACGGCTTTCGCCTATCCCCAGCCCGCCGCGCGACCGCGCGCCTAGGTATTTCGGGCCTCGCCCGCACGCTGCGCTGGGCCCTGGTCAATAGCGCCGAAGCCCGCGCGAGGCGGCGCGCCGAGCAACTGGCGCAGATGGCGGCGGGCGGCGCAGGGGCGGCGAACGGTGAGGGGTGAGTGAGCCGTGAAGAGACTCTGGCCTCGGCGCGCAAACGCGCTGTTCAACCTGTTGTCCAGCGAACCTCAGGCCATTGGGCGCAGATCGCCCCTGTAGGCGAAAAGCAGTCCGAACCACGGGTGACAGACCGCGACCCTGAACCGATAGCGTCCATCCGCCTCATCGGCGCGGGCCGAGACCCGCGGGCCAGTCGCGCGGGGAAGAGGCAGGCCCAGCACCCCCCAACCGATCATCATCCACACCACGCCGGTATCCGTCGGACGAAGCTCGAACCGGAAACGCAATGGCCCAAATTGTTCCTCGAACACACCGAGGTGCGGCGTGCTGACCAGGCGTGACGAAAACTGTGAGGCTCCAAACCGCCGTGTCCACGTCTCCCCCAGAGCATCTGGAACCAAGCTCACCTCAACAGAGCAGGCGCCGGACTTGGGCAACCCCAGGACGCTTCGCATCAGCCGCGCCGGCAGACTTCGCCCCGATCTCGCGACCGCCCGGCCTGCGAACATTGCGGGCGCGTCGGCGCCGTGGACGGCGCGGATCGCCTGCGGTAGCGCCGCAAACCGCCGGCCAAGCAGTCGGCGAAACAGCACAGGGCTTTGCGGCTGACCTTCATCTATCCGGCATTGGATCGGCAGGGCCTGGAGCTCAGCGACGATCTCGTTGAAGGACACGAGGCCGGCGCAGGCATAGGCCCCCCGTCGCACTTCGCGGTCCTCTAAGAGCCGGCGCACCAGGGCGGCCGCCGGAGCGGCCGGGGTGTTTGGTCCTGAATTGGCAAGGGCCCATAGCGCCCAGCGGGCGCGCGCCGGAGTCCCCTCGGGATCAATTCCCTCGGCCTCGACAATCATGCCGCCGCGATCAGAGCTGAAGGGCGCCAGCAGGCCGGCGCCCATGCGCAGGATCCGCGCGAGCGGCCTCAGTGACGCCATCATTCGCCAACGAACCAGATAGCTGAGCAAGGCCAGGCCCAAGTGCATCGCCGGCGGATCGAGCCCCGCCATGAACAAGGCCTCTTGGGCAATGCCGAAACGCTGCGGCAGAAGATCCAAGTCCGGAGTTTCGCAGATTGACGCCCAACGCGCGCCGAGGCCGGGCATGTAGCGACGGCGCAAGCCCGACCAGCTAGGCGCCTGATCCCAGCGGCCGCCTCGAAACACGCGAATGGGCCGTCCGACATAGCTTAGGGTCGCCTCAATGACCGACATTCCCCGGGGTGATTGACCGCCTGGCGAGATTATCGCCGCCACCCTGTCCAGGCGGCGCCAGTCTTTCGTCAGCTCACTGAGCGCAGCATGGGACAAGGCCGGTGTCGAACTGGCTCCCGTAACCGCCAGAACGCCGGCATGGGACGCATTTTCATGCAGCGCATCCGCAAAGCCGGCGACGAAGCCGCGAGCGTCGGCCAAATCGATATAGTGGGCTCCCGAATTTACGGCGGCTCGGGCCAGGTCATAGTCGCTGTCTTGGAACGGGCCGGCCGCGTCGATGATCAGCCATAGCTGAAGGTCAACGAGGTCTTGGACACGCCGGCGGTCGAATACGTGAACCGTCAGAGTCGCGACTGCGCCCCGCGCCTCGAGCCCCTGCTTTAGCGCGTTCAAAGGCCCCTGACCGCGCGCGGCCAGGATCAGCTCGAGGCCCGGCATGGCGCTGAGCATGGCGGCTAGCCGTGATCCGAACACGCCGGTCGCGCCGATGAGGAGGACGCGCCTGGTCACGTCGGCGACGGCGGGTCGTCGATGAACCGCGCGCGCAGTTCGGGACTTGGGACCATGCAGGCGGCGCGCTTGCCGAACAGGCGGTAACGGTTCGTAGCGACCATCCGGTAGAGACCGTCGCGTAAAGGCCTCGGAACGGCGGTCACGAACCTGAACCAGCGCCAAGGCGCCTTGAGCCGAGCGACAAGCGCCGCCATAGCGTCGGTCGCCTCCAACGGGCGACCGTGATCAAGGAACAGGAAGGTCGTCGGATCTGCTGGATCAACACCAGCTTGGCGGCAGAGGCGTTGTCCATAAGGCGACTGGACGGCGCTGAAACGGATCAAGCCGTTCGGGTCCATCAACGTCACCAGCCGCACAGTAGCCGAGCAGAAATTGCAAAGGCCATCGAACACCATCAGCCCATCGGCGGCGAGGCCGCCGCCGCCGCCGCTCTCGGGGCTCTGAGCCGAAGTCTGGCGGTTGGTTGTGGGCGAGCTCATCGGCAGACGATAGCCGGGATGATGCTAGCCGTCGCGGGGCGAACGGGCGCCCGCAATTACGGTGATGTTTGCTTTCGCGCTCTAACGAAAAATAACTTCAATCGGATATTGTGGATCGCTCTTTGTGCCATATCCGTGGAGAGCGGCAGATATTAAATGCCTTATTTCAGAAGCACTTTTGGTTCCTTTAAAAAAAATTGTCTTCGCTAATACTAAAAACTTGCCAAATATATTTTCCATTTGACGGTATTCCATCCGAAATAAACCCAAGGTTTCCGTTTGGGCTAGTGAGGCTGAAGTAGTGAAATCCATCTTTGTCGGCATTTATGAATTTAAGTCTCGTATTAGTCGTTGGATCGTACGAGTCATACCCGGCCCTGGCAAAAGTCATTTGAACACCTGTACCTCTCTCATCTCTCCCGCCCCGCCTCTTGCATCCGCCGGCTCAACGGCGAGAGCAGGTATTCGATAATCCGGCGCTCGCCAGTCTTGATCTCCGCCGTGGCCGCCAGACCCGGCGCTAAGTACGCCCGCCGGTCGCCCACCATCAGCCAGGGATGCGGCAGTTTGATGATGGCGGGGAAGACCAGGCCCTCGACCTTGTCCTCCACCGCGTCGCGGCCGACCTGCTCCACCTCGCCCTCCACCACGCCGTAGCGGGTGAAGGGGAAGGCCTCCAGTTTCACCTCGGCCTTTTGGCCCGGATGAATGAAGCCCACGTCGCGGTTCAGCACGCGCGCCTCCACCACCAGGGCGCCGTCCTTGGGCGCCACGATCATTAAGGTGTCGGCCGGTTTGACCACCCCGCCCAGGGTGTGAACCTGCAACTGAGCGATGATGCCGTCTTCCGGCGCGCTCAGCACCGTCTGTGAGGCCTTGTCCGCGGCCTTGTTCAGCTCCTGCTCACGTAGCACGCGTGAGGCCTCCGCTTCGGTCAGGGCGTCCAGGGCCTCACGGGCGAACTGGCTGTCCAGCTTGGAGGAGGGACACAACCGTTTTTCCGCCAGCATCACATCCCCAATAGTCTGCCAATTGTTGTTCCTGGTATACAACTTCGGCGAGTATCGCGGCAAGATAAGCTCGCGTTGTCACCTCCCGCCGTCCCCATCCCCTGCCGACAATTTTACTTGTCAATTAGCGCCAGGCGGATCAAAATCTCGCTATGTTCGAAGTACGACGAACAGACATCTTCTTGAGTTGGTTTCGCGGCCTTCGGGATCGCGCGGGCGCTCAGCGTATCGCTGTCCGCATCGATCGCATGGAACTCGGCAATTTCGGCGACGTGCAGCCGGTCGGCGAGGGTGTGAGCGAAGCGCGCATCCACTACGGGCCGGGGTATCGGCTCTACTTCGTCCGGCGCGTGGAAATCGTAATTGTTCTTCTCTGCGGGGGCGACAAGTCCACTCAGGCCCGCGACATCGAACGGGCCAAGCAACTGGCCAAGGAGTTGTAACAATGGCGCTGCAAACACATCCCCTCGACCCGGCGGACCTTATTGAGACGCCGGATGACGTCGTTCATTTCCTGGAGGCGAGCTTCGAGGACGGTACGCCCGCCGAGATCGCTAAATCGCTGGGGACGGTCGCGCGCTCTCGCGGCTATGCGGCCCTGGCGCGTGAGGCGGGCCTGTCCCGCCAGACCCTGCGCCAAGCCTTCGGCGAGGGCGCGAACCCCTCGCTGGAGACCTTCCTGAAGGTGATCCGGGCGCTCGGGCTCAAGCTGGCCATCCACGCCGCTTAGCTCGTGCCCCCTACTCCGCCGCCGCCGCCGCCTTGCCGCCGAAGGTGTGCGCCAGCTCGCCGCCCGCGTAGCGTTTGGCCATTTGGGCGGTGGAGAGGGGTTTGATCTTCGACGCCCAGCCTTCGCAGCCGAACTCCTGGAAGCGCTGCAGGCAGACCTTGCGCATGGCTTCCTTGGCGGGCTTCAGATAGGCGCGTGGGTCGAACTCGCCCGGCTTTTCGGCCATGACTTTGCGGATGGCGCCGGTGATGGCCATGCGGTTGTCGGTGTCGATATTGATCTTGCGCACGCCGTGCTTAATGCCGCGCTGGATCTCCTCCACCGGGACGCCCCAGGTCTGGGGCATCTGGCCGCCGTATTGATTGATGACGTCCTGCAGGTCCTGCGGCACCGAGGATGAGCCGTGCATCACCAGGTGGGTGTTGGGCAGGCGGCTGTGGATCTCCTCGATCACCGTCATGGCCAGCACCGCCCCGTCGGGCTTGCGCGAGAACTTATAGGCGCCGTGGCTGGTGCCCATGGCGATGGCCAGGGCGTCCACGCCGGTGGACTTGACGAAATCAACCGCCTGATCCGGGTCGGTCAACAGGGCCGAATGATCGAGCTTGCCCTCGAAGCCGTGGCCGTCCTCAGCCTCGCCCATGCCGGTTTCCAGCGAGCCCAGCACGCCCAGCTCGCCCTCCACCGACACGCCGCAGGCGTGGGCCATGTCCACCACCTGGCGGGTGGTGTCGACGTTGTATTCGTAATCGGCGGGGGTCTTGCCGTCGGCCTTCAAGCTGCCGTCCATCATCACGCTGGTGAAGCCGTACTGGATGGCGGTGGCGCAGGTGGCGGGGCTGTTGCCATGGTCCTGGTGCATGCACACCGGGATATTGGGGTAGAGCTCGACCAGGGCGTCGATCAGGTACTTCAGCACGATGTCGTTGGCGTAGGAGCGCGCGCCCCGGCTGGCCTGGATGATCACCGGAGCGTCAGCCTGCTCGGCCGCCTCCATGATGGCGAGGCCCTGCTCCATATTGTTGATGTTGTAGGCGGGCAGGCCGTAGTCGTGCTCAGCCGCGTGATCGAGAAGCTGTCGAAGCGTAATGCGGGCCATGTCGTTCCCCTTAGACCTGCAGCGCGGCCACGCCGGGCAGCACCTTGCCTTCCATCCATTCCAAGAACGCGCCGCCGGCGGTGGATACGAAGGTGAACTCCTCCGTCACCCCGGCCGCGTTCAAGGCCGCCACCGTATCACCGCCGCCCGCCACCGCCACGAGCTTTCCCGCCTTGGCCAGTGCGCCCGCGCACCGGGCCGCTGCGACCGTGCCCTTGTCAAAGGGCGGAATTTCAAAAACGCCGAGCGGGCCGTTCCAGATCAGGGTCCTGGAATTGCCGATGGCCCGGCATAGACGTTCGACCGTCTCAGGACCGGCATCCAGGATGCGCTCGTCCTCGTCCACCGAGCCCAGGCCGCGCACGCGCGCAGCGGCCCCAGGCGCCAGTTTTTCAGCCACCACGATGTCCAACGGCAGAAAGAGTTTGCAGTTATTGCGCCCGGCGATGCGGATGATCTCACGCGCGGTCTCGGCCAAATCCTTCTCGCAATAGGAGGCGCCGACGTCATGGCCCTGGGCATACAGGAAGGTGTTGGCCATGCCCCCGCCGATGGCCAGCTTGTCCAGCTTGGTCACCAGGTGCTTGAGCAGATCGAGCTTGGTCGAGATCTTGGAGCCGCCGACGATGGCCATCACCGGCCGTTCAGGCGAGCCTAGCGCCTTTTCCAGGGCGTCCAGCTCCTCGCGCATGGACTCCCCGGCATAGGCGGGCAGGCGCTTGGCCACGCCCTCGGTGGAGGCGTGGGCGCGGTGGGCGGCGGAGAAGGCGTCGTCTATATAGATGTCCCCCAGCGCCGCGAGAGCCTTGGCGAACTCCGGGTCGTTGGCTTCCTCGCCCGCGTGAAAGCGCAGGTTCTCCAGCAGCAGGACCCCGCCGGCCGGCAGGGCCTTGATGGCCTTTTTGGCTGTGGGACCGATGCAATCATCGGCGAACAGCACCTGCTCGCCCAGAAGCTTGGACAGGGGCTGGACCACCAACTCAAGGCTCATTTCCGGCACGCGCCTGCCCTTGGGCCGGTCGAAGTGGGACAGCAGCACCACCTTGGCGCCCTTGCCCTGCAACAGGCGGATGGTCGGCAGGGCGGCGCGCAGGCGGGTATCGTCGCCCACGACTCGGCTGGAGGGGCCGCCGTGGACAGGCACATTGAAATCCACACGGACCAGAGCGGTCTTGCCCTTCAGGTCACCGGTCTGATCCAGCGTGCGGAACGCCATCTAGAGCAGCCCGCCCATCACCAGGGCCGTGTCGGCCATCCGCGTGGCGAAGCCCCACTCATTGTCGTACCAGCTGAGCACCCGCACCAACTGGCCTTCGATCACCTGAGTCTGCGGCAGGGCCACGGTGGACGACGCCGGGATGTGGTTGAAGTCGATGGACACCAGCGGCTCATCGGTGGTGGCCAAAACACCCTTGAGCGGACCTTCCTGCGAGGCCTTGAGGATCGCGCCGTTGATCTCCTCGACACTGGTCGCGCGGCTGGGCACGATCTTCAGGTCGATCACCGACACATTGGGTGTCGGCACGCGGATCGAAGATCCGTCCAGCTTGCCCTTCAACGCGGGCAGCACCAAGCCTACCGCCTTGGCCGCGCCGGTGGAGGTAGGGATCATCGACAGGGCCGCGGCGCGGGCGCGGTAGAGGTCCTTGTGCATCTGATCCAGCGAGGGCTGGTCGTTGGTGTAGGAATGCACCGTGGTCATATAGCCGCGCTCGATGCCCACGAGGTCATGCAACACCTTGGCCACCGGAGCCAAGCAGTTGGTGGTGCAGGAGGCGTTGGACACCACCAGATCGTCCTTGGTGATGGCGTCGTGATTGACTCCATAGACGATGGTCTTGTCGGCGTTATCGCACGGCGCCGACACCAGAACGCGCTTGGCGCCGCCTTCCAGGTGGGCCGAAGCCTTGTCCTTGGTGGCGAAAATACCGGTGCATTCAAAGGCGATATCCACGCCCAGGTCCTTGTGCGGCAGTTCGGCCGGATTGCGGATCGCCGTGACCTTGATCGGACCCCGGCCGATATCCAGGCCGTCGCCGCTGACCTTCACCACGCCCGGGAAGCGGCCGTGGGTGGAATCATAGCGGAACAGATGGGCGTTGGTTTCCACCGGGCCCAGATCGTTGATGGCGACGACTTCGATATCGCGCCGGTCGTTCTCGTAGATCGAACGCAGCACCAACCGGCCGATGCGGCCAAAGCCATTGATCGCGACGCGGAGGGTCATGTTTAATTCCTCTGAAGGCGCGCAAAACGCCTGAATTTTCGCAACTAAACTGTTTGGTCGGGGGGTTTTGCGTCCGTCAGGCGCGAAGTCAACCCTTCACCGCCGCAAATAGGGCGCCAAAAGGATCAATCCAAGCCGTCCGGCGCCGGTTTGCGGCGATGAAATCCGCCCCGCCCCAAGGCCTTTGGCTTGCCCTTGGCCTTGGCCGAGATTTCCTTGAGCTTGAGGCCCTGGCGCGCGGACAGGCTGGCCCCAGGCGCGCCCTTCTCCGGGTCGCCGAAAGCTCGGCCGTAGGTTTGAAGCCGCTGCTCCACGGAACCCAGGAACTCGCCTTCCCACGCCGACAATTCCACCCCGGCCTTGTCGGCCGCGCGGCGCGCCCGGCGCAGAGCATTGAGGGCGGCGCGCTTGGCCGCCGCCTTCGGGTCTGGCGCGGTGCGCTTCACAGCCCCCCGATCGCCGAAAGATACAGGTCGAGCAAGGCCTCTTCCTCCAGGCGCTTGGCCTGATCCTGCTTACGCAGGCGCACGACCTTGCGCAGGATCTTGACGTCAAAGCCCTCGCCCTTGGCCTCGGCGAACACCTCCTTGATGTCGGCGGCCACGGCGGCCTTGTCCTCTTCAAGCCGCTCAATGCGCTCGATGATGGTCTTCAGACGAGTCTGGGCCGTGGTGTTGAGAACATCGAGGGAGGAGGAATCGTCGGCCATGGGTCAGGGTCTCGTCAAAGCGTGCGGATGGGAAGGGCGCAGAACCTAAACCCAGAACGCCGCCTAAGAAAGATGCCCCAACAGCACCACCGCAAGGAAAAGCCCGTAGAACAGCGCCGTGGCCGCCAGCATTGGGCGCGAGATGCGGCCGGTGCGAAAACCGGCCCACAGCATGACCATGGCCGCCAGGGTCGCGGCTCCCGCCACGATCAGGGACGGTTGCAGGCGCCAGGGCGTAAAAAACAGGCCCAGCGCCGTCGGCACAGTGGCCTGGATCATCATGGAGCCGGAAATATTAGCCAGGGCCATGCTGACCTTGCCCTGGCGAATCCAGATGATGGCGTTGAGAATTTCGGGCATCTCGGTGGCGATCGGGCTGAGCAGCAAAGCCAGAAGCTGCGGGCCCAGGCCAATCAGATGACCCAAGGCGCCGAGCCGGCCGACGAAGACGCGAGAGGCGAAGAACACCACCGCCAAGGCCCCAAGGGTTTGCAGGAGGATCAACACTGTCGAAGGTGTGTCGGCGCCCGGCTGCAGCTTGAGAGGCTCCAATTCGCCCTCCGCCTCCCCCGTCTCGGCGGTGGCCTGCTTCCAGGCGAAGAGGGCATAGGCGGCCAGGAACAGCACGCCGAGCCAAGGCTTGAAGGCAAACGCGATCAGACCCACCCCCAACTTGACCACAAACAGGCCGATGAACCAGGCTTGGTCGCGGCTAAGGGCGGCGAAATCGGCGGCGGCGGCGGGCCCGCGCAAGGGCCTGCGGCAAGCCAATAATGTCAGTCCGGTCACGGCGTAAGCAATCGTGGCCAGGACCAGGGGACCGCCGAGGGCCGCGCCGACGCCCAGGTCCTGCTGGGCCGCGCCGGCGCCGAAGGCTACCGCGACAAGGGTCACCACGCTTTCGGGCAAGGCCGTGCCGAAGGCCGCGAGCAAGGAGCCGGTCGCCCTTTGGCCCATGGCGAAGCGGTGGCCGATCCACTCAACCCCGTTCACGAAATACTCGCAGGCGAAATAGATCGCGACCGCCGAACCGATAAGGCCCGCGGCGACAGCGGGAAAAGAGGGATCGATGATCGGCATGCCCTATTGGAGCATGGCTAAAACATGGGTTCCAGCGACACCGTGCCGGAATCGAAAACGCCGCCCGAAGGCGGCGTTTCGGAACCTCTGGAACCCTAGTCCGTTCAGCCCTGTCTGGCTTTGAAGCGAGGATCGGTCTTGTTAATCACATACACCCGGCCCTTGCGGCGCACGAGCTTGCAGTCGCGATGGCGTCCCTTGAGGGACTTCAGAGAGCTACGGACCTTCATGACGGAACTCGATGGCCAAGGATCAGAAATTTGCGCCGGTGACGCGAAGGGCGTGCGTATAGGGGGCAAGGTCGCCTTAGTCAATCTCGGCTTTATGATTGGTGGCGGCCGCAAGGCCGTTTAGCCTAAGGGCCATGGACCGCCGATTATTCATGATGCTGGCCGCCGCGGGGATGGCCAATCCGGGCGCCAATCCCCTTCCGGGTCTGGGTCCCGATGCGGGCAGTCGTCCGGCGGAGACGGTGGCGGGCGTCCCTGAAGCATCGGGAGATTCGCAGTTCGACGCCTGGCTGCAGAGCTTCTTTCAGCGCTCCGCCACTGCCGGCTGGTCGCTCGATCTTCTGCGCCGGGAACTGGCCGGCCTCAGTCCCGATCCGCGCGTGACCAGCCTGGACGGCCGTCAGCCCGAGCTTTCCAAGCCCATTGGCGACTATATGCGCGCGGCCGTGTCGGACAGGACCGTGGCGCTGGGCCAAACCAAACATGCGGCCGCTGCGGTCTGGTTGCCCCAGATCGAGGATCGCTTCGGCGTGCCCGGCCCGATCCTGACGGCGGTATGGGGCGCGGAATCCTCATACGGCGCGGTTCAGGGCGACATGGACGTGATCCGCTCTCTGGCCACCCTGGCGGCGGCCGGACGGCGGCGAGATTGGGCCGAAAGCCAGATTTGGGCCGCTCTGCGGATGATTTCTACCGGCGCTGCGGTACGGGAGCAGATGAAGGGCTCTTGGGCCGGCGCCATGGGCCAGACCCAAATGATCCCCGAATCCTATCTGGCCAACGCCGTTGACGGGGATGGCGATGGCCGGCGCGACATCTGGGGTTCTCCCGCCGACGCCCTCGCCTCAGCCGCCAACCTGTTGCAGCACTATGGCTGGAAGCGCGGTGGCGGCTGGGCGCGCGAGGTTCTGACGCCTGCGGGCTTCGATTTCAGCGTGACCGAAGGCGCCATGCAGACGGCCTCCGCCTGGGCCCTGGACGGGGTGCGGGCCGCCTCGGGCTCCGACTGGAGCGAGACGGACGCCAACGCGCCCGCGCAGCTGATCGCGCCGGCCGGATCAACCGGGCCGCTTTTCCTGGTGCTGCCCAACCATTTCGTCATTCGAAAATATAACAACTCGACCAGCTACGCCCTGGCCGTCGGCCTGTTGGCGGATCGCATCGCCGGGGCAGGTCCCCTCACCGTGGCCTGGCCGGTGGAAGCGGCCATGACGGCGCAGGACCGCATCGGCGCCCAGCAGGCGCTGATCACCCTAGGCTTCAACCCAGGCCAGCCGGACGGGGTCATCGGCATGAACACCCGCTCCGCCGTGCGCGCCTGGCAGAAGGTTCGCGGCCTGCCCGCCGACGGCTACCTCACGGCGGACCTGTCCCATCGCCTGCAGAGCGAGGCGGCTGCGATTGCGCCCGCAACGCCTGCTTCGGCAACGGGGAATTAAGCATTAACGCGGATGCTTGCCGCCTCAATCGGGCGGGGATGCATGTTTCAGATTATCGGCATAGTCGTTCTGTTCGCCTCGGTGTTCGGCAGCTACATCATCTCCGGCGGCAAGCTTCCGGTGATCCTGGAGGCGGCGCCCCATGAGCTGATGGCCATCGGCGGCGCGGGCATCGCCGCCTTCCTGATCTCCAACAGCATGACGACAATCAAGGCCACCGGCGGTTCGTTCGGCAAGGTGTTCGCCGGGCCAAAATGGAAGTCCTCAGACTACCGCGACCTGCTCTCGCTACTGTTTCTGCTGACCAAAACCATGAAGTCCAAGGGCGTGATCGCCCTGGAAAGCCACATCGAAAATCCCAAAGACAGCAATATCTTTTCGCGCTTCCCCCGGATCACGAAGGATCATTTCGCGGTCGATTTCATCTGCGACACCCTGCGGATGATGACCATGAACCTGGAAGATCCGCACCAGGTGGAAGACGCGATGGAAAAACAGCTGGAAAAGCACCACCACGAACATCTCGGGCCATCGCACGCCCTGCAGGCCCTGGCCGACGCCCTGCCCGCCCTGGGCATCGTGGCGGCCGTGCTCGGCGTCATCAAGACCATGGGCTCGATTACCGAGCCGCCGGAAATCCTCGGCGGCATGATCGGCGGCGCCTTGGTCGGCACCTTCATGGGGGTGTTTCTCGCCTATGGCCTGGTGGGACCGATGGCCACGCGGCTGGGAGCGATCGTGGACGAAGAGGCTTCGTTCTATAAAATCATCCAAGGCGTGCTGGTTGCCCATCTTCACGGCAACGCTGCCCAGATCTCGGTTGAAATCGGCCGCGGCAGCGTGCCGTCCGCCGCCCAGCCCAGCTTCCTGGAGCTGGAAGATGCGCTCAGCAACATCCCCGCGGAAGGTTGAGGCTTCCCGGCCTCTGATTCGCGTGCCCAGCCGAGGGATCGCCGCATCGGCGCGAACTGGCGGCAATGGCGGTGCAAAGGGCTTAAAAGCGGCCCTTCACACGCCGGATGTGACTCGCTCATGCCCACGATGACGGCATATTCGCGTTCAGCGCCACATTGGAGCCTTGCCGGTTGGCCTGAAAATAGGCTAACTCGGCGATGGCGTCGATGTAACTTTGGCGCTCTAACCTCCTCAGGGGACCAGGACCATGACCTCCGAAGTTCTTCGTAAGTTGCTCGTGACGGGCGTCGCCGTCGCTGCTCTGTCTGTCGTCGCGTGCAAGAAGGCGGAAGCTCCGGCTGCCGCTTCTGACGCGGCTGCCGCCGCTTCTGACGCCGCTGCTTCCGCTTCTGACGCGGCTGCCTCCGCTTCTGACGCCGCTGCTTCCGCTTCTGACGCGGCTGCAAAGTAAGCACTGGTACGTTTCGGCGTAACGGAAGGGCCGCCTTAGGGCGGCCCTTTTGCTTTGCGCGGAGATTCCATGACGGGGCAGGTAGACGAGGCCGCGCTGAGCTGGACGGCCGAGGGCGCGCCCCGCTCCCAGCGTTTCGACGATATTTATTACTCGGCTGCGGACGGCTTGGCTGAAGCTCGGGCCGTTTTCCTCCAAGGCTGCGGCCTGCCCGAAGCCTGGCGCGGACGGACCCGCTACACTGTCGGCGAGCTTGGGTTCGGAACCGGGCTGAACATTCTCGCCTTGCTCCAGGCTTGGCGTGCGGGCCGCATGCCCGGCCAACGTCTAGCGATCTTTTCCGTCGAGGCCTTTCCACTCGCCATGCAGGAGGCCGCCCGCGCTCTCAGCGCTTGGCCCGAGCTTGCCGATCTGGCTGCCGAGTTGTTGGCTCAATGGCCGCGCCGGGCGCCGGGCTTTCACCGCCTTGCCTTTCCGGATCTGGACGCAACCCTCGACCTGGCCATCGGCGAGGCCGGTTGGGCGCTGGACCAATGGTCGGGCTGTGCCGACGCCTGGTTCTTGGATGGTTTCTCTCCCGCCAAGAACCCGCAGATGTGGCGGCCCGAGGTGCTGAACGCCCTGGCGGCGCATTCGGCGCCGGACGCCCGCCTGGGCACCTTCACCGTAGCCGGAGATGTGCGCCGCGGTTTGCAGGCTGCGGGCTTTGAGATCAGCAAGCACCCCGGCCATGGGCGAAAACGCGAACGGTTGCAGGGGCGGCGAACAGCGGCTCCGTCTCCTCACCCCGGCGCGCCCAGGGTGGCGATCATCGGCGCGGGCATCGCGGGCGCCGCCTTGGCGCGGGCGCTGGGCGACCTTGGGGCTCGCCCTTTGGTCATCGAGGCGGAAGGCGTTGGGGCGAGGGCCTCGGGCAATCCGGCGGCCTTGGTGGCGCCGGCGCTCGACGCGGGCGGCGGACCGCGCGCGGCCTTCTACGCCCAAGCCCTGGCCCGGGCTTGCGATCTCTACGGGGCCATGGGCGATACGGCCGTGGCCGGCCGGGGTCATTTGCAGTTGGCCCACGCCGAACGAGACGCCCGCAGGTTCGCCGCTGTGGCGGCCAGCGGAGTATTTGATCCGGCCCGATTGCACAGCCTGAACGCCGGGCAGGCCGCCGCCAGGGCTGGTCAGCCCTTGGACGAGAACGCCTTGCTGTTCGTCGACAGCTTGGTGATCAGGCCGCAGGCCATCCTGCAGGCTTGGTTGAGCGCGGCGACAACGCAACGAGCCACGGTAGCGCGGCTGCAGCCATTCCACGGCGCGTGGCGCCTGTGGGATCGCAAGGAACGGCTTATCGCCGAGACAGACGCTGTCTGTATCGCGGCGGGAATTGAGGCCCGCACCTTGGACGGTGGGCTTGTCCTACTGCCCGTACGCGGCCAGGCCAGTTGGACCGCCGAGGCCCGCTTGAACACGGCGATGGCCTGGGGCGGCTATGCGGCGCCCTTCGACGGCGGGCTGGTGTTCGGCGCCACCCATGATCGCGAACGGGAAGACTGCGACCTGTCTCCGCTCGACCATGGCCGCAATCTGGCGAGCCTGGCCGAGGTCCTGCCCGCCATGGCGGCCGGCATCGACCCGGAGGGTCTGCAGGGCCGCGCTGAGATCCGCGCCGCCACGCCGGACCGAATGCCCCTGGCGGGCGCCTTGAATCGGAACGGCCTTTATGTCCTTGGCGGCTTGGGCTCGCGCGGGTTCACCACCGCGCCTGTGCTTGGCGAACACATCGCCGCAGACATTTGCGGCGCGCCATCGCCCCTACCCGCTGACGTCCGCGCCCTGCTCGATCCACGCCGGGTTTCCGCCCTATGACAAGGGTTGGGGCCGGGGCGGCCGCACAGGTTGTTAACTCGTCCGGGTTACAACAACGGCGAGCGGAAAGTCCCAACCGGACGCAAGGCTCAAGTGAACGGTCGGCGCACAATTTCGCAACGGAGCCGTCCTTGCGAATATGAGCCTGCAGGGAATGCTGATTGATGACTGATGATTCCGCGCGCCTTCTTGGATTCGCCTTCGCTTGTGCAGATTTGCTTTTTGAGCTGGAGCCGAGCGGCTCTGTGACCTTCGCCCTCGGCGCCGCTAATCAGCTGGTGGGCCAGGAGCCGACGGCCCTTGTCGGCCAGTCCTGGCGCAACCTGATCAGCGAAGACGATGCGCCGGTCGTGACCGCCTTCCTCCAAAGCGTGGGCAAGGGCGACCGTCGCGGGCCGATCCGCGTCGGACTCAAGCCGGTCGGCGGGCGAAAATTGAAACGCTACGTGGGACTGTACGCCTGCTGCTTGCCGCAACTGGCTCCGCGCATCTCCTGCGCCCTGACCATACACGCTGTTGCCTCGACCACTATCGAACCGGCCGGTCCCAACGGCCTGCACACCATCGATAGCCTGAGCGCCGTGGCAGACGCGGCGATCAAACACGCGGCGCAAAGCGGCGTTGACCTGAACATGGAGCTGGTAGAGCTCGCGGGACTGAAACAAGCCGCCGACGCCCTGGGCGACAGCCAATCAGCGGAGGTTCTCGGCCGCGTCGCCGCCGCCATCCGAGCGGAATCCATCGATGGTTCGTCCGCCGCTCAGCTTGAGGATGACCGCTACGCCTTCGTCCGGCAACGCGCCGAGCCCAGCGCCCGTGTCGCCGAACGCCTCAGCCGCGCCATGTCCGGCGTCGGTTTGCCCCAGGTCAGGCCAACGCTGGATTCCCTGGAGCTTGGCGTCGAAGGCGCCAGCGACAGCGCCCGCATGCTGCGCATGGCCTTAGATCGTTTCATCGCCGGTGGTGCTGCGGGGATGTCCGGCGGCTCTCTGAGCGGCATGATCAAGCAGACCGTGGTGGAGGCTTCGCGGGTGAAGGTTCAGGTCGCCTCACGCCGATTCAACATGGCTTATCAGCCCGTCGTCAATCTGCAGACGGGCGCCACGGATCACTACGAAGCCCTGGTGCGGCTTGGGGGCAACGACAGCCCTACTGAGTCCATCTTGATGGCCGAGACTATGGACATCATCCACGATCTGGACACGGCTGTCGTGCAGACGGTGATCGCCGAGATGAAAAAGCCGGGCCGCAGCGCCCTTCGCCTGGCGGCCAACGTCTCCGCACGATCCTTGATGGCGCCTGCGTTCGCAGCCAAGCTGCTGCAAATGGTCCACAACGAGCCATCGATCCGTGGTCGCTTGATCCTGGAAATAACAGAAAGCGCCATCATCGACGACCTGCCCGCCGCCGACGCCCTGGTCCGGCGACTGCGCAAAGAGGGCTGCAAGCTGGCGCTGGACGATTTCGGAGCGGGCGCCGCCTCATTCGACTATCTGCGCGCGATCGCCGTGGACGAGATCAAGATTGACGGACGCTATATCCGAGAACTGTCCACCGCCGGCGGGCGAAATACGGCAGTGGTTCAGCACTTGACCGACCTGTGCCGCGAACTGAAGGTCACCACCGTGGCCGAGATGGTCGAGAATGAGGAGTCGGCCGACATGCTGCGCAAGATCGGCGTGGACTTCGGCCAGGGCTTCCTGTTTGGACGGCCCGCGCCCGAACCGACGCCTGCGCCCATCCGCCGGGCGCCCGTGGTCGCGCGCCGGACGGGCACGACAGACAGCTGGGGCTAAGCCATCCGTAACGGAGCGGCGGGCGTGAGCGCGCGCCGCAAGCTTTCGGTCAAAGGCCGTTCGATCCAGAAGTAGCTGGTGAGGCCCACCATCACGGCCAAAGGTATGGTGATCGCGACGCGCAACGAGCCTGACAAGACCGGCGTCAGCGCCAGCACCGCCATCACCACCGGCAGCTGACACAGGTAGAGCGAATAGGACGCGTCGCCCAAACGCGCCAAGCCTGCGGTCAAAAGGCGACGAACCGGCATTCGTTTCGATGTAAAAGGGTCGGGTTGATCGAGCTTCAGCGCGCCGGTCAAAATCATCGCGGCGGGGGCGCCGAATAGGACCGGCCGCCAGAAGTCCGATTGAATGCCCGCAATCTGTTGTAGGGCCAATAACAGCACGCCCAGCGCTAAGCTCGCCGGGGCGGCTCGGCGGCCGCCAAGCCGCGCCAAGGCTCCCGAGCGCCAGCAGCGGGCCAGCGCCGCACCGGCCAGAAACTCGAGCAACAGCGGGTTGGCCAGCAGGATGTACCAGCGATGATAGGCAAACCCGACCAGCGCCGTGATCGTCAGCATGACGGCTAGGGCCTGAAAGCGACGATGCTTGGGCAGGGTCAGGGCGACAGCGAAGGCCAGATAAAAGTAGGCCTCGTAGGTCAAGGTCCAACCACTGGGCAATAGGGGAAATGGACCACCCCCTGGGTCGAGATGGGGTAAAAAAGCCAAAGACAGAAGGCCGTGCCGCAGATTCAGGCTGACCACCGGCAGCATGCCGGGCCAGCGCCAAGCCACGAGCGCACTCAACCCCGTCCAAAGCCAATACAGCGGCGCCACGCGCACCGCCCTGGCGGCCAAGAACCCGCCCGGCGAAGGCGCGCCGCGCTCGGCCGAAAGCCACAGGACAAAGCCTGAGATCAGAAAGAACAAATCCACGCCGGCGGCGCCCACGGCGAAATCCAGACCCGACCACTGGCAGGCATGAAACAGCAGCACGCCCAGGGCGGCGACGGCACGCAGGATTTGGATGCAGGACAATGGCTTCACCGGCACCCTGTCGCACAGCCCCGCAGGGGCGGGCAATGCGCCCTAACGCAATGCGCGGGTCCAGCCAGGCGCGGCGCCGAACACGGCCTCGGCCAGTTCGGCAATGATGGCGTAGCGGCCGCGCCGGGCTTTATGGACCGAAAAGTCGATGGGCGCGTCGGTCAGCTCCACCCCATGCAGGCGATAGACCGACCAGTCGCGGCCCGGCGGGGGCGCGGCCCCAGGTTCCAGCAGCACATAGTCCCAGGCGCCGCCATCGTCATCAAGCTTAAGGGCGCAGTTAAGACGCCTGTCCCGGAAAGCCAAATCCTTGCCCGCCTTGCTCGCGGCATAAATATGCTGGGAGAGCCATTGGTCGAAAGCAGCCAAATAGTCTTGAATGGTCACAGCCAAAACCTTTCACAGAGCGATATAACCATCATTGACAGGCCAAGTTAACTTTCCTGTTAAGACTTTTGGTCAACGAAAGATGAACCGAGCCCTGCCGGATCGGGTGGTCGATTCAGGCGGCGAAACGGCTTAAGCGGTGACCTCGCGCGCCGATGGACGGCTCGTGTCGGCCAGACGGGACCATGAGCGACGCCAGACGAGGACCCTTGCGCGGCCAGGCCCCCAACGTCCTGGCGCGATGGTCCGTCAAATTTTCGCCGGAAGCCGCCAGCCTCAGCGAAGGGCTGCGGGCCGCCGCCGCTTGCGCCTCCCTCGCCGCCATTGCCGTCGTGGGGCACGATCCGAACCTGGCATGGGCGGCGGTCATGGCTTTTTGGACCTGCATGGTCGACCCGGGCGGACCCAACCGAATACGCGCGCGGATGCTTGGCCTGTTCGCTGTCGCGGGGACCTTTGTCGCGGTGCTCTCGGCCGGGGTGGCGAGTTTCGGCCCTGTCCCCGCAGCTTGCGCCCTGCTGCTCATCGCGACGATCTGCAGCTTCATGCGGGTCTACGGGGCCGAGGCGGCGACCCTATCCAACCTGCTGGTGGTCTGCGCCGTGGTCACCATCGCGCGGCCCCTTGGCGACCCGCGCGCCCTGCTGACCTTCGCGGGCCTTTGTCTGACCGGTTGCCTCTGGGCTTCCCTGCTCAGCCTGACGGTCTGGCGCATCCATCCTTACGCGGCCGCGCGCACCGCCCTGGGACAGGCCTACCGGCGCCTGGCCGCCATGGCCGTGGATCTGGCCAAGACGGCGTCGCCCACCGCCGAACCCGCCCATTGGTCCGCCCACGCCCAGCATCATCGAGGCGGCGTGCGCCTGGCCATTGAAGAAGCGCGGCGGCTGACTTTGCAAGCCGTAGGCGGACGCAACGATCAGGACAATATCAGCGTGGCGGGGGCGCTCATTCTGGCGGCGCTGGCGACGGCGGAGACCGAATTCGCCTGCCTGATCGCCCTGTCTGATGTGCTGGAACGCGATGGGCCGGGCGGACCCGCTCAGCAGCGGCGCACCACGCGCCTGATCATGCAGATCGCCAGCCTGATGCATCGGCTGGATCGATTAGTGGAAGCCACCGATGGCGACCCAGCCCCACTGAAGATCGCCGCTAAACGTTTGATGCGAGCCGCCGAAGCGGCGCCGGCCCAGATTTGCCGCCTGATCACCCCGATGGCCGCCGAGGCCCTGCACATCGCCGAAGACGACATGGAAGATGTCGCGGGACGCGGCCCCGCGCCCGTGAAGTCGGCCAAGCCCCTGGGCGAGCGGCTATGGGGGCCTATCAAGGCCAACCTGACCTGGAACTCGATTTTTCTGAGACACACCGCCCGCGTGTCGATCTGCGTGACCGGCGCCTATCTGCTCGCCCAGGGATTCAAGCTGCCCTACGGCTATTGGATGACCACCACGGTGGTGCTGATTCAGCAGCCCTATCTGTACTACAGCGGCGTGCGCGCCATCGAACGGGTTCTGGGCGGGGTCCTGGGCGGGGGACTGGCGGCCCTGCTGGGGATGATGTTCCACTCCCAACTGTCCCTACTGCTGTTGATGTTTCCCCTGGCCATGGCCTGCATGTCGTTCCGGGCGGTGAACTACGGCCTGTTCGTACTGTTCCTGACCCCCCTCTTTGTGCTGATCCTCGATCTCACTCACCCCGGCGTGCGCGAGCCGGCCATTGCCGGCATTCGCGCCCTGAACACGGTGATCGGCGGGGCGATAGCCTTGGCCGGGAGTCTCTTGCTGTGGCCGGGCTCGGAGGGCGACCGGCTGAAACTAGCGCTGGCCGACGCCATCGAGCGCAACGGCAAGCTGGCGGGGGTGGCCTTGTCGACGCCGGGCGAGGATGTGCGCCCGATCCGCGCGGCGCGGCGCGAGGCGGGCCTGGCAAGCAACAAGGCCGACGAGGCGCGCCGCCGGGCGGCTCTCGAAATCTGGTGGCGCCGAGAAGAGCTCAAAGCCGCCGACGAGGTGCTGGCTGCCCTGCGCCGCCTGGCGGGCACCGCCGTGGCGCTTTGGTTGGACGGCCAGCCCAAGGCGGCGGCGACCACCGATCAGGCCATGGGCGCCTGGA
>JBEHYN010000043.1:0-24821 GCA_048498155.1 Pseudomonadota bacterium | reverse complement strand
CGCTTCACACTCATCGTTCTGCTCCGAATCAATAAATCCGGAACGGAATGAATCAGCGCTCAGTCGCCCTGTGAATCCTGAATGTCGATTGGTCCTAGTGCTTGTATTCTGCACCCGGCGCAGACCGACACACTCCAGGGAGTCCCAACAAATGATTCGCGCGGCCGGTCCACGTTGATGCGAGCTATTGTCATCAGCCGCTATCCGGTCTGCCGGGAAGGATTGGCCGCTCTGGTCGGCGCTATGGTGACGCCTGGCGAGGTGGAGCGCTATTGCGGGCTGGACGCCGCCCTGGCCGCCACGCGGACCAAGGCGGCCGACCTCGTGGTGCTTGACCTATCGTCGGGCGATCACGAGTTGGCGCACATCAAGGCCGCCGTGAACGCCTTGGCCCCGGCGCCGTTAGTGCTTTTGGCGATGCTGGAGCCGGCGGAAATCCGAGCGGCTCGAGCAGGCGGGGTCAAGGGCTGCGTGCCGAAAACGTCGGCGCCGGAATTGGTCACTGCCGCGCTTAAACTGATCCTGGCGGGCGGAATATATTTCAGCGAGCTCACCGACCCCAAGGCCGGGGGGGAGCCGAGCCTGCGTTCACTCCTGTCGACCCGACAACTGGAAGTGCTCAAGCTGATCGAGATCGGTCAGACCAACAAGGAAATCGCCACGGCTCTCGGCATCTCGGTGGCGACGGTCAAGCTCCACGTTCAGGCGATCTTGAACATTACCGGCGCGCGAAACCGGACCGAGGCGGCTTTGCGTGCGCGTGGTCAGATCGAATAGGCTTGTAGGCGTCGCGTGAGCGCCCATATGAGCGCCACGGGGGGTCTGCTAAGCTGCGCCCCTCCTATGAGCGAGGATGCTGCCGTGACACCCAAAATTCTACGCCGTTCGCTGATTTGGATGACGCTTGCCCTGCCTATGGCGCTGGGGGGATGCGGCTACAACACCATTCCGACGAAAGCCGGCCAGGCCCAGGCGGCCTGGGCGGACGTGCAGAGCCAGTACCAGCGTCGTTCGGACCTCATTCCAAACCTTGTGAGCACGGTGCAAGGTTATGCTCAGCAAGAGCGCGGCGTGTTGGTGGATGTAACCAACGCCAGGGCCAAGGCCACCCAGGTTCAGGTGAATGCGTCGACCCTCACCGACCCGGCGGCGTTCCAGCGATTTGAACAGGCGCAGAATCAACTGAGCGGGGTGCTCGGACGCCTCATGTCCATCAACGAAAAATACCCCGACCTGAAGTCGAACGAGAATTTCTTGGCGCTGCAATCGCAGTTAGAGGGCACCGAAAATCGCATCGCCGTCGCTCGCCGCGACTACAATGAGGCGGTCAGGTCCTACAATACCGAGCTGCAGACCTTCCCGGGCGTGTTCTGGGTCTCGACCTTTCAAAAAGACGCCAAGCCCATGACGCTGTTTGCCGCGAGCCAGTCCGCCCAGACCGCGCCCCAGGTCAATTTCAATATTACCCCGCCGGGCGGAACGGCAGCGGGCGCGGCGCCGGGATCGGCCCCAGTCAAATGAGTTTTCGCAGCCGGGCGGCCGGGCTGATTTGGGGATTGCTTCTGGTTCTTGGGTTGGGGTTGGCGGCGAGCCCGTCACGCGCCGCGCCCAGCTTTCCGGCCCTGACGGGGCGTGTGGTGGACCAAGCCCACGTTCTGTCGCCAGCCATTCAGGCCCAGCTGACCCAGGCTCTTGACGCTCTTGAGGCCAAGACGAGCCGACAGCTGATCGTCGTCACCCTGCCGTCGCTTAATGGCTATGAGATCTCCGACTACGGCTATCAGCTCGGACGCGCATGGGGCGTTGGCCAAAAGGGGCTGGACAACGGCGTCTTGTTCATCGTCGCACCCAGCGAGCACAAGGTGCGGATCGAAGTGGGCTACGGCCTGGAGCCGATCGTCACCGACGCCCTGTCCAGCCAGATTTTGCAACGGCAGGTGCTTCCCAAGTTCCGCACCGGCGATACGCCCGGCGGAATCGTGGCCGGCGTCCAGGCCTTGGTCGATCAACTGAGTCTGGAGCCCTCCGCCGCCGAGATGAAGGCGGCGCAGGCGGCTCAGGGCGCTCAAACAGGGCGATCGACCAATCCCGTTCCCTTGATCGTCTTCGCTTTCGTCATGCTGTGGGCCATGGGCGCGATCCTCGGCGGCGGGCGTGGGGGCTCCGGGGCGGGGTGGATATTTCCCCTGCTGTTGCTCAACGGCGCGTTCTCCCGACGGTCGTTTGACGACGAAGGCTTCGGAGGCGGCGGCGGTTTTTCGGGCGGCGGCGGCGGCTCGTTCGGCGGCGGCGGATCTTCGGGGAGCTGGTGATGCTGACCAAGCCTGATCACGACAAAATAGCCGCCGCAGTGCGCAAAGCGGAAGCCGCCACATCGGGAGAAATTCTCTGCGTTCTGGCGCGCAAGGTGTCCAACTATCGTGAAACGCCTTTGGCGTGGGGTACGGGGGCAGCCCTGCTGCTTCCTCCAATCGCGGTGATGGTCGGTATCCATTCGCCGCCGGCTGTGGCGCAGGGCTGGGACACGGGCGCTTGGGAAGGCAACGCCATGGTTGGCGCGGCGCTGACCGGCTATGCCTCGGTCCAGATCCTGGTATTCGCCCTGGTGGCGCTCCTGATCGCCGCCGTTCGCCCGGTTAAACTGGCCCTGACCCCTGGCTTGCTCAAGCACCGACGGGTGCGGCAGGCGGCCATGGCCCAGCTCATGGCTGCCCGGCTGCTGGGATCGCAAATCGGCGCGACCGTGGTGATCTTCGCGTCGCTGGAAGATCGCATGGTGGCGGTGGTGGCCGATGAGGCGATCCATGAAAAAGTGGGCGATCCGGCGTGGGACAAGGCGGTGGCGGCGGTGCTGGAAGGGATTCGGCAGGGCGCCGCGGCGGAGGGCTTCGTGGAGGCGGTCAATCTTTGCGGCGGGCTCCTGGCTGAGCATTTTCCATCAGTGGGCGCGCCACATCATCTGGCCGACGGGTTGCTGGAGCTCTGACTTCGGGACTGTGGGGCCGCGATGGCCCGCGCGAACCGTCCAAGCCATTTGTTTACGTTGATATTGTAGCTTGCCCGCCAACCCGTGGGTCCGAGCTTTTTTATGACGCCTCACCGAATTGTGCGCAGCCTTGCTCAGTTGGAACGGTCCGGGTCCACCGCGCGGGTGCTGAACCTGAACGCGATCGCCAAGCTCGAGCCATCGGCCGCAGGCGGCCAAGCCGCTCCGCTGTTTCACAACGCCATGCTCAACCGCAGCATCATCATCAAACATAGGCTGCGACGCGATGAGCAGGATCTGTTCCCTGACCACCGCCTGTTGGCCACTAAGTTGGTCGTGCCTATCGATTCCAAAGACCTGACCGCGGGCGCCCATTTTTTCTTCATGGGCCAACGCGGCCATGCCGAGTTGATCAATAACATCCTGGGGCCGCAGGCCAGGTTCGGCTCTCATGACCGAATGGTGCTGAAAATTCTGGATCAGTCGCCGACCCTTGATCCGTTCGTACTGCGCGAACAGTTGAGACGAAACGGGCTTGAACCCTCGCCCCATTATTTCGAAATCGGTTCTGCCGATCTCAACCGGATGCACAGCTTTGTCCTGCGACAGGTGCAGCCCCTGGCCGGATTGACGGAGGGGGAGCAGGGCAGGGGCGGGACGCAGGGCGCGGGCAAATTGGCCGGTAAGCTGCTGTCCAGCCGCGCTGATGTCGAGACCGAGCCTCTGCGCAACACGCTCAAACTGGGCATCGATGACTACCGAGAGGGCGTGTTCTGCTGGAAGGGGTTTCTCTATTACAAATGGTCCCTGGAGGAACTGACCGGGCAAATCGCCCAGGTGGCCACGGAGATCAGCCGCATCAAGCTGCACGGGGCTTTCGGCGCGGACTCTCGGGCTAAAATCGAAACGGATCGCGCTAGGTTTCGCCAGCGGTTGGCCGCGGCGTGTGAGGGCGTGCGACGGACCATCGGCGTGTACGACACTGCCTATGGTCAACTGGTGGAAAGCCGAGATCCCGCGCCGTTTCGTCAATTCCTGCTCAACGCCCCGGCCCTGTTCGCCGAACTGGGCGAGGGATTGGGGGCGATCCAGCACGTGGTCAGCTACTGGCGCTATCGCTTCGCGCCCGCATCGCACGCCGGCGTCGACGTCACGGAGTTCAGCGAGATCCTCGAGGACTTCCTGCAGGGGCTGAAAGCCTTCGACCCAGGCTGCGAGGATGAAAGCGATGAGCCTCGCAAGAGCCAAGCCGGCCTATCCTAGGCGGGCGGCTGTTCGGACGGGTTTTGCTGGCTGGAACAGCAAGAAATCGCCACTTGCCAAATATCGGTGCTCACCGAACTGTGGGATAACCAACGTTTATCTCGGTTTGGAAGTAAATGAAATAAACCTGCAACGTAACTTGTCAGCTTCGCCTTGATCGGATACGCGTGTTGCTAGGAAACCGATGTTCTCTATCGAACAGCGGTTTACCGGGCCTAAATTGGCAAACTCAAGCAGGGGTGAAACGTGAATAAATTCCATATGTTGGCGAGTGTTGGACTGGCCGTTCTGGCCTTCGCGCCGCCGATGGCGGCTCAGGCCCAGAACAACAACACGATCGGCGATGTTGTCGTCACCGCGACCAAGACCGGCGCGACCAATCTGCAGAAGACCGCCATCTCGGTGTCGGTGATCGGCGGCGATGTGCTGGATAAGTCGAAGGTCGTGACCCTGCGCGATCTGCCCTCGGCCGTGGCCAGCTTGAAGATTTCCAACAACGGCTCCAACGTGGTGCCCTACATCCGCGGCATCGGCGGCTACGCCTCCAACAACGAACAAGACGTCGGCCTCTATATGGACGGCATCTATCTGGGCCGCTCCACCGTGGCGCTGACCAGCAACTTCAATGACCTTGCCCGCGTGGAAGTGGTCAAAGGCCCCCAGGGCTCGACCTTCGGCCGGAACGCCGTGGGCGGCGCGATCAACTTCATCTCGCGTGAACCGTCCAAGGAATTCCAGTTCCAGAACACCATCAACGTCGGCAACTACAACCTGATCGACGAAGCGGTCCGCATGAGCGGCTCGGTCACCGACAAGATGCAAGCCGGGATCGCGGTCGGATATCAGAAGCACGACGGCTATCTGATCAACGTCGCTCCGGGGCAATCCCCGATTGGCGCCGTGAACCGCACCAATGTCCGCGTCAGCCTGAAATATGAGATCACTGAGAACCTGACCAATCTGGTGCGTGCGGACACCATGTACACCCATGAGGCCTGGGCCCCGCTGACCACGCTGCTTCTGCGGACGGACGATCCTCGGCAAATTACCTGCAGCAGCTCCAAGGCCGGCCTCCCGGGCGCCACGCCCAACAGCGCCTGCGGCGCTTATGTGTTCAACGGCCTGGCGATTAAACCCGGCACGAATGGCGCCGCCTACTCAGCTTCCGACCCGGGCGCCCAATTCCAAATCTCGGGCTCCGCCGCCTATGCGGCGCCCCTGGCCAACGCCAAGGTCGGAAATCTCCACTATTTCGGCGCCGGCAACACGGGGATCGATTCGGAAATCAACTACGGCATCAGCGACGAGCTGACCTGGAAGATCAACGACAACATCAGCATCAAGAATCTGCTGGGTTACCGGACCGCAACCTCCAGCTATATTACGCCTACGGGCAACGGCACGGAGTATCTCACCGGCTCGACCCATTCGGTCTATGAAGAGCACGCGTTCAGCGACGAAATCAACATCAACCACACCTTTGGAAATCTGAAGGGCGTGATTGGTCTGTTTGGTTGGACCGAGTACGAACATCAGTTCGCGCCCTCGATCACGATTGTAAATCCAACCAAGTCCTCAGGGTCTGAGTCCTACCAGGACACCCGCTTCCCGACGCAGTCCTATGCTATCTTCGCCAGTGAATCCTATCACTTCACGCCGGAATTGGCGCTGACCCTGGGCGGCCGCTATACTCAGGAACACAAGGTTTTCGATACCTACAACAACGCCTTCGCCTGGAAAGGCGGGCTGCCCGCCGGATGGAACGGGGCGGACCCGAACAACCCCGCCCAACAGGGCATTCTCAATACCCCGGCAAACCAGACGGCGACCAATTATGTTTGCACCAACGGCGGCACCTATAGCGCGGGCACCAAGACCTGCACCCCCGTCTCCGGCAGCACCAGCGAGATCGATTACTATCACACCTCCTACAGTCCCTTCGTGGCGGGATTTGGAACCGTATTCCCGATACCGGCAGGGGCTTATCAAGGTATTGGCCCGCAGCTGAGCCAGGACAGTCATGCCTTCACGCCTAAGGTTGGGCTGGAGTGGCAGGCTACCCCGGACGCCTTCCTCTACGCGACCTGGTCCAAGGGCTTTAAGAGCGGCGGCTTCAATTTTACCGCCCGTTCGCCGGTCGGGCTGACCTACCAGCCGGAATGGATCACCAGCTACGAAATCGGCGCCAAGACGGATTGGTTCGACAAGCGTCTGCGGGTGAACGTCTCGGTGTTCCGCAACGACTGGAGCAACCTGCAGATCAGCCAGGCCATTGTCCTTCCGAATCTGACCGTGCCCTTTACCCAGTCGTCCAACGCCGCCGCCGCTAGGCTTACGGGTCTGGACGCCGATATCACCGCCAAGCCTTGGGATGGATGGACCTTTACCTCGTCCGTCACTTGGCTGCCCGACGCGACCTATACCGATTTCAATTCCGCCAATGTGGGCACCTATCTGCAGCCCCTGCTGTATGCGCGCGGCGATCCGAGGTATAATTACGCCAAGTCAGTCTATAATGCCTCGGGCAAGCGACTGCAGAACGCCCCCGATATCTCGGCGATCATCACCGGCCAGAAGGACTTCGATCTGGGCAACGGTCAGAGCCTGTTTGTCCGCGCCGAGGGGGCCTATACGGGAGATACCTACTTCGATATTTCCAACGACCCGATCTCCCGCCGCAACCCGTTCGGCGTCTATAACGCCTCGATGGGTTATTCGACCGCCGGCGGTCACTATCAGATCCAGCTGTGGGCGCGGAACTTCACCGACACCCAGTACACCCACAACCGTGTGATGGGTGGCACCGTCCAGGGGGTTCCGGGCGCGCCCCGCACCTTCGGCGTTCAGCTGAACTACACCTACTAAGCCCGACCCGGCGGCCCCATCGGCCTTCGGGTCGATGGGGTCAGGGTCCCAGAGATTGAAGCGGCCCCTCCCATCCAGGAGGGGCCGTTTTCTTGTTGGCGGTGGGTTTCGGTACGGAGGTCGGCCATGTCCGAGCCAGGCTGGGGACACCCATCGGACCGTGGCGCCGAGGAGACAGGACTGCGGCAGTTTAACTACCGCCCTTGCCAAGAGCATTTGAATAAATTAGCAAAACGACGATATGCCAACGACTCGTGTCGAGTTGTTGGAGCAATAGAACTTCTTCGGCATGTGAAGCCGAGCCTGATGCAAGGGGAGACATATGAATAAATTTAGCATGTTAGCGAGCGTTGGACTGGCCGTTTTAGCCTTCGCGCCGCCTCTGGCCGCCCGCGCGGCCGACAACAACTCTATCGGCGATGTGGTCGTCACGGCCACCAAGACCGGCGCGACCAATCTGCAGAAAACGCCTCTCTCGGTGTCGGTGATCGGCGGCAACTCCTTGCAGAACAACCGGGTGGTTGCCATCAGGGATCTGGCCTCGGAAGTGCCCGCCCTGAAGATCGTCAACGCCAACTCCAACGTCGTCTTCTATATTCGCGGCATCGGCGGTTTCGCCTCGAACAACGAACAAGATGTCGGTATCTACCAAGACGGCGTCTATATCGAAAAATCGTCCAGCATCCTGAACGCCAATTTCAACGACATTGAGCGCGTGGAAGTGGCCAAGGGCCCGCAGGGAACGACCTTCGGCCGTGACTCGGTCGGCGGCGCCGTCAACTTCATCACCCGGCAGCCTTCGACCACCTTCGAGTTCCAGAACACCCTGAACCTGGGCAACTACAACCTGATCGACGAAGCGGCCCGCATGTCCGGCCCGATCACCGACAAGCTGCAGGCTTCGGCCGCAGTCTCCTATGTGAAGCACGACGGCTATCTGAAAGACGTCGTGCCCGGCGTGGGGAACGCCGCCAGCGCCAACCGCTTCAGTTTCCATGGCGCGCTGAAGTACGAAGTCAACAGCAACATCACCAATCTGGTGCGCGTCGATTACCTCTATACGCACGAAAGCTACGGGGTGAATTCGGCCAACTATCTTCGCTCGGACGATCCCCGGTACATCTCATGCTCCGGCACCACGGCTGCGACTTGCTCCAACATCACCGGCATCGGATCCCCGCAATTCCCCGCGCCGCTGACGAACGCCCACGTCGGAGACCTCCATTATTATGGCGGCGCCACGCAGCCTCTTTCGGTTGAGCTGGATTACGGCATCAATGACGAGTTGAACTGGAAGGTTAACGATCACATCAGCGTCAAGAACCTGATGGCTTATAAAACCGCGGAAAACCGCACCGTGTTCGGCGGTAACGGCACGGAATATGAGACCAGCATAAACACGACCCTATACTTCCAAAAGCAGTTCAGCGATGAACTGTCCGTCTCGCACACCTTCGGCAATCTGAAGGGGGTCGTGGGTCTGTATGGCTGGACCTCGCAGCAGAACTTTGTGGCCGACTCGATCAACGGCGCCAACCCTTCCGCGACGAACTACAACCCCTACCTTTTCAACGGTTCCAGCGGCACAAGCGCTTCTGATTCCTATCAGGACACACGCTTTCCGACCGTGTCCTACGCCATCTACGCGAACGAAACCTATCAGTTGACCAAGGATATCGGGCTGATCTTGGGCGCGCGCTACACCTCCGAACGTAAGGTGCTCGACACCTACAACACCTCCTATGTTTGGTTGGGTCAGGTGCCTGCCGGCTTGCCCGGCTACAATCCGGCGCTCCCCCAAGGTAGGCGCGGCGCACAATCCGCCGACTCCCCCCCTGGAACCAACCCGTTGGCGAACATCACCTACCCCTACGTCGCGGGCTACGGAAACACCTTCACGCCCAACGGTTTGAATATCGGCCCGCAACTGTCGCAGAACGCCACCGCGTTCACGCCCAAGGTCGGTTTGCAATGGCAGGCGACTGATAACGCCTTCCTCTATGCTTCCTACACCCGGGGCTTCAAGAGCGGCGGCTTCAGCTTCACGGCGCGTAACAACTACGGCGCGACCTTCCTGCCGGAATGGATCTCGACCTATGAATTCGGCGCCAAGACCGATTGGCTGGACAGGAAGCTGCGTGTGAACGTGGCGGTGTTCCGCAACGATTGGACCAACCTGCAGGTCAACTCGACGATCCTCATCCCCAACTCCACCACGCCCTTGACGCAAGCCAGCAACGCGGCCACCGCCAGAAATACCGGGCTGGACGCGGACATCACGTTCAAGCCGTGGGACGGATGGACATTCACCTCCGCTGTCACTTGGATCCCGGACGCGGTCTATGTGAAGTACACGAACGGCCAGTCCAACGGATTCTTTAAAGGCCTGTTCATCCAGCGTCAGGATCCTCGGTTTAACCTCGCCCTTTCGAGCTATGACGCTTCGGGCAACCGCCTGATGAACAATCCGGACTTGGTGGCGACCTTGTCCGGCCAAAAGGACTTCGACCTGGGCAACGGCAACAGCGCCTTTATTCGCGTCGCGGGCGAATATACCGGCGACACCATGTTCGATATCTCCAACGACCCGATCTCCAAGCGTAATCCCTTCGCCGTGTTTGACGCGGCGGCCGGTTGGGCATCCCCGGGTGGTCACTATCAGGTCGAGCTGTGGATCCGGAATCTTCAGGACAAGCAGTACGCCAACACCCTTCTGCCGGGCTCTAAAGTGCCGCAGGTTCTCGCCGGCTCTCCGCGCACCTTTGGTGTTCAGCTGAACTACACCTACTAAGGCCAAACCGGCGCCCCATCGGCCTTCGGGTCGATGGGTCAGGTTTGAGACATTGAAGCGGCCCCTCCATCCAGGAGGGGCCGCTTTTTTGTGGGCGGACGACGGCGTCGGCATGAGGATCGGCGATGTTTGCTTCAGGCTGGGACGCCTATCGGACTGCGGCATTTTGACCGACATGATTGTAAAGAAATGCCCGTGCATCTACAGTGAAAGCTGATCTTTCACGAGCTCGTATAAGGCTGGTGGGAGAAGATGTTGCTGCGGCGTGTGAAGCCGAGCCTAATAACGCAAGGGGATGGAAATATGAATAAACTCAGCATGTTGACAAGCGTTGGACTGGCGGTTTTGGCCTTCGCGCCGCCGTTGGCAGCTCGCGCTGCCGACAATAACGCCATCGGCGATGTCGTCGTCACGGCCACCAAGACCGGCGCGACCAATCTGCAGAAGACGCCGATCTCAGTGGCGGTAGTCGGCGGCGCCGCCCTACAGACCAACCGGATCGTGGCCATCAGGGATCTGCCTTCGGAAGTCACCGCCCTGAAGATCATCAACGCCAGCTCCAACATTATCTTCTATATCCGCGGGATCGGCGGCTACGCGTCCAACAACGAACAAGATGTCGGCGTCTACCAGGACGGCGTCTATATCGGCAAATCGTCCAGCATCCTGAACTCTAACTTCAACGACCTCGAGCGCGTGGAAGTGGCCAAGGGCCCACAGGGAACGACCTTCGGCCGTAACTCGGTTGGCGGCGCCATCAACTTCATCACCAAGCAGCCTTCGACCACCTTCGAGTTCCAGAACACCCTGAACCTGGGCAACTGGAACCTGATCGACGAAGCGGCTCGCATTTCCGGCCCGATCACCGACAGGCTGCAGGCTGCGGCCGCAGTCTCCTATGTGAAGCACGACGGCTATTATAAGAACGTTGCGCCGGGCTGGCAAAATATGGGCGACGCAAACCGCTTTAGTTTCCGTGGCCAACTTAAGTATGAATTCAACAATGACATTACCAATCTGATACGAGTCGACTACCTCTATACGCGCGAATACTTTGATAGAGGCCAAAACATCAGCTATCTCCGATCGGACGATCCGAGGTTGGTCAGTTGCACGAACACCTCTTGTTCGGCCTCGCCGCAATTCCCCGCGCCGCTAACAAACGCCCACGTCGGAGACTTCAGTTATTATGCCGGCCGTCCGCCTCAGGGGTCGGAGCTGGATTACGGCATCAGTGATGAGCTGAATTGGAAGATTAACGACAATCTCAGCTTCAAGAACCTGATGGCTTATAGGACCGCTGAAAACACCACCTTGTTTGGCGGCAACGGCACCGAATATCTGACCACATCAACCACGACGTTATACTACCAGAAGCAGTTCAGCGACGAAATGAACCTGACCCACACCTTTGGAAACCTGAAGGGTGTTGTGGGCCTGTTCGGCTGGACCTCATATGAGCACCAAATCGGCGACGCGATCAGCTTCGCCAATCCCAGCAATACGAACTACAATCCATACAATCCGAACCTTGGCGGTGCTGCGTCCGAATCCTGGCAGGACACCCGCTTCCCCACCCAGTCCTATGCGATCTACGCCAACGAAACCTACCAGCTCACGAAGGATATCGGGCTGATCTTCGGCGGACGCTATTCCATCGAGCATAAGGTGCTCGACACCTACAACACGTCCTTCAAATGGCTCGGCGGCATTCCGGCCGGCCTGCCTGGCTACAATCCGGCCAATCCCGGTTCGCGCGGCGGACAATCCGCCGACTCCGTAGCCACGGGTAACCCGTACACGGACATCCGCTACCCCTTCGTCGCGGGTTACGACACAAATACCTTTAAGCCCAACGGTTTGAATATCGGCCCGGCACTGACGCAGAACGTGAGCGTGTTCACGCCCAAGGTTGGGCTGCAATGGCAGGCAAGCGATCACGCCTTCCTGTATGCTTCCTACACCCGGGGCTTCAAGAGCGGCGGCTTCAGCTTCACGGCGCGTAACGCTTACGGGGCGGTTTTCCTGCCGGAATACATCACGACCTATGAATTCGGCGCCAAGACCGATTGGCTGGACAGGAAGCTGCGCGTGAACGTGGCGGTGTTCCGCAACGACTGGACCAACCTGCAGGTGAACTCAACAGTCCTGATCCCCAATTCCACCACGCCCTTGACGCAAGCCAGCAACGCGGCCACCGCCAGAAATACCGGGCTGGACGCGGACATCACGTTCAAGCCGTGGGACGGTTGGACATTCACCTCGAACGTCACTTGGATTCCGGATGCGGTCTATGTGAATTATCCCAACGGCCAACCGAACGGCGTCCTGTTGAATCTGGTGAAACAGCGTCATGATCCGCGGCTTAACCTATTGTCGGGAGCCTATGACGCCTCAGGCAAGCGCTTGATGAACAACCCGACCCTGAGTGCGTCCCTTTCCGCCAACAAAGAGTTCGATCTGGGCAATGGCAACACCGGCTTTATCCGTGTCGCAGGCAACTATACCGGGGATACCTACTTCGATATCACCAACGACCCGATCGCGAAGCGTAACCCGTTTGCGCTGATGGACTTCGCCGCCGGCTGGTCTTCACCTGGCGGTCACTATCAGGTCGAACTGTGGGGCCGGAACATTCTCGACAAACAGTACGCCAACACCCTTGTACCTGGCTCAAAAATCCCGCAGGTCCTGGCGGGCAACCCGCGCACCTTCGGCGTTCAGTTGAACTACACCTACTAAGCCCAAACCGGCGCCCCATCGGCCTTTGGGTCGATGGGATTAGGTTCCAAACATTGAAACGGCCCCTTCCATCCAGAAGGGGCCGTTTTTTTTGAGCCATCGTCAAAAGTGCTGATTTGGCCGATCGTCGCCAAGCGGGATATCGAGCCGTGGAAATGGAGTTTGCGGAACACCGTTAGGCTAACGCGCAGGTTCCGCGAACGGTGTTACTCGTCGTAAAATAGAAAAATGGCTTGTCAGATTTAGAAACCCTGACTACAAGCCGCCCTTGGCGTGGCTCGCAGGATGCGATGTGTCCGCGCGCCAGCGCTTTTAAGACCAAGTTCAAATAGGGGGTAAAACATGAATAAATCTCGTATGTTAGCCAGTGTCGCTCTGGTGGTTCTAGCCTCCGCTCCGGCCATAGCCGCCCGTGCGGCAGACAATGCGATCGGCGATGTGGTCGTCACCGCGACCAAGACGGGATCCACGAATTTGCAAAAAACCGCCATCGCGGTGTCGGTGGTCGGCGGCGATGTGCTCGATAAGTCGAGGGTCGTGACCCTGCGGGACTTGCCCTCTGCCGTGGCCAGCTTGAAAATTTCTAACGCGGGGGTCAATGTCGTCCCCTATATCCGGGGCATCGGCGGCTTTGCTTCCAACAATGAACAAGACGTCGGCATCTATATGGACGGCGTCTATCTGGGCCGCTCATCGGTCGCCCTAGCGAGCAATTTCAATGACTTGGCGCGGGTCGAGGTTGTCAAAGGGCCGCAAGGAACGGTGTTCGGGCGCAACGCCGTGGGCGGCGCGATCAACTTCATTTCGCGTGAGCCCTCGAAGGAATTCCAATTTCAGAACACGTTGAATTTTGGCAACTACAACCTGATCGACGAAGCGCTCAGGCTGAGCGGCGCCGTGACTGACCGGCTGCAGGCCTCACTTGCGATCGGTTATCAGAAACATGATGGCTATATCCAAGATGTCGTGCCAGGCATTTCGCCGGCGGGCGCGGTAAATCGTGTCAGTATTAGAGGCGGCCTAAAATATGAGGTCAATGCTTCCCTCACCAATCTCGTGCGCTTTGACTATATGAACACCAATGAGCACTTCGCCCCTATCACCACGCTTGTTGAGGCAACAAACGATCCCAGGTTCGTAAATTCCTCGGGTGTATACAGCGGCTATGAATCTCCCTTGGCCAACGCCAAGGTGGGAAATCTGCACTATTTCGGGCAAGGCGGTTTCCCCGACACCGATGGTGAAATCATTTATGGCGTGAGCGACGAACTCAATTGGACGATTAACGACAATATCAGCATCAAGAATTTGGCTGCTTATAGAACATCGAAGACTGTTTATGTTCAAGGCGGCAACGGAACTGAGTATCTTACGGGTGGAACTCGTGGGACTTATAATCAACACCAGTTCAGCGAAGAAATTAATGTTCCGCACACTTTCGGAAATCTGAAGGGCGTCGGAGGTGTCTTTTTCTGGACGGAATATGAACACCAGTCCGCAGACTCGATCAGTGTCTACGCGCCGCCTGTCAACAACAACCTGACTGGGTCGGATTCCTATCAGGATACGCGCTTCCCCACACAGTCCTATGCCGTGTTCTTGAATGAATCCTATCACTTTACGCCGGACTTCGCGATCACGCTGGGCGGTCGCTATACGCAAGAACACAAGGTTCTCGACACCTACAATACGTCCTACTCCTGGACGGGCGGGCTGCCGCTTGGGTGGGTCGGCTCCAACCCAGCCAATCCCGGCGTTCGAGGGGCCGTAACAGCCCCTACAGTGAAGTGTAATACTTCGACGTTGGTTCCGGCGCCGACGGCGCCGCTTTGCACCGGCGCGGGCATAAATTACTATCAGAGCCAGTACTTCCCGTTTGTGGCAGGTTATGGAAACAACTTTCCTCTAACACCTCCGAATATCGTTCCTCAGTTGTCCCAGAACAACAGCGCCTTCACGCCGAAAATTGGCTTGGAATGGCAAGCCACCAAGGACGCGTTCGTCTATTTCAACGTAACGCGGGGCTTCAAAAGCGGCGGGTACAATTTCACGGCGCGCTCGCCTCTCGGCCTGACCTTCCAGCCCGAATACATCACCAGCTATGAAGCAGGCGCCAAGACCGATTGGTTTGATAAGCGCCTGCGATTGAACGTTGCGGTGTTCCGCAACGATTGGTCAAATTTGCAAGTCAACCAAAGCATCTCGATTCCCGGCAGCACCACGCCGTTCCAACAGTCGTCGAACGCAGCCTCGGCCAGGATTACCGGGCTGGATGCCGACCTCACCGCCAAGCCTTGGGATGGGTGGACCTTCACCTCATCCGTCACTTGGCTGCCGGATGCCGTGTACGTGAATTACACCACGGGACAGGTCACCGGAAACTTCCTCAAGAACCTGATTATCTCGCGGAACGACCCGAGAGAGAATTCCGCCGCAAATACTTATAATGCGAACGGACATCGGCTTCAGAATGCCCCGGAAGTTTCCGCGATCATCACCGGACAGCGGGATTTCGATCTGGGCAATGGCAATAGCCTGTTTGTCCGTGGTGAGGCCGCCTATACGGGCAACACCTATTTCGATATTTCCAATGACCCGATCGCGCGCAGAAATCCCTTCGCCCTGTTCAATGCGTCGATCGGCTGGGTCTCAACCGGCGGGCATTATCAGGTGGAGTTGTGGGGCCGGAACATTGGGGACAAGCAATACTTCTACACGATCAGCCCAGGCACCACGATGGAGGGCGTTGTCGGCGCCCCGCGCACCTTCGGCGTTCAGTTGAATTACACCTACTGATCCCGCAATCCGGCTTCCTTGACTTCTGGTCGATTGGGCCGGGCCTGTGAAACCTGTGAAAACGGCTCTTCCCTCGGAAGGGCCGTTTTTATTTAGGGTTGTTTTGCCAATCGGGCGTGGGACTCGCCGACAGTTTAGCTCTGCAACAGGTCGTCAAAAGGCTCGCGCTCCAGCTTCAACGCCAGTTCGCGTTTGGCGCGGTAGACGCGGACTTCGACAGCCTTGATGCTCAGGCTGAGAAGCTCCCCGGCCTGCTTGTGCGTCAGGCCCTCCAGAACGGTGAGAACCAGCGGCTCCTTGAGGGCGGCGGGCAGGCTCGCGATCGCCTGATCAAGGACGCGCAAGGCCTGGGCCGACAGAAGGGCGGCCTCGGCGCGCGGCGTGGGATCGGCTATGTCTTCGGGCTCACCGGTCGTACGGCGGCCGAGGCCAATAGCTCGTCGAACCGCTAAACGACGGGCGCGGTCGCGGCATTTATTGAGGGCGATGCGCCGCAGCCAGATGTCGAACGGCCGGTTCAGGTCGTAGCGCCCCAAGTTCATCATGGCGGCCACGAAGCTTTCCTGAAGCACATCTTGAGCATCGTCCGCATCGCCCACGTAACGGCGGACAAATCGATAGAGCCAATGTTTGTGGCGCCCGATCAGATCGGCGATAGCGCGTCGATCGCCCGCCCGCGCCCGGGTGATCAGGTCGGGGTCAGTAGCGCTGTTCAGCAGAGTCAAAGGGGGCCGTGCGCCAGGGTATCGAACACCTTGCGGTCCAGCACCATCTGTTGCTCGGGCGTCAGCACGGCGCGCACGTCCAGCACATAGAGCACCGAATCGCGCTGCATATCGCCCAAGGATCCCTGGATGCGAACCAGGGCCCGTTGGGCGGCGGTGCCCAGAGCCATTTCGTTGGCCAGGGCCTGGGCGAGATCGCCGTCGGCGGAGCCGATGTCGGCCCGCCGCGCATTACGCATATGCTCGTAATGATCATCGATCCGGCGAATGGCGGCCTGCTGGCCTGTGGTCAGCTGCAGTTGCTGGTGCACCGTCTCGTAAATGGACTCGCGCAAGGCGCGGGCGGGTTTGCGCGGCGCCTCCGCACCCAGGCGCGCGCCCGCGTAGGCCGCAGCGAAGGCCAAAATGACGGTGAGTAGAACAGTGCGCCATACGGTCATCATGCGCCGCCGATGCGGCTGGACGGCGCTATGCTGTCGTCCGACAGCACCTGCAGTTCGGTGGCCTGGGAATGCGGCCGGCCGGCCACCGAGCCCAGCCCAAACACCAGGCCAAGCGCCAAGGCGGCGGCGGCAATCCCGAACGGCATGCCCGCCGGCATGGCGCCTCGTTTTTCTTGTTCCAAGGCGCTCCACACGGCGTTTTCCAGGCCGTCCAGCTTCGCCTCATCGTCCCAGACGCTCAACGCCGCCAAGCGATCATCCAAGGGGTTCGCCATACAATCTCCAATGCAGGGCCGCGGCTTTACGCCGGCCTGATCATGCCGCCTACAACTTGCCCGTTCACAATCGCGCTGACCAAGCTCCCGCTGGGAGCGCCGTCCTTGCGGGGATGGATCACCATCCGGATATGGTCACCCGGCTTGATGGAGTTGCGGCTCCATCCAAACTGGTGAAGCACCAGGGGACTGGCGGCTTCGACCAACCAGTGGCTCTCCTTGCCGGATGGATCGCGGATCATGAGGTCGATCCACACGTGCGGGCTGGTCCATTGAAAGGTCTTGGCGATCCCCCGCAGGGTCAATTCCCTGTTCACGTCGAACTCGGCGTAGGCATGATGAGCCAAGGCGTCCTGGCTGAAGAGGATCGCCACAACCCAGCCCGCAACCGGCAGGCATCTCCGCATCGGCGCCATCCTAAATGGCCATGGGCTTGCGCCGCCGGACGGGCGGCCTCCGGTGATGATACGCGTCCGGCTCGCTATTCCCTCAGCCTCACGGCGTGTGCAGGCTATTTGGGCTTACGGAAGCGAATAAGGTACTGGTCGGCGTGGCCCCGGATGCTTGGATCGAACAGCTTGAGCGTATGATCATCGGCCGGGTTGGTCAGGATCGGACTCTCCCCATCGACCACGAAGCCCGCGCTCGTCACCTGAGCCTTCACCAGGGCCTCTTCCATCCGGTGCAGGGTGGATGTCTGGGTTGCGCCGGCGCCAGGCACGGTTTGATAATCCTCGATCAGCAGGACCCCGCCAGGCTTGAGAGCGTCAAAGATGGCCTTGTTGAAGGCGATCATGTCCAGGGCGCCATACCCCGGGTTGAGGAAGTCATGGTAGTTGTCAGTGATCCAGGCCACGTCGACTTTTTCCGGCAGGGAAAAGGCGGTCCCAGAGAGCGGGACCAGCGAGACATTGGGATTGGTCTGGGCCACCCCGGCTGCCCCCTTGGATGAGCGCTCACCCTGGCTCGCCACATAGATCGAATAGACATGCCCCTTGGACCCGACGGTCTTGGCTAGAACGCGCGTGTAGTAGCCGCCGCCCGGCGCGAACTCGGCGACCTTGGATCCAGGGCGAACGAGCCCGAAGGCCACCACTTCGGCCGGATGGCGCATGCCGTCGCGCTTGGTGTCCGCCTCAGGCCGTTCAGGATCAGCCACGGCGGCAAGGATGGCGGCGGAGGGCGGCGGGGGCGCGGCGTGGCTTGAGGCTAAGCCGAGGCAAGCCAGGGCGCCTCCGGCCAGGAGTGCAACGATCTTATTGGACATCTCTTTCCTCCCCGCTGCGGCTATTGCGCGGTTTTGTCATTTGCGCCCGCAACCGACTTGTTCGCAATAGCGGGCAAGAGGGCGCAGAAGCGGGAAGGTTAGAATGGCGCGTACAGCGGCGCGCGGATTAGTGCGTTTGGCCGGTGTCCGACCGACTGGTCCTGCCACCGCCGTGCGACGCTTCCCCGCCCTTGCGGCCCGCCGCCGCAGCCAAACCTCGGTCCTGAGAGAAGCTGCGCTTTTCGTCGGGAACGCTGGCGCCGCCCTTGCGAGCGATCTCGCGTTGACGGTCCTTATCCATGGCGGCAAACCCGCGTCGCGCCGGGACTTTGGAGGTGTGTGTGGCAGGGGGCATGATTTGCTCCTCAATCCGACGCGATGCGGTTAGCAATTCGTCGCGGTGGCGACGTCTCTGCAATAAACTCGCAAGCTGGGGATCGGTTCTCCCCTAAGGCAAAGATTTCTGATTTTGCGATTTGAGGTCGGCCGTCAAACCAAGTTCACCCAAAGCAATCCTCAACTGATGATTGGAATAAGGTTTGGCCAACACCCGGAAATGGTTATCGGCGCCAAAGGCCTGCACGAGTTCGTCGGCATCATAGCCCGTGGCCAGAATGATGGGCAGGGCAGGGGCCCTATCGCGAATCTCGTGAGCCAGGGCGTCGCCCCGCATGTCGGGCAGGCCGACTTCCAGCATGACGAAGGCAAAATCGGAGCCATATTGGGCCATCGCCGCCAGCGCTTTGACACCGTTCGCGGCGATCACGGGATCAAAACCCAGCATGCGCAAGCTGTCCTCGACCGCCAAGGCCACCAAGGCTTCGTCCTCCACGAGGAGCGCCCGTGGTTTGGCTAATTCGATTGAATCCACGCCATCTCCGTTGGGGTGAGCCCTATGAGGTTTCAAGTCTTTGCAGCCTCATCGTAAGCTTTCACACGGGGCCGTGGGATCAAACCGGCAAGGTCGCCCGCGCGGTCAATCCGCCTCCCGGACGGTTTTCCAGCACCAGTTCGCCTCCATGACTGCGAGCGATCGACCGCGCCACCGACAGGCCCAAGCCTATTCCGCCGGTCTTGCGGCTGCGTGACGGTTCTCGGCGATAAAAGGGCGCGAACACCCGCTCAAGCTCCAAGTCCGGAACGCCTGGGCCATCATCATCGATCTCGACCACCGCCGCATGATCTTTCACCATCAAGCGGGCGCGAGCGGTCCCACCGAACTTGACGGCGTTTTCCAACAGGTTGGAGAACAGTCGGCGCAGGGCCAGAGAATCGGCGCTGATCACCACCCGATCGGCCTTTTCCAAGGTGACCTTGGCGCCGGTCTCGGCGAGGTCGTCGGTGACGCTTTCCAGCAGAGATGAAAGTTCCAGCTTGGTGCGCTGAGGCTTGCTGGCGGTGTCGCGCACGAACGCCAAGGTCGCGGCGATCATGGCTTCCATTTGATCGATGTCCGCCGTCATCTTGGCCCTCACGTCTTCGGGCGCGGACTCCACGCGGAAGCGTAGTCGGGTCAGCGGCGTGCGCAGATCGTGGGCTATGGCGCCCACCATGGTCGTGCGATCCTCCACATAACGCCGAAGCCGTTCCTGCATGTCGTTGAAGGCGGCGGTAGCCACGCGAATTTCGGCGCCGCCGCCGGCCGTGACAGGCAGCGAAGGCGCGTTTGGATCGCGTCCAAGGCGTTCGGCGGCGGCGCCGAACAGGGTGAACGGCTTGGCCAGCCGACGGGCGAACAGATAGCAGAGCGGCGTGACGGTCAGGGCGCTCAGCCCAAACCAAATCAACACCCTTTGCTGCCAGGGCTCCAAGAATTGATGGTGAGCGGGCGTAACCTCCAGCCAAAGCTTGTCCTGGCGTTGCACATAGATGCGAAAAGGCGCGATGAGAAAGCCCTCGTCCTTGGCCTGGTTTTCCTGCGACAATTGGTTGTGGGCGACCCGGAACGCGCTTCGCACAACCCGGATAGTGTACCTGTCCGGCGAACCGACCTCAGTGACGACGATCAGCCGATTGGGGTCCAGGTTCAGGTCCCGGGCCAGGGCTTCGCGAAATCTGATGAAACCTGGCCGGTCTTTTGAGGTTATCTTCGGTTCGTGGACGACCCTGACGCTCAACGGGTCGACCGTTTGTGTCGCACCAGGCCCGGCCCTCAAGGCCTGGGCGATTTCTCCTTGAGAGTAGAATACGGGGGTAGGGGGCGGCAGGCTGAAAACGATGCCGATATTGATCAACTCGGCCATCACCAAAACCAGCAGGATCAGACCCAGAAATTGGGCGAACAAGGTGCCGGTGAACCGGTCGGCGACCAGCTTCATGTGCGCGTGACTTTGGCGTTGAACATGTAGCCTTCGTTGCGGATGGTGCGGATAAGCTCCTGCCCGCCCATCCCGTGGTCCAGTTTTTTACGCAGGCGACTGATCTGAACATCGATAGCCCGATCATAGGCCTCCGTTTCGGGCCCCCGCGCAAAATCGAGCAGTTGGTCGCGGGTCAGCACGCGTTGCGGCCGCTCAACAAAGGCGCGCAGCAAGGAGAACTCGCCGCTCGACAGATTGATCACGACCGCGTCGGGGGTGCGCAGTTCGCGCCGGACCAGATCCAGCCTCCATCCGGCGAATTCGAGCGAGCCGCCCTGGCGCTCATCATTCGTCCTGGACTCCTGTCGACGGCGCAGCACAGCGCGCACTCGGGCCAGAAGTTCGCGAGGATTGCAGGGCTTGGGCAGATAGTCGTCGGCGCCGATCTCAAGTCCGACGATGCGATCGGTGTCCTCGCCCATGGCGCTGAGCATGATGATGGCCGGTCCGGCGCCCGCCATGCGGCGACAGATGGACAAGCCGTCCTCGCCTGGCAACATCACATCGAGCACCATCAGGTCCACCGGACCGCGCTCAAGGACCAGCTCCATGCCAGCGGCGTCGCCCGCCGTTTCAACGACATAGCCGTGGCGGGTCAAAAATTCAGATACGACATCGCGAATCCCAGGGTCGTCGTCGACCATTAGAATTCGCGCGCCCACGGCGGAGTTGCGGCTCAATTCACCATCCATCCGACCTTATGTTCAAATCAGGATCGCCAGCGAATTTCCGATTTGCAACATGAATGAACACAGATGTCAGTCTTTGAAACCTATGTCTCGCACGACTTGATCGCCAACATAGGGATTCGTCGCGCGCTCGGCTCCGAAAGTTGACATGGGCCCGTGCCCAGGCACGAAGCGGATGTCATCGCCCAGCGGCCACAGCTTGCCGGTTATGGACTCAATCAAATGGGCATGGTTGCCGCAGGGAAAATCAGTGCGGCCGATCGATCCCTTGAACAATACGTCGCCGACCTGGGCGAAACGGGCCTGCCGGTTGAAGAAAATCACGTGTCCGGGCGTGTGGCCGGGGCAGTGCCGGACCTCAAATTGAGCTTCGCCGACTTGCACGGTATCGCCTTCGCCGAGCCAACGGTCGGGTATAAAGGCGCGTGCGCCAATGAGGCCCCAGGTCTCGACGGCGGCGGGAATTTGTTCGATCCAGAACAGGTCGTCCGGATGAGGTCCCTCAATCGGTGCGCCGCTGGCTTCGCGCAGGGCCTGTGCGCCCCCGGCGTGGTCGGCGTGGCCGTGTGTTATCCAAATTTTCTCAATGGCGAGGCCTTCGTCGGCGACCGCATTGAGCAACCGTTCAACGTCGCCGCCTGGGTCGATGACGGCGGCTTTCAAGGTTTTTCGACACCAAACGATGGTGCAGTTCTGTTGGAAGGCCGTCACCGGCACGACCAAGACTGAGATAAGAGGGGCGGCCGAACTCGCCGTTGAAGCAGACAATGGAAGCCTTTTCCTGCGCATAACGATGCGAAATTTGAACTTCGCCTTAAGATTCCGGGTCCAAACTGTCCATAAGATAGGGACCTAACGCGTGAGAATGAAGCCTGCGCTGACATCCAGGCAGAACGTCGCCACCGGCCTGATGCTGTTGGCCTACGGCGCTTCAGTCTGGCTGATGTTCGTCGAGCACCCCGGGCGGGCGGGACTTTGGCCCGCCAATGGATTTCTCGCCGCCGCTTTGTTCATGACCCGCGGCTGGACAAGCGCCGCAGTGGCTCTCTGCGCCGCGTGCATGGAAGTCGTTCTGGCGGTGCATGGGGGATCCCAGTTTTCCCGCGCGGTGATGCATGCGCCTTGGGATATCGTGGAGGCCGCTACTGCAGCTTGCCTCGCCCAGCGGGCTTTGGGTCCGCGGCGGCTATTGCGCACGCCCAGCGGGTTTCTGACGCTCCAGGCTTTGGCAATTTTTCCCGCATGCATTCTGACCACTACGGGATTTCTGTTCGAATTTCATCTGATTGACCCCGCTGCGGCGTGGGATATGCAAAAGAGCTGGCTCTCTCATATCCTGGGCATGGCCACGGTGTTCCCGGCGATGCTTCTGATGGTGCAAGCGCCCCTGCCGGCGCTTCGGCGCTCTTGGCGGGAAACCGCCGCGATCCTGTGCGGCGTAGGCATAGTGATCCTGGTGATGGCGCATCAGGCCGGCCCGCCGGCTCTGATCATTACCCCGACCCTGCTCTTCGCCACCTTCCGGCTGGGCCCGCGCGGCGCGGCCATGTCCAGCCTGCTTCTGTGTCTGCTGGCGTACCCGGTGGTGGTATCCGGCGGTGGACCGTTCGGATTGCACCCCAGTTGGGCCTTCGATCAGCGTGTCGCGATCTTCCAAGTCACCGTGCTGTCTCAGTTGTTCGGCGTAACGTTGTTGGCCTTTATCCTGGCCCAGCAGGCGCGCATGGCCTTGCTGCTCGTCCAGCGCGCCCAGATCGCCCGCACTGCTCGTAGCCGCGCCGTCCAGGCCAGCCGCGCCAAGACAGAGTTTTTGGCCACCATGAGCCACGAGGTTCGCACGCCCATGAACAGCATCATGGGATTCGCCGAGCTGCTGACCCGCGACGCCCGTCTGCCGCCGGACGTTCGCGACAAGGTCGCCCTGATCGGGGACGCCGGCGGATCGCTCATGGCATTGCTCGGCGATGTGCTGGATTTTTCCAAGATTGAGGCGGGGCAAGTCGATCTGAACCGGGATTCGGTTGATGTGCTGGAAACCTGCCGCGATGTGATGAACTCTATCGCTCCGGCCGCTGAACTTAAGGGGCTGAGGCTCCGGTTCGAATCCGATCCGGCCGTGGTCGGCCAGTTCTCGGTAGACGCTTTAAGACTCCGGCAAATTCTACTGAATTTACTGAATAATGCTCTCAAGTTTACTGCCCAGGGCGATGTGCGTTTGGCTGTGCGCCAGCGTGGGTCGGACGAACACCCTGTGTTGCGTTTCGAAGTGACCGACACCGGCATCGGCATAGAGCCTGACGTGATTGCCCGCCTGTTCACCCGTTTTTTCCAGGCCGATGGTTCGATCAGCCGCACCTATGGGGGCACGGGGCTGGGTTTGGCGATTTCCAAGGGCTTGGTCGAGCGCATGGGTGGGCGGATCGGCGTGGATAGCCAGCCGGGCGAGGGGTCCACCTTTTGGTTCGAAGCACCTCTGGAACGCGTGATCGATGTCGACCACGGCCAGCGGGCCGACGCCGCCGCCGAACGTTTGCCTCTCAATGCCCACGTACTACTGGTGGATGATCACCCTGTGAATCGTCAACTTGGACAAGCCCTGCTGGAAATGCTGGGCTGCCGGGTTGATTTGGCGGACGACGGAATCCAGGCGGTGGCGGCCGCGACCAACGGCGGCTACGACGCTATATTGATGGATGTGCATATGCCGCGCATGGATGGGCTGGCCGCGACCCGGGCCATTCTGGCGCTTGAGGGCCCGGCCGGCCGGGTTCCGATTATCGGCCTTTCGGCGGACGTGCTTCCTCACAACATCGCGTTGTGTGAGCAGGCCGGCATGGTCGAACACGTGTCAAAGCCTGTACAGCTGGACGTGCTCTACGCGGTCTTGCACCGGCAGTTGACGGCCCCGTCGGCGGCGCACGAGTCCGCTACGGCCTCGGCCGCCTAGAGTTGCACCACAGGTCGAAGTGTTCGCCTTCAGCGGCGAGGACACCGTTGCCGTGCGGGCCAAGGTAAGCCACTGTCAGGTCCAGAAGGTCCGGGTCCCATCCGGCCTTTGGCTGGAGAGGCGCACGTTCGCATGTACGAAGGACTGTTCACGAAAAAACCGATTTCCGTCCTCATGGCTCAGGCCGCCGAAGTTGGGGAGCATTCGCTGCACCGGGGGCTCGGGCCTGTATCCTTGACCCTGTTGGGCATTGGCGGCGTCATCGGCGCGGGGATATTCGTGCTGACGGGTCAGCAGGCTGCGGTGAACGCCGGGCCGGCCATTGTGTTATCCTTCATCCTGGCCGGCGTGGTCTGCGCCTTCGCAGCCATGTGCTACGCCGAGTTGGCGTCCATGATACCGGTCTCGGGATCGGCCTATACCTATACCTACGCCACCTTGGGCGAGTTCATCGCCTGGTTGATCGCCTGGGACCTGATCCTGGAGTACGGCTTGGCCTCTGCCACCGTATCGGCGGGCTGGTCGGGGCACTTCCGGGACATGCTCCAGGGGTTTGGTATGACCTTGCCCCATGTCTGGGAGCTTTGCAAAAGTAGCGGTTCGTGATTCCCTTTTGCTTGACGCGCAAGGGAGTTGAGCGATGCCGATCCGCAGTTCTCAGTCTGGGATGGC
>JBEHYN010000042.1:0-27522 GCA_048498155.1 Pseudomonadota bacterium | reverse complement strand
CGCCGGGCCGATGATGGCGGCCATCCGGACCTGAGGGGGGCGAGCGTCTCATCTCAGACCGGCGACACCGCCCACCCAACCGAGTTTTTACACAGCCTCTGGAACAAGCAGAAGCGCCGACCCCGCCTACTGGCAGTAGTGGCGTGCGCCGTCAAAACCGAGGTAGGTGCGGCTGCGGCGATCATAGCTGCGGTATTTCCTGGCGCAGTAGCGGTCCCAGCCCGCATCGGCCGTGCGGGCATGTTCGGCCTGCTGCTGGGATCCGACAATTGCGGCGCCGAGGGCGAAGCCGATGATCGCGGCGACCGCCGCGGAGGCGTTGTCATTATCTCCCCGCCGACGCTGATAGTCCCTGGCCCACTGATCGCGCTGAGACCCATTGCGCCGCCATTCGTCGTCGCCGACCCAGCGTCCGTTATAATAGTGGTTTCCTGCCTGCTGAGGAGCCCCGCGGTCTTGAGGGCGCTGCTGCCCGTATTGTGGCGGCCGACCGCCGCCATTGAAGGGCCCCGGCTGGGCCGAGGCGGCGTCTGCGACGACAATGCTGGCGATAGACGCCGCGACCAGTAACAGAGATTTTCTCATCCTGAAGTCCTCCCGTCGCCGCCCGTCCCTACCCACATGGCAAGACCTTCGCCGGCGCAGTTGCGCCAGCATGCTCGCGGAATAGTAGAGATGCCGCCTTGATCGCGATCAAACCTGGGTACGGGGCGCAGATCCCCAAGAATGAGCCACGTCACCAGTTGGTAAAGCTGCCGTCCGGCCGGTGGTTGAGCTGGGTGGAGGCGTAGTGCTCGGTGTAGTCGGCCGCCAGGTGCAGCTGTGAGGCGTCCAACGTCACGCCCAGGCCGGGGCGGTCGTTGGGCCACATTTTGCCGTCATGGAAGTCATAGCCTTGGGGTAAGTATGGGTTGTCGCGCATGGTGGCCTTGCCGCCCGTCTCCATGATCGCTGGTAGGGATGAGGCGGTCAGGCAATGGATTAGCGCCGCCTCGCTCACCGGGCCGGTGAAGTGCGGGATCATGCCGCAATAATGGGTCTCGGCCAGGGCCTGGATCTTCATATATTCGGTAATGCCGCCGACATTGGGCAGGGTCACCCGGGCATAGTCGATCAACTGCTGCTCGATTAAGGCATTGATATCCCACTTGGCGCCGAACTCCTCGCCGGTGGCGATCGGCACTCTCGTCCGTGAACGGATGATCTTATAGGTTTCCCAGTTCTCGCTGCGAACCAGGTCTTCGCAAAAATAGGGGTGAAGCGGCTCAATCAAGGTGCACAGGGTGACCGCGTCTTCCGGGTCCAACTCCTGGTGAAAATCGATGGCCCAGCGGCCGGACTGGCCCACGCCCTTGCGGAGCAAGGCGCAATCGGCGGCCATCTTGTCCACCAGGGCGAAGCGATCCACCTCATTGGACGGCAGGTTGGTCTGGTAGCGATAGGCGGCGAACCCGGCGGCGATGCACGCCCGCGCCGCGTCCTCCAGCGTTCCACCCGGCGGGACGGGAAAGCCGCCCGTGGCGTAGCACTCCACATGGTCGCGGGATTTTCCGCCCAGTAGTTGCCAGACCGGCACGCCGAGGGCCTTGCCCTTCAGGTCCCATAGCGCGAGGTCCAACGCCCCCAGGGCATGGATCTTTTCGTGGCCGGCCGGGTAGAAGTAGCCGCGGAACATCTCCTGCCACAGATGCTCGATGCGAAAGGGATCCTCACCGATCAGCATAGAGGCGCATTGGTTCATCATGTCGGGCGTGCCGCCCTCGCCGATGCCGCTCAATCCGCCTTCGGTCTCGATCACAACGATATTGGCCGACTGATTGAAGGTCGGCTCGTGCGTCAGGCCCCCCCGGCGCTTGGGGTCGATGTAGTATCGGATGCGCTTGATCTTATCCTTGGGCAGCCCAAGAGCATAGGCGTCCTTGGGGACCCACAAGGGGGCGGTGGAAGCGGCCAGCCCCAGGCCGGCAATGCCCGTCAGCAATTTGCGGCGATGCATGGTGTCCTCCCTGAAGTGTTGTTCGGCCGCCGTCGAGGGCGGGCGTTAGGGGGAGGCTAGCATGGATTTGGGGAGGAGTGAGGACCTCGCCTTCGACTTCATAGGGCGACTGCACACCACCTTCGCACAATGCTACATTTTAAAAATGATCGAACCCGTCACGACAACCATCTCACTGTTGGCGCTAACAATTTCGTCTGCCACTGCTTGGCTGACTCTTTTTAGGCGGGGCACGGTGAAGATGAGTCAGCCAACGGTTATCTATTTTGGGCCTGACCAGCCGCGCGTTAGTTCGACTGAAGCCCCGCCCAAAGTCTACCTTCGGACGCTATTGTTCTCCACGTCTAAGCGCGGGCGGGTGATCGAGAGCATGCACCTGACGCTATCCCGAAACGAAGCCAGCCAGACCTTTAACGTTTGGGTCTATGGTGAAGACCGCTTGGTTCGCGGCAGTGGTCTCTTCGTCGGCGAGACCGGGGTCGCGGCTAATCACCACTTTTTGACGCCGCCGGACCACAGTTCGTTCCGTTTCACTGATGGATCTTATCGGCTCGATTTGTTCGCCAAGCTCCTTGGCGATTCTAAGCCTGCGAAGCTCTTTTCCCAATCCCTCAACATAACTCGCGATGACGCCGCGGCTCTGAGACAGCCGAGAACAGGGCTCTATTTCGATTGGGGACCAGAGTCTGGCCGATATCTTTCGCACGTTGAAAAGCGAGACTTGACGCCGGGGCCAGAGGATTTCCAAAAGCTGCTGAATCTCAAGATAGAACAACGGCCTTCAGTGGGAGACGAGGACTAAAGTGAGGGGAAATTGATGGGAAAGTCAGACCAAGAGCGGCTGAGTGGTCTCATCCAGCCGGATGATCCCCAGCAACAGCCACTGACTCGGGCGTTTTTTTACGGTTCCCAGCGCCAGAGCGACGCCCTGCTTGAAGTATGTATCCTCGTATGTTGACCGCAGATGCTGCAAAGCCTGCTCGTCGCCATAACGACGGCGAAGGTTGAAGAAGGCCGCCGCCGTTTCCCAGTCTCCACAGACCATTTCGTGTTTTCCGGCTCCGTCCTCGAAGGCCAGTGACAGGTCATAGGGACAGGGCTCGATAGTCTCCAGCTCCCGGTCGAACAGGCTGCCCTGTTGCATCGTCTTCAACCGGCGCCGGCGTTCCTCTTCTAGGTCGGCTTCGCTCTTCGGTCGCCAGCGGAACTTGAGAGATCTGGGACGAACCAACGTCAGACTTTCGCCTCGGTCGGACGCGTCGGCGATGGAGTCGCGAAATAGTGGATCGAAGAACCCCTCCCGGGCGCGTGGGGCCATCTTTCTGACCACCGCCAAACTCGACTCCTCGACACGGCGGCTCTCTCGCCTGTTGTCGTCGCGCGGCGTCTCCGGGCGGTATTGAACGACATCCCATCGGGAAAATTGGGCGTCGCCGCTTAGGTGACGGAAGCGGATGGGAAACAGCCGGCGCCATTCGCCGTCCGGGGTCACGCCTGCGCAACAGACCGTCTCGCCGTATTTTTGGCTAGGCTGCGGCCACGCTTTCACCAGAATAATTGTCTGTTCGAGATCGGCCACTGTTTGCCGCCCGCTCCGACTCAACCCTCAGGTGTAGGATCGACAGATTTCCGAGCTTTGCAATGCTGTTGGCCACAATTGTCCTATGGCAGCCCTCGGGATCAGCCTCATAGCAAAGTAGAGCGACGCGCTTTTTCAAAGCCAAGGAAAGAAGCTTCTCCAGGTCTGAACTCGCTTCCGGAGTGACCATGTGCTTGGCGAAAATCGCCCGGAACAAAAGCATGTCACCGGCTCTTGCGGCTTCACGGCCGGGCTTCGGATCACCCAGACCCCGCAAATGGACGTAGTCCATCCCAAGTTGTCTCAGCCGATCCGATAGCACCGTTTTTGAAAAGCCGAACTTTCGGCTGATCGCCACCGCGCGCACATCCACGACCAATTCAATATCCGCGCTCAGCAAGGCCAAGTCGAAGGCGGTTGGGGTTGCGCCCTCGTAACCGACGGTGGCGATGGCATTCATCTGTTTCGAGCTCCTACTGAGCTGGTTAGAATCTACGCCGGTTAAAGAAAGGATTCTCTGATCGCTCGGCCTTCTTAGGCTGCAAACCCATCCTACCACCCCACCGTCACCAGCGACACCGACTGGCGGGGCAATGGCGACTTCAACGTCAGCCGTCCGTCCTTCACGTCCGCCCACCTCGGCGAATGCAGCATCTCCAGCCCGCCCCTGGCCTTGAGCTGGACGATCTGGGCCGCTGTGGGCGCGGCGGGCGAGCCCATGGCTTGCCAGGCGGCGTAGGCGTTGGAGTGGGTCTCGTCGATGCGGTAGTGGGTGATCAGCACACGCGTCGCCGTTCTGGGCAGCCCCTTGATCGCCAGGGTCACCGGCGCGGGCGGGGCGGGCGCTTCGTCGTCGTGGTAGTTCCACATCAGGATCGCCGCCTGACGCCCGCCGACGGTGGCCAGGGCGTCCACATCGGACGCGCCGCGCACGCTCTGCGTCAGGATCTCATCGAGCGGAACCTGGCCGGTGCTAGTCACAGCCACGCGCTCGCCCTTCATCTGGGCGGCCATGCGGAAGAAATTCAACACCGGCTTGTCGACGCCGTTGGTCGACAGGGTGCGAAGTTGCTCGAACCAGGGCCGGTCCTCGAACTCGAAGGCCCAGGAGAGCATGGCCATCAGATTGACCCCGCGCCGAGCCTGCAGGTCGATCATCCCTTTGTAGGCGGCGGCGGTATAGGCTGGGTAGATCGGGCTGTTGCGATAGATGTCGGCGGGCACGCGCTCGGGCGAACAGGCGGCGCAGCCTTCCGGATCGGCCTCGCTGATGATGATCGGCAGTTTGCGAAACTTGGGATAGCGCGCCACGGCGGCGAAGCCCAGGTCGGTGTCCTTCAGCTCCTTCATCAGGCCCATGCGGGCATGGCCATCCTCGATCGAGGGGGCGCCCTTGGCGTGGAAAGAGATGAAGTCCATGGGGATAGGCCCGCCCGTGGCCGCGCTCTTGTCCTTGGCCACATGCCCCAGGAAATCGGCTAGAAACTTGCCGGCCGAAGCCTTTGAAGGTCCGGTGGTGGCCGGGCCGCCGACCAGGGCGCCCGGCAGGGCCGCGCGCACCCCAGCGACCGTGTAGTCGTAGAACTTGAAGTACTCGGCCGCCGTGCCGTGCCAATAGCCTTGGTCCGGCTCGTTCCACACCTCAAAATACCATTGGCGGACATTGGCGGCGCCATAGCGGTCGGCCAGATGGGCGACCACGACGCGGATCAACTCGCGCCATTTGGCATAGTCCTTGGGCGGGTTCTGCACCGTCGTACCCTCGATCCGCGCGGGATACAGGGCATGATAGGGACCAGATCCTCGAGCCAGGTCCTGGGGCATGAAGCCCAGCTCGACCATTGGACTGATCCCAGCGGCTTTGTAGGCGTCGAAGATGCCGTCCAGGATGCGGAAGTCATAGACCGGCTTGCCGTTCGCGTCCTCGGTATAGACGTTGGTGGAGCTCCACTTCAGCGCGGGAACCCCGTCACCGGAGGTCAGCAGATTGTGCGCGCGGATGTGCACAGGGCCGGGGCTGAGATCGTGCAACTCAGCCAGCAGGGCCTTGCCGGCCGGGGCGGTGGTGTAATTGGCCTCGTCATAGCCGAACCAGGCGTAGATCGGTTTGTAGGCGCCGACCGGGTGGTTCAGGTCCACGGTGATGGAAACGGGGCGGTCCAGGGGCAGGCTTTGCGCCAAGGCTGCGGCGCTGAGCGCCAAGGCGGCAATCACCGCGCCCACGAGCAACTTCATCATCCTGTCCCCTCCCTGATCCACAGCTCTTTGGCTGCGCGCATATGTTAGCGTTCAATCACCGGGATGACCGGCTAAAAAGTGGGATCAATTAATTGCGATTCTTGATGGGGGATTGGCCTGCAAATTCGTCTTCCTGTATGAGGCGCCTGTCACGGGGCGGCTGAGCAGGCCGTCGCTGTCGGAGTTTTTGAATGCCCAGGGCTGGAAGGATTGGCGATGTCGTCCCCCGCGCCGGCGCGAATCGCGCCGCATCGGCCCGCGACGACTCCGTCCTGCCCGCGCAGCTACGTGACCTATTGGCCGGGGCGCGCGAAATCGCCCCAGTGCGACGCGGCGCCATCGAGACCCTGGCTGAAATGACCCAGCGCCTGCGCGGACTGCTGCGCAAGAAGGGCCAATCGGTCCACGACGCCGAGGACCTTGTTCAGGACGCTCTGCTCAAGTTCGAGCTTTACCGCCGCGCACAGTTCGTGCGCGATCCGGAAGCCTTCCTGCGACGCACCGCCGTCAACCAGGCGATTGATAAGGCGCGTCGGCATAAGCGCTCGCCCATGTCGCCCGTACCGCTGGAGGCCTTTGATCCAGTCGATCCCGCCCCCCAGGCCGACGTGACTCTGGCGGCCCAAGACAGCCACGAGCGGCTGACGGCCGGACTGGCGGCGATGGACCCCAAGACGCGGGACATCGTCCTGGCCCAGCGATTGGACGGGCTGACCTACGCCCAGATCGCCGACAAACACGGTCTCTCGCAAAGCGCGGTGGAAAAGCGACTCGCGCGCGGGATGCTGTTCCTGCAGGAATGGATGGAGGGCTGGTGAGCGGGTCCAATATCTCCATGACCGAAATCAACGCCCAGGCGCGGGCCGGCGAATGGTTGGCCGCCCTGCAGCGCCCCGAGCGCATGCCCGAGCTGGAATCGGAGTTCCGCGCCTGGCTATCGGCGCACCCGGCCAATCGCAAGGCCTTCGACGCCGCCACCCGAATCTGGGAGCGGCTAGGTCCGGCGTGCAAGGCGATCCGCGCGCAAAAGCAACGCCGCCAGAAACTTGTGATCACGGCTGCGGCCGCCTGCCTAGTGGTGGTTTTGGGCGCAGGCGCGGGCGTAGTTTCCCAAAGCCTCAAACGCCGCAAACCAGCGGCCGCCTAGGTCCTTATTCGCCAATCTCCAAACAAACTCCCCATTTCGTCGGAGACGCATTTTTATGACTATGAGTACAGAGAGCGGCGCGGGGCTCACGCCCAAACGCCATTATCTCGATTTTGAACAGCCCATCGCCGACGTCGAAGCCAAGATCGACGAGCTGTCCGAGCTGATCCACACGGCAGGGTCGGACGCGGTGGATTCTGAGATCGCCGCCCTGCGCGCGGGCTTGGTGCAGATTCGCCGCCAGGCCTATCAACACCTGGACGCCTGGCAGGAGACCGAAGTCGCTCGCCATCCCCAGCGCCCTCACTTCGTCGACTATCTGGCCGGGCTGATCGATGAGTTCGTCGAGCTGCGCGGCGACCGAAAATTCGCCGACGACCAAGCCATCGTCGGCGGTCTGGGGCGTTTTCGCGGCATTCCCGTGGTGGTGATGGGCCACGAGAAGGGCGCCGACACCCCCAGTCGGGTGAAGCACAATTTCGGAATGGCCCGCCCGGAAGGCTATCGCAAGGCCGTGCGCCTGATGGACCTGGCCGAGCGTTTCAACCTGCCGGTGCTGACCTTCGTCGATACCCCCGGCGCCTATCCCGGCATCGACGCCGAGGAACGCGGGCAATCTGAGGCCATCGCTCGCTCCACCGAACGGGGCCTGACCTTGGGCGTGCCCATGATCGCCACCATCACCGGCGAGGGCGGTTCGGGCGGGGCCATCGCCCTGGCCGGGGCCAATAAGGTGCTGATGCTGCAGCACTCGATCTACTCGGTGATCTCGCCGGAGGGTTGCGCGTCTATCCTTTGGCGCGACGGGTCGAAGGCCAAGGATGCGGCGGCGGCCATGAAGATCACCGCCAATGACTTGCTCGAGCTAAAGATTATCGACCGCATCGTGCCCGAACCGGCCGGCGGCGCCCATTCCGAGCCGCAAGCAGCCATTGCCGCGGTGGGCGACACCATCGAGGCGGAGCTGAAGGCGCTGATGGACCTTAGCCCGGATCAGCTGCGCAAGCAGAGGGCTGAGCGGTTCTACGCCATCGGTCGCGGCCTGAAGGGTTCGCCATGAGCAAGCCTCCCAAAACCGCGCCGCCCCCCGCCCCGGCCCAGGCGGCGCCGTCCCTACAGGCTCAACCCCAGCCCCCAGGCATTCCGGCTGCTCCGCCGCCCCCGCGCAACCGCATGGACTGGTTGTCGAAGATCGCGCCGGGCATCCGCAAGATGTTCGCCAAGCGCTCCACCGGTCCGGACGGCCTGTGGGTCAAGGTCCCCGACACGGGAGAGATGCTCTATCGGCCAGACCTGGACAACGCCCTGTGGGTGACGCCAGCGGGCCGCCATTTGCGCATCGGCCCAGCCCTGCGCTTCACCTTCACCTTCGACGGCGGCACCTACGACTTGCTGCCCACGCCCAAGGTGGCGGACGATCCCCTGAACTTCAGCGACGACAAATCCTACGCCGAACGCTTGGCGGCCGCCCGTAAGGCCACCAACGAGCGCGACGCCATGGCCATAGCCGCCGGCAAGATTGACGGCGTGAGCGCCGTTGCGTTGGTGCAGGACTTCGCCTTCATGGGCGGCTCCCTAGGCATGGCCGCCGGCGAGGCCTTCATCGCCGCCGCCGACGCGGCCGTTGAGCGCGGCTTTCCGCTTGTGGTGTTCACGGCGGCCGGCGGCGCGCGCATGCAGGAGGGGGCCCTGTCGCTGATGCAGATGGCCCGCACCACCTTGGCCATCCAATCGCTGAAACAGGCCCGCCTGCCTTATATTGTGGTGCTGACCGACCCGACCACGGGGGGCGTGACCGCGTCCTACGCCATGCTGGGCGACATCCACATCGCCGAGCCAAACGCCCTGATCGGCTTCGCCGGCGCGCGGGTAATCGAGCAGACCATCCGCCAGACCCTGCCGCCGGGCTTCCAGCGTTCAGAGTTCCTGTTGGAAAAGGGCATGATCGACCGGGTTGTCCACCGCAAGGAATTGCGCCAAGTGCTAGGCTCGATTCTCGGAACCCTGATGCGGGGCCGCGCCCGGATCGCCTGAGGCTCCGAGCTCGACCGCCTGAACGAAACAAAGGCTGATAGGCAATGTCCGAAAAACCGACCGATCCGTTCGACCTGACCGCCGTTAAAAAGCTTGCGGCGGCGCTTGAGGAAACGGGCCTGAGCGAGATCGAGGTGCAGCGCGGAGATTTGAGAATTCGCGTCGTGCGCACGCTGAATGTGGTCGCCGCCGCCCCCGTCGCCATGCAGGTCGCGACGCCCGCCGCCGCTCCAACAGCGGCCGCGTCGGGCGTGACCTCCACCGAATCCCTGCCGGCGGGCGAAGTGGTCAATTCGCCCATGGTCGGCGCCGCCTATCTGCAAGCCCAGCCGGAATCTCCGCCCTTCGTCAAGGTCGGCGATAGGGTGAGCGCGGGCCAGACCCTTCTGATCATCGAAGCCATGAAGACCATGAACGCCATCGCCGCCCCTAGGGCAGGCATCGTGCGCGCCATTCTGGTGGCCGACGGCCAACCGGTGGAATACGGCCAGCCCCTGGCCGTGATCGAGTAGCCATGTTCGACAAGATTCTCATCGCCAACCGAGGCGAGATCGCCCTTCGGGTGCACCGGGCGTGCAAGGAGATGGGCATCGCCACCGTCGCCGTGCATTCCCAGGCTGACGCCAGCGCTATGCATGTGCGCCTGGCTGACGAGAGCGTCTGCATCGGTCCGCCCTCGGCGGCCAAGAGCTATCTGAACATCCCCTCGATTATCGCCGCTGCCGAGCTGACCGGCGCCCAGGCGATTCACCCGGGCTATGGCTTCTTGTCGGAGAACGCCACCTTCGCCGAGGTGGTGCAGGCCCACGGCATGACCTTCATCGGACCCAAGCCCGAGCACATCCGCGTCATGGGCGACAAGATCAGCGCCAAGCAGACGGTCAAGGACGCCGGCATTCCAGTCGTGCCGGGATCGGACGGGGCATTGACCAGCGAAGCGGAGGCCCTGGCCGCCGCCGAGCACATCGGCTTTCCGGTGCTGATCAAGGCCGCCGCCGGGGGCGGGGGCCGGGGCATGAAGGTGGCCCTGAACCGAGCAAGCCTGCACGAGGCGGTGTCCACCGCCCGCTCGGAGGCCAAGGCCGCCTTCGGCGACGATGCGGTCTATATGGAGCGCTATCTGCAAAAGCCCCGGCACGTCGAGCTGCAGGTGATCGCCGACAGCTTCGGTAATGTCTGCCACCTGGGCGAACGGGACTGCTCCTTGCAACGCCGCCACCAGAAGGTGCTGGAGGAAGCCCCCTCGCCGGTGATCGACGCCGCCATGCGCGCCAAGATCGGCAAGGTGGTGGTCGATGCCATCAAGGCTATCGGCTACCTCGGCGTGGGCACCATCGAGTTCCTGTACGAGGACGGGGAGTTCTTCTTTATCGAGATGAACACTCGCCTTCAGGTGGAGCATCCAGTCACCGAGGCTGTCACCGGCATAGACCTCGTGCGTGAGCAGATCCGTATCGCCGCCGGCCTGCCCCTATCCTTCACTCAGAAGGACATCGTGTTCGAGGGCCACGCCATCGAATGCCGCATCAACGCCGAGAACCCGCGCACCTTCGCCGCGTCTCCGGGCCTAGTCACCGACCTGCATGCGCCCGGCGGCCTGGGCGTTCGCCTGGATTCGGCGCTCTACGCCGGCTACGTCATCCCGCCCTATTACGACAGCCTGATCGGCAAATTGATCGTACACGGACGAGATCGCCCCGAATGCCTGGCGCGCCTGCGCCGATGCCTTGCCGAAATGGTGGTGGGCGGGGTGGAGACGACCATTCCACTGTTCCAGGACCTGCTTGGCCAGCCCGATTTCCAGACCGGCGAGTACAACATCCACTGGCTGGAAAAATGGATCGAAACCCAGGCAGGCGCAGGAATCTAAAGCCTGTCGCGCGCCTTGCGTACGCGGGCGCCGAGGGCGTCTGGCCGGTTTAGCGCCTTGCGGATTTCATCGCGCTTCTCGTGCACCGAGGCGATCACCAGGCCCATGGGCACGCCGATGTCCACCAGCAGGGCTTCGGACAACTGTAGGCTGGCCTCCACCGTCTCGGGCACGGCCTCGGTAGCGCCCAGTTCATAAAGCCTCCCGGCCTGGCGCGCATCGCGGGCGCGGGCGACGATGACCATCTGGGGCCGGGCTGCACGGGCTGTGGCGACCACCGCCTCCACGGCCTCGGGCGCGTCCATCGTCACCACTACGGCCAGGGCGTCATCCAGGCCACAGCGGGCGAGGAACTCGGCTCGGGCGGCGTCGCCGAAAAACACGGCGTGACCGCGCCTGCGTCCAGCCTCCACCAGCCGAGGGTCCTGGTCCACTGCGACCCAAAGGATCTGGTGACTGTCCAGCATGTCGGCCACCATCAATCCCACGCGGCCGTAGCCCACCACCAGCACCTTAGCCCCCTCCGGCAATCCGTCCTGGGGCTCGGCAGGGAGCCGGGCGCGGGCGGCGGCGCGGCCGATCCGCTCGCCCAGGGCGATGAGCGCAGGAATAGCGAACATGGACAGGGTGGCGATCAGCACCAGGGCTTGGGCCGCCTCACGGCCGATCAGGCCCGATCCGGTCGCCTGGGCCATAACCACGAACACGAATTCGCCCCCGGCCGACAGGATCAAGCCGATCTCAACCGCCCGCCTGATCGGCCGCCCCGCCAGCTTGACCAGACCAGCGGTGACCGCCGCCTTGAACAGGATCAGGGCCGCCACGCCGCCGAGTATCTCCAGCGGCCGGCGCGATAGAAGCTCAACGTCCACCCCAATGCCGACCGACAGAAAAAACAGGCCGAGCAGAAGGCCCTTGAATGGCTCGATGGTCACCTCCGCCTCGTGGCGAAACTCGGTCTCGGCCAGCAGAAGTCCGGCAATGAAGGCGCCCAGGGCCATCGATTGGCCGGCCGCAGCGGAGGCCAGGCCCGCACCGATCACCACCAGCAGGCAGGCGGCCATGAACAGCTCCTGGCTCTTGGCCCGCGCTACCGATTTGAGCATGGGGCGCAGCACCGCGCGACCGACCAGCAGGATGAGGATCGGCGTGGCGACCGCCGCCGTCACGGCCATGGCGAATTCCATGCCCAGGGGATGGGCGCGGCCGCGCAGAAGCGAGACCGCCACCAGGACCGGAGCGACGGCCAAGTCCTGAAACAGCAGCACCGAGAAGGCCGCACGTCCCACGTCGGAATGGAGCCGTTTGCGCTCCACCAGGGCCGGCACGATGATCGCCGTGGACGACAATGCCAGGGCCATGCCGATCACTGCCGCGGCCGCAGGCGGCTGGCCAAAGGCCGCCGCCACGAATCCCAGCGCCAGGGCGCTGAGCACCATCTGAGCCCCGCCCAGGCCGAACACCAGTCGGCGCAGCAGGCGCAGGCGCTCCCACGACAACTCCAAGCCGATCATGAACATCAGGAAGACCACGCCGAGCTCGGCGAGCTGGGCGATCTCGTTGGGATTGTCGATGGTGAATAGGGACAGCCACGGCGCGGCAGCCGACGCTGCACCCAGCCCGTAAGGACCCAGCGCCACGCCCGCCGCCAAAAAGCCGAGGATCGGACTGATCTTCAGCCGCTTAAACACGGGCACGATCACCCCGGCCGTGGCCAGGAACAGCACCAGATCCTTGTAATTGGCCGGGGTAACGCCGTGTTCCACTCAGTGCGCGCCTTGGAAATGAGTCCGCCGAACTATGGAGTCTTCACGGCCGACGGGAAAGACGGCGAGCGGAGCAATAAATTTGTGCGCGGGAGTCAAAAATTTTCTTTAGGCCGGAGCCAAAAACGAAAGAGCCGCCGCGAAGCCTTCGCGGCGGGCTCAATCTCGGGTGTTAAACCGTAGATTAGGTAGGGCGTTTCCTCCCCGAAACGCCGGCGGTCGAGGCGTCTGGCGTCCATCGTGTCCGCGCGGACAGGAGACAAACTCAATTCCGGCCGGCTGTCAACTTGGCGTTTGCTTTAATATTGCCAGACCGGTCCAAATTTTCGTGATGATATAGGCATTTTTGGCGTCATTGACCAAAAACAATAGAGGGCCGGGCGGCTAAAGTCGCAGGGCCTGGGCAAACGCCTCCGCCGTAGGTCCGCCCGGCCTCTCATCGGCAGCTGACTCTCCGCTCCGGCCAGAAATATCTGCGGCGCGCAGAAGCTTGCGCACGACCTCCACTTGGTCGCGCGTCCATGCAGCCTTGAGGCTGGCGGCCAATTGCGCCTGGCTCTTGAGCATGACGCCATCGACCAGAATCTTCAGGTGGTTGGCCGCCAGGGTCGCGCCGGTCGTCGTGATATCGACGATGAGTTCGGCGGCGCCCGCCGCAGGGGCTCCTTCAGTCGCCCCGCTGGATTCCACGATTCGGTAATCGGCCACACCGTGCCGGGCGAAGAAGGCGCGGGTGAGCACGGTGTATTTCGTCGCCACGCGCAATCGGCGGCCGGTCCGCGCCAGATAGGCGGCGGCGACCTCCTCGACATCGATCATGGTCTCCACATCGATCCAGCTCTTGGGCGCGGCCACGACCACGTCGGCGCGGCCAAAGCCAAGCGGGCGAAGCAGCATGACGCGCCCATCCACGCCCTCGCCCCGTTCGCGAAGCAGATCTTCGCCGGTGACGCCCAAGTGGACCTCGCCGCTATCCAAGGCCACGGCGATATCGGAAGCCGAAAGAAGTTGGACCTGCACGCCGGGCAATCCCTCGATGCTCGCCCGATAGCCGCGTGCGCCTCCATTGGCCGTAAGGGCCAAGCCACGGCCCGCGAGCCAGGCGTCGACCTGCTCCTTCAGCCGCCCCTTTGAGGGCAGGGCCATGATCAGGGGTTCGCTCATCACAGATCGCCCAACCAGGCCCGCCAGGGGCGCACCATGCACCCGGCGGCGCCCTTGGCCGCAGACGGGGTTGCGACGCCCGCGTGCACCTTCAATCGTTCCAGCAGGCTGTCATAGCGCCCTCCGGCCGCCACCGGCTCGTCCTGCCCCAGGGCGGCGCTGCGCACCTCGAACAGGAAGCCATCATAGTAGCCGAAGGCCCGACCGAAGGCAGGCGACAGACGCATGAGCGATGGCTCGATTGCGGCCGCCTGGAGAATCGCCAACCGCTCCCGCCAGTCCGCGATCTGGACCGACAGGTCCGCCCCCGCAGCCTTGGCCAGGACTTCGATCTGGCCCAGGGCTAGGGTTGGCGCGGCGGCTATTGAGAGGAAACGATTGATAAGTTCCGACTGTGCGTCGTTCAGGCGAGGGGCGGCGCGATCACGCGCGCGCTCCGCCAGTCGATGGACGATCTCCGCTGCCGCGCGCCCGCCCACGGGCTCGATCCCATCGGCGGCCCAAATCTCCTCCAAGGCCGCAACGGCCTCCGGTTCGGGCAGCTTGATCAGCCTCGCCACCAGCTCATCGCCTTCCCGCCCCACGGAAGCGGGGGATTGGGCGTGCTCGAGCTCGGCTTTCAGCGAGCGCGGACGTTGGAACGCCCGCTTCAACCGTGCGGCCAAGAGGGGCGCCAAGCCGAGAGCGTCAACAAAGGCTGAGAACAGGCTGACGTCGCCCAGCTCGATCCATAGGTCCTGGCGTCCGCCCGCCCGGGCCGCCTCCCAGGCCAGCGCCAGAAGGTCGGCGTCGCGAAACTTGGGCGCCTCGTCGCCCAGCACTTCCAGGCCGACCTGCAGGAACTCTTCAGCACGACCCGATCCCGGCGGCGCCACGACAAAGGCCTTGCCCTCGTAGCGATAGGCCGCCGGCCCGGCGCCGGACGCCATATGGGCGAGGGCTAAGGCAATGGTGAAATCCGGACGCAGGCACGCTTCATCTATACCGTCGGCCTGCACCACGAACAGGCGCGACCGCATGGCCTCGCCTGACAGATCCAGCATCAGCGACAGGGGCTGCATCACGGGCGTGTCGATGGGCGTGGCCGCCCGGGCCTGGAACGGCGCGCGGATGGCGGCCAAGGCCGCCTCCGGCGCCGAGGGCTCCAGCGCTATCATCGCGCCCGCTCCACGATACTGCGCACCGCCTGCACCAGTTCACTGCGGGCCACAGTGAATTGGCCGGGGCGCTCGTCGCGCCAGGCGTTGTTGTCAGACACCCCGCGCGACAGGTCCCGGCCCAGGTCCAGGTCCTTAATGGTGGCCTGGCCGTTGGCCCGCTCGTCCCCGCCGATCATGATGGCGGCGGGTGAGGATCGACGGTCGGCATATTTCATCTGCGCCTTCATGCCCGAAGCGCCGAGGTAGACCTCCGCTGCGATGCCGGCCGCGCGCAGTTCTGCAGCCACGGCGAAATAGTCCGACATCTGATCTTGATCGAACACGATCACGACGACAGGGCCGCGCGGGGCCGTTTCGCCTTCACGGCCCGCAGCCTTCAAAGCCGCCGCAAGGCGCGATACGCCGAACGAAAAGCCGGTGGCCGGAGTGGTCTGGCCGGTGAAGCGGGCGATCAGATCGTCATAGCGCCCGCCGCCGCCGACCGAGCCGAAACGCACCGGCTCGCCCTTTTCATCTGTGGTCTGAACAAGAAGCTCAGCTTCGAAAACCGGGCCTGTGTAATATTCGAGGCCGCGCACCACCGACGGATCGAACACCGCCTGGCCCTCGGCTACGCCCAGGCCCTTGAGCGCCGCGTCTATCCGCGCCAGGTCTTCCAGGCCCTCAGCGCCTTCGGCCGAACCGCCCACCACCGCGCTTAGCCGGTTCAGGGTCTCGGAGCGGGTATCGGCCCCGGCCTGGACAAAGGCCAGCACAGCGTCCACCGCCGAAGGCTTGAGCTTCGCGCCCACGGTGAAGGCGCCGGATTCGTCTTTACGCCCCTCGCCCAGCAGCAGCCGCACGCCCTCCAGGCCCAGCCGATCCAGCTTATCCGCCGCGCGCAGAACGGCCAGTTTCTGTCCGGCGCTGTCCACTCCCGCCTGGGCCAACAGGCCGTTGAGCAGCTTTCGATTGTTGATCTTCAGCACATAATCGCTGGGCGACAGACCCGCCGCACGCAAGCCCTCGCCGGCCATGGCGATCATCTCGGCGTCGGCCTCAGGCCGCGCCGAGCCGACCGTGTCGGCGTCGCACTGCACGAACTGCCGAAAACGCCCAGGGCCGGGCTTTTCATTGCGCCAGACCGGACCGAAGGCGTAGCGGCGGAAGGGCTTGGCCAGGGTTTCCCAGTTCTCGGCCGCGAACCGGGCCAGAGGCGCAGTCAGATCGTACCGCAGCGCCATCCACTGCTCGTCATCGTCCTGCAAGGCGAAGACGCCCTCATTGGGACGGTCGGAATCGGGCAGGAACTTGCCCAGCGCGTCAGCGTATTCGAACGCACCGGTGTCCAGCGCCTCGAAACCGTACTGCTCATAGACGCGCGATACCGCTTCCACGATGCGCTGTTCGGCGCGCAGGGTCGCAGCGCGCTTGTCGAAAAAGCCGCGTGGAACGCGCGCTTGGGGGCGGAAATCAACGTCTGACATGGCGCGGCTCTACCGGATCAAGGCCCGCCGAGCAAGGAAGGGCGGCTCGACCGCCCCGCCCATCGAATCGGACCGAAGCGTGGCGGCAAGGGATTCAAAGCTCCTCGATACGCCTCTGAAGTCTGTCGGCGCCGCGCTGATTGAGCAGCCAAACGACGAGCCAAACCAAAACGACAATCGCGGCGCTCAACAAAATGATGACATGATCGAGCCCGATGGGCCGATGCGGGGGGCGGAACTGAAACCACCGCCCCAGCATCAAAAAAGCTATGCCGGGTGCGAACGGCGCAAGATACCAGGCCCCGACGGAGCGGAGCGCGTCGCGTTGCCGGATCAGTTCTTCCCGGTAAGCCGCGACAAGCGCTTGGCCGGGTTCCGGAACCGAACGCGCCGAAGCGCGGCGGTGAAGCTGCCATCCTACAAATATCGTCGCCGCGATGCACAGGCCGGACCCAACCTGTATCATCCAACTTGCTCGGTTGAGCAGTATGAATGTGAAGACAGCAATGACCACGATACAGGCGATATATTCGCGAAGATTGCGGCGGCTGACCTTGGATTGAAAGGTTTTGGCCTTCTCATGGATTTCGGCGAGGGTCATGGGATCGTGCTCCGTGGCTTGGTTGCGCCATAGGTCTTGGACATCGAAGTCGGAAGGTTCACCGGGCATGGGGACCTCGCTCCTTGAATCGTTGCGCGAGCACCGCCTTCAGGCGATGCACCTTGGTTGCGACCGCGCCGGGGGTCAGCCCACAGACGTCGCCGATCTCTTGGGCGTCCAGCCCTTCGAGATAGAGCGCCACAACCTGCCGGTCAGTTGGAGCAAGCGCTCGCACTAGCGACATTAGCTTGGCAAGGGCCTGCCGATCTCCAGCGTGCGCCTCCGGATTGGGTTGTGCGGGGTCGGCATGGGCGACGAGGTCGTCCAAGGTCACGAGTTTGTGGCTGCTAAGGCGCTTGCGCCGGAGGACATGCGACGTGGCGACATTGTGCGCGACGCGAAAGACCCATGTCCGTTCCGAACACAGGCCGTCGAACCGGGCGAAGCTGCGCCAAAGGGCGAAATGGATGTCCTGAAGAAGGTCCAGTCTCAGGTCTGGATCGGCCTCATAGGCTCGCGACAGACGTTCCAGCGCTCCGCCAAAGGTTGAGACGCCGCGCTGGTAGCGCGCGTCCTGATCCTCTTCTCGATCAATCTGGTTTGCCCGACCCATACATAGATAGTCACCGACGACGATAAGATCTTACACGAAGATTTGCCGACCGAACTTGCCCTTAAAATCCATGGCGGAGCATTTGCTTCCGACCCCGGCCAACTCAAGGCCCGCCTTCGGCGGCCGCGCAGCGGCGGCGCGGAACGTCGGCCTTGACTTGGCCGGAACCGGAAGCTGCAATCTTGGCATGGACTTAAGGACCCGAAGCTTTCCGAGGAAAGCTCACGCCATTTCCCGTCATCCTCGGGTTTCGCGCAGCGAAAATCCGAGGATGACGACGAGGAATCTCACCGCCGGAACGTCAGTCCCACCCGCACCGTGCGGGGCAGATCGTAGCTCGCCACCCCCGTGACCGTCCGCGCCGTAACGATGGCGGCGTCGCCTACGTTGATGACCGCCAGATAGACGCCGAAATTGGGCGTCACGGTGTAGTCGGTGCGCAGGTTCGCCGCCAGGAAGGGCTGGTCGATCAGGGTGTTCAGGTCGTCATCGAACCGCTGGCTTACATAGCGCAGGCTGGACGATACCGCCCAGCTGGGCGTCAAGGCCCAGGCGGCGGAAGCCGTGCCGGTGAACTTGGGGGCCAGGGCCGGGCGCTTGCCGGTCAGCTGGCGCGCGGTCGCGCCGCCGTCCACCTGTGCGTCGGTATAGGCGCCGGACACCTTCAGGGTCAGGGGGGCAATCGGATGGGCCTCGGCGTCGGCTTCCAGGCCATAGGCGTTGATCGCCGACACGTTCTGACGCTGGAACAGGATGCCGCCGGCGGGGACGACGCCGGCGATGGGGAAGGTGCCGGGACCCACGCCGATGGTGGCGTTGATCACGGGATTGGTCACCCGGTTGTTGAACAGTGTGGCGGACCATTTGACCGAGCCGGTGCGCCCACCCACCCCGCCTTCGAAGCCGGTCAGGCGCTCGGGTCTGAGCAAGGCGTTGGCCAGGGTGATGTTGTTGCCCACGCGGAATGGGCGGTTCAACTCATTCAGAGAGGGTTGCCGAAAGCCGGTGTAGGCCGCTGCGCGCAGATACAGGCTGTCGTTCAAATCCCGCCGCACGGCGATGCGGCCGGTCGGCTCCGACCCGCTCTTGTTCGGCGAAGCGGAGTTCAAGGTCACTGCGCCGGTGGAGATCGTCCGCTCGATCAGGCGCGAATTGGTCTGGCGCCAACTGTCGATTCTCATCCCGCCGGTCAGCAACCAGCCGGACCAGACGCGCGCGCCTTCGACATAGAGTCCCGCCACCGCTTCCCCGCCGCCCGCCAGGCGGTTCTTGGTGTAGGCGCCGTTGGAAAAGGTGAAAAGCTCATGCTCCTTGCCGGTGGCGGAGCGAAGGTCGGCCCCCGCTTCCAGATCGCCCCAATCGCCGGTTTTGCGTATGGCGGCGTTCACGCCCCACCCGGTGGCCGGGGTGGCGTACTGGTTGTTGGAGGGCGTGGTCGAGTTGCGGTCGGCGGCGGTGGACACTGAGGTGTTCAGAAGATCCGAATGGCGCACCCAACCTTGCAGACGCCATCCGAGCTGATCGTTGGTCGGCTGGGCTGCGGCGGTGATGCTGGCGTCTTGACCGCGCGAACGGGAAATGGCGTTGACCAGCCCGGAATCGCGCGATTCCTCATAGGCGCCCACGTGAGCGGCGATGACCGTCCGGCCCACCTCGACCTGGGCCCGGCCCGCGCCGTTCCAAGCCTGGAGGGTCAGGTTGGCGTCCGCCCGCCCTCGCCCCTGCACCACGGGAATCCAATGGTCGCCCCGCTCGGCCGAGAACGACCCGAACAGATTGACGGGCCCGGTCTGGACTTCGCCGACCGCCGCGCCGCGCGCGCCGCCCCGACTGCCGGCGGAAATTTCTCCCGCCACCCCTCCGGACGGCAAGGTCCGCTCCTGCAGATCGATAACGCCGGTCAAGGCCCCTGCGCCATAGGGGCCGGCGCCGGAGCCACGTACGATGCGAATGTCGCCTATGCTTTCGGTCGGCAGGCTGGACCAGATCACCCAGCCGCCGAAGGGATCGTTCTGCGGCACCCCGTCGAGGGTCACCAAGGCCCGGCCTGCGGCGGAGGGCGCCACCGAACGCAGGGATATGCCCTGGGTGGTGGGATTGGCCCCGGCGCTTGAGCCGGGCCGAAAGAGGGAGGCGCCCGGCGAGGTTTCCAGCACCTGATCCAGTCGCGGCGTGGACGCCAGATCCTGCGGCGTGACCTGCACGACCGCGAAGGCCGCGTCAGCCGGGGACACTGGCAGGCGGGCCGCGTGCACTACAACGGTATCGATTGAAGGCGGCATGGCGGTAGGCATTACGAACTTCCCCTTTGCGTTCCCGGTCTTGGTGGCCTGAAGCTCCCGCCGGGCGCAGGTCCTCATGAGACATTGTCAGACGGAATTCAACTCCACCGCCAGACGGACAAGATCCATTGTCGTGGACACCCCAAGCTTCCGCTTGATGCCGGTGGTGATGTTGGCGACGGTCTTGTAGGCGAGCTGAAGCCTGTCGGCGACCTCGGCCAGGCGATGGCCGCCCGCCAGCAGACGCAGAACTTCCAGATCCCGCGCGGACAGGGCGTCGAGCGGCCCGCTGGCCTCAGCGCCCTTGAGCACGATGGCCTGGGCAATGGCGTTTTCCACATAGCGCCCGCCCTTGCCGACGGCCTTGATCGCCGCCATCAGCTCGTCCGGCGCCGCTCCCTTACTCAAGTACCCCCGGGCCCCGGCCTCCAGGGCCCTTACTGCATAGATCGGCTCGCAATGCATGGTCAGCACAAGCACAGGAACAGTGCAGTCCTCGCGCTTTAGGCGGCCCAAGACGTCCAGGCCGCCAATGTCGGGAAGGTTCAGATCCAGAATCATCAGATCCGGGCGGCGAACGCGCACGGCGGCCAAGGCGCCGCGTCCGGTGGTCTCTTCGCGCACCTGCACGGCCGGCATGGCCGACAACAGACGCTTGAGCCCATCGCGGACGATCGGGTGGTCTTCCACCAGAAGGATGTCCATTACACGGCCTCCAGCGGAGTTGGCGCCGCCGCCTCGCTCGCCAAAGGCAAGCGCACGATCACCGACCAACCCCGGCCCCCCGGCCCTGTCTCTATGTACATCTGACCCGACAAGGCGTCCACGCGTTCGCGCATGCCCAGCAGGCCAAAACCCACCCGCCCGTTGGTGGCGCGGGCCCCTTGGCCATTATCGGTCACCTGAAGTCTCACGGCCCCGGCCTCCCGGCCGATGGCGAGGGTCACCTTAGAGGGTGCGCCATGGCGCACGGCGTTGGTGATGGCTTCTTGGGCCGCTAGATAAAGGGCCTCGCGCGCATCCATCCCGAGGTCGATCTCGTCATCCAGCGCCAGCTTGAGCTCGAAGGTTGTATCGGCCCGGCGCGCGCGCCAGAAGGCGACCAGATCGGTCAGGGCCGGCGCTAGGCCCAGCTCCACCGCGCGCAGGGGACGCAGCCGCGCCAGCATCTCACGCACGCGCACCTGCATATGTGCCACCGCCGAGGCGATCAGGCCCGCCCGTTCCGCCAGGTCGGGCAGACCCTGCGCCTGGGCAGCGCCGCCGACCGCTGCGGCGTCTATGCCCACGGCGAACAGATAGGGGCCTATCTCGTCATGCAGGTCGCGGGCGAAGTCGGCGCGCTCCTCTTCCTGCAGCCGCAGAAGCTCCGAGCGCAGGCGAGTATTGTCCTCGTCAGCGGCGGACAAACGGTCGGCCAGGGCGTTGAAACCCGCGGCCAGGGCGGCGACTTCCGGCGGCCCGGACGGGGTCACGCGCGGGCCGAAATTGCCGCCCTCCAAGCGCTTGAAGGCCGCCAACACAGCGCCGAGCGGCGACAGGGCTCGGGCGACAGCCAAGTGGACGACCAGAACAGCCAGGACCACGAATAGAGCGCCCACCATCAGGGCGTCCATCAAGCCGTTCCAGTCCTCGCCAATCTCATTGGCCGGATCTGGCGTCATCACCACCTTGCCGCCGTCCGGCAGGGCGAGCGTCCGGCTCGGGACATGGGGGTTGAGCAAGGCCTCGAACCATGCGGGAGGCCGCGAATCCTGGGTGTAAAGGTTCGAGACCGCCCTGGCCTTGGCGTCGGGCCCGAAAACGCTGACCCGCACGTGGCGCGAACCGTTGAACAGGGCGGCGAAGCGTGCGTCGTCCACCGCCCCGCCCTGACCGATCTCCACGCTCGCGACCCGCGCGGTGGCCGCCAGGTTGGTCTGCAACTCGATGGCGACCATCCGCCGGTCCTGCCACAGGGTGAATGTGGCGCCGAGCGCCGCGCTGAGCGCCATGGCGGTCAAGGTCGCCAGCAGGACCCGGGCGCTCAGTCCAAACTTGCGCGGGCCTGGGCTGGGCATATTCAGGCTTTCGGCAGTCTGAACGCGATGAATTCCGCCCTGACGGAGCCGCCGCCCATGGCCAGCACGATGTATTGACGCCCGCCCAGCATATAGGTCATCGGCGAGCCCACCTGACCGCCCGGCATATAGACCGCGCCCAACTCCGCGCCCGTGGCCTTGTCATAGGCCCGCAGCTTCCCGCCACGCCGACCAGAAGGTTCGGTGGTGACCTGGGGATCGCCCACCACCAGCAAGGTCTTGGTGACCAGCGCGGACACCTTGCCGACCTGGCCGGTCCTAGGGATAGTCAGGCCCTTCAGGGCCGGGTGGTTGCGAATATTGTCGGGCGTTTCTCCGTGAGCGATCTGCCATGCAATGTCGCCCTTGGTCAGATCGATCGCGGTCAGGCTGCCATAGGGCGGCTTGAGCAGGGGCAGGCCGTCTACCGTGATCTCGTTCATCTTGAAGCCGTCGCGCACGACCGCTTCCTCGCCCTTGGGCGCTCCCAAGGCGGCAACCCAGTCCATGTCCGAAAAGGATGGGTCCTTGTTATTGAGCATAGCGGTGACCTGGGCCTCACGCTTGGTCTGCACATAGACCATGTGGGTTTCAGGATCGTAGGAACCGCCGGGCCAGTTGCTTCCGCCCTGTGCGGCGGGCGTCCACAGGGTCCCCCAGGTTCCCTCCCGCTTAAATACGCTGGGCAGGGTCCATAGCCCGCCGGTCACATAGTTCTTGATCAGCCGCAGGGCCTTTTCGTGCAGGGCCGGGGTATAGTTGATCAGCCCGTCCGGCGTGACGCCCTGAAGGTCATAGGGCGGCGGCTTGGTGGGGACGGGCTGAGTGGCCGGATACCACTCGCCGGGCACGTCGCCCTTGGGGACCTTGCGCTCGACGATGGGCCAGATCGGCTCGCCGGTTTCGCGGTTCAGCACATACAGGATGCACTGCTTGGTTGGCTGGGCTAGCGCCTTGACCATCTTTCCCTTGACCGGGATGTCGCAAAGAATCGCTGCGCAAGGAATGTCCCGGTCCTGCAGGCCGTGATGGATCAGCTGGTAGTGCCACTTGCGTACGCCGGTCTTCAGGTGGAGCGCGACAATGGACTCCCCGAACAGGGCGTTGCCCCGGCGGTACTGGCCGCTGTAGTCCCCCGTCGGCAGCTCCACACCCAGGTAGGCGAGGTTCAGCTCTTCATCGACGGCGATCTGAGCCCAATCGCCGGTGTTGCCGATATGGTCGGCGCCGTCGAGCCAGGTGTCGTAGCCGAACTCGCCCTTCTTGGGGATGGTGTGGAAGATCCACAGACGCTTGCCCGTGCGCACATCGAAGCCGCGTACGTAGCCGCGGGTGTTGTCATAGGTCTTGGGTCGGCCGCCAGTCTCCATCGCGGCGCCGATGACCACCACGTCGTTGCCGATAGCCGGGGTGGCGTTGTAGCCGACGTCGGCCTTGACCAGATCCATGTCCTGGTCATCGTTCAGCCTCAGATCGACAACGCCCTTTTCGCCGAAGTCCGGGCAGGGAATGCCGGTCTTGGCGTCCAGGCAGACCAGGCGGAAGCCGATAGTCACATAGAGGATGCGCTCATCCCCCTTGCCGTCGGTCCAGTAGGCTAGACCCCGTCCAGCACCCTGCCGTGGCGAGAGGGCCGCGCGCTCGCCCTCCTCCAGCCGATAGACCCAAAGCACTTCGCCCGTGGCCGCGTCGATTGACACCGCGTCGCGGCGGGCGCCGGCGGTGAAGAACATCCGCCCCTTGGCGACCAGGGGCGTCACCTCCAAGTTGGAGTCTGGGCGCGGCCCGTAGGGGCTGGTCTCGAACCGCCAGGCGACCTCCAGCGATTTGAAGTTGTCTGCCGTGATCTGATCGAGGGGCGAATAGCGGGTGTTGGCGTTGTCCCCGGCGAAGCTCAGCCAGTCGGTGTCGGGCGCCTTGGGCTGGGCCAGGGCCTGGGTCTTGGACAAGATGTAGCCCAACAGAGGCGCAGCTAGAGCCAGCCGACGCGAAATCTTGCCCATGTCAGATTTCCTTTTGGCTGTCTGTTCGCCGGGTGAGTCTTCAGGCTTTCGGTAGTCTGAACGCGATCAGTTCGGCCTTCGCTTCGCCGCCCCCGATGGAGAGCACGATATGCTGTTGGCCGTTTAGGACATAGGTCATCGGCGCGCCGACCTGACGGCCGGGCATGTAGACTGCGGCCACCTCTTGACCGGTCTTCTTGTCATAAGCTCGGAGCATGGCGCCGCGTCGGCCCGATGGATCGGTCGTCAGCTCGGCGTCGCCGCACACGACCAGAGTCTTGGTCACCAGCGGCGCAAGCTTGCCGGCCTGGCCCGTCCTGGGGATTTTCAACCCCTTAAGCGCCGGATGATTGCGGATGTTATCCGGCGTTTCGCCATGTGCGACTTGCCAGACGATGTCGCCCTTAGAAAGGTCAATGGCGCTGATACGCCCATAAGGCGGCTTCATCAGCGGCAAGCCTTGGACATCAATCACGCCGGGCTTGAATCCGTCCCGGACGATGGGTTCGCCCGGCGGCGACCGCCCCATAACCCACTCCATATCCGAAAAGGTCTTGTTGGTGTTGTTTACGATCATGGTCAGTTGGGCGACGGACTTCGAATAGACGTAAACCGTGTGGGTCTCCGGGTCATAAGATCCGCCCGGCCAATTGGTGCCGCCGGTGGAATCCGGCGACCAAATGGTGCCCCATGTCCCCTCGCGATGGTAAACCGTGGGCGGCGTGAAGATCGGGCCGGTCACGTAGTTCTTGATCAGCCGCAGGGCCTCGGCGTGCAGTTCCGGAGTGAAGTCGATCAGGTTGTCCGGCGTAACGCCCTGGCGGTCATAGGCCGGCGGTTTGGACGGGATCGGCTGGGTCGGCGAATACCACTCGCCGGGCACATCGCCTTTGGGAACCTTCTTTTCCGGAATGGGCCAGATCGGCTCGCCGGTCTCGCGGTTGAGCACATAGAGGAAGGCCTGCTTGGTCGGCTGCGCCAGCGCCTTGACCATCTTTCCCTTGACCGGGATGTCGCAAAGAATCGCCGCACAGGGAATGTCCATATCCCAGAGTCCGTGGTGGACAAGCTGATAGTGCCACTTGCGCACGCCGGTGTGCAGATCCACCGCGACGATGGATTCCCCGAACAGGGCATTGCCCCGGCGATACTGGCCCATGTAGTCGCCGGTCGGCAGCTCCACGCCGAGGTAGGCGAGGTTCAGTTCCTCATCGATGGAGATCTGGGACCAGTCGCCGGCGTTACCGATATTTTCGGCGCCATCCAGCCAGGTGTCATAGCCGACCTCGCCTTTCTTGGGGATGGTGTGGAAAATCCACAAGCGCTTGCCCGTTCGGACATCGAACCCGCGCACGTAGCCCTTGACGTTGTTATGCGTTTTCGGCGACCCGCCGCCCGTCATGGCTGCGCCGATAATCACCACGTTTTTGCCGATGGCCGGGGCTGCATGATAGCCGATGTCGGCGTGGTTCAGGTCCATGTCCTGATCGTCGTTCAGCCTCAGGTCGACGATTCCATTTTCGCCGAACTGGGGATCAGGAAGACCTGTCTTGGCGTCCAACGCGATGAGGCGGTAGCCTATCGTCACGTAAAGAATACGCTCCTCGGCGCCATCGGTCCAATAGGCTAGGCCTCGGCCTGACAACAGGCGCGGAGACTTGGCCGCGCGCTCGCCTTCGTCGGTGCGATGAACCCACAAGACTTCGCCGGTGGCCGCATCAATCGACACAGCATCCCGTCGGCTTCCCGCTGTGAAGAACATCCGCCCCTTGGAAACCAGCGGCGTGCATTGCAATTCATATTCGGGCTTTGGACCAAAAGGGCTGGTCTGAAAGCGCCAGGCCACCTCAAGCTTATTGAAATTGTCCGGCCGGATCTGTTCGATAGGTGAATAGCGGGTGCTCGCTTGGTCGCCCGCATAATTCAGCCAGTCGGTATCCGGCGCCTTAGCCGCCGGAACGCGCCCCGGACTCTGGGCCAAAGCGCGCGTCTTCGACGCTAAGTAGCCGAGTACCGGAAGCGCTAAGGCAAGTCGGCGGGATATTTTACGCATTCCATATTTCCTTCTCGGGCGTCAGCCGTTTTCAAGCCTTAGGCAGTCTGAACGCGATGAATTCCGCCCTGACGGAGCCGCCGCCCATGGCCAGCACGATGTATTGACGCCCGCCCAGCATATAGGTCATCGGCGAGCCCACCTGACCGCCCGGCATATAGACCGCGCCCAACTCCGCGCCCGTGGCCTTGTCATAGGCCCGCAGCTTCCCGCCACGCCGACCAGAAGGTTCGGTGGTGACCTGGGGATCGCCCACCACCACGAGTGTCTTGGTCACCAGGGCGGACACCTTGCCGACCTGGCCGGTCCTAGGAATGGTCAGGCCCTTGAGCGCCGGGTGGTTACGGATGTTGTCTGGCGTCTCGCCGTGAGCGATCTGCCAGGCGATGTCGCCCTTGGTCAGATCAATGGCGGTAAGGCTGCCGTAGGGAGGCTTGAGCAGGGGTAGCCCATCAACGGTCGTCTGGCTGACCTTGAAGCCGTCGCGGACGACGTCTTCCTCACCCTTGGGAACCCCCATCGAGCCGACCCATTCCATGTCCGAAACAGCCGGGTCTGTGTTCCTGATCATCCCCGTGGGCTGCACCTCCCGCTTGGTCTGGACATAGACCATGTGGGTTTCAGGATCGTAGGAGCCGCCGGGCCAGTTGCTTCCGCCCTGGGAGGCGGGGGTCCACAGGGTGCCCCAGGTTCCCTCCCGCTTGTAGACGCTGGGAAGCGACCATAGAGAGCCGGTCACATAGTTCTTGATCAGCCGCAGGGCCTTTTCGTGGAGGGCCGGGGTGTAGTCGATCAACCCGTCCGGGGTGACGCCCTGAAGCTCATAGGGCGGCGGCTTGGTGGGGACTGGCTGAGTGGCCGGATACCACTCGCCGGGCACGTCACCCTTGGGCACCTTGCGCTCGACGATGGGCCAGATCGGCTCGCCGGTCTCCCGGTTCAGTACATAGAGGAAGGCCTGCTTGGTCGGCTGTGCCAGGGCCTTGACCATCTTTCCCTTGACCGGAATGTCGCAAAGAATCGCTGCGCAAGGAATGTCCCGGTCCTGAAGGCCGTGGTGCACCAGCTGGTAGTGCCATTTACGCACGCCGGTCTTCAGATCGACGGCGACAATGGACTCGCCGAACAGGGCATTGCCCCGGCGATACTGGCCGCTGTAGTCGCCAGTCGGCAGCTCGACGCCCAAATAGGCGAGGTTCAGTTCCTCATCGATGGCGATCTGACCCCAGTCGCCGGCGTTGCCTGAGCTTTCCGTACCGTCCAGCCAGGTGTCGTAGCCGAACTCACCCTTTTTCGGGATGGTGTGGAAGATCCACAGACGCTTGCCGGTGCGCACGTCGAAGCCGCGCACATAGCCTTTGACATTGTTGTGAGTAACCGGCCGCCCGCCGGAGCTCATGGCCGCGCCGATGACCACCACGTCGTTGCCGATGGCCGGCGTAGCATTGTAGCCGAAGTCGGCCTTGATCAGGTCCACGTCCTGATCGTCG
>JBEHYN010000041.1:0-27955 GCA_048498155.1 Pseudomonadota bacterium | reverse complement strand
CGCTTCACACTCATCGTTCTGCTCCGAATCAATAAATCCGGAACGGAATGAATCAGCGCTCAGTCGCCCTGTGAATCCTGAATGTCGATTGGTCCTAGTCTTCACCCTGCCGATTATAGCCGTCAGCCAGGTCATCGGCGTCCACCTGATGGTGCCCCTGAGGTTTGATCGCACCGTGGCCGTCGTCATCGTCTTGGGCGGACTGGTGAACCTAGCCCTGGCCCTGGCGCTGGGCCGCATCGGCGGCGCCGTGGGCATGGCCTGGGCTCGCCTCGGCACCGAGGCCTTCATCACCGCCGCCTACGCCTTCGGCGGGCGGGCGGTCCTGTCTGAGCTTTTCCCAAAGAGGAGCCGCCATGTCACGGCGATATGACTGGTTGATTGTTGGCGCGGGTTTCACCGGCGCCGTCGTCGCCGAAAGGCTGGCGCGCGAGCTGGATCAACGCGTTCTGGTCATTGACCAGCGCCCGCACATTGCAGGCAACGCCTATGATCGGAGGGACGAGGCGGGCAACCTGATCCATCTGTACGGGCCCCACATCTTCCACACCAACGCCAAGCGGGTGTTCGACTACCTCAGCGCCTTCACCGGTTGGCGGCCCTATTTCCACCATGTGCTGGGCCATATCGACGGGCGCCTGGTCCCAGTGCCGTTCAATCTGAATTCCATCGCCGCACTGTTCCCACAAGGCATGGCCGAGCGCGTCACCGACAAGCTGGTGGCCTACGCCGGATTCGGGGCCAAGGTGCCGATATTGAAGCTGCGCGAGGAGACGGGAGACGCCGATCTTGCGTTCCTGGCGGACTACGTCTTCGACAAGGTCTTCCTGAACTACACCACCAAGCAGTGGGGCTGTCCGCCCGATAGCCTTGACCCCTCGGTGACGGCCCGGGTTCCCATCGTTGTCAGCCGCGACGACCGCTATTTCCAGGACCGCTACCAGGCGATGCCGAATGAGGGCTACACCGCCCTGTTCCGGCGCCTGCTGGACCACCCCAACATCCACCTTTCGTTGGACACCGAATACACCCACGTCGAGCCTGGCCTTTACGACCGGATGATCTTCACCGGCCCGGTGGATGAGTATTTCGACTATTCGGCCGGCGCCCTTCCCTATCGCAGTCTGCGCTTCCAGTTTGAGATCCAGGAGGGCGCCCAGGCGCAACCCTGCGGCACCGTCAACTATCCCAACGAATTCGACTTCACCCGGATCACGGACTTCAGCCATCTGACGGGCGAGCGGCGCACCGCCACATCGCTCGTCGCCGAATATCCTCAGGCCCACGTTCCGGGCAAGACCGATCCCTATTATCCGATCCCCTCGCCGGAAACTAAGGGGCTGCTTGCGCCCTACCGGGCGATGGCGGCGGAATTGGCCGGCAAGGTGTGGTTCGCCGGGCGCCTGGGCGACTATGCCTACTACAACATGGACCAGGCCTGCGCGCGCGGCCTTGCGCTGTTCGAAAAAGAGCTCCTCCCCGCGGTCCTGGACCGCAAGGTGGCGTGATGCAGAGGTCCGTAGCCGCAGTCGTCGTCACCTTCAACCGCAAGGACCTGCTGCTCACGTGCCTGTCCGCGCTGTTCAGGCAGTCCCATCCCATCAACGCGCTGTACCTGATCGACAACGCCGGCACCGACGGCACGCGCACCGCCGTCGACCAGTTGTTGGCGCAGTGGCCGGCGACCCTGCCCCCCATCACCTATGTGCAGATGAAAGCCAATGAGGGGGGCGCCGGCGGCTTCTACTGGGGAGTCCGCAAGGCCTATGAGGATGGCCACGACTGGCTTTGGGTGATGGACGACGACGCAGAGCCGACCGAACACGCCCTTCAGGCGCTGATGAAGCATGGAGACAAGGACAGGCTCGGTTTTCTGTGCAGCTGCGTGCGCGCCTCCGACGGCAAGACCAGCATGAATACGCCGCTGGTGAAGAAGCCGACGATTGAGGACCAGAACGCAGATTGGGATCAGTACCTGGACCAGGGTCTTGTGCGGGTTTCGGCCGCGACCTTCGTCTCGGTGCTTCTGGCGCGCGACGCAGTAGCGGCGGTGGGCCTCCCCCTGCGCCGGTTCTTCATCTGGGGAGACGATCTGGAGTACACGGCCCGGATCACCCGAAGCGGGTTCGACGCCTTCGTGGTAGGGGCCAGCATCACCCTGCACCATCGATCCTTGGCCAAGCCCCTTTCGCTGGCCGAGGAGCCGGAGCCGCGCCGGATTCAGTTCTTCCGCTACATGTATCGCAACATGACCTGGACCGCGATCCATCGGGGCGGCCCGCGCGAGCGCGCCGTCATGCTGATCTCGATACTGTTCGCGGCCAGGCAGATCGTCACCAGCGCCCCAGACCGGCGATTGAAACGGTTGGGGGCCCTGTTCGGCGGGGTTTGGGGCGCTCTGCACGAAAATTTGCAGAACGAAGACTGGACCTTCTCCGACGCAGCCGAGGCCTTCGTGCCGGCGCCGGAACAATCGCTCAGTCCGGCCGCAGACCGAATTCCGGTCTCGGCCGGCGCCCGAGGAAATGGCGTATGATCCTGGCTGATCAACCCGCCGTTCTGGACCGCCGCCGCTTTATGGGCGCCGCCACAGCCGGCGGGGCCGGGCTGCTGTTGTCGAACCGATCGGCCGCTGCGGGGCCGCAGCCGGCTTGGTCTCTCAAGGAGCACTTTGGCTGCGTCGGCGATGGGCGCGATGAACAGGCGCGCATTTCCGACGCCATCCTCCGGGCAAAGCAGGCGGGCCGGGCGCTGTTGGCGCCGCCCGGCCTCTATGGCCATTCGGATGTCCTGGATTTTCAGAATGTCCCCATCATCGGCGCTGGCTCCGACAAGACGGAATTCCGGGCGTTAACGCCCGAGCAGAGCGCGGTGAAGATCAGCGGCCCCGGCGCGCACGCCGAAGCCTTCAAGACCACCTCGCCGAACGCAAGCCGGCGCTTTCAAAATGACACAAGCGCCGGGTTCTATGCGAGCGGGGCGACTAACTTTACCGTTAAGGACGTTCAGGCCGTCCGCGCCGCCAGCGTAGGCCATATGTATCGCGGGTGTTCCGGCGGCCTGATCCAGCAGGCCAGATCCGCCGACACGTTCGCCGACGGCATTCACATGACGGGCGGCTGTAACGACCTGACCCTCCTGGACCCCGAGGTCAGAGATTCCAGGGACGACGGCGTCGCTGTCGTTTCCTACGTCAAGGACGCCAAGCTCTGTCGCAACATAGAGGTATGGCGCGCCCGGACGTTCAACACGGTTCGGGGACTAAGCGTGGTGGGCGGTCAGCACATTCGCCACTATTTCCCCATTGTGAGGTACACAAGATATTGCGCGGCCTATTTACTGGGTGAGGTTTTCTATAATACTTACGGATTGGAAGACGTTGTGGTCTTTTGTGCGGATATATTTGCGCCCAATCAACAATATAATTCCCACTGCGCCCTCATGATTGGAGGCCGTGATGGCTTTGCTGACGCCGGCGGGCAGCCCTTCAGCCTGCAAGCCCGCGACTGCGGGTTCGTTCGGGCCAAGGTTCGCGGCAACGACCAATCAAGGCCACGGGCGGGCATTGGCCTTTATCCAGGTTCCGTCCGTCCATTTGTCCGCGATAGCCGCATAGCGGACTTCCCAGCCGGCAACACGCCTGGAATTGCTCTGCAGGCCACAGACGCGACATTGGAAAATGTGACGGCGGCCAACATGGGCGGCGGTTTGATCGCGGCTGGGGCTGCGGCCAAGGGCAAGCTGACGGCCCGCAAGCTTTGGGGCGCCAATATTTGCTCAAAATCAAATATCGTTTTGGATTTAGCGGCCGCGTACGGGTTATCAGCCATAGATATTGACGGGGTTTCTGTACGCGATGAGCACAATAGGCGGCTCATCGCCCTGTCGAAAAACGGCCGGCAGAACAACCTGCACATCAAAAACATGAACGTAGAAGGCGCTTGATGTCGGACTCGCAGCATCCCGGCCTATACCCGCCCCCTCCGTCTCAGGCGGTCTGGTGGATCCGTCCCCACAGTATGATTTTCGGCTTTCTACTGCCCGTTATCGGCGCCTCGGTCATCCTGGCTCGGGGCCAGATGCATCGCTTTGGGATGCAGGATTTTCTCGATCTCGCTGCAATCGCGCTGGTGGTTGGGTCCTATGGCGCCATGGCGCTTGGATCATTGGGCGGCGCCGTTCTGGCCCGAAGCTATTCCGGCTTCCTGCCCCGCCAGCTTCATAGAAAACGGACGGAAGAAGCAATTACAGCGCTCCTTCTCCTTTCCCTTGTGGCGCACATTCTACTTCTGGGGACGATTGCGATCCATCCGGCGCTGATTGTCAGCGCCTTGAGCGGCCAACGCGGGGCCACCTACGCCTTGGCAAGCAATCTCGGAAGGATACCTGGCGTCACCACCCTGACGCAGCTCGACCTCGTGGCGCTGCCCTTGTACGGAGCCTTTCGTTATATTTTCGGGCGCCGTCCGAGAGCTTTGACCACCTGGTTGTTCGGCATCCTAATGACGTTTATCGCGATGCGGGCCTTTCTGGCTTCGGAGCGAATAGCCCTGATCGAGGCGCTTGTTTGCCTTTGGGTCCCGATCCTAGTCCTGGGACAGACCAAAAGACCGAAGCTTCTGCGCTGGGCGCCATGGATAGGACTCGCCGGCGTATTTGTATTATTTGCCGCAGGCGAGTACTTCCGCACCTGGCAATTCTATAAAGACATCGGAAAATTTGGGTACGTATATAGCTCATATATTGAATTCGTATTCTATCGATTTTTGGGCTATATTGTTACATCGACAAATAACGCTATTGGCGTTCTGAAATTTTACGGAAGTATGGGATTCCCGTGCTTCACGGCCGCTTGGTACATGAGGCTGCCGGCCTGGACTCAATTGCCCAAACCCCACACCTCGCTCAATTTGGACCTATATTTTGCTCAGTTCGGTAACGCTGAATTTAATAACCCTAGCGGGCTGCTCTCCCCTATTCTCGACTTTGGGGTAAGGCTTGGATTAGCGTTGAATCTAGCGATTGGAACAGTTTCCGGTTGGTTATACGCGCGGTTCCAGCAACGCCGGCCCCTTGCGATCATGCTATTTCCCAGCTTTTTCGTCGGTATTCTGATTTCAAATCAAGCGTTTTACTGGGCGGATCCGCGTTTTCTACCGGTCTACCTCGCTGTGCCTATTGTCCTTTGGTACGCGCACGAAAGGCAGTCGCGAACTCAACTATCGCGAAGGGCTATGCGGCAAACTACGGCGGATCCAAACCTTGCGCTTGATCGTTAGGCGGCTTGAAGCGTGTCGCAGAGCTCTCATCCAAACTGCAGATCCCGAGGGCGAGAACAGGCTCCGAAGGTCGGAGGAATGTCGAAAACGCTTTCGCTAGACTCGCCCGAAACGGGGCTTGTGGCGCCCGCGAAGGATATCGGGACGCGAGGCGACGCGCTGTCTTTGAACTGTCAACGGCCCGGTACTGGCTAACTTGCCTGTGTTTGCATCGATGGGAATAGGATCATGTCTAAACTTTGGGGAGCCTTTTCATATTTGCCGATCGACTTGGCGATCGCCGGACGCAAAATGGAACTCGCGTTCCGCGGCGTGGACGCGGTGTTGGGCGCCGCCGTCGCGGACGTTGCGACGATCGCGACCCCGTGGGGCGACTTAGCCGTCGAGCCGCACCATAGACCGCAAAGATTCCTAATCTATTTCCTTGAAAACAGTCTTCGCTACTACCGAAAAAGTCCCCTCGGCGCGGTGCTGGCGTCGCTCTATGAGCCCGGCGCAACATTTATAGATGTTGGCGCCAATCTTGGACTTTATGGCTTAGTCGCCCGAGAATTGGGGTATTATTCTGTAGAGGTTGAGCCAGAGCCTGGGCACAGCGCTTATTTGACAAAGAATGAGAGCCTGTTCGGCAAGGTTTTGCCCGTGGCGTTTTCCGATCAGCCGGGCGAACTTCCCCTCTATTATAACAAGGACAATTCCGGCGCGACTTCGCTAATGCCTGCGCCCAACTTCGTGAAGGGCGCCGGCGTCGTACCGGTCACCACATTCAGCGCTGCCGCCGACCGCAATGACATGGGTGATCCCGCCGCGATCAAGCTGGTTAAGGTGGACGTGGAGGGCTTCGAAGCAGAAGCGGTGCGAGGCATGGAGCCATTTTTGGCTGCAGGATATCGCCCGCACATCTGGTGTGAAGTCCGTGGCGATCTGTCGGGCCGCAACAAAGGCAGCTACCGGAAGGTCACCGCCATCCTTGAGAAATACGGCTATAAGGCCTGGGACTATAAGAATGGCGGTCCCGTCCAACCCGTTGATGAGGAACTCGCTTCTCGCGAGGTGTTTGACCTTTATTACACGCCGCCTGCATCCTAGGCGCATGAGCCGATGCATGCGGCCGAGACGTCTGCACAGCCCGCGAACCCTGAAACCTATTCGCTTTGGCTGGACGCGTTGCGCTGGCCGGCGGCGCTGCTGGTGGTTGTCGGCCACGCGGGTCAAGTATTCTTGACATCCGTTGAAGGGCGCTCAGTCAAGGGAGCATTCATCCACTACGCCTACTCCTTTGTCGCCGGGTTTGCCCATACGGCTGTAATCGTGTTTTTCGTGCTCAGCGGATACCTGGTCGGCGGAAGCGTCGTGAAAACGCAGTTGCGCCGGACCTTCGATCCCTCAGACTACATGCTGCGCCGGCTCAGTCGCCTGTGGATAGTCCTTCTGCCAGCTCTGGGGTTGACGATATTCCTAAAAATATGTGCGGCCTGGATTGCTCCAAACGCAGCAGCCCTGGTCTACGCTGGCGCCCCCACCGGAGTGCTCACCGCAGGCGATTTCGCCTGCAATGCAGCCTTCCTGCAATTGGTCGCATGCGAGAGGTATGGCGGGAACTTCGCGCTTTGGTCTTTGACCAACGAGTTCTGGTACTACGTCTTCTTTCCAGGCCTTTTCGCGCTGATGTTGCGGCCCGTCAGCGCGATGGCTTGGCTATACACGGCGCTGATGGCCGGCCTGTTGGTCGTCTTTAGCCTCAACTCCCAGACGCCAGCCTCCATCGCCCCCTACTTCCTCATTTGGGCTTTAGGGGTGGCGGCCTTTGTGGCGCCGGCGCGCTCACGGCTGAACCCGAAACTTTGCCTAGCGTTGTTCGCGGCCATTGTTGTGATCGTTCGGCTTGTAGGGGGAAAGCGATTGGTCGAAACCCCAAGTTGGCAAACCTTCGTCTGCGATTTTGTAATCGCCTCGGCATTTTCGTCCGTCCTGGTCGCGCTTAAATCGGCAACCAACCTGCGCCCTCCGATGCTGGGGCGCCTCAACACCACACTGGCCAACTTTTCTTACTCTTTGTATTGCACGCACATCCCCCTGCTATTCTTCATATCGGCTCTATTTTTGGCCTGGTTTGGCAACGGCTGGCATATGGTTCGCGACGCCCCTGAAACCTGGCTTTTCACTGCCGCCGGGATCGGGTTGACCCTCGCGGGCAGCTGGGTGTTCTCCCTGGCGACGGAGGCCAACACGGATCGCGTTCGTCGGTTCTTCGAGCGCCGCTTACTCGGCAAAACCCAGCCCAATGACCGTGACCGCTGGGTCGCCGACAACCCCACGGGGCCGTCCTAGCGGGCAGCTACTCCACCCCCAACGCCTCCACCAATCGCGCCATAAACTCGGCCCCCCGCTGCATCTGGGCGATATCGACATATTCGTCAGGCTGGTGGGCCTGGTCGATGGAGCCAGGGCCGCAGATCACGGTGGAAAAGCCGGCCTGTTGGAACTGGCCGGCCTCCGCCGCGTAGGACACCACCCTTGCAGGCCCGTTGTCGCCTGCCAGGCGGCGGGCCAGGCGTTCGGCCAGGCCGTCGATTTCCGGGGCGAATGAGGGTGTCAGAGAGCGCTGGGCGATGTGCACGCCCGTTTCCGGCGCCTTGGCCTTCAAAGCGGCGTCCAGGGCTGCGGCTTCGTCGAAGAACGGCTGCAGGATCGCCATAGGGTCCGCCCCGGGCGGGCAGCGCAGGTCGAACAGGAACTGGCATTGGCGGGCCAGAATATTGACCGCCGTACCGCCCTGCACTTGGCCGATGGTCAAGCTCGGGCCGCGCGGCATGAACGGCGAGGACGGGTCGGCCTCATGCTCCAGCCGCTCGGCCAAGGCCTTCAGCGAGGCTATCAATTGCACCGCCGCCATCACGGCGGACACGCCCAGATGCGTCAGGCTGGAATGAGCCTCGCGGCCGGTCACCGTGACGGTGAACACGGCGATGCCCTTATGCCCGCGCACCGCCTGCATGGAGGTAGGTTCGCCGACGATCACGGTGGAGGGCGGCGGGTCCTCTCGGGCCAGGGCGGCGATCATGTCGGGCGCGCCCAGGCAGCCGACTTCCTCATCATAGGAAAAGGCCAGGATGGCGGGGCGGGCCAGGGAGGCGGCGGCCAGCTCGGGCGCGGCGGCCAGGGCCAGGGCCAAAAACCCCTTCATGTCGCAGGTTCCGCGCCCATACAGACGATCACCGCGCCGGGTCAGAACGAACGGATCAGAGCTCCAGGCCTGCCCGTCCACCGGCACCACATCGGTGTGGCCTGACAGCACCACCCCGCCCGGGGCGGCCGGGCCGATGCGGGCATAGAGGTTGCACTTGGTTCCATCGGCGTTAGGCACGCGGCGACCCGTGACGCCGATGGCGGCCAGCTGAGCCTCCACATAGTCGATCAAGGGCAGGTTGGATGAGCGCGAGGTGGTGTCGAAGCTCACCAGACGCTGCAATATTTCAAGGCTTCGAGCCGCCAGGGCCTCCGCGTCGATCATGCGGTGAGCCTAGACCCAAAGGCGCGGCCGGTCCAAAGCCTTCGACGGCCCCGGATTAAGGCGGGCTGGAATGGTGCAGGGCGCCCAAAAGCTGAACCCGAAAAATCAACACCGCGCCCGGCCCAATGGGTGCGCCGGGGGGCGGCGAGTCGCCGTAAGCGAGGTTGGCGGGCAGATAGAGCATCCACTCGTCCCCCGGGCGCATCAGCTGTAGAGCCTCGGTCCAACCGGGCACCACGGCGTCCACCACAAAGCCCGCCGGCACGCCGCGCTTAAAGGAGCTGTCGAACACTTGGCCGCTGTTCGGATCGCCCCCCGGCCCCAAAAGTCGGCCTTCGTAATTGACCTTGACCTCGTCGTGCGGCCCCGGCCGCGCGCCATCGGCCGGACCGGAGGTCAGGATCTTATATTGCAAGCCGTCAGCCGTGACCTGCACGCCCGGCGCCTTGGCGTTGGCCGCGAGAAAGGCTTGGCCGGCCTGCACCTCGGCCAGGTTGGGCTTAGGCCGCGACGCCGGGCCACAGGCCGACAGGGCCAGCAGCGCCACAAAGGATAGGGCAAGCTTACGGTGACTCATGAATTGAACCTCAAAGCATGCGCGGCGGGCAGCCCGCATCGGTCAGGGCGTCGATGATTTCCTGGGTGTGGCGCGCGTCGCGGGTCTCAATCATCACATCGAACTCCGCGCCCTTGGCCGGCACGTCGAGCGACAGGCGGTTGTGCGCCACCTCGATGATATTGGCCCCGAGCGCGCCGATGGTCTGAGCGACGGTGGACAGCAGCCCCGGCCGGTCGTCGCCCACGAAGCGCAGGCTGACGATCCGCTGGGCGCGCACCAATTCGCGCGTCAGAACCGAGGCCAACAGACGCGTATCGATATTGCCGCCGGTCAGGATCAAGCCGCAGGACTTACCCTTGAACCGCTCCGGATAGGACAGCAGGGCAGCCAATGCGGCGGCGCCCGCGCCCTCGGCGATGGTCTTCTCGACGTTGCAGAACAGCGCGATCGCCCGCTCGAACGCCGGCTCCTCGATCAACAGCACCTCGTCGATCAGAGGCCGGGCGATGGCGTAGGTCAGGTCGCCCACCGTCTTGACCGCGATGCCCTCGGCAATGGTCTGGCCGCCCGCCACGGCCGTCTGTCCGTTCATGCGCGCGGAGAACGACGGGTACATGGCCGGCTCCAGGCCGATGATATGGATGTCCGGCTTGATCGCCTTGGCGGCCACCGCCACGCCCGAGATCAGACCACCGCCGCCGATGGGCACGGGCAGGACCTCCAGGTCAGGCGCAGCCTCCAGCATCTCCAGGGCGATGGTGCCCTGGCCGGCCATGACCTCCACGTCGTTGAACGGATGGACAAACACCATCTGCCTGTCGCGTCCATAGGTGACGGCGTATTCCGAAGCCTCATCAAAAGTGTCGGCGTACAGCACCACGTCCGCGCCGAAGTTGCGGGTCTGCTCCACCTTCACGAAGGGGGTCGTGCGGGGCATGACGATGGTGACCGGAATGCCCAGCCGGGCGCCATGATAGGCCAGGCCCTGGGCGTGGTTTCCCGCCGAAGCGGCGATCACGCCTCGGCGCTTTTCAGCTTCCGACAGCTGCAGCAGCTTGTTCAGAGCGCCGCGCTCCTTGTAGGCGGCGGTGAACTGCTGGTTCTCGAACTTTACCCACACGTCCGCGCCGGTGATCTCGGACAGGGTCCGCGACCGCCGCATGGGGGTTTTTTCGATATGGCCGTCCAGCCGCTCGGCGGCGGCCTTGATCGATTCGAAGGTCAGGTTCATTGGCTAAGCCGCAAAAAGTCGCGCAACCTAGAGCAAGATCGTTCGAGACGGAAACGACTCGAGCGTGAATCTTTGCTCTAATTTCAAATTGAAGCCCGTTTCACAGCCTTGACCAGACTCAGTCAAGGCTGTGAAACGGGCTTGGGCGATGGCGGGACGTTAGGGCAATGTCGGCCGCCGAATACAAAGAGGAGTCGTCCATGACCTTGCGTATCGCCGTTTGGGCGGGGGTCGCCCGAGAGCCGATCATCAACGCCCTGCGCGCCGTCAGCGACGTAGAGGTGATCGATGCCGCTGATGCGGCGCAGTTCATCGCCGCCTTGGATGGGGCTCAGGTCGCGGTCATTCCCGGCATGGGTAAGTTTTACAGTCCCGAAGTCGGGGCCGCCGTAGCCGCAAGCCAGACACTGGCCTGGGTCCAGCTGATCAGCGCCGGCTACGATGGGGTCAGCGCTGCTGGCTGGCCCCCCGGCGTGCAGTTCACCCACCCCGGCGGGGCCTTGAGCGGGGCGGTGGCCGAACACGCCGTCGCCCTGCTGCTGGCCGTCGCCCGGCAGATCGATAAGGCCGCGCGGGCGCAGCTGGAAAAGACCTGGAAACGGCCCTATCTGGCCCAGGCCACGAGCATCACCGGCGCGACTCTCGCCATTGTCGGCTTCGGCTCCATCGGCCAAAGGGTCGCCCAACTGGCGCGTGGTTTTAGCATGACGGTGATCGGCGTTTCCCGATCGGGTCGGCCGGTGGACGGTGCGGAGGTGCATCCGGCGTCCGAGTTGCTGCAGGTATTGCCTCGGGCCGACGCGGTAATCTGCGCCCTGCCCCTGTCGGACGATACGCGCGGAATGTTCGACGCCAAGGCCTTCGCCGCGTGCAAACCCAGCGCCTTCTTCGTCAATGTCGGGCGCGGCGCTGTCGTGGATCAAGCGGCTCTGATCGCGGCCCTGAACAGCGGCGGCTTGGCGGGGGCGGGTCTGGACGTCACCGACCCCGAACCCCTGCCGCCGGACGATCCCCTGTGGGCGGCGCCCAATCTGCTGATTACCCCCCACTACGCCGCCGCCGGGGATCGCGATGCGGCCAAGCGTGTCGCAGAGGCGCTGATGGACAACCTGGGCCGTTTTCGCGCCGGCGAGCGCCTCGTCAATCTGATCGCGCCGCCGGTCCCGGCCTGAGGTCAGGCGGAGGTGGGCGCAGAGGCGGCCCGACCGCGGCGGGACAGCAGGAAATAGATCGCGGCCGCGACAAACAGCAGGTTGAGGAAGGCGAGAAACAGGAAGGGGGCGATGAATCCCAGCTTGTCGAACAGAATGCCCGACAGATAGCTGATCACCACCACGCTGATGGTCCCAGTGAGAACGAAATAGCCGATTCCCGAGCCGCGTAGGCCGGGCGGCGCGCGCTCGCCATAGGCCGCCTGGGATGACACCGTCTGAGCCATCTCGGCTGCGCCGATGGCCCCGAACACCACAAGGATCGCAATTCCGTCCACCCGGTGGACGAATAGGGTGCAAGTGAACGCTGCGGCGGCGAACGCCAGCGAACCGATCAGCATGCCCATGCGGCTGAAACGGTCCGCGATATAGCCGAGGAACAGGGGCGAGACGGCGGCGCAAAGCTGCCACGTCATCGAACACAAGCCCACGGTTTTCAGCGCCTGGGGTGAATCGACGCCCTGAAGCTTGGAAGCGCCCATCACCCACACCGACATGAACGACTGGGTGACGAAGAAATCCGAGCGGATCACGAAGCTGGCCAGAAGGATCAGGCCGAAGGTCGGATCGATCCGGGCGTAGGCCAAAACCTCGCGGGACGTGGCCAGGATCGCCTTGATGCTGAGCGGACGCGGCTGAACGCCCGGCGGCCGAGGCGGGGCGCGCAGGAAAAAGATCGCGATGACCATCACCCCGGCGCCTAGGCTGGCCAGACCCCACAAGGACCAGCGCAGGGCCGCCACGTGGTCGAAGCCGTGGGCCACCAGAAAGGCGGGTGCGCGGGAGAAAAGCCAGCCGATCAAGACCGCCGAAACGATCGACTGAATGATCATCGCCCCGGCTATGAACGCCCCCCGCGTCTGGTTGGTGGGGAAATCCACAGTCATGGAGGTGTTGCCGGCGGTATGGCCGGTGGATGCCGCCCCGAGGAAGAAGCGCAGGGCGAACAGCGCGGCCACCGAAGCGGCGAAGGGCAAGAGCAGCAGGGTGATGACAAAACCCGCCATCCCCATCAGCACGATGGGCTTGCGGCCCACGATGTCCGCCAGGCTGCCGGCCGCGACAATGAACAGGGCCACCGCGCCATAGTGGGCGGCGTTGAGCAGGCCCGTCAGTCGGCCCTGCTGGTTGGCGGCGATATGCAGCACTTGAGTGAGAATGTAGGGCTGCACCACGGTGACGTAGCCGATCAGCGTGGACGTCACCGTGTTGGTCAGAACAAATATGCCGATGTGCCAAGGCTCCACGCCCGGCGACAGTCGGATCGGACCCAGGCGTTTGCACCCGGATTGGTCCTGCTCCATCTTCCCTCCCTTGCGCGGCCGCCTGGGCCCAGGCCCGGCTGCCGTCAACCACCTTATCCGCGACCTGACGGCTGCGGTCGGCGTGTTCCCGCCAAAAGTCACCTTAGACCAGCGCGGCGCTCAGTTAAAAGCCATGAAATCACCAGGATCCGGCGGCCGGCGACAGCCAGGGCGATTAGGATTGTTCGCACATTTGCCTCCTTTTTTTGGGGGCTGATCTATCAGGGCGTGTGTTTCAGCCAAAAATCGATGGCGGTAAGGGCCAGGGACTCGTCCAGCATGGGCGCATGGCCGACATTGGGAACCTCGACGAAGGCCATGTGTGGGGCGATCTGCTTCATCTTGTCCGCTGTGGCCGGCGCCAAAAGGTCCGACAGGGCGCCGCGCACCAGCAGCAGGGGGCGCTCGGTCTTGTCAGGGGCTACGGCCAGGCCGGCGAACAGGGGCGATAGATCGGGCGGCGGCGGGGCAGGCTCGCCCTCGGGAGGTTTGAAGGCCTGGGCTATGTCTGGGTCGTAGTCCAACACCGGAACGCCGTCCTTCTCGGTAAAAATACGGCGTGCGAAAGCGGCCCAGTCCGCCGGTCCATAGGCGGGAAAGGCCGCTTGGTTGATAAAACGCGCGTACTCAGCCGCGCCGGCCCAGTCGGCGACCTTGGGGCCCCGGCCGGTATAGCCGCCGATCCGCGCCAGGCCTTCCGGCGCCAACTCAGGGCCGATGTCGTTGAGGCATGCGGCCGCCACCGACGCCGGCCGCATCGCGGCGAGCAGCATGATGATCAGGCCGCCCATGCTGGTGCCGATGAAAACGGCGCGGGCGATCCCCGCTGCGTCCATCAGGGCCAGGACATCGCCGGCATAGACCGCCGGAACATAGCGCGCGGGAACCGGGTCCCAGTCCGAGCCGCCCCGCCCCCGCACGTCCAGCGCCAGGACTCTTCTTCCCTGGGCGGCCAGGCGCGGCGCCAGGTCCTCGAAATCACGCGCGTTGCGGGTCAAGCCGTGCAGGCAGATCACCGGCAAGCGGGCGTCCCCCGACGCCGGCGCATAGTCGCGGGCGTGCAGGCGCAGACCGTCAGCCGAGGTCCAATAGCGGTCGGAGAAGACGGGCGCGGTCATGAAGGGGATAGTGGTCTCAATCCCACTGGCCCGACAAGCATACAACCCCGCTCGTCCCGACGAATGCCGGGATGAGCGGATGAAGAGGACAAAACTCTCGACTGTAGCTGGGGTCTTAGTCGGGAACCCGCTCCAGCTCCGCCAGCCACGCCGTCGCGGTACCGTCCGATGGCGCCCGCCAGTCGCCGCGGGGCGACAGCGAGCCGCCGGAGGAGATTTTCGGACCATTGGGCGCGGCCGAGCGCTTGTATTGGCTGGTGGTGAAGAAGCGGAACAGGAACACCGTCATCCAGCGCTTTATCTCAGCCAAGCTATACGCCGTGTGGCGATCTTCAGGATAATTCGGCGGCCAGTCGCCGCGCGCCGCATCGCTCCAGGCGTGCTGGGCGAGATAGGCGATCTTGCTCGGGGTCAGGCCGTAGCGCAGCGTATAATAGAGCGTGAAATCCTGCAGGGCGTAGGGGCCGACCGTTGCCTCGGTGGACTGGGCCTTGCCGTCGGCGCCCGCAGGGATCAGCTCCGGCGTGATCTCGGCGGCCACGATGTCGAGCAGGGTCTGGTGCGAGCCCGCGCCCAGGAAGCCCTCGGTCGCCACCCAGCGGATCAGATGCTGGATCAGGGTCTTGGGCACCGAAGCATTGACGTTGTAGTGGCTCATCTGGTCGCCCACGCCATAGGTGCACCAGCCGAGCGCCAACTCGGACAGATCGCCCGTACCCACCACCATCCCGCCGACCTGCCCGGCTAGGCGAAACAGATAGTCGGTGCGTAGGCCCGCCTGCACATTCTCGAAAACCGTGTCGTAGGTGGGCTCGCCCAAGGCGAACGGATGGCCGATGTCCTTGAACATCTGCATGGCGGTCGGGCGAATATCGATTTCCTGGGCCGAAACGCCCAGGGCCTTCATCAGGGCCCATGCGTAGGCTTTGCTCTGCTCGCCCGTGGCGAAACCCGGCAGGGTCACCCCGTGAATGTTCTCGCGCGGCCAGCCCAACAGCTCGAAGGCCCGCACGGCGACGATCAGCGCCTGGGTGGAATCCAGCCCGCCCGACACCCCGATGACCACCTTTCGGCCCCCAGTGGCGTCCAGCCGCCGCACCAGGCCCTGGACCTGGATATTGTAGGCCTCGTAGCAGTCCTCATACAGCCGCGCGGGGTCTGACGGGACATAGGGGAAGCGCTCGATCTTGCGCTCCAGGGCCACGCGGCGATCCTGGGGCTTGAAAGCGAACGCGATTCGCCGCACCCGCCCGGCGCCGGAGCGCTCGGCGCCCTCGTGGAAGGTCTGCACCCGCAAACGCTCAGCGATCAGCCGTTCCAGGTCGACGTCCGCGGTCAAAAGCTGCGGCTCGCGGGCGAAACGCTCGGATTCGGCCAGCAGATTTCCGTTCTCATAGACCAGGGCGTGGCCGTCCCAGGCCAGGTCAGTGGTGGATTCGCCCCAGCCGGAGGCGGCGTAGATATAGGCGCAGACGCCCCGGCCGGACTGGGCCTTGCACAGGGTCCGGCGCACCTGCGCCTTGCCAATGATGATGTTGGAGGCCGAGATATTGGCGATCACCGTGGCCCCGGCCATGACCAGTCGGCCCGACGGCGGCTCCGGCGCCCACAGGTCCTCGCAGATCTCCACGCCCAGGACGAAGTCGGGATAGTCAGCGGCGGCGAAAATCAGATCGGTCCCGAACGGAGCCGCGCCGCTGCGCAGATCGATGTGCTCGCCCTCAATGCCCATACCCGGGGCGAAATGGCGCCGCTCATAGAACTCGCGGTAGGACGGCAAATAGGACTTGGGAACCACGCCCAGCACCTGGCCGCTCGCGATCACCACCGCGCAATTGTAGAGCTTCTGCCGCCAGCGCAACGGCGCGCCCACCACAGCGACCACCCCATGTTCGGCGCTGGCCGCCCGCACCTGCTCAATGGCGTCCAGCACGCCGTCCAGCACGGTCTTCTGCTGCAGCAGGTCGTCGATGGCGTAGCCGGACAAGCACAGCTCGGGAAACACCGCCAGACCCACGCCGGCGGCCTGCGCCTTGGCCAAGGTCGCGATCACCTCGGCCGCGTTGGCGGCCGGATCCGCCATGGCGATCCGGATCGGCGCCGCGCCGACCCGAACCATGCCGTGGCTATAGAGGGAAAAGAACGGGTCCATCCGGCGATCCTTCGAGCCGACTTATGCTCAGAGTGAGCACTATATAGGCTAGATTGGGCGGGAACCCTAGGCGGTGAACGATAGAGCGGTATTGGGCGCCTTGAGCTTCAGCCAGCTCGCCCTGAAATCCAGGGATGATTGACGCTCTGGCGATCGGTCAGGTCAAGGCTCGCCTCCGGCGCCGCCGCTGCGCGGTCGCCGGACGCGAGCCTTGAGCTGTCTGATCGGCGGCGCAAACTGGCCAGCATGGATTTAAGGGAGGGTCTTTAACGTGCGCCGCCAACACGTCCTCCACCGCGCAGCGGGGGAGGGGGACCACGAAGTGGTGGAGGGGGCGTGCGGCAAGCGCAGTGGTTAAACTACGCCCCCTCAGGCGCTTCGCGCCAGCTCCCCCGCGATGCGGTGGAGCACGAAAATGTCCCTACCCGTTGTACCCGCGGATCGCGTCCAGGATCACATCCTGGTCCGCTTCGCTGAGGTAAGGGCTCATCGGCAGGGCCAGCACCACGTCGGCCTTCCGGTCCGTCACCGGCAACACCCCGCCTGCCACTGGAAACGCCGCATAGGCGCTCTGGCGGTGCACCGGGCGCGGATAATAGGCCGCTGTCGGCACGCCCTTGGTCTTCAGGTACGCGGCCAAGCCGTCGCGGTCGGGGTGTTCGATGGTGTATTGGGCCCAGGTGGAGACCCCGCCCGCGATCACGCCCGGCGCTGCGGCGGAACCCTTCAAGCCCTCGGCGTAGCGGTCGGCGATGCGGCCCCGCGCTACGATCTCGTCCGGGAAAATCTTCAGCTTTTCCAGCAGAATCGCCGCTTGCAGCGTGTCCAGCCGGCTGTTCATGCCGATCCGCACATTGTCGTACTTGTCCACGCCCTTGCCGTGGACGCGCAGGGAATCCATCACGTCCCATAGGCCCTGGTCGTTGACCAGAACCGCCCCGCCGTCGCCGTAGCAGCCCAGCGGCTTGGCCGGGAAAAAGCTGGTGGAGGTCGCGTCCGCCCAGTGCAGCGGGTGCTGGCCGTCCAGGGTGCAGCCGAAGCCCTGGGCGCTGTCGGCCAGCAGCTTCAGCCCATATTGGCGGCAAATCTGCGCGATCTTGGGATAGTCCGCCGGCTGACCAAATAGGTCCACGGCGATCACGGCGGCGGGCTGGAGTTTGCCGGCCTTGAGCGTCTCCTCGATGGCCAGGATCAGATGCTCGGGGTCGATATTGTAGGTGTCCGGCAGGATATCCACGAACACCGGTGTTGCGCCGGTCCAGGGAATGACCTCGGCCGTCGCCGCGAAGGTGAAACTGGGGCAAAACACCGCGTCGCCTTCGGCTATGCCCCAGGCCATCAAGGGCAGCACCACCGCATCAGTGCCGTTGGCGCAGGACAGGGCCAGCTTGGCCTGTCCAAACGCCGCCAGTTCAGCCTCAAAGGCGCGCACTTCAGGGCCCATGACATAGGCGCCGTGATCCAGCACCTTGCCGATGGCCAGGTCCAGTTCTGCGCGAATGCGGCGCTGCTGTGTCTTGAGGTCGATGAAATCCATGCCGCGGCCCCTAAAAGCCCCGCGTCGCGGGAGGCCGACGCGGCGCGGCCTCGATAGCACAGCGAAGTCTTGGGCAAGATATTTTTCAGCCTCGGCGGGTGCGCGCATCGTCGCGACCCATCTTTAAGGCTGGTTAACCACGTTTCGTAGATGGTGAAGTCCCGCAGGATTCGAACCCGCCATGTCCGCCGCCCAACTCGCTCAGCCCGTCCTGCTGTCCGGCATGCGCGATTTCCGTTCGCCCCGGGCCGATCTCAACGGCAAGACCGTGCTGATCACCGGCGGCACCGGCTCTTTCGGCCGCGCCTTGACCCAGATGGTCTGCGACGAATTCGCCCCGAAAAAGCTGATCATCTACAGCCGTGACGAGCTGAAACAGTATGAGATGGCCCAGGCTTTCGGGACCGAACGCTATCCCTTCATGCGCTATTTCATCGGCGACGTGCGTGATCAGGCCCGGCTGGAAATGGCCATGCGCGGGGTGGACTATGTGATCCACGCTGCTGCGCTGAAGCATGTGACCGTGGCCGAATACAACCCCTTCGAGTGCATCAAGACCAACGTCATGGGCGCCGAGAACGTGGTCAACGCCGCCATCGCCCAGCGGGTGAAAAAGGTGGTGGCCCTGTCCACCGACAAGGCGGCCAATCCGATCAACCTGTACGGCGCCTCTAAGCTGGCTTCCGACAAGATCTTCTGCGCCGCCGAGGCCATGGCCGGTGACGCCGGCACGCGGTTTAGCGTGGTGCGCTATGGTAATGTCGTCGGCTCGCGCGGCTCGGTGGCGCCCTTCTTCCAGAAGCTGGTCGCCGAAGGCGCCGCTGAACTGCCGATCACCGATGCGCGCATGACCCGCTTCTGGATCACCCTGGAGCAGGGGGTGAACTTCGTGCTGTCCAGCCTGGAGTTGATGCAGGGCTGCGAGATCTTCGTGCCCAAGATTCCCTCGATGAAGACCACCGAACTGGCCTTCGCCATCGCCCCCAACCTGCCGCACAAGATGGTGGGCATCCGGCCTGGCGAGAAGCTGCACGAGGTCATGGTGCCCGAGGACGACGCCCGCTCCACTGTGGAGCTGGCCGACCGCTATGTCATCCTGCCCGACGCCTATGCCGCCCGGCGGAAGCTTTACCTTGAAGGCGGCGGTAAGCCGGCAGCGGAAGGCTTCTCCTACGCGTCAGACCGCAACCCCGAAGGCCTGGACGCCCGCGGCCTGCAACTGCTACTGGCCCAGGCCATGAAGGGGTAAAGTCCCCGCCGGGATGAGCCGCCGTGCAGGTCGACCGTTTTGACATCGATGGCCCGCTGCTGCTCACGCCCGCGCGCCATGGGGACGCCCGGGGCTATTTCTCGGAATCCTGGCGGCAGGACGGCTTCGACCGTGCGGTCGGGCCGACGACCTTCGTGCAGGACAACCACTCACGCTCCACCCAGCGCGGGGTCATTCGTGGCCTGCATTACCAGGCGCCGCCTCACGCCCAGGGCAAGCTCGTGCGGGTCACCCGCGGCGCGGTCCATGACGTAGCGGTCGATATCCGCCATGGCTCGCCCACCTTCGGCCGTCACCTTGCCGTCGAACTGAGTGAGGACAACGGACGCCAGCTATGGATTCCCCCCGGCTTCCTGCACGGCTTTTGCACCCTGAGCGAGGATGTGGAGTTCCTTTACAAGGTCACCGCCTACTATTCGCGCGAGGCGGACGGCGGGGTGTGCCCGACCGATCCGGATTTGGGAATCGACTGGCCGCTGAGCGGAGGGGAGCCGCTGATTTCGGAAAAGGACCGCGCGGCGCCCCGGTTGAAGGACCTGCCCGCGATCTTTCGCCTTTAACCCAACTGTTTGGCCAAGGCCGCGATCACCGTCGCGGTCTCGATATCCGCGATGGGTCCAAGCGTTCGCACGATGGCTACGCCCTCGCCAGCTTTCCATGGGCCGCTAAAGGGCATCTGGTTCTCGAAGTGGCGATATTGCCCCAGCAGAACCACCGAGGGCAGGGCCAAGGCGTTGGCAAGGTGGGAAAAGCCGCTGTCGCCGCCCATGAATGCCTTGGCCTGCGCCAGCACCGCCGCCTGGCGCGACAGGGGCAGGGCGCCGCCTAAGCGCTGGGTCCGTGTATTCGGCTGTAGAACCGGCTCAAGCCCCAGTTCCAAAACGGCGAAGGCCGTATTCGCCAGCACCCAGTCCGCCACGGCTTGGAACCGCTCCGCAGGCCACAACCGGCCCGCGTCAGTGGCCGCGCCGCAGTGAAAGGCGACAAAGCCGCCCGCCAAGCCGGCCTCTGCGATCCAATCGCGGGCATCGAAGGTGGGGTCGGGCCAGGCCTTGGGGCGCTCATCCAGCCGGACGCCAAGGCCGAGCATGGAAAACACTTCCAGCAGCGAGCCGTGGTCGAAGTAGCTGTCCATGTCGATGCCGAAGGGATTGCGGTTGCGCAGCGCCGGGCCGCCGAACCAAGAGCAATGGACGCCGTCGACATAGAGCCGGGTCTTGGCGATTCCCGGCGTGAGGGCGTCGAGCGCCATCCATTCGGTAAGGCAGGTGATTTCCAGCACATCGTCGATATTGGGATTGTGTCGGACCAGATCGGCGAAGGCGCGGCCGATAACCCAGACCAGGTAATCCCCCTCGTTGCGCCGCAGGGCCCGGGCGATCGGTTCGGCCGCGACCACATCGCCCATCCGCTCGGGTAGGACGATCAGCCGCAAGGTCTTGCCCCGCGCCCGCGCGTGGGCGTTCAGTGCATTCAGGCGAAAGATCGAGCGCGGCACGGACGAGAGCACGATCCCCGCTCGCCGCGCCGTCAGGGGCGTGAACAGCTTGCCGAGTTTGCGGCCGACCACCTCAAGACCCACCGAGAGACTCCGCGTCTAGGTCGTGGCCGAGCCAGGCGCGCGCCTGGCGGCCGATGGCGAGCGGATCGAGCTTGCGGGCCATCACCGCAGCGGCTTTGGCGCCGATCGCCCGCCGCTTTTCCGGGTCAGCAATCAGCTCCGCCAGCTTGGCCGCGGCGTCCTCGATGTCCGGCTCGGCCCAGACTCCGCCCGAATATAGACCCTGCGGGTCGTTCACGGGGATAAGGGCGTAATTGACCAGGACGCTGTCATCCGGGGTCATGAAATCCAGATTGCCCGACCAGCCAGTGGCGACCACCGGCTTTCCCGCCGCCATGGCTTGGGCCGGCAAGAGGCCGAAGCCTTCGGAGCGGTGCAGGGACAGGACGATGTCTGCGTTGGCCACCAGCTCCGACATCGCCGCATCCGACAGGCTCTCGCTCAACAGAGTGACGTCCCCGCGATCGCCGATTTCGGCCTTCAGCCCGGCCATCAGTTCCGGCGCCGTATCCCCGCCGGCGGCTTTGCAGATCATGCGCGCGAGGCCTGCCCGGTTGGCCCTGCGAAAGGCGCGAACCGCCGCGATGGGATTCTTGCGGACGAACCCCGAGCCCGCGTTGAACGCCGTCAACACTATGACCTTGTCTTCGCGGTCGCCCGCCGTGGCTTGGACGGGGGTCGCGGACACCGCCAGCGGCAGAACGCGAACGACGAAGTCCGTAGGAGCCCGGGCGCCAATCGCCTCGGCGACAAAGCGGCTGCCGGCCCAAACTTCGTCTACATAGCCGAATCCGGCGCGCCAGCTCCTGGGCGCCTGCGACAATTCCCAGAACCAGGCGCCGACACAGTAACGCCCCTGGAATGGCGCAGCGCCGGTCATGGCGACCAGCCGCACGAGTTCCAGGGGGTTAAGGACGAGCACCATCGCGGTCGCTTTGTCCGGTGGCGAAGTCGGCGCAGTCCCGCCAGATCCGGCCGCGCGCCCGAACACCGGCCCGATGTCCCAATCCACCACTTCCGCCCCCGCCGCGCGAAGCGCCTGTGACAAACCGCGGGCAGCCTCGCTGATTCCGAGAATATCGCTGTGGAAACCGACCACGCAGACAGGTCCCGCTTGGGGCCTGGCGGTGCGTCCGTAGCGGCCGGCCTTGGCCCACGCCAAGGCCCAAATGCCCAGACCGGCGAGTCGGCGCAGGCGATGGAGCGCCGGTTGGCCGATGGGAAGCGATCTGAGCAACCGCTGCGTGAAGGTCAGGAGCTTCATAAAGTGGTCACCCCGAAACCCACGCAGATGTTTCTTTCGGAGTCATGGGCGATAGGTATCTCGTCGATGCAGGAAGGCGATAGGCCGGACTCCGGGGCTCAGTGTGGCTGATAGTCGGCTGGCGCGGCGAGGTCCACAACCGCTTAAGTCAGGAAGGCGGCCCGGGTCATCAACATGGTCCAACTTGACGCCCCCGCCATTGCGGAAAACAACACGCAACGGTAGACGCAGCGGACAACGAGTACGATCAATCAGTTCCAATCAACGACGGACTTATAGGTGCCCGGTTCTCGCCCATTGCTGGCCCTCATTTAGGGTGCCTCGGGATCGCATCCTTCACGGGTGTCGTGAATCACATCGGACAAGAGAATTCATATTCCCTTACCGATATCGATCTTGATTAAGCGTTATCGGTCGCACGTCCGAGCAACCATACTCAATGAGGTAAGCCTTTGCCCCGCGCAATGATCACTGGAGTAACCGGACAAGACGGCGCCTATCTGTCTCAATTTCTTCTGGAAAAGGGTTATGAAATATTTGGGATGGCAAGGCGGACCAGCACCGGTGGGTTCCAGGACGGCCGCCTGCGGTGGTTGGGCATCGCAAACAAGATCAATATAGTCGACGGCGACCTAACGGATCTCTCGAGCATGATACGCTTAGTCAGAGATTTCGCGCCTGACGAAGTATACAATCTGGGCGCCCAATCTTATGTGGGCACGTCCTGGCATCAGCCTTTGTTGACTTCGCAAGTTACTGCCGTAGGCGTAGCACATATACTTGAGGCCGTTCGAATAATTCGCCCGGAAGCTCGATTTTACCAGGCGTCTTCATCAGAAATGTTCGGAAAAATTCAAGAAATTCACCAAACTGAAAAGACACCATTTTATCCGCGCTCCCCCTACGCTGTCGCAAAACTGTACGGTCACTGGCTGACGGTGAACTATCGCGAAAGTTTCGGACTGCACGCGTCGTCAGGCATACTTTTCAACCATGAAAGTCCGCTGCGCGGGATCGAGTTCGTCACCCGCAAGGTCACCGATGGGGTGGCGCGCATCAAGCTTGGCCTCGCCGATAAACTGGCCCTCGGGAATATTGATGCAAAGCGGGACTGGGGTCACGCGCGCGATTACGTGCGCGCAATGTGGTTGATGCTGCAACAGGACGTGGCCGACGACTATGTCATTGCCACCAAACGCACGACTTCGGTGCGTGACATGTGCAAAATCGCATTCGAACATGTCGGTCTGAACATGGACAACCACCTGTTCATTGACCCCGCCCTGTTTCGTCCCGCTGAGGTGGACGTCTTGCTCGGCGATCCCACCAAGGCGCTGACCAAGTTGGGATGGCGCCCGGAAATCACGCTGGAAGCGATGATTACCGAAATGGTCGAGGCCGATCTGGACCGATTGACGCCAAGGTAATCTGATGAGTTCGCCGCCAAATAGCCAGGAGGGCGCGCGGCCGAAGGTGCTGATCACAGGCGCCAGCGGCTTTGTCGGGCGGCATTTGGTAGATGCGCTTCGGGTCGCCCATCCGGATTGGAACCTGAACGCGCCGGCCGAGCCGGACGGCGCGTTCGCCATCGACGTCACCGACGCCGACGCCGTCGCCGCCTGGGTTCGACAATCCCAGCCCGACATGGTGGTGCATCTGGCCGCCGTCTCCGCCGTCACCGCCTCGGTCAAGGATCCCAGACTGGCCTGGAAGGTCAATCTGGGGGGGACCTTGAATCTCGTGCTGGCCCTGCAGCAACATGCGCCGGGGGCTCATCTGTTGTTTGTGAGCAGCGCTGAGGTCTATGGCGCGAGTTTCAACAGTGGTCATGCGGTGGACGAGCAAGCGCTGCTGCAACCGGTCAATCCCTATGCCGCCAGCAAGGCGGCCGCAGACATTCTGGTTCGGCAAGCGGCGGCCAGCGGTCTGGGCGCTACGGTAGCGAGACCCTTCAACCATACCGGGTCAGGCCAGAGCGAAGCCTTCGTGGCGCCGAACTTTGCCAACCAGATCGCGCGAATCGAGGCGGGCCTGCAATCGCCCGTGATCGAAGTGGGCAGCTTATACGAAGAGCGGGACTTCCTCGACGTCGCCGACGTGATGGCCGCTTACAGGCTGCTCCTGGAGCGCCGCTCCGACCCGGCCGCAGGGGGGGTGTTCAATGTCGCCTCGGGCGTCGCGGTTCGCATCGGAGACCTGCTGGACAAGCTTCTGTCGCAGGCAAAACTGAAGATTGAAGTGCGCGTCGACACGGAGCGGCTCAGGTCCACCCCCACACCTCGCGTGGTCGGAGACGCGACGAGACTCCGCGCTCTTGGCTGGACGCCGATCAAAGCCCTTGATGACACCCTTGGTGAAGTCCTTGAAGATCAGAGAAAGCATTTCCGGCGGGAAAAGAATTAATAAATCAAGAGTTAACATGAACATGGAAGACGGGAACGAGAAAAATGTCGAACTATGCACGCATAATTCCGCGCACATGGACAACCAACATTCAGTTCTACATGCCAAAATCGACACTCAAGACCACGATTTCAGGCTTCTGAGACGCCTATCGCATTTAGAAGGGCGCGAGCACGCGCTGGTCGCAGAGCGCAAACGCGTTCGTCATATTGAGTCCGCCCTTGCCGAAAGCGAACTCGCTCTGGAAGCGGCCCGGCGCGACGCCGATCGCCTCCGGAATAGCGCCTCGTGGAAACTGACGGGGGTGTTTCGTCGGCTCAACGGGATGGCAGCCCCCATTTTGGCCGGCCCGTGCGCATGGTTGCTGCTCAAGCCGGGCTCTCGACCGCGCAGAATCTTTCGGCATTTGGCGATAGCTTTTGGGCTAAGTCCTGCAGTCGACAATGGCGGACGCCCACCCATTCCGGAAGCGCCGCTTGAGGCTCAGTCGAGCCCAAAACGCCAAATTCTCTACGTGCTGATCGACACACTTCTTGTCACTGACGAGGGCTTTGGGCCTGGGTGGGCGTTCGGCTCTCTCTGCGCCGAATTGATCGATTCCCCGCATGACATCCGGCTCGTGAAATGGGACGACCGACTGTCCGCATGCGTTCTGGTCACCCGAGGTGAGCTGGACCGGATGGGAGCGATAGTCGACCGGCGATTATCCATCGCACAGTTGAGCGCCTATCCGGAGCACGGGGCGGGAACAGCGGTGGTGCAGCCACGCCGGCGATCAGGTAGTTGGCTGATTGCGCCGGCAACCCAGGCGCCAATGGGGCCGCTAATCCAATGGGCAAGGTCGAGCGGCCTCAGGGCCGGCATCATCTTTGGCGATGGAATTCCGCTTTCAAACGGGCCGGAATTGATGTCGGCGGAATACGCCCAATCTTTGCGCGAGCTGCGCGGCGCAGATGTGGTCTGGCCGATATCCGCCTGGTCAGCCGATCGGTTGAAGTCCTTCTGGGCCGCGGAAACGGAGACGCGAGATCCGCGTCAGCCGGTTGTCTATCCAATCGCCATGCCTCCGGAATTTTTCGGCCCGCGCCCCCCCGCGCCACGCTCAGACAACAAACTGGTCCTGTGTGTCGGCGACCCTAATGCACCGAACAATTGCTTGGCGCTCATTCAAGCTTTCCAGCTGTCTCAAGCCGAGCGCCCCGCCAGTGGCTGGGAATTGGTGATCGTCGGTGCACTGGACCTTGCATCCACTGAAGCCGTGCACGCCGCTATGCGCATAGGCGCATCGATCCGGCGCTACCCGCGCCCGCAGGACGGAATCCTGAAGAAACTCTACGAGCAGTGCGCATTCACAGTCGCCCCTGGGACTAGCGAAGAAAGCATTCGGAGGGTCTTGGAAAGCCTCTGGCACGGCAGACCCTGCGTCTGCGCCGATTTCGGCGCTATTGCCGAAGCGGCCGCTCAGGGTGGCTGCCTGACGGTCGATGTGGGACAAGCCGATGCGCTCAAGGCAGCGATCGATCGCCTCATGGTCGATTTGGCGTTTCGAAACGCCCTGACGGAAGCCGCGCATTTTCGCCCGATGCCTTGTTGGTCAGAATATCTGTCGGAACTCGAGGCGAGCGGCCCAGGCTCAGACACGCTGATATATTACTGGGTCGACTCCACCTGCGTAGTGCCTGTGAATACCGGCATTCAGCGCGTCGTTCGGCAACTGGCTCGCGGTCTTATCGAGGCCGGCTTCCAGCTCGTGCCCGTCAAGTGGGGCGGTCTTCACGAACCGCTCCAACCTGTGCTCGATAGCGAACTCCACCACCTTTCTAAGTGGAACGGACCAGCGGCTGACGACTGGCATGGCTGGGTTTCGCCGCGAACCCATCACGGCGGCGGGTGGTTTGTCATGAACGAACTGCCCTACAATTTGACGGGCGCCAAACAAGCGGCGTTCCGTGTTGCAGCGGAAGTCGCCGGGCTGCGAACAGCGGCTGTATTCTACGATAATATTCCCTGGAAAATGGCCGATTTATATCCCGCGGAGGCTGCCGCTTTGCATCGCAGCTACATGGAAGAACTGGCAAATTACACGAAGATTCTAGCCATTTCAGAGTACAGCCGATCCGAATTAGAAACAGTCCTGGAAAAGGAATTTGAGATTCCGGCCTCGCTGCTGGGCAACATCCTGGCTTGCCCCCTGGCTGCTGAATTTCCAGAAAAGGCCGAGCAGGCGGCGGCGCCTTCCCGCCGCGACGATGGAACCATCGAAATCCTCTGCATTGGCACAGTGGAACCACGCAAGAACCACGAACGTCTGCTGGACGCCTTTGAACTGGCCTGTCAACGCTCGTCCGTTCCCTTGCATCTCACCATTGTCGGCGGCGGGCACAGTTTCGATCGCGATCTGCCCGGGCGTGTGCGCGCTAGAGTGGACAAGCAACCCCGGATCGACTGGGAGGAAAGGGCGGACGATGCGCGCATCAAGCTGCTCTACGGCCACTGCGACTTTTCCATCTACCCGTCAGTGGAGGAAGGATTCGGCATGCCTATCCTGGAGAGCCTTTGGTACGGCAAGCCCGTGATCTGCGCGAACACAGGAGCCATGGCGGAAGTGGCGGAGGGGGGCGGCTGCGCCACCATCGACGTGACGGATGTGAACGCGATGGCCACGGCGATCTGCAACCTAGCCAATTCGCCTGAAGAACGGACCCGGCTCGCCGCCGAGGCCGAGGGAAGAACATTCCAAACCTGGGCAGGCTACGCGGGCGAAATTGCACTGAAGCTCGGCTTAGAGTTTGGCGCGTCCTAAACTCGGCTCGGTGTGGCTATCGCCGAAATCAGGGCATCGCAAATCCGATCGACATCGGACTCGGACAACGTGGGATAGCTGGGCAGGCTGACGCCACGAGCTGCGATGTCCTCTGACACGGGCAAGGTCAGCTCTGGCCGGAGGTGATGCGGCATCTGATGGGCGCAATAGAACACCGGGCGGGTCTCCACACCCGCCGCCGCTATAGCGCGCATGACCTGTTCGCGGTCTGTGGTCGGCGGCAAGAGAACGCTGACCAGCCATTCAGAGCTTTCGGCCTGCGGAGCCAAGGTCTGAAACGTGACGGGTTGGTCCACAAAGCGTTCGCGGTAGCGCCGGGCAATACGCCGTTTGCGGTCCAAGATGTCCGGCAGGCGCTCAATCTGTCCCAGTCCTATGGCGGCCGCTAGGTTGGTCATACGGTAGTTGAAGCCCATGACGATGTGCCAGTAGCGGCGGTCCGGGTCCATGCCTTGGCCCCGCGCCAGCTCAATCTGGCGTAGCAATTCCGGATTGCGCGCGATGACCATTCCGCCCTCGCCCGTGGTGACGGTTTTGTTGCCGAAGAAGCTGAACGTCGCCACGTCGCTGAACGCGCCGACATGCTGTCCACGCCAAGTGCTGCCCAGAGCCTCAGCGCAGTCTTCGATTGTGAGATCGCCTGCAATGTTGTCCCCCTGAGGGGCGTTTTTCGCGTCGAAGATTAGCCCCCTGATCTGTGGTTTTGGATGCCCCTTCCTGGTGCTGGA
>JBEHYN010000040.1:0-28015 GCA_048498155.1 Pseudomonadota bacterium | reverse complement strand
CCTTCGCCATGTCTTGTCCCACCTGTGCCTCCACCCCCATCCCCATCCCTTCCCCCCTCGAGGGGGAAGGGGGTGAGCGAATGGGAGGACGACGCCTTCATCCTCTCCGCCCGCGTCCATGGCGAGACCGGGGCCATCGTCGATCTGCTCACCGCTGAACACGGCCGCCATGCCGCTCACATCGCCGGCGGCGCTTCCCGGCGCATGAAGCCGTTCCTGCAGGCGGGCGCGCGGGTGATCGTGCGCTACCGCTCGCGCCTATCCGAACAGCTGGGCTCGGCGAGCTTAGAGCCGGTGGGCGAGGGGCCGTCATCCCTGTTCGACGACCAACTCGCCCTGATGGGCCTGTCCGCCGCCGCCGCCGTGGCCGCCGGCGCCCTGCCTGAGCGCGAGCCTCACCCCGGCGCCTTCCTGGGCCTGGAGGCCTTCATCGCGGCCCTGAGCGCTGTGGAGGCTTGGCCGGCGGTCTATGTGCGCTTTGAGGCGGGGCTGTTGCAGGACCTGGGCTTTGGCCTGGACCTGACCCGCTGCGCCGCCACCGGCGCCCTGGACGATCTGATCTACGTCTCCCCCCGCACCGGCCGCGCCGTCAGCCGCGCGGCGGGCGAGCCTTACAAGGACAAGCTCCTTCCACTGCCGCCGTTCCTGCTGGCAGCACAGGTGGGTCTGGCGCCGGGCGACATAGACGCGGGGCTGAACCTGACGGGGCACTTCTTGGAGCAGTTCGTGTTCAACCCGCTCAATCGCCCATTGCCGCCCGCGCGAGTTTGGCTCATCGATAAGTTGAGGGAAGCGGGAAGGCTTTAGGACGGTGCACCTCGCGCGCCGGCCTGTAAGATCAAGCTCCAGCCTGATTCCGAAAGCCCATGAACCAACCCCTTCTCCCCCCCGGCGGTGGCAGCGATAACGACCGGATCATCGATGAGCCGTTGAGCGAGGCGCTGTCGCGGCGGTATCTCGCCTATGCCCTATCGACCATCACCAACCGGGCGCTGCCGGATGTGCGTGATGGGCTCAAGCCCGTGCACCGGCGGCTGATGTATTCCATGCGCCTGATGCGGCTGGACCCGGCGGGATCGGCCAAGAAGTGCGCGCGGGTGGTGGGTGATGTGATCGGCCGGTTCCACCCGCACGGGGACGTGGCCGTCTATGAGGCCATGGTGCGGCTGGCCCAGGATTTCGCCCAACGCTATCCGCTGGTGGACGGTCAGGGCAACTTCGGCAACATCGACGGCGATAACGCCGCGGCCATGCGCTACACCGAGTGTCGCCTGACCGAGGCGGCGCAGCTGCTGCTGGACGGCATCGACGAGGACGCTGTCGATTTTCGGGCCACCTATGACGGGGAAGACCACGAGCCGGTGGTCCTGCCCTCCGGCTTTCCCAATCTGCTGGCCAATGGCTCCTCCGGCATCGCCGTGGGCATGGCCACCTCGATCCCGCCGCACAATGCGGGCGAACTGATCGACGCCTGTCTGCTGCTGTTGCAGCGCCCCGAGACCACCATCGCCGAGCTGATGGAGAAGGTCCCCGGGCCGGATTTCCCAACAGGCGGCATCATCGTGGAGCCTCACGCCTCCCTGCGGGAGGTCTATGAGACGGGCAGGGGCGGGGTTCGCACCCGCGCGCGCTGGACGGCGGAGGACACCGGTCGGGGGACCTATGTCATCGTCGTGACGGAAATTCCCTATCAGGTGCGCAAGGCCGAGCTGGTCGAGCAGCTGGCCAATCTGATCGAGGCCAAGAAGGCGCCCCTGCTGGGCGATGTGCGCGACGAGTCCGCCGAAGACGTCCGGCTGGTGATCGAGCCCAAGTCTCGCAACGTGGAGCCTGAAGTCCTGATGGAGAGCCTGTTCAAGCTCTCCGACCTGGAGACCCGCTTTCCAGTCAATATGAACGTGCTGGATGCGCGCGGCACGCCGGGGGTGATGACCCTTAAGCAGGCGCTGTTGGCCTTTTTGGATCACCGACGCGAGGTGCTGGTGCGGCGCGCGCGCCATCGTCTGGCCAAGATCGAAGCCCGCCTGCACATCCTCGAAGGCCTGCTGATCGTCTACCTCAATCTGGATGAGGTGATCCGCATTGTCCGCTTCGAGGACGAGCCCAAGGCCAAGCTGATCGCCGCCTTCGGCCTGACCGACATCCAGGCGGAAGCCATCCTCAACACCCGTCTGCGCCAGTTGGCCAAGCTGGAGGAGATGGAGATCCGGCGTGAACACACAGCCCTGGCTGAGGAGCGCGACGGCATCCAGGCGGTGCTGGATTCCGACAAGAAGCAGTGGAGCTTGGTCGCCGTCGGTCTGCGCGACGTGCAAAAGGTGCTGGGCGTGCACACCAAGCTAGGCAAGCGCCGATCCGACTTCGCCGAGGCGCCGGTGGTGGACGCTGCGGCGGCGGCCGAGGCCATGATCGTGCGCGAAGCCATCACCGTGATCCTGTCCGAGCGGGGCTGGATCAGAGCCCAGAAGGGTAAGGTGGAGGACCCTTCGGAACTGAAGTTCAAGGAGGGCGATAAGCTGGCCTTCTTGGTTCCGTGCGAGACCACCGACAAGCTGTTGGTGTTCGCCTCGGACGGCCGGTTCTTCACGGTGCCCTGCGATAAGCTGCCCTCTGGCCGGGGGATGGGCGAGCCCCTGCGTCTGATGATCGAACTGGACGACCGGGTCGGCATCCTGGCGGTGTTCACCCACAAGGCTGGCCGCAAGCGGGTGATCGCGTCCAAGGCCGGTTACGGCTTTATCCTGCCCGAGGACGAGGCCCTGGCCTCCAAGCGCGGCGGCAAGCAGGTGTTGACGGTGGACAAGGCCGGCGCCGCGTTCTGCCTGGAGGCGGAGGGCGACCACCTGGCCGTGATCGGTGACAACGGCAAGATCCTGGCCTTCGCGCTTAATGAACTACCTGAAATGCTGCGCGGTAAGGGTGTGAAATTACAGGCTTATCGGGAGGGCGGTTTACGCGATGCCCTGACCTTCTTCGCCGCTGAATTGCCCGCCTGGATCGACTCCGCCGGCCGCACCCGCGTTTGGCCTGAATGGCGCGACTGGCTGGGCCGCCGCGCCGGTTCGGGCAAACTGGCGCCTAAGGGGTTTCCGGCCAGTAAACGCTTTAGGCCGAAATAGTCACCGGTCCAGCAGCGCTTGGCGGCTACGCCTTTCGGCTGTCCGCCGCGCCTGATAGGCTGAATCTAATCGGGCCTCGAGTCCTGGCTCATGGGAGGAATTCAAAGTGAAGGCCAACGCCTTGATCCTCGTGGTCGCTGTCGCCGGCTTCGGCGCCGCGAGCGCCCAGACCCCTTCGGAGCGCACGCCCGCGCAGAAAGCCGCCGTACAGGCCATGCATATGGCCTGCGCCTCTGATTCAGCCACCCTGTGCCCTGGCGTCAGTCCGCATGAAGCCTTGGGCTGTATGCGTAAGATCATGGACAAGCTCAGTCCCGCTTGTCGGCAGTCCATAATCGATCTGCCGCCCGGACCGGGCCAGACGCCCAAGCCCAACTGATAGAGTTGAACCGCACTCTCTCCTCCGCTCGTTCCCGCGAAAGCGGGAATCCAGATCTTTCCAGCGTGGCGATGCCTGGACAGGATTGGGTCCCCGCTTTCGCGGGGAGGAGCGGGTTGTGGGTTAGCGATTCGATTGGACCGTTGAAATCCCTAGAAATCTGAGGCGCGCCGATGTCTTTCCCCACTCGCATGTTTCCGTCCCGCCGCGCTGTCGTCGCCGGCATGGCCGCCGGAGCCTTTGCCGTCTCCGCGCGAGCCGCCGATCATCCGGTCGTGGGCAAGGTTGAACGACTGGATCCCGCGCTCGACGCCCTGATCGACGCCGACGCCGTGGTGGAACAGGTGCTTGACGGATTCACCTGGTGCGAAGGTCCGGTTTGGATCGGTGGGCGCAATGGCTTCATTCTGGCGTCCGACGTGCGGGCCAATGTCATCCGCCGCTGGAACGAAAAGGACGGCGGCTCTGATTGGCTGAACCCCAGCGGCTGGGCCGGGCCGCCCGATCCGGGTCTGGCGGAACCTGGAACCAACGGCCTATGTCTGGGCCGCGGCGGGATTGTCTATGCCGACAGCGGCACGCGCACCGTGGGCGTGATGGATATCAAGACCCGCAAAAAGACCGTCCTGTTCTCACATTTCGAGGGCAAACGCTTCAACAGCCCCAACGATGTGGTTCTGGCCAAGGACGGCTCGATCTATTTTACCGACCCGCCCTTCGGTCTGAAGGGGGGCCCGGATTCGCCCCTGCGCGAGATGGACTACATGGGCGTTTATCGGATTGGGCCCGACAACGCCCTGACCTTGATCGACAAGACCCTGCACCCCAACGGCATCGGCCTGTCGCCGGACGGGCGCACGCTTTATCTGACGGACAAGACCGACAAGGCTGATCGTGGCCACTGGCTGGCGGTCACCTTGGACAAGGCTGGGCGACCGACCGACAAGCGCATGTTCATCGATCCGGTCAGCGGTCCAGGCGGCGGCGACGGCTTGCGGGTGGATGCTGCCGGCAATGTCTGGGCGTCCAGCAAGCAGGGCATCGCGATCTTCACGCCCGAGGCTAAGCATATCGGCACGATCCACGCCGATCAGACCGAAGCCAACTGCGAGATCGGCGCGGACGGCCATCTCTACATTGCGTCAAACCACCAACTGATCCGTGTTCGGGTGAAGGCCAAGAAGTTGCTGTGGCCTGTTTGGCGCAGGACGTTCCCGTCGCGCGGATAGGGTCGGCTATTCCCCCATCGCGAGACGAACCCATCCGCCGGGACGCAAAACCTCGATGGGGCGGAAGCGCGCCTTGTAATCCATCTTGACGCTGCCCGGCACCCAATAGCCCAGATAGACATAGGGCAGTTCAGCCAGGCGGGCCTGCACCACGTGGTCCAGGATGACGAAGGAGCCGAGGCTCCGCTTGGCCAGGGCCGGGTCGTAGAAACTGTAAACCAGCGATAAACCGTCGCCCAGGATGTCCACCAAGACGCAAGCCACCAGATCGCCCGGTCCCCGATCCCCGGAGGGCGCGCGGTACTCGATCAGATGGGTGCGGACGGCGGTGTCTTCGACCATGGCGACGTAGTCGGGCCAGGTCATGTCGGCCATGCCGCCTTGGGCGTGGCGGTTCAGCAGATAGCGCCGCAGCAGATCGAACTGCTCCAGGGTCGCTTCGGCCTCAACCAGATGGCGCGACAGGTCGCTGTTGCGATCCAGCACGCGCCGTTCTGAACGGCTGAAGGGAAAATCCGCCGCCGGCAGCCGGGCGGAAATGCAGGCGTCGCAGGTCTCGCACGCGGGACGGTAGGCGATGTTCTGGGAACGCCGGAAGCCAACCTGGGTCAGGGAATCATTGACACCGGGGCCATCGGACAGGGGCAGGTGAGCGAACACCTTGCGCTCTTCGCGATCAGGCAGGTAGGGGCACGGCGAAGGGGCCGTGAGGAAAAATCTGAGCTGTCGAGGTGCGAAATGCTGTGTCAACGCTGCGCCTTGATTGTGGACGGCTTCCCTTCAGGACTCGCCCGTCTTCAGATTAGTGCTCATCCCCTCCGCGCTTCGCAAGATGACTCCCCAGAAAACCAAGGCCCAGGTCACGAATTGGGCGGTAAAACAGGTGCGTCCCGCAAAAGAACCAACGCAATGCGACGATTTCCCGCAAGGGTCGGATCGTCTGGAAACAACGGATCGGAATCGGCCTTGCCCGACACCTGATAGATTCGGTCCGGATCGACGCCTGCTTGCTGCAAAATCTGCCGCGAGGCGTCTGCGCGCGAGGCTGAGAGCTGCCAATCCGTCGCCGGCTTGCCGCCATCGGCGCTCGCGCTGGTATGGCCCGAAATCGTCAATCGATTAGGCAATTGGTTGACCACCCGCGCCACTGCCCGCAGCAGGACCCGCGCCCGGTCGTTGGGCCGCGTTGAGCCCTGGTCGAACATCGAGCGGCCCTCCTGATCGATCAGTTGGATCCGCAAGCCCTCGGGCGTTTGGTCCACCAGGATCTGTTTGGACAGTTCCGCCAGTTCCGGCATGTTCTGCATGGCCTGCTTGAGCGATTGAGCCGCGCTCTGGAACGCCTGTTGCTCACGCTTGGCCAAGGCTTCTTTGAGGGCCTGCTCGCTGGCTTGATCTACGCTGGCCTGTTTGGAACTCGCCCCCTGATCCGTGGTGGTCATAGGCGCCGCAGGCGCCAACTGCTGGATGACCGCGACTGCGCCCGCGCCCTTGGCGCCCTGATCGCCTAAGGCTGTCCCCGCCAATATGCCGCCCGAACCGGACGTCGAGGCCGACACGCTGGCGGGCGCAAAATAGTCGGCTATGCCGCGCTTTTGGTCGGGCGAGGTGACGTTGATCAGCCACATCAAGAGAAAGAAGGCCATCATGGCCGTCACGAAGTCGGCGTAGGCCACCTTCCAGGCCCCGCCGTGATGGCCGCCGCCGACCACCTTCTTGACCTTCTTGATAATGATCGGCCGATCGCCGCCGCCAAAAGCCATAACCGCCGTCCCTGATCTCGTTAACCTTATCCAACCGATAAGATGGGGGACGGACGTTAAGATGCAGTTTGCATTTCAGGCGTGTGGCACGACCACGTGAAGACTGCACCTGGTCGGCTCATCGATTCCGCTTAGCCGGGCGGCGCTCTAGGCGCCGGACAAGGCTCTGACCGCACCGATCGCGGCCCCGCCCAGGAGGATGAACGTCGCCAGGGCCTGGATGCCAAATCCAGGGCCTCGGCTTTTGACGTCACGCATATACCCCGCCATGTACATAACGCGGCCGACCACCCAGACTGAGCCTAGTACGGCTCCTAGATTGGGGCTCCAGTAGGCCGAAAACAGCCACAGCGATGGGATGAAAATCACGATCCATTCAAGGGTGTTACCCTGAACCCTGAGCGCTCTTTCCACCTGCTCATGACCGGTCATGGCTGGCGCCATGACCCCATGCCTGTGCCGTTGACGGGCAACATTTACGCTGGTGACAAAATAGAAAAGGAGCGCGGCGACACTCGTTAGAACAGTCCAAGGGTTCATCGTGATCCTCCCAGAGCCCGTCGTGGTTTGCGAGCTAGCCTAGGCTAATCCGAGCGCCTGGCAATGCCGTGGGTTAAGCGCCCAACAGCCCGGCCGCGCGGGGTGCGAAATAGCTGATGATCCCCGCGCAGCCCGCGCGCTTGAAGGCCATCAGCGATTCCATGATTGCCCGGTCCTCCTCGATCCATCCGTTCTGAGCCGCGGCCATCAGCATCGCGTATTCGCCCGACACCTGGTAGGCGAAGGTGGGCATGGAGAACGCCTCAACCACCCGCCGCACGATGTCCAGATAAGGCATGCCGGGCTTGACCATGATCATGTCGGCGCCTTCGGCGATATCCAGGGCCACTTCGCGCAGGGCTTCCTCGGTGTTGGCCGGGTCCATCTGATAGGTGCGTTTGTCACCTTGCAGCGCCTTGGCCGAGCCGATGGCTTCGCGATAAGGGCCGTAGAAGGCAGAGGCGAATTTGGCCGCATAGGCCATGATCAAAACGTCCTGCAGGCCCGCCTGCTCCAGCGCGCTGCGCAAGGCCCCCACGCGACCGTCCATCATGTCCGACGGCGCCAGGATATCGGCGCCGGCCCGAGCCTGCATCAGGCCCTGCTCCACCAGGCGCTCGATCGTCGCATCGTTGAGAATACGTCCGTTCTCGATCAGGCCGTCGTGGCCATGGTCGGTAAAGGGGTCGAGCGCCACATCGCACATAATCCCCACTTCCGGCGCCGCGTCCTTCATGGCCTTGACCGAGCGGGCGATCAGTCCGTCGGGGTCGCAGGCCACGGTGCCGCGCGCGTCCTTTTTCTCACCGTCGATGTAGGGGAACACCGCGATGGCCGGAATTCCAAGCGCGCGCGCCTGGACGGCGGCTTTGGCCGCTTCGGACACCGACAGCCGGTCCACGCCGGGCATGGAGGCCACCGGAATACGCGGCTCGCTCCCATCATGCACCACCATCGACCAGATCAGATCGGAGGGCGTCAGCGTGGTTTCACGCACAAGGCGTCTGATCCAGTCAGCCTGGCGCAGGCGCCGTGGACGCAGGGCGGGGTAGGGGGCAAGTGGGGCTTTGCTCATGACGCAGCTTCTACAATCGGATCGGGCTCATGGCCAATCGGCCGGCCCGCCGCCAGTCGAACGATGCCGAATATCGGGCCCGCCCAACCGATCAGGGCCGCGGCCGCGAACAGGGCCACGCCGCCCCACATTTTGAGGGAAGCCGCGCGGTAGGGCCTTAAGGGATTCAATTGGAAGTCATAACTCCAGGTTTGAATCGACGCGGGCCACAGGTCACGGACGGCCAGCCGCACCATCTGGGCGTCAGGCTCGCCATGGATCTCGGGTCGAGGCAGGGGTTGGTGCAGCAGAAGATCGAACGCACCGCCCAGCCAAAGCGCGCCGCCCCCAAGGCTTAGGGCGAAACAGATCCAGAAGATGCGGAGCTGGAATGTAAAATGTGTAGCTGGGATGGGCGCTGATTGGCCCTTGCGGTCGTAGGCCAAGATCATGGCGATGAAGGCGCTGATTCCCCCGGTGAACAGGCTGAACAACAGCAGGCCGTAACCGAGGTAGGCGGACACGGCGCCGCGACTCTGATCGATCAGGGCGGGCGGGGCTGACGCAGAGGTCGGCGGGACCGCAGTCATGGACAACTCCGTCAAGTAGCCGGGTTCAGCCAGCGTTCAAGATACAGGATGTAACGATATTTTGTCGCAAGCTGCGATTTTCCAGGTTTGGTAAGGTGGCCGCAGCATGGACATGAACTTATTTGATATGCGACAAAGCCGCCGCCCCCGGGTCGAGTTAAATGCCGAGGGGAGTTTATAGCGTTAGGGACTGGGAGCGTTATGGAGTCCAAGTTCGATTACCAGAGCGCCTTCACCGCCGCGGTGGAGCACGTGAAGTCGGAGGGCCGCTATCGCGTGTTCGCGGACCTTAAGCGTATCCGTGGGCAGTTTCCCAAGGCGGTCTGGACCGGCGCGGACGGCCGGGAAGAACGCGAAGTCGTCGTTTGGTGTTCCAATGACTACCTAGGCCAAGGGCAAAACCCTGTGGTGCTCAACGCCATGCACGACGCGATCGACCAGGTGGGGTCGGGCTCGGGCGGCACGCGCAACATTTCCGGCACCAATCACCACCATGTCGAGCTGGAGGCGGAGCTCGCCGACCTGCATGGCAAGGAAGCGGCGCTGTTGTTCACCTCGGGCTATGTGTCCAACGAAGCGACGCTGGAAACCCTGCAGACCGTGCTGCCGGGCATGATCATCTTCTCCGACGCGCTCAACCACGCCTCCATGATCGCCGGTATGCGCCATGGCCGTGGCGTAAAGCATGTGTGGCGGCACAACGACCTGGCCCATTTGGAAGAGTTGCTGAAGGCCGCACCCGCGGACGCGCCCAAGTTGATCGCCTTCGAGAGCGTCTATTCCATGGATGGTGACATTGCCGACATCAACGGCATCGCTGATCTGGCGGAACGCTACGGCGCCATGACCTATCTGGACGAGGTCCACGCTGTGGGCATGTACGGCCAGCGCGGCGGTGGCGTGGCCGAGCGCGACGGCGCCATGCACCGGATCGACATCATTGAGGGGACGCTTGGCAAGGCGTTCGGGGTGATGGGCGGCTATATTACGGGCACTGCTTCGCTGATCGACGCGATCCGTTCCTATGCTTCGGGTTTCATCTTCACCACTTCGCTCCCGCCTGCGCTGACGGCCGGAGCCAAGGCCTCGGTGGCATGGCTCAAAGAACACAATGAGGTGCGTGTGGCCCATCAGGAGCGCGCGGCGCGATTGAAGGTCATGTTCAAGGAAGCCGGATTGCCGGTCATGCCGTCCGTAAGTCATATCGTGCCCGTGCTGGTGGGAGATCCGGTTCACACCAAGCTGATCTCCGACATGTTGCTGCACGATCACGGGGTCTATGTGCAGCCGATCAACTACCCGACTGTGCCCAAGGGAACTGAACGCCTGCGCTTTACGCCCACGCCCTTCCACACTGACGAGATGATGCACGATCTGGTGAAGGCGATGGATGCGCTATGGGCGCGCTGCAACGTCAAGCGGATGGGCGGGCACGCGGCCTAGGCGTTGAGCGCCCGCTTGCGCCTTGCACATCGGAGAATTTCATAAGACGTTGCCGATAACCTTCCGGGTGAACCGGCCGGGTCAAAAAACGCTAGATGGGAGATGGATGATGGCGAATTCACGCACAAAAATGGCCGCGATGTTTATCGCGTTGACGGCGACCTTGGGCGTGTCACCCCTCGCCAAGGCCAGCATTTCAGACATTGCGCGCGCGGATCTCGACGGCAAGGCGATCTCGGTCATCCCGTTCGACAAGCTGAAGTTTGAGGGCAAGCCCGGCCACGCGCAATCAGCGGTCGTGTTCGGCAATCCCGACGGCGATGGGCAGTATGGCATCATCCTCAAATGGCCGCCTCACACCGGCTCGCGCCCGCACCTCCACCTGCATGATCGCTATATCATCGTTCTGTCGGGCACATGGTGGGTTGGCACCGGCGCCAAGTACAACGCCGACACCATGGTTCCTGTGAAGCCTGGGGAGTACGTCACTCATTACGCCGGGCAAATCCACTATGACGGCGCCAAGGACGAACCGGCGATGATTTATATCGTCGGCATGGGTCCGCAGACCGGCTTCAATCGCGAAGAAAAGTAGGGCGTTAAACCCCGATCTTCGTAGACCTTTCGCGCCGCCGGCGCACGCCGCGTCCCAGGCCGATCTTCTTGGCGAAGTCGGATCGGCGCGCGGCGTAGGATGGCGCGACCATGGGATAATCCGCCGCCAAACCCCATTTACGGCGATAATCTTCCGGGCTCATGTCGAAGCGAGACCGAAGATAGCGCTTGAGCATTTTCAACTGCTTGCCGTCTTCCAGGCAGACGATGTAGTCGTCGTGCACCGACTTTGAAATCGGCACTGCAGGCTTCTGCTTGACGTACGGCGCCTGCGGCGGCTTCCCCTCTAAATTGCCCATGGCGACGTACACCGTCCGAATCAGTTCGGGGATGGAGCTGGTGGGCAGGGTGTTTTGAGCGACATAGGCCGCAACGATTTCCGCGCTCCAGCGAAGTTTGTCGTCGGGGGGTATGCTCGCTGTGTGGGTCGGGATCATCATTCTATTTTCCGCCTTAAGCCTTCCCTATCCGCGCCCAACCAGTGAACCGACGGTCTGCGCCCGCTCCACCCCCGTCTCACCGCCTCTGATCGACGCGAGAACAGTCAACGCTCAACCGGAACGTCCGTTCCGCTGTTTAGGTGGCCGGCGATTCAGAAATTCGCTGCCAGGCATCCACCAAACCCAGGCGAATTTCCGAATTTCCGCGCCAGACCCAAACAAGTTTGCGCAATGGATTGATCGGCGCGCGTTGGCGGTTAAACACAGGGGCGACACAGCGACTCCGCCCTAAGTTCGGCTCTGATCGAAAGGCCACACCATGTCTTTGCCAGCGTCCGCCCGCGCGCGCCCGCAGGATGCGTTTTTTGGGACCGAACTTAAGAGCGCGGATCCTGAGATCTTCTCGGCCATTGGCAAGGAACTGGGTCGCCAACAGCATGAGATTGAACTGATCGCTTCGGAAAATATCGTCTCGAAGGCCGTGCTTGAAGCCCAGGGCTCGATCCTCACCAACAAGTACGCGGAGGGTTATCCGGGCAAGCGCTACTACGGCGGCTGCCAATATGTGGACATCGTCGAGACCCTGGCCATCGAACGCGCCAAGGAACTGTTCGGCGCCAATTTCGCTAATGTGCAGCCCAACTCCGGCAGTCAGATGAACCAGGCCGTGTTCCTGGCCCTGCTCAATCCGGGCGACACCATCATGGGCTTGGACCTTGCGGCGGGCGGGCATCTGACCCACGGCTCGCCGGTGAATATGAGCGGCAAGTGGTTCAAGCCGGTGTTCTATGGTGTGCGCCGCGAGGATCAACGCCTGGACATGGACGAGATCGCCAGGCTGGCGCGGGAGCATCGGCCCAAGCTGATCATCGCCGGGGGGAGCGCCTACTCACGAGTTTGGGACTTTGCGGCCTTCCGTAAGATCGCCGACGAGATCGGCGCCTATCTGCTGGTCGATATGGCGCATTTCGCCGGTCTGGTCGCCGGCGGCGTTCACCCCAGTCCGGTGCCTCACGCCCACGTGGTGACCACGACCACTCATAAATCCTTGCGCGGCCCGCGCGGGGGCCTCATTCTCACGAACGACGAGGCGCTGGCCAAGAAGTTTAATTCGGCGATCTTCCCTGGCCTGCAGGGCGGACCTTTAATGCATGTGATCGCCGCCAAGGCCGTGGCCTTCAACGAAGCCCTACAGCCTGAGTTCAAGGCCTATGCCCGCAATGTGGTCGATAACGCCCGCGTCCTGGCCGAAACGCTCGCGAGCGAGGGCCTGGATATTGTCTCCGGCGGCACTGACAACCACCTTCTGATGGTGGACCTGCGGCCCAAGCAGGCGACCGGCAAGGCGGCCGAGGCCGCGCTGGGGCGGGCCAACATCACCTGCAACAAGAACGCCATCCCCTACGATCCGGAAAAGCCATTCGTCACCTCCGGAATTCGATTGGGAACGCCGGCCGGCACCACCCGCGGCTTTGGCCAGACGGAGTTTCGCCGCGTCGGCCAGCTTATCGCCGAAGTGGTTGATGGGCTGAGGGACGGTGAGGGTGACAGCGCGGTCGAACAAAAGGTGCGCGACGAAGTGCTCGACATTACCGCGCGATTTCCTATCTACGCCTGAGCCGACTAAGCTGGACGGGAAGGAGCCCTGATCCGTGCGCTGCCCGTTTTGTGGTGAACTTGAAAGCCAGGTGAAGGATTCGCGGCCATCCGAGGACGGCGCCGCGATTCGCCGCCGCAGGCTGTGCCCGGCTTGTGGAGGCCGCTTCACTACCTTTGAGCGGGTGCAGCTGCGCGAGCTGACGATCGTCAAACGGTCCGGGCGGCGCGCGCCCTTTGACCGCGAAAAACTAGTTCGCTCCATATCCATCGCCTTGCGCAAGCGTCCGGTCGACACGGAGCGGGTCGAACGCATGGTTTCAGGCATCGTTCGGCAACTCGAAAGTCTGGGCGAAACGGAACTTGCGTCCAATGTTGTCGGCGAAATGGTGATGAAGGCGCTCAAGGCCTTGGATGAAGTGGCCTATGTGCGTTACGCCTCGGTCTATCGGGATTTTCGCGAGACCCAGGACTTTGCACGCTTCCTCGGTGAAGAAGGCCTCAGCGACGAGACCGAGGCGGGGTGATGGCCGCCCCGCGCGGCGTGACGCTCAAGCTCGCCACCTCCCTGGACGGCCGGATCGCAACGGCCTTGGGCGAGAGCCGCTGGATCACTAGCGCTGAATCCCGCCAGGTTGTGCACCGAATGCGCGCCGACCATGACGTCGTCCTGGTCGGGTTGGAGACGGCCCTGGTGGATGATCCGGAACTCACCGTCAGGCTGGACGAATATGATGGCCCCCAACCGGCGCGCGGAGTGCTCGACAGCCGCCAGAGGCTCCCCCTTGGCTCCAGACTTGTGCAGGGCGCCAAACAGATTCGCACCTTGGTCCTGACCACTGAACGGCCTAGCCCGGATCTTTTGGCCATGGGCGTGGAAGTCATCCAGGTGGCCCCAAACAAGGAAGGTCGGCCTGATCCGGTAGCCACGGTCGCTGCCCTTACAGAGCTCGGGATGCACCGCATTATGATCGAGGGCGGCGGACGGGTGGCGGTGAGTTTTCTGGGGGCGGGACTGGTGGACCGGATCGAGTGGTTCCGTGCGCCCATCGTTCTGGGCGCGGGGGGACGTGCGGCGGTGGGGGTTCTGGCCATGCAGGCCTTGGCCGATGCGCCACGGTTCGCCCGGATTGACGTCAGCGCCGTTGGGCCGGATCTGTGGGAACGGTACGAGAGGGCCTAATGTTCACCGGCATCGTCACCGATATGGGCCGCGTGCGCGATGTGCGCGACACCGCCAGGGATCGCCGATTCGAGATTGCGACTCGCCTAGATCTGGCGGGCGTGCAGATCGGCGCCTCGATCAGCCATTCGGGCTGCTGTCTCACCGTCGTCGATAAAGGCGCTGATTGGTTCGCGGTGGAGCTTTCGGGCGAAACCCTGTCGGCCACCACCTTGGGCGACTGGACGGTCGGACATCCTGTCAATCTCGAACGGGCGGCCCGACTGGGCGATGAACTGGGCGGCCACATCGTCACCGGGCATGTGGACGGCGTCGCCCAGGTCATCGGCGTGACGCCTCAGGGCGGATCACACCGATTGCAGTTGCGCGCGCCGCGCCCACTTCACCGCTTCATCGCTTCCAAGGGTTCTATCACCGTGGATGGGGTGTCCCTCACCGTCAATGACGTGCATGACGATATATTCGAAGTGAACATCATTCCCCATACTTGGCGACACACCACCTTGGGACAATTGACGTCCGGCGACCGGGTCAACCTTGAGATCGATATCCTCGCCCGATACGTGGCGCGTTGGCGCGAAACCCATTAGACCGCGCCGAAAGATACAGTCCATGAATCCCGACGATCCCATTTCGCCCATCGAGGACATTATTGAGGACGCCCGTCAGGGACGGCCCTACATCCTGGTGGACGCTGAGGATCGCGAGAATGAAGGCGACGTCATCATTCCGGCGCAGATGGCGACGCCCGAACAAATCAACTTCATGGCCAAGCACGCCCGCGGCCTGATCTGTCTGGCGATCACACCGGCTAGGGCCAAGGACTTGCGACTATCGCCCATGGCTTTCGAGAATCAAGCCGAGCACGGCACCGCTTTCACGGTCTCGATCGAAGCCAAGACGGGGGTCACCACTGGCATTTCGGCTCACGATCGGGCGCGGACGGTAGCGGTCGCCATCGACCCTGCCCGGGGGCCTGTCGACATTGTTAGTCCCGGTCATGTGTTTCCGCTGGTGGCCAAGGACGGCGGGGTTCTGGTTCGCGCCGGCCACACTGAGGCTGCGGTCGATATCTCGCGGCTGGCGGGCCTCTATCCGGCCGGAGTGATCTGCGAGGTCATGAATGACGACGGGTCAATGGCCCGCCTGCCCGACTTGATCGCCTTCGCCCAACTGCACGGCCTGAAGATCGGCACCATCGCCGACCTGATTGCTTATCGACGGCGCACCGAAAAATATATCGAGCGCGTGCTCGAACAGCCTTTCGTCAGCGTCTACGGCGGGGAGTTCCAACTGCATATCTACCGCAATCTGCTCGACGGCTCCGAGCACGCGGCCTTGGTCAAGGGCGACATCCGGCCGGAAAAGGAAATCCTCGTTCGGATGCACGCCGTGGATTTTTTCGCCGATGTGCTGGGCCGCACCGAAGCGCGACGCACCTATGTTTCCGGCGCGCTTGAGGCCCTGGCCAAGCACGATGGTCCCGGCGTTGCGGTGTTCCTGCGTGACGCAGGCCCCCTGTCCGAACGGATCGGCCATACACATGCGGACTACATGGGCCAGAGATCGTTGCGCCAATACGGCGTGGGCGCGCAAATCTTGCTCGACCTGGGCGTGCGCGACATGATCCTGATGAGCAATCTGACGACCAAACCGGCGGGACTTGAGGGCTACGGCCTGAAGATTGTCGGGCGCGTGGCCGTGCCGACTTCGACGACTGAGGGCTAACCATGCTGGAAGACAAGCTGCGCGTCCTGATCGTGGAGGGTCGATTCTATGCCGAGATCGCGGACGAAATGCTGGCCGGCGCCGGCGACGCGCTGCATGCTTTTGACGCGGAGTTCGACGTGATCAGCGTGCCCGGAGCGTTTGAATTGCCCGCCGCAGTAGCCATGGCCCACGAAGGCGCCCACCGTCCGGCTGGCATCCGCTACGACGGCTATGTCGCTCTGGGTTGCGTGATCCGGGGTGAGACCACTCACTACGACTACGTCTGCGGCGAGTCCGCGCGGGGCCTGATGGATCTGTCGATCGGCAAGAATCTGGCGATCGGCTATGGGGTTCTGACTGTGGAGGACTCCGATCAGGCCTGGGCCCGCGCCCTCCGGTCGCAGGGGGATAAGGGCGGGGCTGCGGCGCGGGCGTGCATGGATATGATCGTCCTGAGGCGTCGTCTGTTCGGCCAGATCCGATGAGTCCCCGCCAGGCCCGCTCCGTCGCCCGGCTAGCCGCAGTCCAAGCCCTCTATCAAATGGAGGTGTCGGGCGCGGGCGTGGACGCGGTTGTTCGGGAATTTTCGGATCACCGTTTTGGCGCTGACATGGAAGGCTCCCGCTTGGCTGAGGCCGACGAAGCCTTCTTCGGCCAGATCGTGCGCGGGGTAGTTCAGGGCCAGTACGCGATTGACCAGGCCATTGCCAAACACCTGGCGTCAGGCTGGCGTCTTGAACGACTGGACGCCACCTTGCGCGCCATTCTGCGTGCGGGCGCCTTTGAGCTGATCACTCGCCCCGACGTACCGGTGGAGGTGGCCATCGACGAATATGTTGAACTGGCCAAGTCGTTCTTTGAGGGGCCAGAACCGGGGTTCGTCAATGCAGCCTTGGACGCCATCGCTCGAGATCGGCAATCGCCGGCAGATGAGCCTAACTAATCCTCCAGCCGCCCCGGTCGACGAGTTCGACCTGATCGCGCGGTTGATGCGGCCGCTGACAAATGGCGCGCCCGAAGCCCTGGACCTGCTGGACGACGCCGCAGTTGTGTCCCCGCGAGCGGGCGAGGATCTGGTGATTTCCGCCGATATGATCGTCGAAGGGGTGCATTTCCTCGCCACCGATCCATTGGACCTGGTGGCGCAAAAACTGCTGCGGGTGAATCTGTCGGATCTCGCCGCCAAGGGCGCCCAGCCCTACGCCTACTTTCTCACGATCGCCTGGCCTTCGCGTTGTGGACGCGCCGAGCGCGAAGCGTTCGTTCTTGGCCTGCGTCAGGCGCAGGATGCCTATGGCCTAAAGCTTCTCGGGGGCGACACCGTGAGCTCCCCCGGCCCCTTGACGGCCAGTGTGACCATTCTGGGCCGGGTTCCCCACGGAGGCATGGTGCTTAGATCGGGCGCCAGGGCCGGCGACATCGTGTTGGTCAGCGGTAGCATCGGCGACGCTTGGCTGGGGCTGCAGGCGGCTTTGGGAAAGGGCGATGGCATGAACGACGATGCACGCGCCGCCATGCTGGCCCGATATCACTTGCCGCAGCCGCGGATGGCCATATTCGACCTTCTGCGCAGACGGGTTCATGCGGCGGCCGACGTATCCGATGGCCTGCTGGCAGACGCGGGCCATATCGCTACGGCCAGCGCTTTGGCCATGGAACTGGACCTGGACCTGATCCCGCTGTCGGCCGAGGGTAGCGATTTCGTCGCCCGCAGCACGGACCCGATTGCCGCCCGTGTGGCCCTGGCCAGCGGCGGCGATGACTATGAAATTGTCCTGACGGCGGCGGCGGCCGACGCGGCGCTCGTAATCGCCGAGGCGGCCCAGCTGAAGGTTCCGCTCACGGTGATAGGCCGGGTGGTCGAAGGGCAGGGGGTGCGAGTATCCTATCGAGGAACGCAGATTCGCATCGCCAACCTCGGCTATCAACACACATGACGCACGCAGCGCGCTTGACCGGACGGCGAACGTGCAAGGGCCTCATGGTCGTCGGACTGATGCTCGCGAGTCTCGCCCTTGACTCTCGCGCTGACGCCGCCGAAGCGCCGACGCCTCCCGCCACCGTTCAGCTCGGCGCGGTGGCCTTGCCGATCGTCGTGCAGGGCCGCCTGATCAACTACGTCTTCACCACCATAAAACTGCACTTGGTCGCAGGGGCCAACGGCGCGGCGGTTCGGGCGAAGGAGCCTTATTTTCGGGACGCCCTGGTCAGGGCCGGTCACCACAGTCCCTTCACGCTGGCGACGGACTACACCCATGTGGACGTCGTACGGGTTCGCGCCCAGGTGATGAGCGACGCGATCGCCATTGTCGGGCGCGGGGTCGTGCACGACGCGGAAATCGTTAAACAGGTCCCTCAGCGCCGCACCGGCTTGCCGTCCCCGATCGCCCGTTCGCCCGCCCCTGAGTTGATTCCTTAAGACACGAGCGGTTGCGCGCAGGCTTCACATTTGGCAGGGTCCGCCGTCCGTTCGTCCGGCCAGCGCCAAAATGTGCGCAGGACGACGATCGGAGGGGCCGGTTCGGTCCAGCCGTCGCTCCCGGCGACGTGAAACAGGATTAAAGGGACAACTTTACTATGGGACTTAAACTGGTCATCGCGGCAGGGCTGCTGGCGGTGCTTTACGGAATTGTCCAGACCATCGCCTTGCTCAAGGCCCCGGCTGGCAACGCGCGGATGCAGGAGATCGCCGCGGCTATCCAGGAGGGGGCTCAGGCCTATCTTCGCCGCCAGTACACCACAATCGCCCTTGTGGGTGTCGCCGTTACGGTCCTTCTGGCGGTTTTCTTCCAGGGCTGGGAACAGCCGGTCGGCTTCGTGCTGGGCGCGGTGTTGTCGGGTCTGGCGGGCTTCGCCGGCATGTTGATTTCGGTGCGGGCCAATGTGCGTACCGCCCAAGCGTCCTCGGAAAGCCTGGCGGGCGGTCTGAAGCTCGCGTTCACCTCCGGCGCCGTCACCGGCATGCTGGTGGCGGGGTTCGCCCTGCTGGGCGTGGCCGGCTACTATGGGGTTCTCACTCAGATCCTGGGTCTTGAGAGCACCAGCCGCGAGGTTGTCGACAGCCTGGTTTCGCTCGGCTTTGGCGCCAGCTTGATCTCCATCTTCGCCCGTCTGGGCGGCGGCATCTTCACCAAGGGCGCCGACGTGGGCGGCGATATGGTCGGCAAGGTCGAAGCGGGTATTCCTGAGGATGACCCCCGCAACGCAGCGACCATCGCCGATAACGTGGGTGACAATGTCGGCGACTGCGCGGGCATGGCCGCTGACCTGTTTGAGACCTATGCGGTGACCACGGTCGCCACCATGGTTCTGGCCACCATTCTGTTCCGCGACTCGGCGGCGATTGGAAGTCTGCTTCTGCTGCCTCTGGCGATCTGCGCCGTCGGCGTAGTGGCCTCGGTGATCGGCGCATTCTTCGTACGACTGGGCAAGTCGGCCAACATTATGGGCGCCCTGTATAAGGGCCTAATCGTCACGGGCCTGTTGTCCGCAGCCGCGCTCTACGTCGTCATTCCGCATTTTGTGGTGGGTGATTTGACCGTGGCCGGAAAAACCTTCGGCGGTTCGGCTCTGTACGCCTGCGCCATAGCCGGCTTGGCCATCACCGCCTTGATTGTGATGATTACCGAGTACTACACCGGCACCAACTTCCGCCCGGTGCAGTCCATCGCCCAAGCCAGCGTCTCCGGTCACGGCACCAATGTGATCCAGGGTCTGGCCATGTCGCTGGAAGCCACCGCGCCGATCGCCCTCGTGATTATCGGCGGCATCCTGGTGACCTTTAACCTTGCCGGCCTGTTCGGGGTGGCCATAGCCACCACCGCCATGCTGTCCCTGGCCGGCTTCATCGTCGCCCTGGACGCCTTTGGTCCGGTGACCGACAACGCCGGCGGCATCGCCGAAATGGCGGGTCTGCCCAAGGAAGTCCGTGTCGTCACCGACGCCCTGGACGCCGTGGGCAACACCACCAAGGCGGTGACCAAAGGATACGCCATCGGTTCGGCCGGTCTCGGCGCCCTTGTGTTGTTCGCCGCCTATACGCAGGACCTGAGTTTCTTCGCCAAGACCGCTGCGCCGGGCTCGTTCTTCGACGGCCTGGGCGTAGTGGCGTTCGATCTGTCCAATCCGTACGTGGTGGTCGGTCTGCTATTCGGAGGGCTGTTGCCCTTCCTGTTCGGCGGGATGTCCATGACCGCCGTCGGCCGCGCCGCTCAGTCCGTGGTGGTCGAGGTTCGCCGTCAGTTCCGGGAAAACCCCGGCATCATGACCGGTGAGGTCAAGCCAGAATACGGCCGCGCGGTGGATATCCTGACCAAGGCCGCGATCAAGGAAATGATCGTGCCCTCGCTGCTGCCCGTGGCTAGCCCGATCGTGTTGTTCTTTGCGATCGAGGCCATCGCCGGGAAGTCCGAAGCCTTCTCTGCTGTCGGCGCCATGCTAATGGGGGTGATCGTGACCGGCCTGTTCGTCGCGGTCTCGATGACATCAGGCGGCGGCGCCTGGGACAACGCTAAGAAGGTGATCGAGGAAGGCTTCACCGACCGCGATGGCGTGCTGCACGCCAAGGGCTCAGAAGCGCACAAGGCCGCGGTGACCGGCGATACCGTCGGCGATCCCTACAAGGACACCTCTGGTCCGGCCGTCAATCCGATGATCAAGATCACCAACATCGTGGCGCTGTTGCTGCTGGCGGTGCTGGCGCGACACTAATTTACTGATCGACTATCGGCCATAAAAGACGCCCCGGAAGGTAACTTCCGGGGCGTTCTCTTTGATGCCGCTGACGATCGGGCCTACTGGCCGGGGCGTTGGCCGGGCGTCGGCTCGGTCGGCGGAAGCAGAGACCCGCGACCCACGTTGCCGAGAAGCTGTTCGATGATGGACAACTCGCGGCCGCGTGTGGGCGTCTCGCGACCATTGTAGGCGATAACCTTGCCGTCCTTCAGCGCGAAACTCTTCACGTCGGTGACTTTTTCACTGTCCTTATCGAAGGTGATCTGGATCACACTGCGTCGGACGACGCGAACGGCATGAAACGACATCTGGTCGGTTCGCTGGCTCATATAGAACCAGACATTCGGATCAAAGGTCGAGATCACCGACGGACTGCCGAGAGTCTCCAGCACGGTGGACTTGGTATCCACCCCTACCTTGGAGTCGGCCGGTTTGTGCTCAATGGCCTGATAGCCGTTAGTCTGCCGGATCGGCGCGCAACCGACGGTCAACACGCCAGCCAGGGCGGCGGCGGTGAAAATGGCTATAGCGGGTCGGCGCAGCATCGATTGCATCTTGCTCATGGTGTCCAGCCTTTGACCTAACGTCCCGCCGCCCTTAGTTCAATGACGTTCGCAGAGTTGGTGCGATGAGCTTATCATCCTGGGTCGCGGCGAAACTTCGACTGACGTCAAAAATGGGAGCCATAGATGAGCCTGGGCCGACTGTTTGCCCCGCGCCCCGCCGTCCTTGCCGGCCGGCGGCTGTACGCTGCGGCGGTCGCCCAGGCGCGCCGGCCCGTGTTCTACGAGCGGCTGGCCGCAGCCGATACGGTGGAAGGCCGCTTCGAGGTCTATACCCTGCATGTGGTGTTGTTGCTGTGGCGCTTGAAGGGACAGGGCGCCCAGGCCGCAGAGACCGGCCAGGCTCTATTTGACGCCTATATCCGCGGGCTGGACGACGCCTTGCGCGAGATGGGCGTGGGCGACCTGTCAGTCGGCAAGAAGATGCGCAAGCTGGGCGAAGCGTTCTACGGCCGGGTGAAATCCTATGATCAAGCGCTGGACGCTCTGCCGGATCGCCAGTCCCTGTCAGCCTTGATCGCGCGCACGGTGTCGCTCGAGGGGGATGATCTGTCAGGCATGACCGACTACGCGGTGCGCGCCCACGCGGCGCTGGCAGACGAGCCGCTCGAGATGGTGTTGAATGGAGAGATTTCGTGGCCGACGATCGCGGACTAGCAGACGGCGTTGCGGGCGCTTGGCCGATCACCTTGGCCCTGCACGAGCTGAGCCGTGGCGCGACCCAGCGTCGCATCATCGCTGAAGGCCCTGCCCGCGAACGCATCGCTGCGGCGCTGGACCTGGTCGAGCTGAAATCGTTGGAAGCCGATCTGCGTATCTCGCCCTGGCTCGACGGCGCCGAGGTTCAGGGCCGTTGGGCCGCCGTGGTGGTGCAAATCTGCGGAATCACCCTGGAGCCGTTTGAAAGCATGCTGGCCGGCGAAGTTTCTGTTCGCGCCGTCCCCAGCGGTTCATCCGCCTTGGCCGTCGAACCCGAGCACGAACTGGAACTGGACCCGGACGCCGACGATCCGCCTGACGAAATCGCGGACGGCGTAGCGCCCCTCGGCGCTTATGTGGTGGAAGATCTTTCCCTGGCGATCGATCCCTTTCCCCGCAAGCCCGGCGCCGAATTCAAAGCGCCCGATGGACCGTCCGAGCCGTCGCCCTTCGCCGTTTTGGCTCGGTTGCGGGATACCGATGCAAAGTCTTAGAACCGCCCTGGCCAGGGGAGGGTGGATATCGCCTGTTCCCCCGTCCGACGACGCGCCCTTGCATCGCCGCCGTGTCCCTGTAGGGTCCGGCGGGCATTTGGGAGGGCGCTGGGCCGCGTGTCCGATACTGTTGTGATTTCCATAGACGCCATGGGCGGAGACCACGGACCGGCCGTTGCCGCGCCAGGGGTTGCCTTGGCCATTGAGCGCCTGGGATCCAGCGCGCCGCGCTTTCTGTTGCACGGCGATGAGGCGCGAATCAAAGCTGAATTGGCCAAGCTTCCCGCCGCGGCGGCGCTGTGCGACGTGCGGCATACCGACAAGGTGATCGCCTCCCATGACAAGGCCGCTCACGCCTTGCGTCGCGGCAAGGGCTCCAGCTTGTGGAACTGCGTGGAATCGGTTCGCGAGGGGCAGGCTCGCGCTGCGGTGTCCAGCGGCAACACCGGCGCGCTGATGGCCATATCGAAGCTTCAGCTGCGAATGATGGGCGGATTAGACCGCCCCGCGATCGTCGCGTCATGGCCTACGCTGAGGGGCGCCTCCGTGGTGCTGGACGTGGGCGCCAATGTCACCAGCGACGCGGCCCAACTGGTGGAATTCGCCATCATGGGCGAGGCCTTCCATCGGGCCGTGCACGGCGCCGCTCGGCCCACCATCGGCCTGCTCAATGTCGGCTCCGAAGAGCAGAAGGGGCACGAGGAAGTGCGCGAGGCGCACCGCTTGCTTCGTGTCCTGGGCCTTGATCTGGACTATCGGGGTTTCGTGGAAGGCGACGACATCGCCAAGGGCACGGTCGATGTCGTGGTCACTGACGGCTTTACGGGTAACATCGCCCTGAAAACCGCCGAGGGCACCGCCCGTTTTGTGCGCCAGGTTTTGCGTGACGCCTTTACTTCGAACATTCGGGCGAAATTGGGCGCGCTGATCGCAGGGCCGGCCTTACGCAAGATGCGCGAACGGCTAGACACCAGCTTGGTCAATGGCGGCCCGCTGCTGGGATTGAACGGAATCGTGGTCAAAAGCCACGGCGGGACCGACGCCCGGGGATTCGCCAACGCCATCAAGGTGGCTCTGGATTTGGTCAACAGTGATTACGACAAGCAGATCGAACGGCATATGAGGTTGTTGGCGGCCGCGCTGCCCGAATCCGGTCCGCAATCCGCTGCGGTGGAGACCGCCCATTGAGTTCAGTTCTTCGTAGCGCCATCACCGGCGTAGGGGGCTATCTGCCGGACCGCGAGGTCAGCAACGCCGAACTCGCCCAGACGGTGGACACCAGCGACGCCTGGATCGTCGAGCGCACCGGAATCCGCAGCCGCCGTTACGCCGCCGAGGGTGAGGCGACATCCGATCTGGCCGCCAAGGCGGCCGAACGGGCCCTCAAACACGCGGGCCGCCGGGCCGCCGACCTGGACTTGATTATCGTCGCCACCACCACTCCGGATTTCACCTTCCCCGCCACCGCCGCGCTGGTGCAACGCAAACTCGGCGCCCCGATCTGCGCGGCCTTCGACGTTCAGGCGGTCTGCACCGGCTTTGTCTATGCCCTGAGCGTAGCGGACGGCTTCGTCGCTCGCGGCCTAGCCAAGTGCGCCCTAGTCATCGGTGCGGACTGCATGTCCAGCCTGCTGGATTGGACCGACCGCTCCACCTGCGTGTTGTTTGGCGACGGGGCAGGAGCCGTGGTCCTGGAACCGTTGGTCGGACAGGGCACAACTAAGGACCGGGGCATGCTCGGTTTCGCTCTGCGCTCGGACGGGACCAAGCAGGACATGCTCACCAGCGACGGCGGCGTGTCCACTAACGGTCAGGTCGGCAAACTTCGCATGCAGGGCAATCAGGTGTTCCGCCATGCGGTGATCAACATCGCCGAGGCTGTGGAAGCTGCTGCGGCCACCGCGGGGGTGTCGATAGACGAGGTGGATTGGTTTGTTCCCCACCAGGCCAACCAGCGCATTCTCAACGGGGTGGCCCACAGATTGGGCCTGGACGAGAACAAGGTGGTGTCCACTGTCGCCGAACACGCCAACACCTCCGCCGCCTCGATTCCCCTAGCGTTGAACCAGGCCGTGACGGACGGACGGATCCAACCGGGGCAACTGCTTCTATTGGAGGCAATGGGGGGCGGCTTGACCTGGGGGGCCTGCGTCCTGCGCTATTAGGCGGCCCTTTCCGATCGGTCGGAACGGCTGGTCCTGTGAACCCTTTGACTTTCCGGGTTTATCGCGGCACACAAGATAAGTTAATCCTTCAGCGGGGGGCAATGGGCATGAAGGGTCGAACTCTGACCCGGGCTGATCTTTGCGAAGCGGTCCACGAAGAGGTGGGTTTGACGCGTCAAGATTGCGCGGGATTGGTCGAACGGACCTTGGATATCGTCGTTGAAGCCCTGGAGACTGGACAGGCTGTCAAGCTTTCTGGCTTTGGCGTCTTCCAGGTCCGGGCCAAGCGCGCACGCATGGGGCGCAATCCGAAGACCGGCGAGCCCGCCTCGATCGAGCCTCGGCGCGTGATCGGATTTCGCGCGTCCCAGGTGATGAAATCGCGCATCCAACGCGCGCGGGCCGATTGACCCGGCGCCCCGCGCGATGAAGGGGCCAGAAGCCTTTCGGACAATATCCGAAGCGGCGGATGAATTGGGCGTCGCCCAACATGTCCTGCGTTTCTGGGAGTCCAAGTTTTCCTTTATTCGCCCGATGAAACGAGCCGGCGGACGGCGTTTCTATCGGCCGCAGGATTTGGAAGTCCTGAAGAGCGTGCGCGCCTTGTTGCGTGACGAAGGTTACACCATCAAGGGCGTGCAGCGGTTGCACAAGGAGCAGGGCATCAAGCGCCTGCTGCTGGGTCCTTCTGAGGAGCCCGCTCTGTCGCTGAGCGGGGAACGCCTGAGAGATAGGCCCGTGGAAGACACCGCTCCGGTGCTGATGTTTTCGGGCGCATCGTCGGCTGAAATCTCATCGTCGGACCAAGCTCGGCTGAACGATGTGCTCATTGAATTGCTGGCGGCCAAGGCGCGCCTAAGCCAGTTGATCGGCAAGGCCTGAAAAGGGCTGGAATTTCCGTTGCCCGCTCCAACCCGGCCCCCTATAAGGCGCCCTCTGTCGGAGCGTAGCGCAGCCTGGTAGCGCACTTGACTGGGGGTCAAGGGGTCGCAGGTTCAAATCCTGTCGCTCCGACCATTCCTTCCCCCAACCTTCACCGCCCTCGGTTCATCCAACTGATGAGCGGGATCAAAGGGACGCCCCATGCCGTTCCCACCACCACATAATAAACCAGCTGGGCCCACCAGACCGGGGGGATTAGTCCGCCGATCACTGTCGCGAGCCAGATATAGGCCGCCAGGAACAGCAGGGTGAGCAGGCTGCCGAAGGCCTTGCGCCAGCGCGCGGTCATGGACGGATACTCATAGGGCGGGCTCATACGCGAACGAGGCGAAGGCTATAGCCGCCCCCGTTAGGCTTCGCCAGGGTGGACGCCCAAGCGTTGCGGGATTAGGGCTTGAGCCCATGACATCGTTTTTGAGATCAGGCCGCTCGCAATCGGTGGCCACGTGGTTGTTCGCGGTGGCCGCTCTGGTGTTCGCCATGGTCATTCTGGGTGGGACCACGCGCCTGACCAATTCGGGACTGTCGATCACCGAATGGAAGCCTTTGCGGGGGATCATTCCGCCGCTGTCGATCGCTCAGTGGGCGGCAGAGTTTCAGAATTATCAGCGCATTCCTCAGTATCAGCTGATCAACAAGGGCATGTCCCTCTCCGCCTTCAAGGGCATCTATTGGTGGGAATGGGCGCATCGCCTGCTGGGGCGTTTCGTCGGCGTGGCCTTCGCCGTTCCGTTCGGAATATTCCTGTTCCTGAAGAAGATTCCCCAGGGGCTGATTTGGCGCTGCTGGCTGCTCTTGGCCCTGGGCGCCCTGCAAGGCCTGGTGGGCTGGTGGATGGTGTCCAGCGGCCTGTCTGTGCGGGTGGAGGTCGCGCCAGAACGCCTGACCGTGCATCTGGGCCTGGCCCTCGTGGTGTTCTGCCTGCTGGTGTGGACCGGGCTGGACGCTTGGCATGGCCCGGCGCGGCCGATCATGCGCCCGCGCTGGCCGCTGTATTCCGCGTTGCTGGCGGGCGGCGTATTTTTCCAGATTCTGCTGGGGGGTCTGGTGGCCGGCAACAGGGCGGGGCTGGTCTATAACGACTGGCCCCTGATGAACGGGCGCCTGTTTCCGGCTGATTATTGGCAGGGAAGCCTGTGGCATTCGGCCCTTCACAGCTTGGCCGCCGTTCAGCTTCACCATCGCCTGGGCGCCTACGCCCTGTTGGCGGCGACGTGGACCACGGCGGTCCTGGCCAAGCGCTCGCCCTGGCCGCCCGAGGAGGGCCGGTTCCTGGCCCTGGTCTTGGCGGTGCTGGTGACCGGTCAGGCGGTGCTGGGCATCGCGACCCTGATGCTGGGCGACCCTTTGGCGCTTGCGGTGATCCACCAAGCCTTCGCCGCCCTGGTCTTGGCCGCCGCCGTGAGTTTTGCCTGGCGAATGCAACGGCCCTAAGAGGATGCGGTATTATTTTACCTAACCGCAAAATTCCTTACGCTGTAAGCGGTCCACGTTGCGCCCGAAAACAAAATCGTTGACAGCTCACGGCGGTCTCTGTACTGCCCGCCCCTCATGCCGAGACGCCTGTCGCGCCCGGCTATAAGACGGACCCTCACCGATGCAGACGAAGACCACGGTTTCGCTGAAACCGGCCGACGTCACGAAGAAGTGGATCCTTGTCGACGCCCAGGACGCCGTTGTCGGCCGCCTCGCGTCGTTCATCGCCATGCGTCTTCGCGGCAAGCACCGCCCCGATTACACCCCGCACGTGGACTGCGGCGACATGGTCGTCGTGATCAACGCCGACAAGGTCAAGTTCACCGGCCGCAAGCTGGATCAGAAGACCTACTATTGGCACACCGGCTATCCGGGCGGGATCAAGGAACGCACCGCGGGCAAGATCCTGAACGGCAAGTTTCCCGAGCGGATCCTGGAAAAGGCCGTCGAGCGTATGCTGCCCAAGGAAAGCCCCCTGGCGCGCGCCCAGATGACCCATCTGCGCATCTACAACAGCCCCGAACATCCCCACGAAGCTCAGGCCCCCGAAGTGATCGACTTCAAGGCCCTGAACACCAAAAACGTCCGGAGCGCCTGATCATGGCAACCGATACCCACGGCCTGGAAGCGCTACAAAGCCTGTCCAGCAATCCCGCGCCTGTCGCCCATGAGCGCAAGGTCGACGCCCAGGGCCGCGCCTACGCCACCGGCAAGCGTAAGAACGCCATCGCCCGCGTGTGGCTGAAGCCCGGTAAGGGGACCATCACGGTCAACGGCCGCGACCAACAGATCTATTTCGCCCGCCCGGTGCTGCGCATGATGATCGCCCAGCCCCTGTCGGTGACCGATCGCGTGGGTCAGTTCGACGTGGTCGCCACAGTGGAAGGCTCGGGCCTGTCGGGCCAAGCCGGCGCAGTGCGCCACGCCATCTCCAAGGCCCTGACCTATTACGAGCCGGGCCTGCGCGCCCTGCTCAAGCCGCACGGCTTCCTCACCCGCGACAGCCGCGTGGTCGAGCGCAAGAAATACGGCCGCGCCAAGGCCCGCCGCAGCTTCCAGTTCTCCAAGCGGTAAGCGCGAGGACATCGGATTCAGAAGGGGCGCTCCGGGAAACCGGGGCGCCTTTTTTTGGTGAGGCTGAACGTCCGGTTTCCGGCAATCCTCCAACGGTGGGAATCGACCGAGGCTGTGTAAAAACACGAAGCAGTTCAGACTCCTGACATCGTGATGTCGGAGGCGCTGAGATGAGCCGCTTCGTTCAAGGTGAAGACCGCCGGCAGC
>JBEHYN010000039.1:0-28364 GCA_048498155.1 Pseudomonadota bacterium | reverse complement strand
TCGCCACGCGCTACGACAGACGAGCCATCCACTTCCTCGCCTTCATCCACCTCGCCGCCGCCATGCTTTGGATGCGGTGAATGTCGATTCAGCCTAGAACCTCCGAACGACGAGTCAATTCCCCCAAAAGGGAGGGAAATTGCCTTGGCCTAATGTTTACCGGTGGCTTCTTCGGTGATAGCCGGGCTTGGTGAGTGCTCCTCAACAGACGCCGAGCAAACCGGTGCGCAACGCCCTATCCAAGCGGCGGCTGCTGGAACGGCTGCGGCTGCTCTGTGGCTGCGGCGCGGGGCTCGAGGCCATCGCCGCGCCGGCCTGCGCGGTCGCCCGCGATCTTATCGGCGCGGATTCCGGTTCGATCTTCTGGCTTGACCCGGCCGGCGCGCCCGCCGGCTTCTTCCACGATTGCGCACCGGCCGAATTGAAGGACTTTTTCGTCACGCATTTTGACGAACTGTTCAGCGCGCCCGGGCAGTTCAACATGGTGACTTTCACCCAAATGGTCGGACCACCGATCGGACGGATGATGGGCGAGGGCATGCATGAGCTGTTTCTCGCCAGCAATGTCTTCAAACATCTGGCCGCGCCCCTTGGGCATCACCACAGTTTCGATATCCGCATCGAGCATGACGACAGGTGCGCCGGGCTGCTGGTGCTGTGGAACCGGGAAGGGCGCCCCTTCACCCACCGCGCGGTCGTGGCTGCGCAACCCATCCGCGCTCTGCTTGAGCAAGCCCTGCGAGCGCAGCGGCAGGACATCGCCTGGCGGCCGCAAGCCAGCCGGACTTCGCATTTCATCACCGATATCTCGGGCGGCCACCTGCTGGCGATCAACGCCGAAGCCGAAGCCCTGCTCAGCCGCTGTCAACTGCTCCGCCAGAACGTGCCGATCGCCAGCCGTCCGCGCGAAGCGCCTGCGTTTTCACGCGGACTCGCCGCGATGCTGGCCCACGGCGCCCCCGCGCAACTGTACCTGCCGGTCGCCGACGGCCGGCTCGTCGCCCGCGCCTCTCTGTCCCGACGGATCGGCTTGGCCGGAGGCGACGAACTGCAGATGTTTGTCTCGGTTGATTTTGAGACGGCGGTGAACGTGATGGCCGTGGAGCGCATCTCAGCCCTGCCGCTCACCCTGATGCAGAAGCAAATCGCGCTGTTCGGCGCGCAAGGCGGCCGGCGCGTCGATTGCGAGGATCGATTCGGCGTAAGCCACGAGGCGTTAAAGAAACACCTACGCAGGATTTATGACGTCACCGGGACGGCGAACTGGGCCGGCTTGCGTGGTCCGTAATGGACGGGCGTGTTGCACTGCGGCGGGGACAGGCACGCCTTTCCGCCGACGATTTTTAGCTCAATGAGCCTCCTGCCCCCTCAACGCCAGACACACCAACCGCCGCATCACCTGATCGCCCAACCCCGCAGGCTTGTCCAACCCCAGACGCGCCAGGCGGCGGCGTTCATCCGTGGACGGCGTATTCAGGGCCATGGCTCTGGCGATCGCCCGCGCCCGACCTAGCGGCGTGGCGGTCATGGCCTTCAGACGCTCCAGGGCTGCGGCCAGGGCCTGCTCATCGGGGTCGAGGTCCGTGCCGAAGGGGTAGGCGGGCAAAAGGCCCGCCGCCTGAGCAGCGCCCAGTTTGCGGCCCAAGGCCTCGGGTGTGTTGTCCCGTTGGTGCGGGGGGATCTCAAAGCTGGCTTCGATCTTGCCGGCGGCCTTGGCCTGGGCCAGCAGGTCGGCCTGGAAGCGGGAGTCGGCGATGCCGATCATGGCGCAGGCGCAGTCGCGGTCGGATTTGCCACGCAGGTCGGCCACGCCGTACTCGCTGACCACCACATCGCGCAGGTGGCGCGGAATGGTGCAGGCGCCGTAGGCGTAGTGGATGTTGGATTGGGCGCGCCCGCCGCTCGTGCGCACGGCGTTCAGGGCGATGATCGCCCGGGCGCCGTCCAGCTGGTGGGCCTGGGCCACGAAGTCGAATTGGCCGCCCACGCCGCTGACCACCTTGCCGTCTTCGCGCCGGTCGCTGATCACATCGCCGAATACGGTGGCCATCATGGCGGCGTTGACGAAGCGGGCGTCGCGCCGGTCCTTGCGCTGCTGCGGCTCGTCTTCGAAGGTCAGCTTGTTGGTGAAGGACACGCTGGTCATGCGGAACAGGGCCCGCTCTTCGTCGGGCATGTCGCGCAGGGCGGCGTAGAAGGCGTTGCAGCCGATGAAGAAGCCGCCGTGGGCCACCGCGCCGTCGCCCGCCCGGCGCTTCAGCACGCCTGCGCGCCAGAGGTCGACGAAGGCGGGGACCAGCATTTCGGTGACGCCGTAGAGACCTTCGGCGAAGGGCTCCAGAGCGGTGGGATTTTGCGCGTGCGCGCCCAGGCGCCCGTGGGCCTCACAAAAGCCGGCGTTTTGCGTATGGCGCAGGACCAGGGCCCAGGCCACCGCGTCGCCGATGGCGCCGATGCCGATCTGCAGGGCGCCGCCGTCCTTGATCCATCCGGCCACATGCAGGCCCATGGCGTGCTGGGCCAGGCTGGCCGCCTCACGCGGGGGGGCGTAGAGCGGGAACTGATAGTGCGGCGCGTCCAGGATGTGGTCGAAGGCAGAGGCCGGCTGTTCGGCGTCGCCCAGCATGAAGGGCAGGTTGTCATTGACCTGGCCGGCGATGACCAGGGGCTCTTTGGAGCCCCGGCGGCGCAGGGCGATGGGGATTTCGTCCAGGGTCACGTCGGCGTTGCAGCTGAGGCTGTAACTGGCCTTCGCGCCCTGGCCGCGCCGGGCCACCAGCTGGCCGATGACATTGATTCCCTGGTCGGCCAGCAAGCCGGCCGCCTCGGTGTAGTTGACGCTGATGTAATTCTGCTGGGCGAGGTCGGCGTTGAGCCAGCGACCGGGGGTGAGGAAGAACTCCGCCACCTGGATATTGGCCGGCAGACGGCCTGAGCGCACCGCCTTGGCGTAGGTCAGATCGACATAGCCGCCGAACAGACGATCGATGATCGGGTCCACCAGGCGATGGGCGATGTCGGGCAGGCTCTGCTGTTTTTCCAGGGTCAGAGCCGTGAGGATTTTCAGATCGATCGACGGATCGGCGCTCGCGCGGGCGAACAGGGCGTTGGCGATGTGGTTGGCCTTGCCTAGGCCCAGCGGCAGGCCCAGCACGACCGTCTTGCCGACCTGGTCGAGAATGGCGTCAACGCAGGCCTCCACATCCTGGTGGACCACGGCGGTTGTGTTCGCCTTGGCGCGCGCGTTCATGACGTGAGGGCTTTCCACCCTTCATCGGGGGCGAAGCGCGCACCGTGCTGGGCCTCTAGCCGTTGCAGGCTTGCGACTACGTCGGCCGGTCCCCGCTCGCGGGCGTAGCGCATGGGGCCGCCGCGGAAGGGCGCGAAGCCCGTGCCGAACACCATCGCGCCGTCCACAGTATCCTCGTCGGCGACAACGCCCTCGCGCAGACAGGCAACGCAGGCGTTGAGCATGGGCAGGATCAACCGGTCGATGGCCTGATCGTCGAGCGGCTTGGCGACGGGACGCTTGATCGGCTTGCCCTTGGCATAGCGGTAAAGACCCCGATCGGTCTTGCGGCCCAGGGCGCCGGCCTTGACCTTGTCCTGGAGCCAGGCGGGGATCTTGGGCATGGGGTGATCCAGGCCCTTGGCCAGGATCTCGGCCACGTCCAGGCAGATATCCAGACCGACCTGATCGGCTAGCTCAATCGGCCCCATGGGCATGCCGAACCGCACGGCCGCTTCGTCGATGGCTTCCAACTGAAGGCCCTCGTCGGCCATCACCATGGCTTCGAGCACATAGGGCATCAGCGAGCGATTGACGAGGAAGCCCGGCGCGCTGGCGACCCGGGCGGGCAGGCGGGATATTCCGCTCACGAAGCTGCCAGCCGTCAGGAGGTTTTTGGGGTCCGCCTGGTCGTGACTGACGATCTCCACCAGTTGCATCACCGCCACCGGATTGAAGAAGTGCACGCCCACGAGCCGTTCGGGCTTCTTAAGGGTCTTGCGCAAATCTTCCAGCCGTAGGCTGGAGGTGTTGGTGCCCAGGATCGCGCCCCGCTTCATTACCGCTTCCAGCCCGGCATAGATCTTCTGTTTCAACTCCAGCTTCTCGGGCGCCGCCTCGATCACCAGATCGGCGCCGGCCGCGCCCTCGCCCTTGATGTCGGGCATGAGCCGGTCGGTGGCCTCGCGCAGCAGCTTGCCCTTCAGATGGCGGCGGTCGAACAGCTTGGCCGCCCGCTTCATCGCCGCGCCCAAGGCCTTGGGGCTGATGTCGGCCAAGGTCACGGTCAGGCCGCAATAGGCGCACCAGGCGGCGATGTCCCCTCCCATGGCCCCGGCGCCCACCACATGCAGACGCTTGATCTCGCCGCCGCCCTTGGCCCAGCTCTTAAGCCCGTCACGCAGGAAGAATAGGCGGATCAGGTTCTGCGCCTGGGGCGTGACGATCAGCTTGGAGAACGAGGTGACCTCGGCCGACTTCAGGGCCCTGAAGTCGCCGCCATACTGCTTCCACAGGGCAATCAGGGCGAAGGGGGCGGGATAATGCTCGGGCCGCGCCTTCTTGGCGGTCTGGCTCTGCAGTATGGAGGCGAATATCGCCCGGCCTGGGGTGCTGCTGGCCAATTGGTCGAGCGGGCCGAGGGGGCGGCGCCTAAGCTTGCCGTCGATGGCCGCACGCACGGCCGCTGCCACGTGCCGTTCCTCGACCACTGCGTCCACCAGCCCCATGCGCTTGGCCTCGGCCGCGCGCAGGGTGCGACCGGTGAGCATCAGCGGCAGGGCCTGGACCGGGCCGACCAGACGCACCGAACGCGCGGTTCCGCCCAGGCCCGGATGCAGGCCAAGCTGAACCTCGGGAAAGCCGAGCTGAGCGCTGGACAGGGCGATGCGGTATTGGCAGGCCAGGGATATCTCCAGCCCGCCGCCCAGGGTGTGGCCGTGCACCACCGCCACGGTCGGAAAAGGCAGGGCCTCCAGCCGGTCGAACACCGCGTGCAGCTTGGCCAATTCCGTGGCCATCAGGTCCGCATCGCTGACCCCGCGAAACTGGGCGATGTCGGCTCCGACCATGAAACCGGAACGCTTGGCGGAGCGCAGCACCAGCCCCTTAGGCGGATTGGCTTCAAGACCGGCCAGGATGTCGTTCAGCGCCGCCAGCATGGGTGCGTCGATGCGGTTGGTCGACAGGTCCGGCGCGTCCAGCACCAGCCAAGCGATCCCGTCCGGGCGACGCATGAGGCTCCAGCCGCCGGGGCCGGGTTTGCTGACCGGCCCGCCTATCTCCAGCCGGTCGCCGTCGATTTTGCTCCAGATACCCATGGGTCAGACCGCCTCCACCAGCATGGATCCGCCCTGGCCGCCGCCGATGCATTGGGTGGCCATGGCGAACTTGCCGCCGCGTTGTTTGAGGGCATGGGCGGCGTGCAGTACGATACGCGCGCCGCTCGTGCCGACCGGATGGCCCATGCTGATGGCGCCGCCGTCCACGTTCAGCCTGACCGGATCGATGGCGCCGATCGGCGCGGCGAGACCCAAGACATCCTTGCAGAACGCCGGATCGGCCAGGGCCTTGACGCAGCCCAGCACCTGGGCGGCGAAGGCCTCGTTCAGCTCCCAGATGGCGATGTCGTCCAGGGCGAGGTTGTGCTTCTTCATCAAGGCGGCGGAGGAGAGCGCCGGACCCAGGCCCATGATGCGCGGATCCAGACCCGCCCAGGCGCAATCGACCAGCCGCGCCAAGGGCGTCAGCTTATGCTTTTTGACGGCGGCCTCGGAGGCCAGGATCGTCCAGCAGGCGCCGTCGGTGATCTGCGAGCTGTTGCCGGCGGTGACCTTGCCATAGGGCTTTTCAAACACGGGCTTCAACTTGCCCAGGCTGTCCATCGAGGAGTCCGGCCGCACCCCGTCGTCGTGGTCATAGGCCGTGCCATCAGCCGCGAACATCGGCTCGATTTCTCCCAGCCGGCCCTCGGTCTGGGCGGCGGCGAGCCGGTGGTGGCTGAGCACCGCATAGGCGTCCGCCTCCTGCCGGCTGACGCCGAAAAGATAAGCGACTAGCTCGGCGGTCTGGCCCATGTTCAGATCACTGACGATATCGGTCAGGCCTTTTTCCAGGCCGATAACCGGCTTGAAGAAGGACAGGCGCAGGCCGAGCAGGGTCATCAGCTTTTGGAAGGGCGTTTTGGCGCCGTTGAGCCTGGCGAACCATTCCACGGCAGGCCGCGGCCACAGCAGGGGAGTCTGGCTCAGGGCCTCGGTCCCGCCGGCCAGGATCAGGTCGGCGTCGCCCGCCTCGATGCGTCGGCGGCCCTCGTCGATGGCCTGCATGCCCGAGCCGCAGTTGCGCTGCACGGTATAGGCCGGGGTCGCCTCGTCCAGCCCCAGGCGAAGCTGGGCGATGCGGGCGGGGTTGACCTCGTCGGCCATGGGATTGACGCAACCCAGCACCACTTCCTGGAAAGCATCCGGCTTTAGGGGCTGGCGCAACAGCAGGGGACGACCGCAGTTCACCGCGAGGTCCACAGGGCTGAACGGTCCCGGGCCGCGCGCCTTCATGAAGGGCGTGCGCGCGCCGTCGATCAGATAGACGGGGGGGCGGCCGGTAATGGGGCTCTCCTTTGCGCGGCGCCGCTCTTAGCAGCAGTCTTTGGGGCGGCAGGCATTTGAACGCGATGGGGCTCAAGGGTGCCGGGCGCGAAGTCGTCCACGGCGGCGGCCAGGGCTGTCGCCTGTTCGGCGGCTTCAAGCTGTTTGGCTTCCGCCTCCGAGACTAGGCCGTCGGCCTGGGCCTTGCGCCAGTCCTTGATCCGGGCTTGGCGCAGGCGATGGCGCACCGGCTCGGCGGCGACCACCAGGGCAAAGGCGCGCTCCAAACGAGCCACCCCGTCGTCGCCGTCCGGCAAGAACACATTGACCGTGAGCCGGTCGCGGGCCGGGCCGGGCTCGGTGATCAAGGCGGCGGCCTTGAGCACAAGTTCGTCGCTCGCCCCGCGCCGGGCCTTGGCGTCGCCCGGCACGATCAGGCGCAGCAGCCAGGCCAGGGGGCGCGCCGGGAAGTTAGCGAGAATCTCGTCGACCGCCTTCTCCATGCGGGCCAGCCCATCGGCCATGGCCACATCGACCAGGGGATGGTCCTCGATCTGGCGGCCCTCGTCCTCGAAGCGCTTGAGCGTTGCACTGAGCAGATAGAGCTCGCTGAGAATGTCTCCCAGCCGGGCGGAGATCATCTCTTTGCGTTTGAGCCCGCCGCCCAGGCTGAGGAAGGCCATGTCGCTGAGGAAGGCCAGCACCGCGGCGTAGCGCGACAGCTGGGCATAGTGGCCGCCGAGCTTGCCGCCCATCGGCCGGGGTGCGAAGGCGCCGCGCGTCCAGGAACGAGTCTTCGCCCGGAAGAGCGTGACGACCGCGTGAGCCACATGGGCTTTGAAGGCCTTGTAGAAGGCGGGCCGGTCCTCATTGGACAGGGCCATCATTTCTTTGAGCAGGAAGGGATGGCAGCGGATGGCGCCCTGACCGAAGATCATCAGGTTGCGCGTCAGGATATTGGCGCCCTCGACCGTGATGCTGATCGGAATCGCCCGGTATAGGTCGCCCATGTAGTTGTGCGGGCCGTCCATCACGGCCTTGCCGCCGTGAATGTCCAGGGCGTCATTGACCGCCGCGCGCATGCGTTCGGTGGCGTGAGCCTTCATGATGGCGGCGATCACCGCCGATTTATGGCCCAGGCCCAGGCCGACGCAGGTGAGCCGCCGGGCGGCGTCCACCAGATAGGCGGCCGCCGCCATCCGACCGAGCGGGGCGGCAACGCCCTCGAACTTGGAAATGGGCAGGCCGAACTGTTCGCGGATGCGGGCGTAGGCGCCGGTGGTGCGGGCGCTGACCGCCAAGCCTGCGGCAGACAGGGAGGGCAGGGAAATGCCGCGTCCTTCGGCCAGGGCGCTGGTCAGCATGCGCCAGCCCTGGCCGATCTGGGCCTGGCCGCCGATGATGGCGTCCAGCGGCAGGAACACGTCATGACCCTGGGTCGGCCCGTTCTGGAAGACCTGGTGCGCCGGGTAGTGCCTGTGGCCGGTGGTCACCCCGGGGGTCTTGGCGGGGACCAAAGCCACTGTGATTCCGAGGTCCTCCGCTGCACCCAGCAAGCCGTCTGGATCACGCAGGCGGAAGGCTAGGCCGATGATGGTCGCGATCGGCGACAGGGTGATGTAGCGCTTGGACCAGTTCAGCCGCATGCCCAACACGCGCTTGCCCGCGTATTGTCCCCAGCAGACCACGCCCGTATCGGTCATGGCGCCGGCGTCAGACCCAGCCTGAAGGCTGGTTAGGCCGAAACAGGGAATTTCGCGGCCATCGGCCAAGCGCGGCAGGTAGTGGGTCTTCTGCTCATCCGTCCCGAATTTCATCAGCAGTTCGCCGGGACCCAGCGAATTAGGCACCATCACCGTCACCGCTGCGGTCAGGCTGCGGGTGGAGATCTTTCGCACCACCTCGGAGTGGGCCAGAGGGGAGAAGCCCAGCCCGCCGAAAGCCTTCGGGATAATCATGCCAAAGAACTTCTGGGCCTTAATGAAGGTCCAGACCTCGGGCGGCAGATCGAACCATTCGAAACGCACCCGCCAGTCGTCGATCATGCGGCACAGCTGCTCGACAGGTCCGTCGAGGAAGGCCTGCTCCTCATCCGTCAGCTTGGCGGCGGGAACCTCGAGCAGTTCGCGCCAGTCGGGATTGCCTGAAAACAGCGCGGCGTCCCACCAGACGTCGCCCGCCTCGATGGCGACCCGCTCGGTTTCGGACATTTGCGGCAAGGCCTTGCGCGCCCAGCCATAGAGCGAGGGAAAAGAACCGGTCTTTGGCGGACGCCCGGTGGACGCCATGCAATCCTCCCTGGAGCGGCTCCGCTGCGAAGGTTGCAGACCGGCGCTCCGTGCCTATGCTGTATGTGGGAGCCTACCCCTGGAGGATAAAGAGGCAATCGCCATCTTTAGTTTCAAGGGATTAGCTTTTTTGCGTCAGCATCGGAGCACCATGATCTTCCAAAGTCTGAGCGAGAAGATCGGGGGAAGGATTGTCCGTTACCTGGATGAGCCGATCACCGGCTATACGCCGTTCTTCGCGCCGCCCATTGATGTGCTCGCCCGCGCCCTACAGCCGGGCGATGTGCTGCTGATCGAGGGCAACACCCGCATCGCCAGCATCATCAAATATCTGACCCAATCCACATGGTCGCATTCGGTGATCTATATCGGCGAAGGGATGCTGCCGCCCGATCCGGAGACCGGCGAGGCGCGGGTGCTGATCGAGGCCCTGGCCTATGAAGGGGTGATTGCCGCACCCCTGTCCAAATACGCCAAGTTCAACACGCGCATTTGCCGAGCGGTAGGCCTGAACGCCGCCGAACGGCGCAAGGTCGTGGACTTCGCCGTCTCCTATCTCGGCCGCCAATACGATCTGCGCTACATCTTCGACCTGATCCGCTTCCTGATCCCCTATCCGCCGGTGCCCGTGTCCATGCGGCGCAAGATGCTGGCGTTCGGCCACGGCGATCCGACGCGGGCGATCTGTTCGACCATGATCGCGGCGGCGTTCCACTCGATCCACTACCCGATCTTGCCGGACAAGGCCCTGTCCAGCCAGAGCGACAAAGTCCCCTACGACGTCTCGCCCTATGTGAAGAGCGAGGTGCTGAGCCTGCGCCACGACGGATTGTTCACCCCGCGCGATTTCGACATTTCGCCCTTCTTCAAGGTGGTCAAACCCTCCATTGAAATGGGCTTTGATTTCCGCCGCTGGCCGGCGGGCCGGCGGCAATCCTTCGACATGAGCTGGGCTTTGAAGACCCTGGGTCTGGGCGCCAAATCGGGGGCGACTGCGGTTGTGCCCCGGCCGGTGGAGGCGGCGGTTGCGGCGACGGAAGAAAAAGGCGAGTCTAAACCTCCGCGTCCCGCAAGCCGTCCAAGGAGCAAAGCATGATCAATCCGCGCCTGGCTGCGATCTTAGCCATGGTGGCCGCCGCCGTGGCCTCGCGTCTAATGCCCCATCCTTGGAACCTGACGTCCGTGGCGGCCGTGGCTTTGTTCTCCGGCGCCTATCTGGAGGATCGTCGGCTGGCGTTTGTGGTCCCGCTCGCGGCCCTGCTGCTCAGCGATCTGGTGCTCGGGTTCTACAAGGGTATGGCCGTGGTCTATCTCAGCTTCGCCCTGATCGTTTGCATCGGCCTGTGGCTACGCAGCCGGCGCCGTGCGCCGGTCATCGTCGGCGCGACCCTGGCGGGCTCCGTGCTGTTTTTCGGGCTGAGCAACCTCGGGGTCTGGGCGTTCGGCGGCCTGTATCCCATGAACGGCGCGGGCCTGGCGGCCTGCTTCACAGCCGCCCTGCCGTTCTTTCGGGGCACCCTGGAGGGAGATGGCCTCTACAGCCTAATCCTGTTCGGCGGCTTCGCCCTGCTGGAGCGCAAGGTCCCCGTCCTGCGCGAACCCCGGCCGGTGCTCGCCGCGGCCTGAGACCCATGGACCGTCATCGGGCCCGCCCTGCGCAGGCCGGATTGTTGAACCCCTAAGCCCACCAAGGACGCCAAGATACAGTAACCTCCGTCATCCTCGGAAAGCGCGCAGCGCTTGTCCGGCGACCCAGCCGCTCCAGCCTATCGGCTGCGCCCAGATCAACCGCCGCAACGTTGAGGTCTTCTCTGCTGGGTCCCCGGGCTCGCCGTTCCGGCGACCCGAGGATGACCGAGCTTTTTAGATTCGCCGGGCTTTCCACTGAAAGCTGGACAGGGGCAGGATCCAGTCGAAGGGATGGTTATCGTCCTTCAGCCAGGCGCGGTCGTTGTCGAGCGCCATGACCCGATAGGTCGGCATTCCGCCCGCATCGGCGCACACCAGATCGCCGACCTGGACCGGCTCCCTGGACGCGTGATCCACCAGAACCCAATCGATTGCCGCAGAGCCGATCATCGCCCATGTCCAAATTCCGCCGCGCCACAATGGCGAAGCATGGGGCATCCTGCGCGCGGGGTGTTGAGCCCAAGCTGAGGATGGCGTTTAGCCGCCGTTCATGCGTCTGGCCGCTGGACGTGGAGGGGGCCGAAGGTCTATCGGGCTAGAGCATTCAACGTTCCAATTGAGCCCATAACCCATCACCCGATCATCCCCGCGAAAGCGGGGACCCAGTCCTGTCCAGGAATCCCCACGCTGGAAAGATCTGGATTCCCGCTTTCGCGGGAACGAGCGGAGGAAAGGGTGGTTCAACTCGGCCGCCTGATGCGCTCGCTCACTGAAGGAGAGCCCATGACCGTCTATGTCGACCGCGCAGATCTGAAGATCGCCGAGGTTCTCGCCCGCTTTGTCGAGACCGATGTCCTGCCGCCCTTGGAGATTGACGCAGGCCAATTCTGGTCGGGCGTAGCCGGCGTGTTCGGAACCTTCGCGCCGCAGAACAAGGCGCTGCTGGCCAAGCGCGATGAGCTGCAGGCCAAGATCGACGCCTGGCACAAAGCCAGCCCGGGCGAGCCGCGTGATCCGCAGGCCTATCAGGCCTTCCTGCGCGAGATCGGTTACCTCGTCCCCGAGCCCGCGCCCTTCAAGATCGATACGGTCAATGTTGACGATGAACTGGCCCGTCTGGCCGGGCCGCAGCTGGTGGTGCCGATCCTCAACGCCCGCTTCTTGCTGAACGCCGCCAATGCGCGCTGGGGCAGCCTTTACGACGCCCTGTACGGCACCGACGCTATCCCGCTGAGCGGCGAGCCGGTCAAAGGCTTTGACGCCTCGCGCGGGGCCCAGGTGGTGGCCAAGGCCAAGGCCTTCCTGGATCAGGCCGTTCCCCTGGCGTCCGGCGCCTACGCCGACGTGACCGGCTTCTCGGTCAAGGACGGCGCTCTGTCGCCCGCCCTGGCCGATCCGTCCCTGTTCGCCGGCTATATCGGCGATGCGGCTGCGCCCAGCGCGATCCTGCTGCGCCACAACGGCATCCACATCGAGTTGGCAGTCAACCGCGACCATCCCATTGGAAAGACCGATCCGGCCGGATTGGCCGACGTGGTGATGGAGTCCGCGCTTTCGACCATCTGCGATCTGGAGGACTCCATCGCGGCGGTGGACGCCGATGACAAGGTGGAGGCCTACAGGAACTGGCTGGGCCTGATGCGCGGGGATCTGGAGGCCAGCTTCGAGAAGGGCGGACGCACCCTGGTCCGCAAGCTGGAAGGGGACCGCCAATATCTGTCGCCCGACGGCTCCCCCCTGGTTCTGCACGGGCGTTCCCTGCTGTTCGTGCGCAATGTCGGTCACCTGATGACCAACCCGGCGGTTCTGCTGGCCGATGGGTCCGAAGCGCCCGAGGGCATCCTCGACGGGATCATGACCAGCCTGATCTCGCTGTACGACCTTCGGCGCCTGGGCCGTTTGGTCAACAGCCGCGCGGGCTCGATCTATATCGTCAAACCCAAGATGCACGGACCTGAGGAGGTCGCCTTCACTGACCGCCTGTTCGGCGCCATCGAGACCGTGCTGGGCCTGCCGGAAAACACCATCAAGGTCGGGGTGATGGACGAGGAGCGCCGCACCTCAGCCAACCTGGCCGCCTGCATCGCGGCGACCAAGAGCCGGCTGGTGTTCATCAACACCGGCTTCCTGGACCGCACCGGCGACGAGATGCACACCTCCATGTACGCCGGGCCCATGGTCCCGAAAGCCGAGATGCGCCAGAGCGCTTGGATCGCGGCCTATGAACAGCGCAACGTGGCCATTGGCCTGGCCTGCGGCCTGTCGGGCAAGGCCCAGATCGGCAAGGGCATGTGGGCGGCGCCCGACCGCATGGCCGACATGATGGACCAGAAGATCGGCCATCCGCGCGCCGGGGCCAACACGGCCTGGGTGCCGAGCCCCACGGCCGCCACTCTGCACGCTTTGCACTACCATGCGGTGGATGTGTTCGCCCGCCAGGCTGAACTGGCCAAGGACCCCATTGCGCCCCTGAGCGCCCTGCTGACCCTGCCCCTCGCGGTGGGCCGCAACTGGACGCCCGAAGCGGTACAGGCGGAGTTGGAGAACAACGCCCAGGGTATTCTCGGCTATGTCGTGCGCTGGGTGGATCAGGGCGTCGGCTGTTCCAAGGTGCCGGATATCCACGATGTCGGGTTGATGGAGGACCGGGCGACCCTGCGGATCTCCTCCCAGCACATGGCCAACTGGCTGGTGCATGGGGTGTGTACGGACGATCAGGCCATGTCGGCGCTCAAGCGCATGGCGGCCAAGGTCGATTGGCAAAATGACGGCGACCCCGCCTACAGGCCGATGATGCCGGACCCGGACGCCAGCCTGGCGTTTGAAGCGGCCAAGGCGTTGGTGTTCCAGGGCACGGCCCAGCCGAGCGGCTACACCGAGCCCCTGCTGCACGCCTTCCGCCAGAAGGTGAAGGCCCGGGAGGCGAAGGCGGGGAGCTGACCCCTTGGCGCGGATCGTCCCGATCGATGATCCGGCCGATCCGCGCCTGGCCGCCTTCCGCCAGGTGCGTGAACGCGATCTGGTCGGACGGGAGGGCCGCTTCATCGCCGAGGGCGAGGTGGTGCTTCGGGTGCTATTGACCCGTGCACGCCATAGGGCCGAGGCCCTGCTGATCGCCGATAAACGGGTGGAGGGCCTGTCGGACCTTCTGTCCCTGCTGGACGATCAGACGCCGGTCTATAGCGCCGCCCAGCCGGTAATGGATTCAGTCGCCGGCTTTCATATCCATCGCGGCATCCTCGCGGTCGGCCGGCGCGCGCCGGAGCCGACCGCCGCAGACCTGTTGGCCGGGCTAGGAGAGCGGGCCCTGGTGCTGGGCCTGTTCGGCATCGCCAATCACGACAACATGGGGGGGTTGCTGCGCAATGCCGCCGCCTTTGGCGTGGATGGGGTGATCCTCGATTCCACCTGTTGCGATCCGCTTTACCGCAAGGCTATTCGCGTGTCGGTGGGCGCCGCCCTGGTCACGCCCATGGCGCGCCTGGCCCCCGGCGAGGACGCTTTGGGGTTGCTGGAGCGGTTCGGCTTTGACGCCATCGCGCTAAGCCCCAGAGCGTCCACCCCGCTGGCTCAATTGGTGCGCCCAGCCCGCGCCGCCCTGTTGCTGGGGGCCGAAGGACCGGGTTTGCCGGACGCCTTATTGGCCCGAGCCCGCCCGGTGGCTATCCCCATGGCGCCTGGTCTGGACTCGCTGAACGTGGCCACCGCGGCAGGGATCGCATTGCATCATCTGGCCTTCGGATCTGCTTGAGCACAGAAACGCTTGCCACCAGCGCCGGGGCAAGGCTTGCTGGACTCAACAACGGGGAGACCGGGGCATGGTCATCATCGACGACTTAAAGGCGCTGAACAGGACTCAGCGGGCCGCCTTTTTCGCCAGCTTCCTGGGCTGGTCGCTGGACGCCTTCGACTTCTTTCTGCTGACCTTCATCCTGAAGGATATCGCCACCGAGTTTCACGCCAGCGTCAAGGACGTGAGCGTGGCCATTACCCTGACCCTGGTCGCGCGCCCCTTCGGCGCCTTCGTGTTCGGCCGCCTGGCGGACCGCTTCGGTCGCCGGCCCATCCTGATGATAGACGTGGGCCTCTACTCGGTGCTGGCGCTGGCTTCGGCCTTTTCACCCAATCTGATCGTCCTGCTGGCGCTGCGCTTCATGTTCGGTTTCGCCATGGGCGGGGAGTGGGGCATCGGCGCCTCCCTCGCGCTGGAAACCATCCCGGCCAAGAGTCGCGGCATCGTGTCGGGCATCCTGCAGGAAGGCTATCCGGTGGGTTTCTTCCTGGCCTCCATCGCAAACTTGGCCCTGCCGCATATCGGCTGGCGCGGCATGTTGATGCTGAGCGTCTTACCGGCCCTGCTGATCCTCTACGTGCGCCGCTATGTGCCTGAATCCCCGGCTTGGGAGGCCGAGCGGGCGGCCGGGAGGACGCAAAAGACCAGCTTCATGCAGGCGATGAAGGGCCGCTGGCGGTTGATGTTCTACGCCGTGGCCCTGATGACCTGCTTCAATTTCTTCAGCCATGGCAGCCAGGACATCTATCCAACCTTCCTGAAGGTGCAGCACAAGTTTTCGCCCGCCGTGGTCACCATGCTGACCATGGCCTTGAACGTCGGGGCCATCGTGGGCGGAGTGGTGTTCGGCTCGCTGTCAGAACGGATCGGGCGGCGCCGCGCTATTGTCCTGGCCGCGCTGCTGGCCCTGCCGATCATCCCCCTTTGGGCGTTTTCCACCACGCCTCTGCTGCTGGGCCTGGGCGCCTTCCTCATCCAGATCGCCATCCAGGGCGCCTGGGGGGTTGTGCCGGTGCATTTGAATGAGTTGTCGCCGCCTGAAGCGCGAGGCGCTTTCCCTGGCTTCGCCTACCAGATCGGCAATCTCATCGCCGCGGCCAACGCCACCTTGCAGACAGGAATCGCCGAAAGCCACGGCAACAACTACGGCATGGCCTTGGCCATCGTCTGCGCGGTGGTGGCGGTGACCTTGAGCCTGGTCGCCTGGTTTGGTCCGGAGGCCAAGGGCGTGTCGTTCAGCGGCTAGCTTGATATCCATTTGTCGCCCCTAAAAAGGAATGAGCGCTTTGCCCGACCACCCCATTCAGACCTTCCCTCGTTACGGATGGATCCTGATCCTGGTGATGAGCACGCTGTATGTGTGCTTCGCCATGCACCTGCCGGTCGACATGTTGCCGGGCGCCGGACATGACGACGGCTGGTTTTTCGAAAAAGCGCGCCAGCTCGTCGCTGGAAAGTGGTGGGGGCCGTTTTCGGAAATGACCCTAATCAAGGGTCCGGGCTATTCGTTCTTTCTGGCCGCGAATTACGTTCTGGGCGTGCCGGTGACCCTGTCCCAGGCGCTGTTCTACGCCTTCGCCTGCGCGTTGTTCAGTTTGGCCGTCCTGCGCCTGAGCCGATCAACGCCGCTCAGCCTGGCGATTTTTCTGCTGATGCTTTGGCATCCGGGCGTGTTGCCCACCCGCCTCATCCGCGATGACATCTACGGCGGGCAAGGCCTGATCTTCTTTGCCTGCCTGATCCACCTCCTGTTTCTGCCCCTGGCGACCCGCGCGCGGATCGTCTGGGCCGTCGCCGCCGGTTTGTCGTTCGGCTGGTTGTGGATGACCCGCGAGGAGGGGGTATGGATATTGCCGGCCACGGCGATTTTATGTGGCGCGCGCATCTGGCAGGATCGCGCCCTGCTTCGTCCCGCCGGAGTTTTCGTGGCGACCGCCATCTTCGCCTGGTCGTTCGTGGCGGCAGGCAACCTGATCGCCTACCACACCTTCACCGTCGTGGATTTCAAGAGCAAGGCCTACAATGGGGCCTTGACGGCCTTGCAAAGCGTTCGGGTCGGCGAGCCGGTGGCCTATGTGCCTGTACCGGCGAAAGTTCGTGCTCAGATATACGCCGTGAGTCCTGCTTTCGCGTCGCTCAGGTCGTTTTTTGACGACAGCGGCACGGGTTGGACCAAGCCGGGCTGTCAATTGTATCCAACGACCTGCGGCGACTATGCCGGAGGATGGTTCATCTGGGCCCTTCGCGACGCCGCTGCTCGGCAAGGCCACTACAGCTCCGCCCACGAGGCGGCCGCCTTCTACAATAGGATTTCGTCCGAGGTGAAGGCCGGGTGCCGCTCTGGGCGGCTCCATTGCGCCACCGGGCTGATTGACCTGATGCCCGCGATCACGCCGTCCCAACAACGATCGATCCCCGGCAAGCTCACTGACCTGAAAAATTTGGTCCTCGCGCGATCGCCCCCACCAATTCCTTCGGAAAGTTGGGGCACGGCGATGCAATTGGAGGCCATCTCCGACTTTGAGGGCTATCCGCGCCGCACCACGGCGGCATCCGACCCGCCCAAGACCCTGGCCGGCTGGTTCTACGGCAAGTCCAATGCCTGGCTCCAGCTTCACTGCTCGGACGATGGCCGTGAGTGGGTCGCGCCGATCACGCGCTTGCCGAGCCCGGACATAGCGCTGCATTTCAATGATCCGACCGCGACCGACCGTCGATTTTCCGCCGATCTGCCCCCCAGGGCCAACTGCAGCTTTCAGCTTGCCGGCGCCATCCCTTCGGATGCGGGATTGCCGTTGGACAGCCTGATCAAGAGCCGGACTCAGACGCTTGAAGGCAACCAGCTGTTCATCGACACCTATGGCGGCTTGGTGCGAGACGTGGTCGATCGATACGCACACAGGGCCGAGTCTGTGCTGTCGGCGCTCTATACCCTGCTGATCCCAACACTGGCCGTCTTGGCCGCGCTGGCCTATCTGGCGCACCTCGTGCAGATCGCGCGCGGCGGCTTTCGCTGGGACGGTTACTGGCTGCTTTGCCATGCGTTATGGCTGGCCATCGTTTGTCGGCTAACCATTCTGCTGTTGGTCGATATCTCGTCCTTCCCCGGGATCAGCACCCTTTACATCGGGGCTACGCTTCCCTTGGTGTGTGCTGCGCTGTTGCTGACGATCTATCTGCCGTTCCGGCAGTCAGGACCGCCACGATGGTCCTGGGTCCGTGCCCGGTTCACACCGGGCAAGGACGTGGTGGGTGCAGTAGGATTCGAACCTACGACCCGCTGATTAAGAGTCAGCTGCTCTACCAACTGAGCTATGCACCCGCACCATAAGGGCAAGGCCCCGGCGAGGGCGCGGAACATACGCGAATTTGCCCCGTTGGCAAGCTGGCGCCGTTAGCCTGGGCCATCCCTAACGCTCAGCGCGCCGCAGCTTGCTGCTTGGCCAGTTCCTTGTCGAAGCGGCCATGCATGATGTCCATCTCCCTGGCCAACTCGGTCGGGTCGATGAAGGGGTTGGGCGCGCCGGGTTTCAGCCGGGCCAGCTTGGCGTCGAGGTCCATCTGATCGCCGTGGGGCCCCAAGAAGACGTCGGCTTTCATCGTTTTCATCTTGGCGAAGGTGGCGCGATAGGCGTCGGCGATGCCGGGCCAGGCGGTGTTGTTGACCAAGGGGTTGCCGCCGGTGGTGATGGAGCCGAAGAACATTACCGAATGGCTCACGCCGCCTTCCCTGACCGTGGTGGTCCAGGTGGTGGCGCCGGGGGTGTGGCCCGGCGTCATGTGCGCGGTCAAGGTGACGCCGCCCAAGGACACCTTGGAGCCCTCGTGCACCATGTGGTCCACCTTCACCGGCGCTGCGTCCACCTCGGCGCACGGGCCAAAATCGATGTGGCCGCTTTGCAGGATCGGCGTGTCGGCGGCGCTAGCGTAGAGCTTGGCTCCGGTGTCGGCCTTGATCTGGGCCAGGCCGCCGCTGTGGTCGAAGTGGGCGTGGCTGTTGAGCACGATCTTCACGTCGCTGAGCTTGATGCCCAGGGCTTGGATGTTGTGCTCGATCTGCGTCACGCTCTCGGGCAGACCGCCGTCTGTCAGGATGTCGCCCTTGGGCGTGACGATCAGATAGATGGCGATGCCCGCGGGGCCGACATAATAGATATTGTCGATCACCCGGAACGGCTTCATCGGCTTGTTCCAGCTAGGGCGGGCGTCGTCGAAGGGCTTGGCCTGGGCCGCGCCGGCGGCCAGAACCAGCGCGAGGGTCGCGACGATCTTTTTCATGTTGTTCCTCCCAAAGTCGGGCCAAGCTAGGCGCGCGGCGCGGTGACAACAAGCGCGCCTGCGATTGGGCAATGGCGAGCTGACAGATCATGGCCAAGCGGGACCTCACGGGGGCGGTGGATTTCGGGCACCTGGAGGGCTACGCCGCCGGGGATGAGGCCCTGGTCGAGGAGGTGCTGGGGCTGTTTCGCGAGCAGGCGGCCCTATGGCTGCCCTTGCTGGACCCCGCGTCGGCCGACGACGCCTGGCGCGACGCGGCCCATTCGCTAAAGGGTTCAGCCCTGGGCGTCGGCGCCTTCCAGGTGGCCAAGGCCTGCGAGGCGGCCGAGACGGCGTTTCAGGCGCCATTGGGGGTGAAAGCCGCGCGCCTGATGGACGTGCGTGACGCCCTGGACCGCGCGCTTGCGGACATCGCGGCCTATTCTCACGAGCGGGCGCTGCAGTCGCTCAAGCTGCCGCCACTGCTGCTGGACGAGAGCAAGAGGTTACGGTAGCCGCCAGTTCGGCCCGCTATACGAAGTTGGCCTTGACCGTCGCCTTGTCGATATCCGACAGCTTGGCGCATCCGGCGGCTGCGGCCACCTGGACCAGTTCCTGCTGGATAATCTCAATCAGGCGCTGGGCGCCGGGGGCGCCGAATGCTGCAAGGCCCCACCGCGCAGCCCGTCCAAGCATGACGCCGTTGGCCCCCAGTGCGAGCGCCTTGAAGATGTCGGCGCCGCGACGCACGCCACTGTCGAACAGGACGGGAATCCGGCCGTTCACGGCAGCTACGATCTGCGGCAAGACCTCCAGCGTCGACGGACCGTAGTCCATCGAGCGCCCGCCGTGATTGGACACGATGATCGCGTCCGCGCCGTGCTCGATTGCCAGCTTGGCGTCTTCCGGATCTAGGATCCCTTTGATCAGCAGCGGACCTGTGACCATTTTGCGCACATCGTCGATATATTGCCACGTGTACCACAGGCGTCCGTCGTTGATCCGGTATCGCGCCGAACCGGTAAGCGCGGCAGCTCCACCTGCAGCGCCCGCGCCAAGGCCGCCCGTTCGAGCCACGCGCCCGCCGAAATTACGGTCCTGCTGCGAACGTTCGTAGAAGGGCGCTTGCTGATCGACGGTGACGATGACGCCGTTGCAGCCGGCGCTCTGGAAGGCCGCCATCGATCGTTGAGTGGCGGCTCGATTCTCTAGTGGGTAAAACTGGGCCCACAGCGTGCCGCCGGGCGAGGCTGGTGCGACCTGGGTCACCGGCGTGCTTGAGTTGGCGCTCAGCATCATCAGCGTGTTCGAGGCCGCGGTCGCCGCCTTGAACATCCCGATCTCTCCATCCGGATGCAGGGCCCGCATCGACGCTGACGGCGCGACGATGATTGGGAATTTCATCTTCACGCCGAGCAGTTCGGACGAGAGGTCGACCTGCGATGCGGGGACGGCTGCGTGCGCCGGCAAGATGTCGACCCAATCGAACGCTTGGCGATTACGCCGAAGCGTGAACTCCGACCCTTCGCCGTGCGCCGTGTAGTCGTACACCGGCAACAGCACATTGCCGAAGAAGACGGGCTCAAAATCGAAGGACGTCTGCATCTCCGCCAGGCTCAAGGCGCGGTGATGCTCGCTGAGGGGTCTGGGGTCGCTCTGGGCCATGGCCGCAGTCAAGGGCGAGCCCGCCATAAGCCCGGCCAAGCGGGCCAAGGCCTTTCGCCGAGACGGATGGGTCAGCCAGGATCGCTCGATCTCAGACATTGGCGTTGCTCCCCGCGGGAAGAGGCGCGTGAACATGCACCACGCTGGGGTCGAGCGCCGCCAGGGATGGTCGGCCACACATGCACATATATCTCGCCAGTTCGGTCTGCAGCATTTCGACAACGCCCTGCACGCCGTCGGCGCCGTACGCCGCCAGGCCCCACATGACCGGCCGGCCGATCAACACGCCCTTGGCGCCAAGGCCGAGGGCCTTGAGAATGTCGGCGCCCCGGCGAAAACTGCCATCGACGAGCACGGGGATCTGATCGCCCACGGCTTGAACGACCGGCGCCACGAGCAGCAGCGTGCCCGTGAGCGCCGCCGCATTTCCCCCACGATAGTTCGACACCACCACGCCCTTAGCGCCGCGTGCGACGGCTTCCTTCGCGTCTTGCGGACGCGTGACGCCCTTTACGATCACGGGCAGAGACGTTCTCTTGACGACGGCGTCGACGGCGGCCCAATCGATGCGCGCCGAGGCCGGGGTCGCAGGTGCACGGGCGGATGCGCCGGCGTTGACCGTCACGATCACCGCCTTGGCCTTGGCCACATGGGCCTCAGCGAGCATGTCATTCACTTTGGGACTGTTCGCATAGACCTGCAGCCAAAGGGGCGTTGTGGCGGCCTGGGCGATCATCGCCAAGGGCATGCTTGAGTCGCTGCTCACGACCATCGCCGCCTGTGCCGCGGAGGCTCCACGGGCCGTGGCGACCTCTCCATCGGGGTGGAAGCGCTTCTGATCGGCCATCGGGCCGACGATGATGGGCGCAAAGTGCTGATCGCCAAACAAGGCGCCAGTCAGGTCCAGATCCCGCGTGGGTATATTCATCCGTGGACGCAGGGTGATGCGATCAGTGACGGTCCGGTCGCTTCCCAAAATCGGGGCAACCTTGGCCGGGCCCAACACGAGACGCGCCTGATGTTCGTACTCCAGCACATTCACGAGGTCCCCTCGGGGGACCAAGGCCGGCGGCGGAATAGTCTCGCGAAGCGGCGTTTTCGCCGTGGCGCTCAGTGCAGGCGTCGCCGCGCCCACCATGCCGGCGCAGACGGTTGTCCCCATCACCCCGATAGCTTGGCGGCGCGACGTCATGCCTGTCGCAGAGCGGGTCTTATCGGCCACAATCGCCTCCCTCATTGGCATTTTCGTCGAAGTCTTCTTTGATCGCCTACAAGACTATCGCAGCACACTCTTGTGCGAATGTCAGGCCGGTTGAAGTGGCCACTGTGCAGACCGCCGCCCTTGTTGCGAAGGGTGCAGTCAAAAATGCACGCGGAAATGGGCAGGCACACACCACTTCTCAGCGACGTTATTGGCGTATTTTCAAATGGTTAGATTCTGTCATCATTGGTAGGTGTTCCCACTTCGGTTCGCCGCCGTCAGCGGGGGCCGCGCCGTGCACCCAGTGAAATGACCAGTTTTGCGGCTGGTCAAATCAAAGCGACGGAAGCGGCCTATTACTACCCGAGCTGACAAAGGACGAATAGATGACCGCACCTACGCTGACCTGCCTAGGCGCTGCGCGAACGGTCACAGGGTCGCGCCATCTTCTGCGCCTGGGTGGGCGCAGGATCCTGGTGGATTGTGGCCTTTTCCAGGGACTGAAGGCCTTGCGGCTGAAGAATTGGGCCGAGTTCCCGGTGGACCCGCGATCAGTGGACACGGTGGTGCTGACCCACGCACACCTAGACCACTCCGGCTATCTGCCGAAGTTCGTGCGCGAGGGTTTCGGCGGCGACATCATCTGCTCCACAGGCACAGCGGCTCTGTGTGAACTGCTGCTGCTCGACAGCGCCAAAATTCAGGAGAGCGACGCTGAGTTCGCCAACCGCCATGGCTTCTCTAAGCACAAGCCGGCTCTGCCTCTCTATGGAAAGCACGACGCTCAGCGCGCTCTGGGGCTGATGCGGCCGATTGATTTTGAAAGGCCCTTCGATCTTGGCCATGGGGCGCAGCTCCAGTTCCGGCGCGCGGGCCATATCTTGGGCGCAGCGACTGCAGAGGTGCGCTGGGGCGGTAAGACCATCGTATTCAGCGGAGATTTGGGCCGCTACGACGATCCGCTGATGCCCGATCCGGCGCCGGTGCCTGAGGCCGACTATCTCGTTCTCGAGTCCACCTACGGCGACCGTCGACACGCGTCGATCGACCCGGCCCAGGCTCTGCTCGACGTGATTGAACGGACGACGGGGCGCGGCGGCACAGTGATTATCCCTGCCTTTGCCGTCGGACGGGCGCAGGAGCTGCTCTACCTGTGTTGGAAGCTCAAGACGGCGGGGCATCTGCCGCTCACGCCGATCTACCTCGACAGTCCAATGGCGATCGCCGCCACGGACCTGCTCGAAAAGCATATGACCGACCATCGGCTTTCTCGAGAAGACTGCAGAAGGGCGATGGAGGTGGCGACCTATGTCGACGATGTCGATCAGTCCAAAGCGCTCAGCCACAACACAATGCCCAAGGTGATCATTTCGGCGAGTGGCATGGCGACCGGCGGCCGCGTCCTGCATCATATGAAAGCCTTCGGGTCCGATCCAAGAAATACCCTGCTGTTCGCGGGCTACCAGGCGGTGGGAACTCGGGGAGAGGCGCTGCTGAACGGCGCCGGAGAGGTCAAAATCCACGGTGGCTGGGTTTCCATTCGGGCCGAGATCGACAATCTGCCGATGCTGTCCGCCCATGCCGACGCCGACGGGATCCTGCGTTGGTTGGGCGGCTTCAATTATCCGCCGAAGCGCACGTTTATCGTCCATGGAGAAGGCGGCGCGCCTGACGCCCTGCAGAAGCGCATCGCCCAACAACTCGGTTGGACCTGCGTCATCCCCACCGAAGGCGAAGAGCACCGTCTGTGACCGTCGACTCGGGACTGACCGCGATCAACTCGTCCGTGCTTCGGGCGCGCCGGCTGAATCTCTTTACCCACCATGACGCGATCGTGCTGTTGCGCGAAGGCTGCTCGATCTGCCGGTCCGAAGGCCTTGGACCGCGCGCCCAGGTGATCCTGGCGGCGAATGGCCGAGAGGTGATGGCGACGCTCTACCAGATCGGCGACGCCATCATTCAGCCGGACGAGGCTGGCTTATCGGAAGCGGCTTGGTCTCGGCTCGGCGTCAGCGAAGGCGAGTCTATTCAGGTGCGCCATCCTCCGGCGCTCGAGTCCCTGTCCAATGTGCGTCAGCGCATCCACGGCAAGCGCCTGGACGCCCGAGCCATGACCGCCATTCTCGGCGACATAGCCGCTGGGCGCTACACGGACGTCCATCTGTCTGCCTTCCTGACGGCATGTTCGGCATTGCCGCTCGATCGGTCGGAAGTGCTGCACTTGACGCGAGCGATGGTGCAAGCGGGCCAACAGATCCACTGGGACACGCCCATCGTCGTCGACAAGCACTCGGTGGGCGGACTGCCAGGCAATCGCACCTCGCCCATCGTGGTATCGATTATCGCGGCCCTGGGTCTGGTGATCCCGAAGACCTCGTCACGCGCCATCACCTCTCCGGCGGGCACGGCCGACACCATGGAAACTCTGACGCGAGTCGATCTCAGCTTGGCCGACATGCGCCGGGTGGTCGAACAGGAAAGCGGCTGTTTGGTCTGGGGCGGCGCCGTTCAGCTCAGCCCCGCCGACGACATCTTGATCCGAGTCGAGCGGGTGCTGGACGTGGATACCGAAGGGCAGTTGGTCGCGTCGGTCCTGTCCAAGAAGATCGCCGCAGGATCCTCACATATCGTTCTGGATATCCCGGTAGGGCCGACGGCCAAGGTCCGCTCGCGAGAGCAGGCCGATGCCTTGATCGACACCCTCACCGCCGTCGCTGATGCGTGCGGCTTGCATCTGCAATGCCTGCGGACGGACGGCAGTCAGCCGGTTGGAAGAGGTGTCGGACCCGCGCTTGAAGCGCGCGACGTCCTCGCGGTCTTGCAGGGGGCCCGTGACCAGCCGCCCGATCTTCGCCGTCGCGCTTGCCAGCTCGCCGGGACGGCGCTTGAACTCGTCGGCCACTGCGCAACGGGGACGGGGATCGGGCTGGCTGACGAGGTGCTGCGCGACGGACGGGCCTGGGCTAAGTTCCAACGAATCTGCGAAGCGCAAGGTGGGATGCGGGAACCGCCGCGCGCGGCGGTGAAGCGCCCCTTTAAGGCGTTGCGTTCCGGACGCTTGACCACGATCAACAACCGAACCTTGGCCCGGCTGGCCAAGCTGGCCGGCGCGCCGGACGACAAGGCCGCCGGTGTTGAACTGCACGTTCGAGTGGACGACGAGATCTCCGCAGGTGAGACGCTTTTGACGCTGCACGCGGAAACCCCAGGCGAGCTCGCCTACGCCCTGGACTATGCCGCCGCGAACCCGGACTTCATGATCATCGAGGCCTGATGTCCCGCCTTCTTCTGCCCCTGCCCGGCAACGAATCCTTCGCGAAGAAGCTGGCCGCTGAAGGCGATTTCACCATGGTCGCCGCAGCGTTCCATCGGTTTCCAGACGGCGAGGTGCATGTCCGGGTCGACGCCGAGGTGGCGGGCTGCCCTGTCGATCTCGTGTGCGCTCTGTCGGATGCCGACTCGCACTTCCTTACCCTGGCCTTTGTCGCTGACGCCTTGCGCGATCTCGGCGCCAGCGAGGTGAACCTAGTCGCCCCCTACCTTTGCTATATGCGCCAAGACACGCGTTTCCGGCCTGGAGAGGCCGTCACCTCGCGCACCTTCGCCCGCTTGCTGGACTCCGTCGTGGATCGCATGGTCACCATCGACCCGCACCTGCACCGCATCGCCAGACTCTCTGACCTCTATCGCATTCCGTGCCAGGTCGTTAACGCTGCTCCGGCCATCGGGCGCTGGGTCCGCGACCAAGTCACCGCACCGTTGATCATCGGCCCGGACAGCGAGAGCGAGCCCTGGGCGGCGCAAATCGCGGCCGAGGCTGGCGCGCCCTACGCGGTCTTCAGTAAGGTGCGTCTGGGGGATCGCGAGGTCAGGCTGACCGCCCCGGATCTCACGGCCTTCGCCGGTTGTCAGCCGGTGCTGGTCGACGACATCGCTTCCACCGGCAGGACCTTGGTTGCGGCGGGCGAAACGCTTCTGGCCATGGGTTTCCCGCCGCCGGTCGGCATCGTGGTTCACGCCCTCTTCGCTGGCGACGCCCTCGACAGGGTGCAGGCGGTTTGCGTTCGTGTAGTCTCCACCGACACCCTCCAGCACGTCACGAATGCGATCAGCGTCGCGCCGCTTATCGCTCGGGTCCTGACGGACGACGCCATAGGCGTCGCCGATCATGATGGGGCGCAAGCGACTTGATGCGGCGCAATGCGCTGCAGGGCGCACAGTAGCTGTCCAGCGCCTGGGCGTGGACCCGCAGATAGACTGGAACCTTGGTCGACTTCTAAGCGCCTCGCCCGCCGGCCTAGCCGATCACCCGCAAGCCTTGCGATCCTGCATGGACGGCGTCGGTGATCAGCCGACGGTCGAACGTCGCCAACTGCCCGCCATTGGCGCAGGCCAAGGCGAGCAGATAGCTGTCGGTGACCTGGGCTGAGGTCAGCAGGCGCTCGCAGTTGAGGCTGTCGTGGTCCAGCAGGCTGATATGATCGGGCCAGAAGGCATGGCCGGGCAGGGATGTCATCGCCTTCAGTATGCCCGCCACCGCAGCCGGAGAGCTGGGCCCTCCGGGATATCGGGCGTTGCCGACAATGCGCAGGACGCCGTTCTGAGTGATCGGGCAGGTGGCCCAGGCGCTTTGGCCTTCGGCGGCGAACCATTGATGGGCCGCGTTATGATGAACGTGCGCCGGATCGATCAGCGCGATCAGCACATTCACATCGAGCAGGAACCTTGTCAGGGCAGTTCGTCGCGCAGGCGGTTGACGGTTTCCAGCGTGACTCTGTGGGCGCCGGCGCGGCCCGGCAGAAGCGGTACGCCATTGCGCACTTCGGCCGGCGGCTGATCTTTGCGCAGGGCTTGCCGCGCGAGGTCGGAGATCACCTCGCCCAGGCTTTTATGTTGCATGCTGGCGAGCCCCTTGGCTGCGGCCAACACGTCATCATCAAGCGCGAGCGTCGTGCGCATGGTCATGCCTCGCTGCATCAAACATCACGCATCATATGATGGATGCGCCGGGGCTGTCACGGTGGAAAATCGGGGCGGAGGCGTACGGAAGGTAGGACAATCGTTATGGGTGTTCTGCCGATCTATTCCGAGGCCAAGCCCATGGCGCAGCAACACGAGCTTCGGGGATAGGTTTCATTTCCCCCTATATTGTAATGTCCCTATCTTGTCTATCTTGTGATCGGCACACACTCCGATCTAGAACTGTAGTTGACGAATTTTAAAAGGGTTAGAGCCTGTCACTATTGGTAAGCGTGTCCGCTTCATCGAAGTGCAACTACGCAGGCTTGGTGAAACAGCCGGCCAAATTGGTTGAGCTGCAAGAACCAGCAATCACCCCCCGCACGCCCAACCGCAGCTTGCAGATCGCGATGTATTTCGCGGTCACTATACTCGTTTGTATAAGTGACGATGCCCAGGGACACCAAGTGCTCAACATAAGTGAAGAGGAGGTCCGGCTGGGCTAGCTCCTCTGGCCGCAGACTCAGGCGCATTAGCTCAATACGCAAGTCAACTAGACCAGGAAGCGCGCCCAGTGCCTCTCTTCCTTCTCGCAATACCGGGGCGCTACCCTTGGGGCTTCTGATGTATGCAGCTTGATCCAGGGCCGCCAATTGCTCCAGAATGAGCACCTCGTCCGTCGCCAGCTGGCCAATCAGGTGCACGAACGCCGGATGGATCTCCGCAACCCGATCCCGATCAAATGACCGGGACAACAGCCGTAAATACATTTCGGTTATCGGGTCCCCCTCTTCCTGCAGCCGTAGTCGTTCTCCGATTTTTAGGGCGATGGACGGTGCCGGGGCGATCCGGCACCCGTCGGACACATTGCGGATCGCCCAGACTATATAACCCGCCAATCGTTCTTGAATGGCTGCAGAAAACTGTGGGAGAAAGAGCATGAGGCGAACGGTTTCGACCGCATCCGCGCCTATTTTTCCGGCTTCCTGAAGTGCGCTCCAAGCCGAATCGCCGTTGGCGCTCTTGGCTACCGCCCCCGCCACCTGACTGCTCAAATCACTCACATTGGTCACGTGTTATTGCTCCCCGGGACTCATGGATAAGCTAGTTTTCATCCAAATCGGCTTCAAACCTTCGTACCTGCACCGTCAGTGCGAAGTTCGCGAAATTCATGAGCGCGTGCCTCCACCCTTCGGATGCGCTGTACTTCAAGTTGAGGGAATGGCAAGTATTATAGGAGCGACGGCCGGGGGTGCTTGTGACGGTTAGCGATCCACCATTTCGAATTGAGATCACACCGCATGGCCCTGGGTATAAGTCCATACGTTCGAAGTCATGGAGCGATATTCCAAACTTCGCGATAATTACAGGGCGTAACGGGTCGGGGAAGACTCAACTCTTGGAGATATTGGCCTATCACCTCACAGGCACCCGGCCGCAGCAAGGCGTGTTGGGCGTTCAGGTGAAGGTCGAAGGGGTCCAGTTTGATGTTGATGAAGTTGGCTTCGTGCCAAGTTCAGGGCGCTTCGCCGGCGGTGGGGGCGCTTCTCTCGCCCAGATGCAAAGCATAAGGCAGAGTCTGTTCCAGCAGGTTCAGCAAAAGCACAGCTATGTGCACGACCCCGCCCAAATGACGCGCGCGAGGCGCGTAGAGAAAATGCTCGGAGGACGTGACTGGCAAACCGCCACGGACCATGGCCAGAAGAGCTTGGACGACGACGAGTTCATGGCGTTGCTCGTCGATGTCGATGTAGCGTCCAGCCTAGCGACAATCTTCGTTGCCCATCGAGTCAAGCTGGTCGAAGCCCTCGAACGGGGCACGCCCGGGGTCGGCAAAGATGGCAAGGCCCTCGGACCCGCGCCATGGGATGTCGTCAATGAGTCGAGGCTGTGTAAAAACTCGGTTGGGTGGGCGGTGCCGCCGGTCTGAGATGAGACGCTCGCCCCCCTCAGGTCCGGATGGCCGCCATCATCGGCC